>NZ_JAAKGU010000012.1:0-188158 GCF_011043685.1 Paenibacillus apii | reverse complement strand
CAATACCTAACTTCTTAATAACGGGATGTAGCTCAGCTTGGTAGAGCACCTGGTTTGGGACCAGGGGGTCGCATGTTCGAATCGTGTCATCCCGATTTTCACCTTTGCGGGTGTAGTTCAATGGTAGAACTTCAGCCTTCCAAGCTGATAGCGTGGGTTCGATTCCCATCACCCGCTTACTGCGTCATAAAGACTTCTGCGCTGCAGAGGTCTTTTTTTTATTCACTTTTCATCCACAGTTGTTCTTATACGGCTTCAGATTTGTCAGGGGATTCTGGATTTGTTTCCTGAGGGACTCCGTTACTCTTTCAAGGTGAACTGCTTCTTCCGCGCTTCTCAGCTTTTTCAAAATGTCATACACACTCGTGATTTCCCTGGTATCCATGATGATCTCTTTGCTGTCCGATGCTCCGGGCACTTTAAAACGCCAACGTTTATTTTCCATCGGTTTTTGCTCCTCTTCAATAAATTTCTTTTGTAATTCCATCATAATCGGAGAGGGGAATCATGTATAATGAAGGGAAATGATGGACGACATCACCGTGGCTGATAGCTAGGAAGAGGGGAGCGTGCCGGGATGGATATTGGACTTCTGAAGGTGTTTAGGGCGGTTGCCGAAGAAGGGAGCATTTCAAAAGCGGCCCAAAGTCTTAACTATGTACAATCGAACGTGACGGCAAGGATTCAGCAGCTGGAGCAGGAGCTGAAGACTCCGCTCTTTTACCGGCACAGCCGGGGGATTACGCTGACTTCGGCGGGTCAGACCCTTTTGACGTATACGGAGAAGATACTGAACCTGCTGGAGGAGGCGGAAAAAGCGGTACTGGATTCACCCATTCCCAAAGGCTCCATTACGATCGGCTCCGATACGACGGCTGCCATACGCCTGCCCTCTATTTTATCCGCGTATCGCGGCAAGTTTCCTGAGGTTGAGGTCCATCTGGAAATCGGATTAACGGATCAGCTCCTCAATGCCGTCCTGCAGTATTCGGTTAACGGAGCCTTTGTAGATGGGCCGGTCGAGCATCCGGACATTATTCAGGAGCTTGTCATTAACGAGCGTCTGGGATTGATCCTGCCGGAAACAATGGATTTTCTCGGGCTCCGGACGATTCAGGACAAGACACTGCTGATCTTGAACCCGGAGTGCATGTACCGGCTGCAGCTTGAGGAATGGCTCCGGGACGAGGGCTACCGTCTGGCCAAAGTGATGCAATTCGGCACAATGGAAGGACTGCTCGGCTGTGTAAAAGCGGGGATCGGCTTTGCCGTACTGCCTGTATCTTATTACAATAGGCTGAATGTCAAGGACGGCATCCGCTGCTACCCCTTTCCGGAGAGGTACCGGGAAATTCCGACGGTTTTTATACGGCGGCGTGATCTGTACATGACGAGTGCTTTTCATAAATTTATCGATGAGCTAAAGGAGCATCTGCCGGAAGCGGTGCCGTGCGAAGCGCAAGTTACGGAATCTTAGAGAAACAACAAGCGCAGGATCGACAGATCCTGCGCTTGTTGTATTCCCAGGGAATGCGGGGATAACCCGGCTGTTATCCCCGTGATGGGGGTAACTTGGGGATATTAGAAGGCGGCTGGGACGGACAAGCCCAGTCCTTCGGCAATTCGGGTTCCGAATTCCGGGTCGGCTTTGTAGAAATGGCCGATTTGACGCAGTTTGATATCCACAAGCTCGACAGGTCGCATCGAGTCGACGATGTTGCGCACAAGGCGGGCGCGCTCGTCTTCGCTCAGCAGGCGGTACAAATCGCCGGGCTGGGTATAGTGGTCGTCATGATCGTAAGCGACACTGGCGGCCTGCCCGGAGACGTTGAACGGGGAAATCTTGTGCTCCGGTGACTCCTTCGGTCCGCCGAAGCTGTTCGGCTCATAGTAGGCGGAGGCGCCGCCGTTGTCGCCGTAGGCCATCGCGCCGTCGCGTTGGTGGTTGTGCACCGGACACTGCGGACGGTTGATCGGGAGCTGGTTATGGTTCGGGCCTACCCGGTAGCGGTGGGCGTCGGCATAGGCGAACAGACGGCCCTGGAGCATTTTATCGGGAGAAGCCTCGATGCCCGGAACGAAGGAGCCCGGGGAGAAGGTGGCCTGCTCCACCTCGGCAAAATAGTTCTCCGGATTGCGGTCCAGAACCATGCGGCCAACTTCGATCAGCGGATAGTCTTTTTGAGACCAGACTTTGGTGACGTCGAACGGATCGAAGCGGTACGTATCCGCGTCTTCGATCGGCATGATCTGCACGTACAGCTTCCACGCAGGGTAATCCCCGCTTGCAATCGCGTTGAACAGATCCTCGGTATGGTAATCAGGATGCTCGCCGGCGATCCGGGCCGCTGTATCCACATCCATGTTCCGAACGCCCTGCTCGGTTTTGAAATGGTATTTTACCCAAACGGCTTGGCCTTCCGCATTGACCCACTTAAAGGTATGGCTGCCAAACCCGTGCATATGGCGCAGTGTTGCGGGAATGCCGCGGTCGGACATCAGTATGGTCACCTGATGCAGCGACTCGGGGGAAAGGGACCAGAAATCCCAGACGGCGGTCGGATTTTTCAGATGGGTCTGCGGATGGCGCTTCTGTGTATGGATAAAGTCCGGGAATTTAATGGCGTCGCGTATAAAAAAGACGGGGGTATTATTGCCAACGAGATCATAGTTGCCTTCCTCGGTGTAGAATTTGACGGCAAAGCCGCGCGGATCGCGGACGGTATCGGCGGAGCCCAATTCGCCGGCAACGGTAGAGAAGCGGATGAACATGGGCGTACGTTTGCCGATTTGTGACAGGAAGGCCGCTTTTGTATATTGGGATATGTCCCCGGTGACTTCAAAATAACCATGGGCTCCGGCGCCCTTAGCATGCACAACGCGTTCGGGGATGCGCTCTCTGTTGAAGTGGGCTAGCTTTTCCAGCAGGTGAACGTCCTGGATCAGCGTCGGGCCCCGCGTGCCGGCGGTCTGCGAATTCTGGTTGTCTCCTACGGGAGCGCCCCAGCTGGTCGTTAAGTGGTTACGGTTTGAACTCATGCAAACATCACCTCATATAATTTAGATTTAGTATAAGTATTATAATAACTTTAATTTAATAAAAATCAATCTTTATTTATAATAATTTTAAACAAATAAAGGGGAGCGGAATCTGCAAAGGGAGAACGAGGGAGGCAGATACAGCAAAAAACCGCCCGCTGGCGCGGACGGTAGGGAAAGTAAAGTTACATATTTGAGTGGACACAGGCGGTCAGGAGGGAATGTACATTTTGCTGTAGTATTCCTCCAGCATGCGCTTGGTCGCAAATTCGGTTCGGGTCGTCTCAATGCTTCGGCGCATCATCTGCGTCCATTTGTCGCGGTCCTCGTAATAAGTCGGCAGGACGCGGTTTAAAAGCGTATCGTACAGCGCTTCGCTGTCATGCCGGTCCAGCAGCTCAAAATCGGTCGTCTCGAAGCCGTCGCCGATCTGCCAGCCATTCTCGCCGTCGATACAGGCTTCCGGCCACCAGCCGTCGAGGATGGAGCAGTTAAGTACGCCGTTCATGGCGGCCTTCATGCCGGAGGTGCCGCTCGCTTCCAGCGGTCTGCGCGGGTTGTTGAGCCATACGTCGGAGCCTCGCGTTAGCATCGCCCCGATCGTCATATCGTAGTTCTCCAGGAAGACGACGCTTTTCGGATACTTTTTCATCATAGCGACGAGGTTGCTGACGATTTTTTTGCCGGTGTCGTCAAGCGGATGCGCCTTGCCGGAGAAGACGATCTGCACTTTGCCCGATTCGAGGAAAGGCTCGATAATGTCGGGACGCGAGAAGAGGAGATCGCTTCGCTTGTATGGGGCGGCCCTGCGCGAGAAGCCGATTAGCAGATTGTCCTCATTCAGCCGGATGCCTGAGCGCTCCTGAATGAAGCCGATCAGCTCGCTCTTGATCTCCGCATGAACGCTCCAAAGGTCTCCGCCCTCTTCGTAGGCTCGGGTGATGCGTTCATCGACCCAAGTGGGCGTATGAATGGCATTGGTGATGGCAATGATCGGTGAACGGCCGGGAACTTCCTTCCACATTTTGTTCGCCGTCTCGCCGTGGAGCTTAGCTACCCCGTTGGAGATACGGGAGAGGCGCAGACCGGCGACGGTCATATTGAACGGCTCCCCGCCGATGCGCTCCATCTGGCTGCGGGTCAGCCCGTTGAAGGCGCCCATATACTCCAGACGGCTGAGCGGATGCGACTCGTTGCCTTCTTTGATTGGGGTATGCGTGGTGAACACAACCTCCTGCCGGGTCGCTTTCCAAGCTTCTTCGAAGGTGTCGCCGCCGGTCATTTTTTCGCGGATCAGTTCAACCGCCGCCAGCGCGGCATGCCCTTCGTTAAAATGATACACATCCACCGGGATTTCCAGCGCACGCAGGGCCTTTACTCCGCCGATGCCGAGCACAATTTCCTGGGCGATCCGCTCTTCTCCGAACCAGCCGTACAGCTGGCCGGTGATCCAGGCGTCGGCATTCTCCGGAATGTCCGTGTCCAGTAGGTAAAGCGGGTTGTTGCCGAAATGCTCCGTCTTCCATACTTTGCATATTACGTCGAGGCCGCGGATTTTGACGGTGACTTTCACGCCGGTATCTTCGAGAAAGTCGTAGACATAGTTGTGATAGGAATCATACGGATTGCCGTTCGCGTCGATTCTTTGGTCGGTATAGCCCTGCTTCCATTTCAGGCCGATGGGAATGATCGGGGCATGGATATCCTTGGCGCCCTTGATGTAATCGCCGGCCAGAATGCCGAGCCCTCCGGCGTACATTTTAAAATCGGAGTGCAGGCCGTACTCCATGCTGAAATAAGCGACTGTCGGTAAGTTCTTCTCACTCAAGCGGATAAGCCTCCCTAATCTTCGGATTAGATTGAATTGCAACGAATTCTCCTGGCTTTATCGTGGATGCAAACGTTTGTGCCGAACAATGCGGACCGCCTTTTGAAAACGATTGCATAACTATTTTAGCATAAATCGGACGCCCACGTAACTACGTTTTTGTTAATGTTTTCCGGAGCTGCCGGCCTTGGAAAAGCCTGGTTTGATAAAAGGCGCGGCAGGCTCTAATATAGAGTAAAACTTAAAAATCAGGTGGACGGAGGATCGCATATGATCGTAGTAGTTGGCAGCTTGAATATGGATATGACGGTTCGCACCGGACGCGCTCCGGGTCCCGGAGAAACCCTGCTTGGCAAGAGCTTTATACTGTCTCCCGGGGGAAAAGGGGGCAATCAGGCCGTAGCGGCGGCCCGGCTGGGAGGAGAAGTCACGATGATCGGCTGTGTAGGGCAGGATGCCTTCGGCCGCGAGATGCTGGAGGTTATGCGGGGGGAACATATAGATACCCGGCACATCGCCGAGCTTGCCGAACAGTCGACAGGGGTGGCCTCCATCGTTGTTGAAGAAGACGGTGAGAACCGGATCATTGTTGTACCCGGGGCCAACCTTGCGCTCTCTGCGGAGGATATCGCCGGCATGGAGCCGGTCATCAGCGAAGCCGAGGTGCTGGTGCTGCAGCTGGAAATGGATCTGAACATGGTGGAGCATGCGGCCGAAATTGCGCACCGGCACGGCGTTCCGGTTATCATGAATCCAGCTCCGGCCAGGGAGCTTGGCGCCGGGCTGCTGTCGCTCGTTACCATTCTTACGCCCAATGAGACGGAGGCGGGGTTATTGTCCGGCATCACGGTGGACAGTGTCGACAGCGCCCGGGAAGCGGCGGAGATTCTGCTGCAAAAAGGCGTTCAGCATGTGATTATGACGCTCGGTCCGAAGGGGGCCTTGATCGTCAACAAGAACGGTGCGGTCCATGTTCCCGGATTTCCCGTTCAGCCGGTGGACACCGTTGCGGCAGGGGATTCGTTCAACGGGGCGCTTGCTGTTCAGTTGGCAAAGGGCCGAACGCTGGAAGAAGCGGTCGTCTTCGCCAACGCGGTCGGCGCGCTCGCCGTAGGCAAAGCCGGAGCGGTCGCTTCTCTGCCATATCTTGAAGAAGTTGAACGGTTCCTGGAGGAGTCGGTGCAGA
Source organism: Paenibacillus apii (assembly GCF_011043685.1). Classification (NCBI taxonomy): domain Bacteria; kingdom Bacillati; phylum Bacillota; class Bacilli; order Caryophanales; family Paenibacillaceae; genus Paenibacillus; species Paenibacillus apii. Next base: position 182,105 of record NZ_JAAKGU010000012.1, on the reverse strand, counting down.
ACCGCGGGAAGCAATAGCCGTATCCAGGTGCGGCCGAAGCGGTCATGACCGTTTTCTCCAAAAGAACTTGTGGATAGGCTCAGACCGGTTTGTGCGCAGCAAAAAACTCTCGTCCGTAGCGGATGGCGAAATTGCGGAATTCCGAAGCCGCGGGCGACAGATAGCGGCTGCGCACGCTCACTGCATAAATAAAGCGATCGTAAGCCGGATAAGCAACGCTTAGAACGTCGACATCGTAATGAGCCAGAGCGGAAAAACGGGGCATCACCGCAATGCCGTAACCCACCGACACCAGACCGGCCATTGCGCTGTCCTCTTCCAATTCGCAGACAATATTCGGCCTTGCGCCTGCTTTGGCGAACAGACCGTCGAGAATCGGCCGCAGCTCATTCGATTCAGCAAAATATACCAGGGGATAAGCAGCGATTTCCTTAAGCTCGACGCTGCCCGATCCGGTCAGCGGATGATTGCTCGGGGTGATCACGACCAGTTCCTGCTCCGCCAGGGGGACAAACTCCAGCTCGGGATCCCGCTCCGCATAAGCGCAAAAGGCGATATCGTAGAGATCATCCTTGAGGCCCTGAATCATCTTTCTCGTCGATCCCTGATGGAAAGTGAAGGAGATTTGACGATGTTCCTCCATAACGGAAAAAGATTGCACCAGCGCCGGTATGAAATGCGTGCCCAGCGTGCCGATGAAGGCAAGATCAACCACCCCGGCAGAGGGACTGGTCAGCTCGCGCAGCCGCTTCTCGCCTTTTTCCAATTCGTCCAGAGCGCGGTTGACATAGCCTAGAAAAAGCCTGCCATATTTGGTAAGCCGGATATTTCGGCCTTGTTTCTCAAACAGGGAGGTTCCCAGTTCTTTTTCCAGTTCGGAGATGGCATGGCTGAGGCTGGGTTGAGTAATGGACAGCTTCACAGCCGCCTGCGTAATATGCTCCATTTCGGCGATCACCTGAAAGTACTGCAAATGCCGCAAGTTCATGTGGCCGCTCCTTTCCATTTTATTGAATTTAGCATAACATGTCCTATATAGAGATCATGTGAACATTTTCACTTAGAGGTTGGTTAAGACCGTTTAGCGGTAAGGTTTCATTTGTTCCTTCGTTAGGCTGGCTATAATCGTAAATATGCGTTACCTTAAGGAGTAATGTAACAAAAGCCTGAAGAACGTTCAGGCCCGGGTACCGAAAGACGAAGGAGTTGGAAGAATGAGCGGCACAGTAACTGTAAAACAAGTCATCATCGGCGAAGGCGAGCCGAAAATATGCGTTCCTCTGGTTGGCGTAACTGCTGACGAGCTGAAGGAAGAGGCGGAAGCGCTGAAATCGCTGGAATGCGATGTGGTGGAATGGCGAGTGGATTTTTTTGAACAGGCCGAGGATATCGAAGCGGTAAAAGCGGCGCTTGCCGCCATCCGTTCCGTTATTCCCGATCTTCCGCTGTTATTCACGTTCCGCAGCGCCAGAGAAGGCGGGGAAAAGGAGATTAGCACGGAGTATTACGCAGCGCTTAACCAGGCAATTGCCGGGACAAGGCTGGTCGATCTGATCGATGTTGAACTGTTTACTGGCGATGAGACGGTTAAGGCGCTGATCGACGGGGCGCACAAACAGGGCGTCTTTGTCGTTGTTTCCAACCATGATTTCGACAAGACGCCGGATAAAGAGGAGATCATCTTCCGATTGCGGAAGGCCCAGGAGCTTGGCGGGGACATTCCCAAGATTGCGGTGATGCCGAATCATCCGCTCGACGTGCTGACCCTGCTTGAAGCGACCCACATCATGAAGGAAAAATACGCCGACCGCCCGGTGATTACGATGTCCATGTCGGGAATCGGCGTGATCAGCCGTCTCGCCGGAGAAGTGTTCGGGTCCGCCCTGACGTTCGGCGCGGCGAAGAAGGCATCGGCCCCGGGCCAGATTGCGGTAAGCGAGCTTCGCCAAGTGCTGTCCTTGCTGCACCGCAGCCAATAATGAAAAGAACGAACCCGTTGACAATCACAGGCTGGACAACGGGTTCTTTTGCGAGAAATGAAAAATCCGGCGGCGCTTGACAAGGGAAGCATCGTTAATCGTTATGCCGTCAGACGGGAGAGGCCCGGACGCTTTGTCCGCCGCTTCAGCTTTCGGCCGTGAGCACTCCGCGTTCCTGAAATACGGCCTTCGCAGTCAGCATCGCATTTAGTACGCGCGGAAATCCAGTGTAAGGAATGCAGTGCAGATTCCCCTAAACAAGACGCTCAATGCTGGAAGCGCACCAGGACCGGGTGGCCCGCCAGATGGAGCGGCTTGAGGAGAACATGGGGAAAGTAAAGGACAAGATCAAGCTGTACAAGCAAATGGAGGAGGAAAGCGAGGCGGGGGGAGCGGAATAGGCGGCTCGGGCAGGGAAAGGTCATCCCGGCTGCGCAGCTGGAGGGCGCATGAAAAAAGGCACGGGGATGCCTCCCTGTGCCTTTTTTTGTCATACTCTTTTTACTTCTGTATAGACTTTAACTCGCCATTTACGAAATAATACAGCTTCCCGTTCTGATCGAAGAAGATTTCCGTTGCCTGGCCTAGCGACAATGCTTCTACCTTCTGATACGTAGCCGAATCGTATATCCCGTTTTTACCAACCAACAGCTCACCGGTAGAATTCACTGCATAGATTGGTTCCGGTAATGTGCCGATGACCTTCGAAACATCACTCAGATCAAACACCTTATTCTTCACGACCAGCTTTCCTTGACCCTCCAGCAGCAGAACAGGAGTATCCAATGGATCTCTTAAGAAATCCGGGTAACCTAGATTGGATTGGCCCAACTCCGTTAAGCTATTGCCGCTCACAGAATACGTAAATACATTGGAGCCTGCATTTCCGGCATTCCAGCCATACTGATACCAGTAAAAGATTTTGCTCTTGTCGCCGGAGAAAGCCAGTTCTCCAACTCCTTTAACCGCAGTTCCGTAGTTTACAGATGCAAAGGTTGCCGAATTAAACACGAGCAGCGTCGGCTCCCAATTGCCCATAACAACATACAGCAATCCCGATTTATGATAGATATGTCTGTCCGAGAAATCACCGGAATCCTTAACTGACGTGTATGGCAGATGTCTTACAACTTTGAGGTCAGATAGACGAACTTCCGTTACGAGCTGATTCAGATCGTCATTCACGATAAAGAGGCTGGAACCGTCTTCCGATAAAGTCAATCCAGCCGGACGATACGGAAGCTTGACCGTGTTAGACACAGTCTGTGTTTGAAGATCTACCATATACAGATTGTTGAACGCTTCATCGATGGCATAAGCTTTCTGATTGGCGGAGTCGTATGCAATGTCTACCACCCTGCCATCCAGCTGGATACCGGACACCGGAGCGGGCGGGGCCGCTTCAAATGTATTCTTTTCTACGATTTCAATTACATTCTTTCCTGCAAAAACAGATATAGTTAATAACTTATCGGTATCGTTAAACACGTATTTTGCGGTACCGTCCAAATGATATAGACCGGTTTGCTTAAAGTTGCTGTAATCATATACTTGTACTGCATTGTTCTTCGCCGTATAAAACTTGCTGCTTGGCAGATCAAAAGCGATATCGGCGTAAGCTTGTCCAAGTCCGTATACATATTTCATATCGTCGTACTTGTTGTTTGTAGCCATAAATACGCTGCCGGACCCGTTAAAGATATAAGCTCCGTCCGGAGAAATCGTAAAGTTCGTCGCCATCGAGTAATCGCCATGATACGGTGAATCATACCCGCCAGGATAGGATGCCTCAACGAATTGTCCGTTCGTTACATTATAGGCACTAAGGTCTCTCGGCGACGTATCCGTTGTAATCGTATAGAGCTTATTCCATACAGGGTGCATTTGGATATAGCTCGCTTGCCTAATACTACTGGACGCTATCTCCGCAAAGGTGTTTAAAGCATACGATTTGATCTCGGTCCACTGTCCTGAACCCGAGGCCACGTAAAGATGGCCGGAACGATCGGCAGCGATATCGTACGGGTCAATTGCAATATCGTGCGTACCCGTAAGCGTAAAGGTGGCAGCGTCCACTACCGCAATTGCTCCTTGCTGCTGCGCGATATCTGTATAGGAAGAATGCTCCGCTTTCAGCAAGGACACATAGATTTTACCATCTGCATACGTGATACTCTCCGGTGCAAGGGTAAAGGAAATTGAGTCTTTCTCGCCCGTTGCGTAATTGACGCGATACAGCTTCTTATTCAGTTTATCCGTGATATAGAGGATCGGCTCCGACGGGTGTCTGACCGTATCCGTTATCTGAAAATCCAAGCCGATGTGCGCATTATAATAGGTTGTGGCACTAGCAACGCTGCTTGGTCCCGATTCCATGCCGACTCCGGCTTTCGCCGCAGTAACCACATAATATCTTGTTGTATGCGGAAGATTCGTACCGTCAACATAAGTCGTGCCCGTTACGGTAAGAGGTTGACCGTCCTGATCCTTTAAGGGAACAAACTCGCCCGTAGGTGTTGCGCTGTAATAAATGTGGTACTGATCCGCATTTGTAACCGGATCCCATTGCAGAGCGATCGCCTTATTCGATACCGTCGATGCCGTTAGATGGGTTGGCGCCTCTAATTGATCGTTAATCGCTTTAAGCTCCCAGCCGCTCCCGTTCCAGGTTGCAAAGACCTCAAACTGATCTCCATAAACCATCGCCAAGGTATCCCCAGCAGCGAGCGGAACCGCTTGTGCCGGCATCTGGTTGTCAAGATCATGGACGGTGTAGCAGTCATTGATTTGATAAGAGATCATCTCGGTGCCGCTATAATAAACTTTAGCATACACGCTGTCGTTAACCGTAACGCTGGATAACATAACTCCTGAATAATGCTGAGACGAATTCGGATTAGTGACGTTATACGACGCCGGAGGAAGCGCTCCGCCCGGGATGCTGTAGATTCCAACGTCTTGTACCGTTTCGGCATATTCGGTCTGGTACGTGTCCTGTGTGACCGAATTTGTGACCTTCCATTTTACGGCCGAATAATCATCGTCTGCCTGATACAGGGTGTATAGCTTGTCCTGAACAATAAAAGCAGCTCTAATATCCAGTACCTTACCCGGTTCGGGGGCAGGCTGCCCTACAGGCGGCTGTCCGGGTGCCGGAGATGCGGGTGCCGGAGATGCGGGTGCCGGAGATGCGGGTGCCGGAGATGCGGGTGCCGGAGATGCGGGTGCGGGAGATACGGGCGCCGGAGATGCGGGCGCGGGAGATACAGGCCCCGGAGGATTGCCCCCTGCTCCTGGCGAAGGAACCGTCGGAACCGGGCTGCTGCTTCCTACTTCCTTCCCGCCAATTACCACGACCTTCACCGTCTCCGAGAGAATATACTCCTGTACGAGTTGCTCGAAGCTAACACCTTCCGCATTAATCTCGGCTTTAAGGATAGTTCCTTCTCCTGTGATCTTCGCGGCTGCCTGCAGAATGATCTCCTTCAATACGGCAGTATCCAGCAGCTTGATAGCGGACCCTTCTGAACCTGTGTAAGTTTCAAGCAGAGCTATGGTGGATTGATCGTAAATTTCGATCGTTACCGTCGTTTTTACTGCGACTTTTGCAAAAGTGCCCTCAAATTGCACGACATCATTGACTGACGTACTTTCAACGGAAACCGATTTAAAGGCTTCGTTTCCCTGGTCTTCTTCCAGCTTCGCTCCCGATTTGACGACAGTGCTGCTGATGCTTGTATCGCCCTTCGTAAAAAGTCTGACTCGTCCGAGATCCTTTTGAACCATCACCTGGTTCATCATAGAGTCTTGAATGACGATACTGTTCTCCCCGCCGCCGTTCACAATGGTTCTTCCTTCAACGGTTACGTGATCAAGCAGCACCTCGCCCTCGCCAATTCCCGCTGCCAGGATGAGGTCGCCTTTAATGACAGCATTCTTTAGGGTGACTCCGCCGCTGTTGATCGTTAAGTTCCCGCCAACCGTATTTTTCAGATCATAGGTTCCAGGCTGGTGTATCAATTGACCTACAGCTTGATCTAGCACCACTACAGCTTCAGCTCTTGTGATGGGTTTCTGAGGACGGAAGCTTTTATCCGGATATCCCTTCAGATAACCTTTGGAAGCAACCGCTTTTATGTATGGTTTACTCCAGGCAGACATTTGCTGTTCATCCTGAAAGGCTTCAGTATCTCTCGTTACTGTCCCCTCTTCCAGCTGCATAAGCTGGTAAATGATTTTGGCAGACTCTTCTCTCGTTATCGGTTGGTCAGGCCTGAGGGTGCCGTCTCCGAACCCCGAGATGTAGCCTGTAAATTTGGCTTTGGATACATCGTTGTAGAACCATTTTCCCTGCGGGACATCTTTAAAGGTCTGGTCAGACTTATGGGAAAAACCAAACGCTTTGTTCGCCAGCGATATGAATTCTGCCCGGGTGATGACTTTATCAGGTTGAAAGGTTCGATCGGCGTAGCCCGAGATCAATCCATTGCCTATCCATTCTTTTATTTCTTCCTCGGCCCAATGACGATTAATGTCATGTAATGAAGCTTGGCTTTCTGCATACGAGAGCCCCGAGAAAGATAAGACTTGCACTACAAAAAACATAATGATGAATGCAACTCTACCTAGTAACCTTCCCAACATACAATCTCCCTTTCATAACTTAATTAATGGCAAAACAAAAAAGCCAACCCGTGAAGAGATATAGGTAACCCGGCTGTCATACAAGGAGCGACCTTGCTTAGACCCGTGGCTTTGCGTCTCCGACTTTCGTACGGATTTGCCGTTTCTTATTCTACAGATTGACTTAAGACCAACCTACCAGGGCTTAATTACCCAGGGGTTATTATCCAATCCCACCCATCATACAACAAAAGTCCCATTTATTCGATCTAAATTTTTTGCCCTGCCTGACCGAAGAAGCACTGCCGTAAAGGGGGGACTGGTGCGACGCGGTAAATGAATATGCAGATAAAAAAGCCAGAGAAAAAAACATTTTGCCCTGGCTTAGCCTAGCGAAACTCGATAAATTCTTCAGTTTGATTTGGACGTGTAGGCGTGTACGGCGTCTCTAAGGAAGCGGGCAAGCCCCGCTCCGCGCTTGTCATAGTAGGCGGTAAAGCGTTCGTCCTCCACGTACATCTGTGCGACCCCCGCATGGGCCTCCGGGGAATAGCTGCCCCAGAAGAATGTGAGCCACTGCCGATGGAGATCGGCGGCTAGCTGCGCGGCCTCACCGGCGGGATCGCCGGTCTTCATGCCTTCAGCCAACGAAGCGAACATGTCCTCTTCCATTTTTTGAACGGCCGCATACTGCTCCTCGGTCATGTTCATCAGCTGTTTATTGGACCGGTCGACGGCTTCGTCGCCGTATTTCCCGCGCGCTTCCGTGCCGTAGGCCTGCTCGTTGTCTTCGATCATTTTTTGTTTAAAGCCTTCAAATTTCTCGGTGTCGCTCATTGTAATCCTTCCTTCCCTTTCGGCCAGCGTTATCTCCACATTCGAGATCAGCCGGTCGAGTTGTTCTCTTTTGGCGAGCAGCCTGCCATGATGCGTCCTCAGCGCTTTCGTCCCGTCGAACGAGGGCGAGGTTACGATAGCCTTAATGTTCTCCAGACTTAGACCCAGCTCGCGGTAAAATAAAATCTGCTGCAGCAGATCGACCTCGGGCCGGCCATAGATGCGGTAACCGGAGGAGTTGATCCGTGACGGTTTCAAAATCCCGAATTCATCGTAATAACGCAGCGTGCGCGCGCTGATCCCCGCAAGCTTCGCGAGTTTTTGCACTGTGTATTCCGTGATGGCACCTCCTCACAAGCTCAATGTACACCTTTACGCAGCGTCAATGTCAAACCTTTTTTCAGTATAAAAAAAGCACCGATTGGTGCTCTTTTGAGGGTGCAGAAGCAAGGGCTCTGCCGAAAAGGAAGGGCGGCTATTCTTTAGCTTTGACTCAGCCGGTTGGCCGGGGAAGGGGAAGGAGAGATTGCGGGACGGGAGGTGGCTTTCTCAAGCTCCGCGGCAAAGAAACGCTGAAGCTCCTCGGCCTTGCGCGGGTCGTCCAGCGGAGTTTTACCTGTAAAATAATGCTCCACGACAAGCTCCCAGGTGGGGATGATCTTTTGCGCCAGAATTGCTTTGATCGCGATCTTGACCATCTTGCGCTCCCGGGCGTTGGAGAAGGTGTCTTTGTAGTATTTCACCTGATCCAGATCCAGCTCGCTGTAAATCCCGCGGAAAATATCTGCCGTCATGCGAGCGTCGCCCAGCGCCCGGTGCGCGGAGCCGGCGGATTCCAGGCCCAGAAGCTCCATGGCGCTTTCCACGCTGATATCGTTCTTCAGGCCGCGGGCGCGCAGGAGACCTTTGAGCAGATCGTAGTACGGCGTCTTCAGCCAGTAGGTGTCGTCCAGCTTATGCATGCGGGTGTCCTGGATAATGCGCTTCATATCTTCACCGCCCCAGGTTAGCAGCAGCACGCCATCCGGACTTTGGTCGAGCCAGCGCAGGAAGGCGGAGATTACTTTGGGAAAGCGGGGGGCGATATCGATTTCTTCCTGCGGAATCCCCGTTTTTTTCTTAATGAAAGAGTTCAGCGTAGCGAAATACACGGGTTTGATCAGCGAAGTGAACTCGTCGACAGGACGAAGGGAAGCATCAAGCCGCACGGCCCCGATCTCGATAACCTCCATCGGATGCTCGCTGGCAAACTTACGGCCGTTGAATTCAATGTCCAGTATGATATAATCCACAAAAGTTGCCTCCGTATATGTTGGACTGGCGCGATTTTGACGCACCGATTCTTCTATTTTAGCAAATTGTTCCCGGATTGACTTCCTTTGAGCCCCATTTTACAATTTATTAACCTGACCACGTGAAAAGGAGAGAAATAGTGATGGCAATGGAAATCGAGCGCAAGTTCCTGCTTCCAGAGTTTCCGCAGCAGCTCGTTCAGGAGGGGAAGCTGACTGTTCACAGCCGGCAGCGCATTGAGCAGACCTATTTGGCGATTGACGGGCCGCAGGAGCTGCGCGTGCGCAAAATCGAAGATCTCGCTTCCGGCGAGGTGCATTACACGCATACCTTCAAGAACGGGCTGGGCATCAGCCGGGAGGAAATCGAATACGAAATCTCGCAGGGCCTGTACGAGCAGATGATTCGGGCCGTCCGGGCGGTGCCGCTGATCAAGGAACGGATTACCGGCGAATGGAACGGCATAACGCTGGAAATCGATGTCTACCATCAACTGAAGCTGACGGTTGTCGAAGTCGAATTTCACTCCCTGGAGGAGGCTCAGAGCTTCGAAGCGCCGGATTGGTTCGGGCAGGACGTCAGCGAAGAGAAGCAGTACAGCAACAAGACTGTCTGGAAAGAGCTTCAGAAAACGGACCTGTAAAGGCGGCGAAACGTTAAAAAGCGCAAAACAGGCGAAATCGTGTAATATTCACCGGACTTTAACACATAAACGTGTTAATATATAAGGTAAATTCGAAAGCGCGAAATTCAGGGGGCTGAGTAGAAAAATGCAATATATTAGCACTAGAGGCAAGGTCGAACCGAAAGGTTTTATCGATACGGTCTTGATGGGCCTGGCCGATGACGGCGGATTGATGATTCCGGACGTGATTCCTTCCGTGTCCGCACAGACACTGGAGGAGTGGCGCTCCTTAAGCTTTCAGGAGCTGTTCCTGAAGATTTTCTCCTACTATACGAACGGCGAAATTCCGGACGGCGACCTGAAGGATATGGTCGAGCGGAGCTACGCTTCCTTCCGCCATCCGGAAGTGACACCGCTTAAGGAAATCAATGATTCGCTGTATGTGCTGGAGCTGTTCCACGGGCCGACCTTTGCCTTCAAGGATGTCGCGCTGCAGTTCATGGGCGAGCTGTACTCTTATATTTCCAGAGTGCGGGGCGAAATTATTCATATCCTTGGCGCAACCTCCGGCGATACCGGAGCGGCGGCCATTGCGGGCGTTCGCGGCAAGGAAGGCATCAAGATCTGCATTCTGCATCCCCATAACAAGGTCAGCAAGGTGCAGGAGCTGCAAATGACGACGGTGGACGATGCCAATGTGCTTAACCTGTCGGTTAAAGGCAATTTCGACGACTGTCAACAAGTCATCAAGGAGCTGTTCGCAGATCTGGACTTCAAGAGCCAGTACCATTTGCGGGCGATCAACTCGATCAACTTTGTACGGATTTTGGCCCAGACTGTCTATTATTTCTACGCCTATCTGCATCTGCCGCAGAGCGTGCAGGGCAAGACGGTCAATATCAGCGTGCCGTCCGGTAACTTCGGCAACATTTTCTCCGGCTATCTCGCCAAGAAGATGGGTCTGCCGATCGGCAAGCTGATCATCGCCACGAACGAGAATAACATTCTGGAGCGGTTCGTGAAGACCGGAGAGTACAAGCCCGGCGATTTCAAAAGCACGCACAGCCCTTCGATGGACATCCAGGTGGCCAGCAACTTCGAACGGTACCTGTACTATCTGCTTGGCGAGGACTCCGCGAAGGTATCCGATTACATGGCGAAACTCCAGCGTGAAGGAGTCATTACGGTTGATTCGGCGCTGCTTGAGCAGGTACAGACCGAATTTGCCGCGCTTGGCGTGAAGAATGACGAGTGTCTGAACGTCATTGGCAAGTACAAGCAGGAATCCGGCTATTTGCTTGACCCGCATACCGCCTGCGGCATTGCCGCTTACGAAGCGTATAACGGGCCGGGCGAGATCGCTATTACATTCGCGACCGCGCATCCTGCCAAGTTCGACGAAGCCATCTCCCTGCTGAAGATCAGCCAGGAATTCCCGGCGCAGATCGCCGGTCTGTCGGCGCTGCCGCAGCATATGACCGTGGTGGAGCATGACAAGGCCGAGATCGCAAGACAGCTCGAGGCGTTCTATACGCTATCCGCCGAGATCGGATAAGGAATAAAAGAATGCCATTCAAGGGAGAGATAGCTGCATGACCATTCGTTTTGGCGTAGTCGGAACCAACTGGATTACGGACCGCTTTTTGGAGTCGGGACTGGAAAATGAAGATTTTCTGCTGACCGCCGTGTATTCCCGCAGCGAAGAGAAGGGGAAAGCATTCGCCGCGAAATACGCCGGAGCCTCCGTATACACCGATCTTGCGGCGATGGCGGCAAGCGACGAAATCGATGCCGTCTATATCGCCAGTCCCAATTCGCTCCATGCGGAGCATGCGATTACATGCATCAATCACGGCAAGCATGTGCTGTGCGAGAAACCCGCCGCATCCAACGCGGCCGAGCTGCGAAGCGTTATCGAAGCCGCGCGGCGCAATAATGTGCTGTTCATGGAAGCGATGAAATCGACACTCGTTCCCAACTTCAACATTATCAAGGAGAACCTTTATAAAATCGGCCGGGTTCGGCGGTACTTCGCCAGCTACTGCCAGTATTCCTCACGGTATGACGCTTTCCTTCAGGGGACGGTGCTGAATGCCTTCAATCCGGCGTTCTCTAACGGCTCTCTGATGGACCTCGGCACTTACTGTCTTTATCCCATGGTCGTGCTGTTCGGGAAGCCGGATACGGTGAAGGCGACAGGTGTAATGCTATCCTCCGGCGTTGACGGCGAGGGCAGCATCGTTATGGGTTACGGCGATATGGATGCCGTCGTGATGTACTCCAAAATTACCGAATCCTATCTGCCGGCGGAAATTCAGGGCGAGAACGGCACGATGATCATTGACAAGATCAGTCAGCCGTACGAGGTCAAGATTCGCTACAGAGACGGAATTGTCGAGGAACTGACCCTGCCGCAGACCTATGAGTCGATGTACTACGAAGCTGAGGAGTTTATCCGCCTGTTGAAGGCGGGAGAACGCGAGAGCTCCGTCAATTCGCATGCGAGCTCGCTGGCGACGGCGGAAATTATGGAGGATGCGCGGCGACAGCTTGGACTCCGCTACGCCGCGGATCAATGGTAAGAGAAACGGAGAGCGGAGCTTGAAGACATTTAAAAAGGTATACATCGAGATTACAAGCGTCTGCAATCTGGCTTGCAGCTTTTGCCCGCAAACGGCAAGGCAAGCGAAGTTTATGAACACGGAAACGTTCAATGCCATTTTGGATGAGATCAGGCCGCATACGTCGCATATCTATCTTCATGTCAAAGGCGAGCCGCTGCTGCATCCGCGAATTCACGAGCTGCTGGATGCCGCGCATGACAAAGGCTTCAAGGTCAACATCACGACCAACGGCACGCTGATCTGCAAGGCGGGGCCCAAGCTGCTCGGGAAGCCGGCGCTGCGGCAGATGAACTTCTCGCTGCACAGCTTCGACGGGCATGAGGGCTCTGAGGACCGCGATGGCTATCTTGGTCAAATCATTGCATTTGCCAAGGAGGCTGCTGCGCAGGGCGTCTTCATCTCCTTCCGGCTGTGGAATCTCACGCTGGACAATTTGACGAATCTGCAGAGAAACCGCAACCGTGAGACGCTGTCCGTGCTGGAATCTGCATTCGGCCTGGACTACCGGATCGAGGAAAAGATCGTTCCCGGCAGCAGCGTGAAGATTGCCGAGCGGATCTTTCTGAACCAGGACCATGAGTTTCAGTGGCCCAGTCTTACCGCGCCTGAGGATGATGGCCAAGGCTTCTGTCACGCCCTTCGCAGCCAGGCCGCCATATTGGTCGACGGAACGGTGGTGCCCTGCTGCCTGGACGGTGAAGGCGTCATTAACCTCGGCAACGTCAACGAGACGCCGTTCTCCGACATCGTGGAGGGAGAACGGGCGAACCGGTTGTTCTACGGCTTCTCTCGCAGGGAAGCGGTGGAGGAGCTGTGCCGCCGGTGCGGGTACCGGCAGCGGTTCGGGTGAACCGGGCAGGGCGGCGACTATGATCGCAGGAGCCGGCCAGCGGCTTGCTGGGGCGTGTGCCTTATGAACGAGGCGATTCGCCTGGATTGCTGCTGCTGTATCTAATGATTGGGTCCAGCGATAGGATTGAATATAAAAAGAACCTCTCCGTTAGGTTGGAATGGGTTGGCGAACCTTCCATTTTAACCCGGAGAGGTTTTTTTGCGTGGATGGATTTAAAGAGCGTGAAACGGAATTTCTCCCGTTTATTTTTCCCTAGAGTACCTTATGCCAAGCATAAACTGGAATTTCTCCCTCTTAATCCTGCGTTTTCCCGAAAATGAATCAAAACCGGCAAATAAGCTGGAGTTTTTCCTGCTCATGGTCCGGGTTAGGCTCGATTTGCGATAATAAAAGGGAGTTTTTCCCGTTCGACTGAAGAAAGGATGCAGTCCTTGCCTCGTCCGGGTAGGGTATGGTCACTCGGTTAGGAAACAGGCACTTGAATAGGAAACGGTCTCTCGATTAGGAAACGACACTTGGGCAGAAAACAGTCACTCGAGTAGGAACCGCTCCCCAGTTATGTGGATTCCCTGGCTTTCAACGATTACCCGGTACCGCTGTAACCCGCCGGACGTTTCAGCTCTGCGTCGCTTCTCTGCGAGAGGCTTCGATCGATGCTGTTAACCGTTCCGCCTCCCCAGAGGCGTGATAGGCGTTCAACACCGAGGCCAGCAGGCCGGGGAAGCGGGCTTCCAGATCCTCTGTGCGGACGCTGGAGATGCGCTGGGTGCCCTGCACCCGAACGTGAAGGATGCCGGCTTCCCGGAGTGTCCGGTAATGGTGGGAAAGCGTCGATTTGACGACGGGAACGGCAATATCGCCGCATCTCCGTTCGCCCGATTTATGGATCACATCCACAAGGTACAACCGGATAGGATCGCTGAGCGCATACAGGACCGAGGACAATTGAATATCCTGGCGGTCCGGGTGATTCAGCACTTTCATCGCATTAACCTCCTATCGTTATTTGTTGCCAGCGATTGCGTTCTTTTGTACGTCCACCTGCCTGACGGGGATAACCCCCGCTTTCGATTTCCGGAACGTCACGAAGGAATAGATGATCAAAGCCAGCCAAATGAAGGAAAAGCTGACCAATTCGATCTGTGAGAACGGTTCGTTAAACAGGAAAATGGCAAGCAGCAGGCTTGTCGTCGGAGCGATATACTGGATAAACCCGACGAGTGAATACGGGAGCAGCTGCATGGCTTTGGCGAACAAGAATAAAGGTGTTGCTGTCGCTACGCCCGCGAGCAGGAGCAGCACAGCCGAGAAAGGCGCCAGGGAAGCGAAGATTCCCGCTCCGTGGGACTGAACGTAGATCAGGTAGGCAACTGCGGCGGGAAGCGCGATAATCGTTTCTCCGGTCAGACCCAGCAGGACATCCAGGTTGGCTATTTTTTTGGCAAGTCCGTATAAGGAAAAAGTAACGGCCAAAGAAATGGCTACCCACGGAATCTGTCCGTATTGAAGGGCCATGATCAGAACGCCGACGCCGGCCAGAACGATGGACAGCCACTGTCCCGGCGACAGCCGTTCTTTCAGGAAGACCACCGCGAACAAAACGCTGATCAGGGGATTCATATAATACCCGAGGCTCGTTTCGATCACATGATTATTGTTGACGGCCCAAATGAACAGAAACCAGTTCGAGCTGATCAGAATGGAGCAGAGAACTACGGCGATGAGACCTCTTCGGCTGGAGCCTACGCTCTTTAGCCGCTGCCACTGCTTCGAGGCGGTCACGAGAACGGCCACAAACACAAAGGACCAGGCAATACGATGCGCCAATATTTCCCACGCGGGTATCGCGGTAAACAGGCGCCAGTATAAAGGCAAAAACCCCCATGCCAGATAGGATAGGACCGCATAAAGGATCCCCTTGTTCATTAATTGTACCCCCAGTACATTAAATCCAGAATGTCATTTCATTCTTAAGTTTGATGACAATCGAACTACAGAATAATCGCAATATAACATAAAGCCGAATGCTATGCAATGATATGTACTCATAAATGATATGTACTCATAAACTTCCACCAACCAGTCAATTGCCATCCTTCATTTAGCCCTATCCGCGCGGCTGTCTTCGCCCGTTCCGCCACGGCCGGGGGACAGAAATTCCCCGTGCACTGGGGCGGCGACTTCTACGCCGACTACGAATCAATGGCCGAATCCCTGCGCAGCAGCCTGCAGCTCGGCCTGTCCGGCTCCGGCTTCTGGGAACCACGATCTCGGCGGCCCCGGTCTTCGACGATTCGGGCGAGGCCGTCTACTATCTGCCGGAAGGCCGATGGACCTCTCTCCTGACCGGCGAGACGGTGGAGGGCGGTTCCTGACGCAGGGAACGGCATGGCTTCCTGAGTCTGCCGCTGTTCATCCGGCCGAATACGCTGCTCGCAGAGGGCCGGACCGATCACCGTCCGGATTACGAGTATGCGGACGGCGTGACGCTGGGTCTTTACTCGCTGGAAGACGGAGCTTCGGCCTCCGCGACCGTGCGCTCCTTGAGCGGCATGCCGGAGCTGCGCGTCACCGCGAGCCGCGACGGCAGCGCGATCGCCGTAGAGGCTGAAGGCAGCGGCAAGCCGTTCAGCCTGGAGCTGCACGGACTCGGAACGATTGCCTCGGTGTGGGGGGCGGAGCGGACCGGTGAAACCGCCGTTGCTGTTGCCGCGGGTGCCGAAGCCGTATCGTTCCACCTGACGCTGGCCTAAAGCCGCCCTGAGAACAACAAAAAGCCTCCAGCAACAACGCGGTTCAGGAACGGGAGTGACCCTGTTAGTGAGACAGGGGTCACTCCCGATCCGCCGCGTTAGCTGGAGGCTTTAATATTAATGCAGTACGCCTGCCGGTTCGGCGCTGATCTTCAGCGTCTCATCCAGCCAGGAGAAGACGCGGTGATTGAACAGCAGCAGGGCGCCGAAATGGCAGTGTTCTTCCCCGCCGTCCTCCTTGGTGAGCTTCAGATAGGTCTTCGGGCAGGACAATGCATCGGACAGTCTCTCGGGCTGCCCGGCGAAGAAATGATCCTCTTCCGCCTCGCAGACGAGCGTAGGGCAGAGCACCTGGTCCGCGACGCCCTCCATCGTGCAGGGCTCTGTCTTCCAGGCCAGCTCGCTGAGAGAGTTCGCCTGGAAGGTGAACATTCCATTGTCTACCGCCCAACGGACGCTGCTGTGATGCTCCATGATCTTGGCTACGGTTGCTTCGTACTCCTCGAAGGTATAGTCCGTTCGGCCCGCCATGAATTTCTGGCCCATTTCCCGGAAGCGGAACGTGTGCACGCCGTCGTTGGCGATGCAGGCGGCAAGGCGATGCTCAAAGGCCGCTGCCCGGGGCGCGAGATAGCCGCCGAAGCTGATGCCCATCAGCGCGATGCGGCCGGGGTCCACCTCGGGACGGCTGACTGCATAATCGACAACCGGCGTAATGACCTTCTCCCAGTCATGACGGAAAGGAATCCGCTGCTCGCGGATCACGGAGCCTTGGCCGGGACCCTCGAAGGTAAGGCAGTGGTAGCCCCGCTGGAGAGCGGCGGCGGCTCCGCCGAAATACAGCTCTTCGCCCGTGGAGTCATAGCCGCCGTGAATAATCAGGATTGGACGGGGCTCCGTGGCGTCTGCCGCTGTATAGAAGTAACCGGAAAGCGTCGTTCCTTCGTACGGAATGCTGACCTGCTCCACTTTGGCGTCCATCAGCTTCGCCGTTTGTCTGAAGGTGTCGCGGCTCAGCTTCCAGGTGGAGAGCATGCGCGGATCTTCGGGGCTCCCGTGCAGGAAGAACTCCGAGGTGCGGTAATAGTTGGAAGCGCGGAGATACGCCTCCCGTGCGCCGATGCGCTGGCCGGCGGCCAGTGCTTCATCCGCCAGCGCATGTGCGCGTTCGGCGACCCGGAACCATTCCTTGTGCCAGCTCTCGAAATCGCCCTCAACAATGCGGGAGGCGGTCACCAGCCATTCGCCGATATCCGCTCCACCGTATGGCGCATAGCTTATCGTCCGCAGCAGTTCAAAAGAATAGGCTTCATCATTGAAAGGCTTGGTTCAACTGGAATCGCATGAGCGTGAGTCCTACCGTCCGGCGCGCAAAGTGTACAGCATCACGGACAAAGGAGTTGAATTCCTTAAAGATTGGGTGCTGGAGGCGGATGAGCCGCGAGCATTGGACGATTTTATGCTAAAGCAGTACAATTCCTGGCTGGTGGAACCGGAGGCGATGATCGGTGTTTTGCGGGCGAAACGAACAGAGCATGAAGAACGTCTGAAGATTTACCGTGCCAAAATCGCGGGCTTCCGCGAGCAGCAGGCCGTCTTTCCCGGCAGGGACCCGCTGTTCTCCTCGATTGCGGTCATTGAGATGGGCATCCGGAATGAGGAGAGCTATATAGAATGGTGCGACAGGGTGATCGAAGCGCTGGGCAGGGATGAGATATAACCCGAATTTCAGCGAAAAAAAACCCGGGGCAAGGCTTTATGGTTGTGTCTATTTTGTGACATTGCCTATATAATTGGAGTAGCTGGTCATGTGGAACATTCCGCTTTGCGCTGGAAGGAGACGATGAACATGTCGAAAGCAAGACCTCCCTGTTAATCTCTAAAATCGGGCCTAGAGCGCGCTCCGCCCAAGATTCCGGTTGGAACCGTCCAATCCGAATCGGGAGGAGATACACGCATGACGGGTTTGCGCAATTTACGGGTGCTGTATGCGGTGCGTTTTTTTGGCAGTCTCATTCCGGCTTATGTGATCGAGAGGCTGTATTGGGAAGAACGGGGTATGAGCATTCAGTTGGTCGTATATACGGAGATGATTTTTGCGGTGACGGTTGTGCTGCTGGAGCTTCCGACCGGTATTATTGCGGACAGATGGAGCCGCAAGCGGATGCTGGTTCTGGCCTCGCTGCTCGGCTGCTTCGAGTTTCTGATTCTGCTCTATGCGGATTCGTTCCGGCACTTCGCGCTGGCCGTATTTCTCGCGGCGGTGGGCCGAACGGCGGGAAGCGGCGCGGAGAATGCGCTGCTCTACGATTCGCTGAAGGCGGCCGGACGAGAGGAGTCCTTTGAGCAGGCGCTGGGCCGCCTGAATGCCGTCGACATCGCCTCCACAATGCTCGCCGCCATGTGCGGAAGCGTTCTGGCCGGCCGCTTCGGCTATGGGCTGAACTACTGGATTTCGCTGGCCAGTTCGATTGCCGCGCTTTTCTTCACGTTCATGCTGGTTGAACCTGCCGCAAGCGGCGAGGCGGAGAGGGAGAAGGGGATGCCTGCCTCGGCATCTATTGCGGACTCCGTGCGCTTTTTCAGAAGTAATCGGGGCGTCCTCATGGTTATGCTGTCCGGAATGGTGACGGGGGCGTCGCTGAACTTCATCGATGAATTCTGGCAGCTATATCTGGACCGGGTCGGGATTCCGCCAGCAGCCTTCGGGTTGTTCTCGGCGTCGATCTTTCTGCTCAGGCTTCCGGGCAATATCCTTGCCTACAAGCTGAAAAGCCGCCTGGGGAGCAGGCTGCTGCTGACGGCGGTTACCGCCGTCCTTGCCGCGGGCTTCCTGTATCTGTCCATGGCGCGGAACGCCAGCGGTCTGGCGGCGATCTTACTGATCTGTCTGGCCGGCGGCTTGATCGAACCGCTTGCGGCCGGATATTTGCATCACCGGATCGGCTCGTCCATGAGAGCGACGCTGGATTCGTTTCAGTCGCTGGGCCTTAATGCGGCGCTTATCGCCGCCGGCCTCGGGTTCGGCTATTTTTCATCCCGCTGGGATGTGTTCGGGGGCTACGGCTTTATCGGAATGCTGTGTCTGGCATTCGGCGTTTATTTCGCATTTGCGTCTTCAAAAATATAAAAGCAGCTCCTCCCGGTGAACGGGGTGCGGCCAAGGCCGTCCCCTTATAGGGGGGGCTGCTTTTTTTGGCGCTGTGAGCTGAAGGGAGGAGCGTTTCTTTCGCTCGTCCGGACAGCTTGCGGATAGGGCTATCCCGCCCGAAACGCGATGCGCTAATGTAGGCTCCTGAATTGTTCCGGAGTCGTCCCGGACAGCTTGCGGAAGGTGGCGACAAAATGGCTGGCGTCCCGAAATCCGACCCGCTGCGCGATGGATTTGACGCTGGCTTCCGGGAGGCCGATTAGCAGCTCCTTGCTCTTGCGGATGCGCAAGCGGATGAAATAGGCGTAGGGAGATAAGCCGAATGTATGCAGGAACAGGCTGTTCAGGTAGCGGCCGGACACCCCGATACGCCCGGAAAGGTCGTTCAGGCCGATATCGGGATTGCCGTAGCTTTCTTCCATCCAGGCGAGCAGCGGCTGAAGCTTGCCGAGATTGCCGGAGATGGACCTCCGGTCATCTGCGCTCCCGCAGGAGCTTAAAGCGAGCAGAAAACGGTAGGCGCCCGCCGAGGCGTTCTGCCCGAACGGGTCGGCCTCCTTCTCCTGGAGGTTCAGCAAAGCTTCGACCATATTGCCCACGGGCGCGTCGTCTTCCCACTGGTGAAAGGAGGGGCCGCTTAAGCCCAGGGATAGCAAAATGCTGTCCGCGGAGCCGCCAGCAAAGGTCAGGTAATAGGTACGCCAGCCGTCCCGCACCGCTTCATAGCGATGGGGTAATCGGGGAGGGAGCAGTACGCCGCTGCCCCTGGGAAGGAACATCCGCTGTTCCCCGAAAAGAATCAGCCCCTGCCCTTCGGCCGTCTGTAGCCAGTGGTAGGCCGGATAGCCGTCCGGGCGGCTGACCCGCTCCTGCTCGGGATTATACCCGATGCTGTCGAGGGCAATCGGCAGACGGCTTCCGGCTTCGGGAGCGAAAATAATTCGGCGGTGTCCATGGGTTGCCATGCGGTTAACCTCCTGCGAAATGGGTAAGTAGAGAAGCGGCACAGAGCTGTGCTGGTTCCATATTCTTATATGTGATGCGGAAATATTATATTTAACCGCCAATTTTAAGCGATTACAATGAGAATATACTTATACTGTAAAGGATGTGCCGCACGTGATCAACGATAAACTGCCGAAGATTTGGTATGGAGGAGATTACAATCCCGAGCAGTGGGAGCCCGAAGTATGGGCGGAGGATGACCGCCTGTTCCGGCTGGCGGGGATTGATGTAGCTACGATTAACGTGTTCTCCTGGGCGATGATTCAGCCGGATGAGCATACCTATGATTTCTCGGCGCTTGATGAGACGATGGACCGGCTGTACCGCAACGGAATCTATGTATGCCTGGCTACGGGTACCGGGGCGCATCCGGCCTGGATGGCGCGCCGGTACCCGGAGGTGACCCGGGTTGATGCCAAAGGCAGGAAACGCAAGTTTGGGGGACGGCATAACTCCAACCCGAACAGCGCGGTCTACCGTACATTTTCCTCCCGGCTGGCGGGCAAGCTGGCGGAGCGGTACAAGGATCATCCTGCGCTCGTGGCCTGGCATGTCTCGAATGAGTACGGGGGTTACGACTACTCCGAGCAGTCCGAGGCGGCCTTCCGCGAGTGGCTGAAAGCGCGGTACGGCACACTGGACGCCTTGAACCGGGCGTGGAACACGCGCTTTTGGGGGCACACGTTCTACGATTGGGAGGAGATTGTTCTCCCCAGTGAACTGACCGAGGAGTGGAACGGGAGCCGGACCAACTTTCAGGGCATTTCGCTCGATTACCGCCGGTTCATGTCGCACAGCCTGCTGGAGTGCTACCGGCTGGAATACGACGCGATCCGGGAGCACAGCAAGGATGTGCCGATTACGACGAATCTGATGGGCTTTTATAAGGAGCTGGATTATTTCGAATGGGCCAAATATTTGGATGTCGTGTCCTGGGACAATTATCCTTCGCTGGACACGCCCGTCAGCTTTACGGCGATGACCCACGACCTGATGCGCGGCTTGAAAAGCGGCCAGCCGTTCATGCTGATGGAGCAGACGCCGAGCCAGCAGAACTGGCAGAAGTACAACTCGCTCAAGCGGCCCGGCGTGATGCGGCTTTGGAGCTACCAGGCGGTGGCGCGAGGAGCGGACACCGTCCTGTTCTTCCAGCTGCGCCGCTCGGTAGGCGCCTGCGAGAAGTTTCACGGCGCGGTGATCGAGCACGCCGGGCATGAGCATACGCGGGTGTTCCGCGAATGCGCGGAGCTGGGCCGGGAGCTGCAGCTGCTCGGCGGCGAGCTGCTGGACGCCCGCAGCGCGGCGAAGGTCGCCATCCTGTTCGACTGGGAGAACCGCTGGGCGCTCGAGCTGTCGAGCGGGCCAACGGTCGCGCTGAACTATGTGAACGAGGTGCATAAGTATTACGATGCGCTGTTTGCCCAGCATATTGAGGTGGATATGGTCGGCGCCGAGGAGGACTTGACCCGGTACGAAATCGTCATCGCGCCGGTGCTGTATATGGTGAAGCCGGGCTTTGCAGCGCGGGCGGAAGCTTTTGTCCAGGCGGGGGGCACGTTCGTGACGACCTTCTTCAGCGGAATCGTCGACGAGCATGATCTTGTTACGCTGGGGGGCTACCCCGGGCCGCTGCGGCCGCTGCTTGGCATATGGGCGGAGGAGATTGACGCGCTGCTGCCTGGCATGAGCAATCAAATCGTGATGGAGCGGGAATGGAAGAAGCTGAGCGGAAGCTATGAATGCGGCATCCTGTGCGATCTGATCCATACGGAGAACGCGGAGACGCTGGCGCGTTACGGCTCCGATTTCTATCAGGGCATGCCGGCGCTTACCGTCAACCGGTTTGGAGAGGGCAAAGCCTACTATATCGCTTCCAGCCCGAATGCCGATTTTCTGCAAGGCTTCCTTGGCAATCTGTGCGCGGACAAGGATATCGAGCCGCTGGTCCAAGCGCCACAGGGAATCGAAGCCGCGCGCCGGATAAAGAACGGAACGCCGTACCTGTTCCTGCTGAACCACACGGGCGGGGAACTGACGACGGAGATCGGCTCCGCCGGGATACATGATCTGCTGACAGGCGAGGAGGTAACGGGCACGGTCCGCGTTCCGGCGAAGGGCGTTAGGATATTGAAGGGATAGCGCGAAGCTGTCCTTTTTCTTTTTGACAGATGGACTGGTTTGGGACTTTGCGAAATGCCGGGTAATGGAACGGGCGCCCGAGATAACGGCGGGATGGTTCCGCGGTCAAAACGGCGGGCTGGCTACTGAGGCAGTACCCGCGGCTTCGCTGGCCTCATTCCGCCGCCGGGTCGATCCCCGCAGAACGACGCTGGTATCCAGATAGATGGTTTCCTTATGGCGGTCCGGCTGTTCAATCCTGTTCAGCAGCGCCTCGACGACGCGGGTGCCGAGCTCGTATGGATAGGTATGAACGGTGGTCAGCGGCGGGTCAATGATTTTGGCGTTGGCAATGTCGTCAAATCCTGTCACTTCAATCTGTTCGGGCACCTGAACCTTCAACTCCTTGAGCGCACGGACCGCGGAGATGCCGATATCATCATTGGCGCATACGAATGCGGTAGGGAGCGTGGCCAGGCTTTTCAGCTGGGCCGTCATCCACTCGACGGACAGGTAAGGCTGCGTGTCGTCCGGCGTGATGCTGAAGGCGGGGTCTGGCTCATATCCGGATGCCCTCATCGCGCGCTCGAACCCGAGCCATCTCTCGTAAAAGCTGCGGCAGTGATGCAGATCCCCGATAAAGCCGATATGCTCATGCCCTTCATCGATCAGCGTTTTGGTAAGGGTATAGGTGGCGAACTCGTTCTCGACCATTAGGATGTCATACTTGTGGCTGTCAAAGACGGTGTTGGGCAGGGAGTCGATGAATACGGTCGGAATGCCGGCGCCGAGGATCGTTTCAATGTAAGGCTTATGAAAAATCTCAATGCACACAATCCCGTCGATGTTAAACGGATTGATGTTGGCCGGCAGGGCGTTGTTTCGGATATCTTCGGGCTTGACCAAGGTCAGAATCAGATTGAATCCCCGGGCGCTCAGCGCCGTTTCCATGCCTTTGATCGTCTCGGCGTAGAAGCTGATGACGTTAATGTCGCCGCGGGTGAGCAGCGCGATGTTCCCCATGTTTATGCTGGAGAAATTTTTGTATTTCAGCTCGGCCGCCTTTTGGAGAATCCTCTCCCGGGTCCCCTCGGGGATTTGCGGATGGTTGTTCAGCGCTTTGGAAACCGTGTTGCGTGACAATCCCAAAGCATCAGCGATATCTTGAATGGTCACTCTTTCAGCCATAGACAGCATGCTCCTTTTTGACTCATGGTTTTTTCAAAATATATCTTTTTATCATTTTTGTGTGCGAGTGCAAATAAAAATGTAAAGGATAAATGTGATGGGGAAATGTAAACAAAAATGCCCAAAACAAGAGAATAAAAAGCACAAGCAGCAGATTTCTATCTAGTATTGACGAATTTACTCGTTTTAACATCTTATTATATAACCTTTTTCAGCGGTTGCATAGGATATACTTGCCCATGGAATCGGCTTGGGAGGCGTTTTCCTGAAGATGACGCTGATGGCCGGACTTTCATTCAGACAGGCAAGGATTTGAACGGATCAAGAGAAAATTTTTTTGTGAAAAAGCGCTTTAAAAGTGATTGACACTTGGAATTGGAAGCGCTATACTTCAATTGCGTCAAAGTTCTTTACATTTGTAATGAATAATGTAAATAAATTGAGATTAGAGATGTCTATTAAACATGCTTGTGGAGAGAGCTGGAAGTCGGGTCAATGGAGGTTAACGATGACTGAAACGTACCATGAGCTTTACCGCCCGCAATATCATTTGACACCGCCGGAGGGGCCGATGAGCGACCCGAACGGTATGGTGTTCTATGAAGGGGAGTATCATCAGTTTTATCAATTTACGGGTAGATGGGGGCATGCGGTAAGCCGCGATTTGCTGCACTGGGAGCATCTGCCGCTGGCGCTTGTAACCGATGAGCTGGGCGACATCTGGTCTGGAAGCGCCGTGGTGGACTGGAACGACAGCAGCGGTTTCTTCGGCGGCGGCAGCGGTCTGGTGGCCATCTTCACCCACTTCAAGGATGGTTTACAGTCCCAGAGCATCGCTTACAGCCCGGACAAAGGCCGGACCTGGGTGAAGTATTCGGGCAATCCGGTCATTCCCAATCCCGGCCTGAATGATTTTCGCGATCCGAAGGTACTCTGGCATGAGCAGACGGGCCGCTGGGCGATGGCGGTCAGCGTGGACCGGGCCATTCACTTCTACAGCTCGCCCAATCTGCGAGAATGGCAGTTTGAAAGCGTGTTTGAAGGTACCGGCTGCCAGGATGCGGTATGGGAGTGCCCCGATCTGTTCCAGCTTCCCCTTCTGGGAGAGCCGGGCCAGAGCCGCTGGGTGCTGCATGTCAGCATCGGGGACAACGAGGTGACGGATGGCTCCACCGCCCAGTATTTCGTCGGACACTTCGACGGCCGCCGCTTTGTCTGTGAGCATGAGGGCAGCGCTCCCCGGTGGACCGATTACGGGCAGGACTTCTATGCCGCCGTTTCCTATTCGGATATTCCCCGGGAAGACGGCCGGACGATCTGGCTCGGCTGGACCTCCAACTGGCAGTATCCGTTTCATTCGCCCACCGAGCCTTGGAAAGGCGGCATGTCGATTCCAAGGGTGCTGAGGCTTGCAAGAAACGGCGCCGGCGAGCTTCATCTGGCGCAGCAGCCGGTTCAGGAGCTTGAGAATTTGCGTGAAGAGCCGGTCCGCTTCGGTCCGGTGGAGGTGAAGGATGAAATTCTCCGCCTGCCTTTCTCGGGGCTGTCGTACGAGTTCGAGGCAGAAGTAAGCTGGGACCGCGCGGCGGAATGGGGAATCCGCGTCAGGGTCTCGGATGACGGCGAGGAGCATACCGTGCTGGGCTTCAGCCCGGAACGCGAAGAGCTGTTTCTCGACCGCCGCAAGTCAGGCTTCAGCGAACTGCCGAAGCGCACGGGCGGAACGGCGAATTTTGCCAAGGTATTCCGGGCGCCGAGAAGCGGTGAAGACGGCAGGTTGTTCTTGCGGGGCTTTGTCGATGATTCGGTCATCGAGTGGTTCGTCGGAGACGGCGAGGAAGTGTTCACATCGCTTGTATACCCCCGCCCGGAGAGCGGAGGACTGGAATTGTTCGCCCGCGGCGGAAACGCCACATTCAGCCATTTTACGGTTTATCCTCTGAAATCGGTTTGGACATAAGCACATTATAGAAAAAATATTTTGGAACAGGATGGTGACCTTCTGTGAGCAATACGCTGCAAAATGAAACGGTGCCAATCACCAATAGCCGCTACAGGCTTCAATATCATTTAATGCCGCCTGTCGGCTGGATGAACGATCCAAACGGACTCATTTATTATAAAGGCGAATATCACGCGTTCTACCAGCACTACCCTTACGGCCCTTGGCAGGGACCGATGCACTGGGGACATGCGAAGAGCAAGGATCTCGTGCATTGGGAGCATCTCCCGATCGCGCTGACACCCTCGATGCCATACGACAGCGGCGAAAATACGGTGTACGGCTGCTGGTCGGGCAGCGGGGTGGACGATGGCGGCGTGCTGACGCTGATCTATACGGGACATGTGGAAAGCAACAATCCGGTCGAGGTGCAGTGCATTGCACGTAGTACGGACGGCATTCATTTTGAAAAAGGGCCGGTTAGCGTCATTGATGGCCCTCCGGATGCGGAGTGCTTCGGCTTCCGCGATCCGAAAGTGTGGAAGCGCGGCGACAAATGGCATCTGGTTGTCGGTTACGGCAAGGACGGCAAAGGCAAGGCGCTTCACTATACTTCAGCCGATCTGGATGAATGGACCTACGAAGGGATTGCGGCCGAGAGTGACGGAACGATGGGCGATATGTGGGAATGCCCCGATCTGTTCCCGCTTGGAGAAGGGGCGGACAGTCATGTGCTCATCTTCTCTCCGATGAATATTGCGCCCGTCAAGACGCTGTATTTGTCCGGACAGTTCGACTATGATACGGGAAAATTCAGCAATCAGCATAAGGACCGGGTGGACTACGGCTTCGACTTCTACGCGCCGCAGACCTTCGAGGATGCGTCGGGCCGCCGGATTATGTTCGGCTGGATGAATATTTGGGGAGCGGAGATGCCGGAGAAGGAAGACGGCTGGATGGGCGCCTTCACTCTGCCGCGCGTGCTTACGCTCGCGGAAGACGGCAGCCTGCTGGCTAACCCTGCCGAGGAACTGAAGGCGCTGCGGGGCAGCCATGTGGACGCGGCCAACGTCCTGCTGAAGGACAGTGAAGATTTCATTCCGGGTGGAGCGGCAGGAAACGCGCTGGAGATTGAAGCCGTTTTTGCGGCCGATTCTTCGTCCGATGCCGAGTTCGGCCTGCGCGTACGCTGCTCGGAAGACGGCTTGCAGTATACGGAAATTTCCTATAAAGCCTCCGAAGGCGTACTGCGGATGAACCGTGACCATGCCGGAGCGGGCGAGGGCGGCGTCAATGATGTGACGCTCGCTCAGACGGAGGACGGACGGATCAAGCTGCGCGTATTCCTCGACAGCTCTTCGGTAGAGCTGTTCGCCAATGACGGACGCCGGACGATTACGAACCGGATTTACCCGCTGGAAAGCAGCCTCGGCCTCAAGCTGTTCTCAAGAGGCGGAGATACCCTGCTTGAAACGCTGAATATCTGGCGGTTGGAATCGGATCAGGCGGAAGCAGCAGGAGAATAATTGGCCCCGGGGTATGCCTGCTGTGGAAGACGACTAGAAGTCTTGAGCATAGCAAGACAGAATGAACTTTATAGGATGAACTTGCAAAATGGCATCAGGGTAAGGAGTAACGAAGGGGAAGTTTGGAACTGTAGGAGCGATAGCGATCGCCTTTGTCACCAGATTTCATCCGCGAATAGCGGTTTTAATTAAGAAATCTGGTGACAACAGCGGCCGGAAGTCCAAACATTCCTCGTAGTTACGACTGATATCTGATGTAAAAAATTCAAGTTCGGCTTATATAGAGGAAAAAGCGGCCTGAAACTTGGGTCGCTTTTCTTCAGCAGTAATGGACAGCGCTTACATGATATCAAGAATGGGAGTGAATGCGTTGGGAAGAGGGAAGAAGCTTCGGGGGAAAGTCTGGTTAAACGCGTGGGTTGCCGTACTGCTGCTGGGAACGGTTATATTCCCGGGTTCCTATTCGGTGGCGTCGGCGGCGTCGGTAACAGACGTTACGTATGGGGAAAACATTTCTGAGAGCGCTTCAACAAGTGGTGTGATCAGCAACTTAAGCGGGTGGACGTCAAGAGACAAAGGGAGCATTGAGGAGACGGCGGATGGCCTGAAGCTGTCGTCCTCGGAGAACGGCTTCGCGCTGTCCGCCGAGCAGGGAGAAAGCTTTAGCTACGAAGCGGACGTAACGCTGCTTCAGGACAGCGGGGTCGTGTCGCTCGTCTTCCGCTCGAACGACAGCGGCTGGGGCTCGTATATGGCGCAGCTTGATCCGGGCGCGGACATTCTCAGACTGAAGGATGCGAACGGCGACCGGCTGCTGAAGGCGGAGAGTGTGCCGCTGGAAGCCGGGCAGACGTACCACCTAAAGGTAACAGCGGAGGGCGCGTCGCTAAAGGTGTATTGGAACGGGGGAAGCGAGCCGCTGATTCAGGTAAGCGACTCTGCTTATACCGGCGGGTATTTCGGTATGCATGTCTGGAACAGCGCGGCGGTGTTCCAGAATATTGATATGCAGGTCATCAACACGGAGACGAGGCCGGGAACGGTGAACAGCAACCTGAGCGGCTGGGCGGCGAAGGACAAAGGGAACATTGAGGAGACGGCTGACGGATTGAGGCTGTCATCTTCCGAGAACGGCTTCGCGCTGTCCGCCGAGCAGGGAGAAAGCTTCAGCTACGAAGCGGACGTAACGCTGCTCCAGAACAGCGGGGGCGTGTCGCTCGTCTTCCGCTCGAACGATAATGGCTGGGGCTCGTATATGGCGCAGCTTGATCCGGGAGCGGACATCCTGAAGCTGAAGGATGCGGACGGCGACCGGGTGCTGAAAGCGGAGAGCGTCCCGCTGGAAGCCGGGCAGACGTACCACCTCAAGGTAACGGCTGACGGCGATTCGCTGAAGGTGTACTGGAACGGCGAAAGCGAACCTCTGATTCAGGTGAGCGATTCCGCCTACACCGGCGGTTATTTCGGCATGCATGTCTGGAACAGCGCAGCCGTGTTCCAGAATATCTATGCCGGCCCGATCGGCGATCCGCAGCTGATTGACATGTTTGGCGTTAGCAGCAATCTGACGGGATGGACGCAGCGAGGATTTGGAAGCGTTTTCTCAAGCCCGGAAGGCCTTCAGCTGTCCGGAGCGGGAGCTGCAACGGTCATGTCGGATACCTACGCCAGCGACTTCACTTATGAGAGCGATATTACGCTGAAATCCGCCGATTCGTCTGGCTCCCTTCTTCTGCGCTCGGATGCAGAAGGGCGGAAGGCGCTGCTGGTTCAGGTCGATGGCAAAGCCGGCAAAATCCGCCTGGCCGATGCGAGCAGCGGACAGGCGGACCGCCTGTGGATCGAGAAGAGCATCGCGGTCCTCCCGGATGTCAGCTACCATGTAAAGGTTAAAGCAGAAGGTAACCGAATTCATGTCTATTGGAACGGCAAATACGATCCCATAATCAGCGCTGAAACGGAGCTGTATTCCGTAAATGGGGGCCTTGGCCTTCGCGCGGCGGGAACGGCGGTGTTTCAGAATATTGAAGTGAGTGATCTGCTTACGAATATAGAAGGTCTGACGGTCGCGGAGACGTCCTGGACGAAGGATCTTCGGGGTATGAAGGGAACGGCGCAGGGCGAGCAGTGGTCCAGGCATCTTTCCCAGGTGCAGGCGAACGACTTCGTGCTGGAGGGTGACGTTACCATCGCTCCGGATACTCCTTCCGCCGAAGCGGGACTGCTGCTTAGGGCGAGCGCCGACGGCTCGGAGGGCTACTTGCTTGAATTGAATGCGGATAACGGCACGGTACAGCTGATCAAGTCCGGAGCGGGAGGGCAGGAGGTGCTGGCAAGCTCTTCGGATATTCCGCTGGCAGCCGGGAAGCAGCACCATGTTGAAATTCATGCCGCGGGACCCGAAATCTCGGTTTATGTGGACGGCTACGCCCAACCGGCAGCAAGTGCCGAGGACGCAGGCTATGCTTCAGGTCTGACCGGCCTGGCCGTAAAAGGCGGCAGCGCCTACTTCCAGAATGTCTATCTGACGCCGTCAAGCGGATATTACAACGAAAGCTACCGTCCGGCCTATCATTACACTCCAGCCCGCGGCTCGGTTAGCGATCCGAACGGACTGGTGTATTTTGAAGGAGAATACCATCTGTTTCATCAGGACCGCGGACAGTGGGCCCATGCGGTCAGCACCGATCTCGTTCACTGGCGGCGTCTGCCGCTTGCGCTGAAATGGAATGACATGGGCCATATCTGGTCGGGATCGGCGATTGCGGACGAGACGAACGCCTCGGGGCTGTTCGGGAGCTCCGGGGGCAAAGGCCTTATCGCCTACTATACATCCTTCAATCCCGACAAGACCGGCGGCAACCAGAAAATCGGGCTGGCTTACAGTAAGGATAAGGGGCGCACCTGGCAGTATTACGGGGACGGTGCGGTTATCCAAAATCCGGGCTATGTAAGCCCCAATGAACCGGGGAACTGGGATTTCCGTGATCCGAAGGTCGTCCGGGACGATGCGAATAACCGTTGGGTCATGGTCGTTTCCGGCGGCGATCACATCCGCTTCTTCACCTCGGAGAATCTGATCGACTGGACGCTGACTGACAATTTTGGCTACGGCAGTTATATCAGAGGCGGAGTGTGGGAATGCCCCGATCTGTTCCCGCTTCCGGTGGACGGCGACGCCTCGAGTTTGAAGTGGGTGCTGATGCTCAGCACTGGCGCCAATCCGAAGACGGACGGCTCGGACGCGGAGTATTTCATCGGCGACCTGACGCCCGAGGGCAAATTCGTAAACGATAATCCGGCAGGAACGGTGCTGCGAACCGACTACGGCAAAGAGATGTACGCTACGACTTCCTTCGCCAACGAGCCGAACGGACGGCGGATCGCCTTGGCCTGGATGACCAACTGGGACTATCCGTTCAGCTTCCCGACCTCTCCGTGGAAGGGAGAACTGACGGTGCCGCGCGAATTGTCGCTGAAGACGACAGCGGACGGCCTTCGTCTGGCGCAGGCACCGATTGCGGAGCTTGAAACCCTGCGGGGCGCGCCATTCTCAGTTGAAGGCACAGTCGTCTCCGGGAATACGGGCAATATTCTGGCCTCGTCATTCGGCAATGCTTATGAAATCGAGGCCCAGCTTGAGCTGCCTGACACGGGGGCCGCTTCGGAATTCGGATTCTACCTGCGGGAAGGCGGCGAACAGCGGACCGCTGTCGGCTACCGGACCGGAGAAGGCACATTATTCGTTGACCGCACAGCTTCCGGACGGACCGATTTCTCATCCAAGTTCTCCACCCAGCATGAGGCCCATGTGCCGGCGGTAAATTCCAAGCTGAAGCTGCGCATTCTTGTGGACCAATCCTCCATCGAGGTGTTTGCGGCAGACGGCACGGTGGTGTTCTCCGATGTGATTTTCCCGGGTGCGGCGCGGAGTGGCATGAGCTTTTACGCCAAGGGCGGCGCAGTTAAGGTGAAGTCCATCAAGGTATATCCGCTGAAAAATATTTGGAACAGCGAGTTTCAACCTGGCGATTCGGCCGGCCGGATTATTCTGGACAGCAGCCTGCTGGAGCTGGGCTCCGGGGAATCCAAGGAGATCTACGCGAATGTGATGCCGCATGAACTTGCCCGGGAGCTGACCTGGACCTCCAGCGACGAATCGGTCGTCAAGGCCGAGCCGACCGGTACCGGCAGCGCCGTGCTGAAGGCTGTGGCGCCGGGGACTGCGGCCGTTACCGTACAGACGTCTGATGGAAGCTTGTCGTCCGTCATTCAAGTGACGGTGGGAGTATTCCATACGAATCTGAACAACTGGAAGCCGAATTCCAGCTGGGCGGTGACAACCGAGGGTATCCGGGGAACCTTTGACAGCGACTCCAACTATATGTCGGGGGATCGGGCGGCGGACTTCACCTTTGAAGCCGATATGATGCTCCCGGACACCGGGGGAGCCGGATCGATGCTGTTCCGGTCGAACGCCGACGGTACGAGCGCCTATTACTTCAACCTTGATCCCAATTTGAAGGCGGCGCGGCTGTTCTACATGGCGGACGGCCAATTCCAGGACCGGCAGGTGCTGGCGAAAGTGCCGATGGCCGTGACCACGGGAGTGAAGCATCACGTCAAAATCACCGCCGCAGGCACTCGAATTACCATCGAGCTGGACGGCCGGCAGATTATCGACGTCGATGACGACACCTATCTTCAGGGCGCATTCGGCGTAAATGTATTCGGAGGGGACGCCTATTACCAGAATGTCAATGTAACCGGGGCAACACAGGCGGACGATACGCTATACCGTTTCATAAACGAGGGTACCAAAGCGGCGCTCGCGGCCGACAGCCAAAGTTCCCTCGCAATGCTCAGAACGGCGCCTGAACAGGAATCGGTCAATCAATACTGGAGCTATTACCCGATCAAAAATAACGCCTACACGATCCGGACAGGGGGAAGCGGCAAATCGCTCGACTGGGATACGGGGGCGAATAAGGTTCAATTGTACGCTTATCTCGGCTATGACAATCAGCGGTGGCTGGTGAATGGGAACCCGGACGGAACGCTGACGATTCTGTCCAAATTCCAGCCGGACCGGGCGCTGGAAGCCCGGGAGGATGGAACGGTGACGCTTGGCGCCGTCGACGGCTCCGACCGGCAGAAATGGCGCGCCGTGAAAGTGGAGGCCGGAGGCGGCGAGCCTGAGCCGCTGCCGTCGGCTGCTCCGTCGGCGGCACCATCGGCCGCACCATCGGCGGCACCATCGGCCGCCCCGTCGGCCGCGCCGTCCGCGTCGGCGTCGGATGAGCCGTCCGCGTCGCCGGCACAGCCGACCCCGGCGCCAGAACCGGCGCCCGCTCCGGCCCAGACGCCCTCGGCTTCTCTTCAGCCGGGGGATGCCGTGACGGGCACCGTCAATCAGGCTTCGGCAGCCTTCTTCACCGCTGCCAAGACGGAGCAGGGAGGCGGATCGGCGCTGGCGATCACGCTTGACGGCGGCGCGCTGAAACAGCTGGCCGACGGCAAGGCGGCCGATCTTCAGATCAAAGTCGGCGTGAAGCAGGACGTTGTGGTAAGCGGCTTGTCGGCCGCCGAGTGGAACGGGCTGCTTCAAGGCGGCAGCCGCCTCACTATCGGCACGCCGGAGCTTACCTTGACGCTGCCGCCGGTATCGCTAAGCGATGCGATCAAGGAGCTGGGCGGCAATGTGAAGGCGGAGGACATCGGAGTGCGCCTGTCCATTCAGCGGAGCGGAGACGCCGCAAGCGCGGAGAAGACCGCCGCCGGTCAGGGCTATCGGTTGCTGGCCGATCCGCTGACGGTGAAGCTGACGCTAAGCTACAAGGACAAAAATGTGTCAGCGCCCTTGAATGCTCCGGCGGAGCTGCTCCTGCCGCTTCCGGCGGAACAGGGGGGAACGAAGGATGGAATTGCCGCCGTTTCGGTTCAGGATGGAGGACAGCTGTTCGCGGTCCCGGCTGCGCTTAGGACCGTGGATAACACCCGGTACGCCGTGATCCACGAGGCGGCCGGTTACCGGACGTACGCGCTGCTCGGCGGCAGAACGTCCTTCTCCGACACCCCGGGGCACTGGGTTCAGGGCATCGCGCAAGACCTGGCGGACCGCCTGATGCTCGCGGGCGACGGCAGCGGCCAGTTTGCGCCGGATCGCAAGGTTACGCGTTCGGAACTGGCGGCGCTCTCCGTCCGAAGCCTGGGGCTAATGGGCAGGGAGATCGCTTCCCCCGCCTTCAGCGATATCCCAGCGTCCTCGTGGGCATACGGCCCGGCGGAGCTTGCGCATCAATACGGGCTCGTTACCGGCTATCCCGGCGGCGTCTTTGACGGCGGCAGCGAGGTGAGCAGGGAGCAGGCTATGGTGATCGTCTACAACGCCATCTCCCTGATCAAGGGCGGTCATCCTCAGGCTGACCCCGCTAAGAAGGCGGATAGCCTGTCTGCTTACCGGGACCGCGGCGAGCTGTCTCCATGGGCTTCGGCTGCCGCAGCCTATCTTATTGAAAGCGGCATAGTCCTGGGAGACGGCACCAGCGAGCTGAGACCGAAGGATACGCTGACAAGAGCGGAAGCGGCCGCCTTGATTCACCGCGTGCTTCAGGCAAACGGCTGGATTGACTGAAATGGCGCCTAGCGCTTGAGCGGAGCATGTCCGCAGGGTTCGTGGAACCTTGCGGACACTCCGCTTTTTTTGCGTGGGATGGGAGAGTACGGCGGGACGGTTCCTTTATTCCCGAAGACGGGCAGAGTGTGGTGGCGGCTGGTATAATGGAAAGACCTATTGGAAACAGGAAAGAGGTACGACATGAAAACACTGCTCGTTACCGGCTACCGTGCGCATGAACTCGGTATTTTTGACAATAAGCACCCCGGTATTCCCTATATCAAAAAAGCGCTCGCATCCCGTATGCTCCCGCTGCTGGAAGAGGGCCTGGAATGGATCATCACCCCGGGACAGTACGGCGTTGACCTATGGGCATGCGAAACTGCGCTTGAGCTTAAAGCAGAATACCCCGGCCTGAAGCTGGGCATTATCGCGGCTCATGCCGCCCCGGAGGAAAGGTGGAAGGAAGAGAAGCAGGAGGAATTTCGCCGGATTGCGGCGGCGGCGGATTATTACGGAGCGGTCAGCAACCGTCCTTATGAAGGAAGCTGGCAGTTCCGGGCGAGGGACGAGCTGCTGATGCGCAAAAGCGACGGCCTGCTGCTGGTATACGATGAAGAGGCGGCGGAGGGGAGTCCGAAATATCTTAAAGAAAAAGCGGCAAAGCTGCAGGAAGAGACGGGATACCCGCTGCTCACGATTTCGATGGACGAGATCCAAAGCATGGCGGATGAGGACAATCAGTCGCAGTACGATTAAATCCGGTTCAGACATATGGAGGTTGCCACCGGGAACCCATACAAAAAAGAGAGCCGCCAAAGTAGCTCCCCCATGACCGGATTCGCCCTGTAGCCAGCCGCCCGGCAACCTCGTCAGAAAGGCTTGAATACCATCAGCACAATAAGAATAAACGCGGCGGCGTGGGTGACCTTTTCCCATCTCGCCGAGAGCTTCGACAGCCGCTTATACGATTCCGGCAGGCGCTCCCCGTTCTCTGCATGGAGGATTTGGAGCTGCTTGTTCATCTGCCTCGGGAGAATGCCCGCAACGATCACCTGAACGGCGAGGTAGATGGCGATGGAGGCGATAAACCAGCCTGCTTTAAACAACGAGGGTTCCAGAATCGCCATGCCAATGCCCGTTAGCAGCAGCAGGATGCTGCCGATCTTCGGGAGGATTTCCACCCTTTTCAGCATGGACAGGACAAACTTGGCCTGACTGACCGTTCTTGCGCTTTTGGCGATAAGAGGAAAAGCAAAGGCCGCACCCAGCCCCATAACCGCGGCGGCAATGTGGACAAACAGCACATAAATGTACATTCCCTACTCCCCCCATTAACAGATGGAAATGTCAACCTGTTGGCTATTATATAGTCAAAGGCTAGGGAAATTGTCACATGTATCGCGGTTTGGGGAAATTTTTTTTCAACGAAAAGAGAGGGAGATGCAGGCCTATTCGGACCTGTGTCTCCCTCATCGCCTATAATTAGATAAAGCTGCGCAGCGACGGCGGCTTGCGGGCTTTGGAGTGCCGCTCGAACGCGTAAGCCAGCCTGATCAGCGTCGGCTCGGCGTAAGCCATACCCGCAAACGTCACGCCGAAGGGCTCGCCGTCCGGCGTGTAACCGGCGGGCACGACAATCGACGGGTATCCCGCCCGGGCCATAATTCTTGAGCCGAAATCGGCGGGGAACAGCAGGGCGTCCAAGCGGTGCTCCCGCATGACGGCGTCGATGCCCTCTTCCTTGCACAGCCTGAGGTCGGCCGCCCTGTCGCGGAGATACTGCGGCTCCGTCAAAGCGCCGGAGGTTCTGTACTCAGCGTCAAGCAGCGTCGATTGGCCATAGCGGAGCGTTTCCATCGGATGGGCGTGGTTGAAGGCGATGATGTCTTTCAGCGTGCGCATGGGCGCGCCCGGACCGAGCTTCGCCAGGTAGGCGTTCAGCGAATTTTTGAACTCGTTCAGCAGAACCGTGGAATAGCGGACCTCACGCGCCGTCGGAACATTTGCGGGATCGACGATCACCGCCCCGTGGTCCTTCATCAGCTGGACGGCCGCCTCATACAGCGCAATCCGGTCTTCGCCGACTTCCTCGAAATAGTAATCGCGCGGAATGCCGATTCTTGCGCCCTGAAGGCCGTTTCCGTCCAAAAATTCGGTGTAATCCCCGTGGGTTCTCCCGAGCGATGCGCCCATGGCGGCATCCGTTTCGTCCTCGCCAAGCATGGCATTCAGCAGCAGCACCGCGTCGGGAACTGTTCTTGCCATCGGTCCGGCCGTATCCTGCGAGTTGGACAGCGGCAGGATGCCGGAGCGGCTGAGCAGCCCGACCGTAGGCTTGATGCCGACAATGGAGCCGAGGCTGGCGGGGTTGAGGATCGAGCCGGAGGTTTCCGTTCCGACGGAGACCGCGCAGAAATTGCAGGCGACGGCCACGGCGGAGCCTGAGCTTGAGCCTCCCGTCGGCTTCGAAATATTGTATGGGTTCAGCGTCTGCCCGCCACGCGAGCTGTATCCGGACGGCATGCCCATGGTCATGAAGTTGGCAAACTCGGTCATGTTCGTCTTGCCAAGGATCACCGCTCCCGCTTTCCGCAGCCGGGACACTATAAAGGCGTCTTCCCCGGCAAAAGAATCCGTAAGCGCAAGCGACCCGGCGCTCGTACGCATTTTATCCCCCGTGTTGATGTTGTCCTTGAGCATGACGGGCACGCCATGGAGCGGCCCCCGGGCGCCGAGCCTTGCGCGCTCCGTATCCATGGCATCCGCGATAAACAGAGCGTCCGGATTAATCTCAATCACCGAGTTTACCGTCAGCCCGTTCTTGTCATGATCCGCGATGCGTTCAAGGTACATCAGAACGAGCTGTCTGGATGTAATTTCGCCGGAGTCCAGCGCTGCCTGAATCTTCGTAATCGTCGTCTCCACAATTTCAAATGCCATCCTTCGCACGCTTCTTCCTGTTATGTAATCGCCTTCAAATTTAATATAAGCCAGTTTGGCTTGACTTCATAGTCTGACTTCGTTTTTTTTGCTGAGGAAGCAGCGCTCGGCAAAAAAATAAAGCGGAAGCCGCCCGGCCCTATCCAAGGCCACTGGCCGCTTCCGCTTTTTCAAGACGTAAAGCCCCGGACAAGAGAAGCTAATCCTGTATCTGCGAAAAGCCTTCTTCCGCCAAATATTCTCTCGCTTCGTCAGGCGTTTCAAAGGCCATTTCCAGACTGAGGCCCGAATAGAGATACCACAGATCGTCCTCGGCTTTAAGCGTAAGCTTCTCGCCTTTGGCGTTCACCCAGTTCGTCTCGGCCGCAAGCCGCTTGCGCTTCTTGGCTGACGGCGCCGCTTCGGGCAAAGGCTCGGAAAGCGAAGCGATGGAGGCGTCCAGCAGGCGCCGCAGTTCGTCCTCCGTGAAATCACGGATGTTGACAAGGCCCTTGTCGTCGGTGGGGTACCCCTTGAGCAGGCCTGCGTATACATAACCGTTGCCGTTCGGGTGAAGATGAAACGCGACCGTTTTTTTGTCGTGCTGGCTTCCTTCATAATGGTAGTTAACCCTTCCCAAAGAAACGTCTTTACGCTGAAGCTGCGGGTAGGAGTCTAGAATCTCGATTTTTTGTTGAAAAGTAAGCATGCGGTCAGCCTCCGTTGATCGAATCGGTTCGGCCGGGACTTGGCAGTAGCGTTTATCCCCGGCTTTCGCTTTCTGATTATAGCATGCCCCGGGGCTTCGCGCCGCCTAGGGAGCTTTATCCCCATATCCGTAGTGTAAAATGTGGATAATGTGGAAAAATAGATTTGAATTAGCGATATCATCCACTGGATAATAACAGTATGCGGCGTTATATTCCATTTATAACATGACGGAGGTGGCTATATTGATTCCAGTGGCGGCGGCCATTATTTATAATTCGGAAGGCAAAGTGCTGATTGCGCGCCGCAGGGAAGGCAAGTCCCAGGCGGGACTGTGGGAATTTCCCGGCGGCAAGATCGAAGAAGGCGAAGATGCCTGCGCCTGCCTGCGGCGGGAATTGAGGGAAGAGATGGGCATTGACATTATGCCATATGCCTATTTTGGCGTTAACGAGCACCGCTACGGCGAAGGCTTGATTATCCGGCTGATCGCCTGGAAGGCGGAATACTGGGGAGGCGAGATCGTCCTGACGGATCATGACGACTGCCGCTGGGAGCATCCGGGGGAGCTGGACCGGTTTCTTTTTGCCCCCGCCGATCTTCCGTTTGTGCGGAAGCTGGGTCTGGAACCCGGCGGACGATGAAAGCCTGTAAGAATGTTCTTTTTGTTATATAATTTGCCGTCCGCAGACGGTATGATAGATATAGGAAAGAATACCAATAAGGAGTGGGAATTTGCAGAAGACAGGCTATAGAATGCTGTTCCACATCGCCATCTATGCTGTTTTGTTTTTTGTGCTGCCTCTGTATTATCGGAGCCATCCGGGAACGATGGAGGATCTGGGCAGGATGGTCATGCTGCTGGTGATGATCTGTCCGGCGGCGGTCTTTATTTTATCGGGAGAGCTTGGTTATCGGGCAGGGTTTCTTCCGCTGGCGGCGCTTCTGCCGGTTCTTTTGTTTACGCTTTCGGTGCTGACGGTGTTTGAAGGCCAAGTCACCGGTTTTGTCTATTCGGCGGCCTACGGCGTGATCTCGCTGGCGGGGAATGCGATCGGTTCTTTTTTTCGGAAACGGAGAAGGAAATAGACCGGTTTGGGAGGGGACTCAAGATGACTACGGACGAACAAAATTTTAAGCTCATTGTCTTGTCGGAAGCGGGGCGGGAATTCATCTTGAATGAAGACCCCAAGAAGCTTCTGGATAATGTATTCAATAGACTGTCCGTCCATTTGGATCTGGATGTTTATTTTAATTATATTTTTGACGAAGAGACGCAGCGGCTCCATTTGATGAATTATCACGGCATTGGCCCGGGTGAACATGTGCCGATCGAGTGGCTAAGCCTGGATGACTCGGTCTGCGGAGAAGCGGCCACGCGGCGTTCCCGGATCATCATTGAGGACGTTCAGTGTTCAAGTGATCCGAGAGCCTGGCTGATCAAGGGGTTCGGCCTTAAATCATACGTCAGCCATCCGCTGATTTCTTATGGGAAATTTGTGGGCACGCTGTCCTTTGGTTCACGTAAACGTTTATTTTTTTCCGATCTGGAATTGGATATTTTGCAGACGGTTTGCAGTCAGGCGTCCATCGTGCTGGATCGCGTTCTGCTGATTTCGGAGCTGAAGCGCAAGAACCGGGAGCTGGCCCAAAAAAACAAGGAGCTCAAACATTCCGAGGAGCAATTGGCCACCATTTTCTCGGTCATTCCAAGTCCTGTGCTTGTCCTTTCCCTGGAGACGCAGCAGATCATTGCGTGCAATGACGCGCTGTTAGCTTTGCTGGACATCAGCCGGGAAGAGCTGTTTAACCGGCATTGGGCCGAGCGGCAGCGTCCGGATTCACTGATCAAACCGATTTTGGACGCCTCCATGAAGGCTTTACATAAGAGCCATATGGAAGTGTCTTTTTCCGATGCCTCCGGTCAAATGAAGATCTGTCTGTGCAATGCCGTTTCCGTCGATATCAACCAAACCCCCGGCATGCTGGCCGTCTTCAGCGACCTTACGGAGCACAAGGAGTACGAGAAGGAAATGGTGCGGCTCGACCAGCTTCATCTGATAGGCGAAATGGCGGCGGGAATCGGCCATGAGGTAAGAAATCCGTTGACTACGGTACGCGGGTTCCTTCAGCTTATGAGGAAAACGGCAGTTGAAAAATCACCCTATCTCGACGTCATGATCGAGGAACTGGACCGGGCGAATTCCATTATCTCCGAATTTCTAGGGCTGGCCAAAAATCAAAGAATCGATATGAAATCTAACGAGCTGAACGCGCTGATTGAAAAAATCCTTCCTCTGATTCAAG
Organism: Paenibacillus apii; assembly: GCF_011043685.1. NCBI lineage: Bacteria > Bacillati > Bacillota > Bacilli > Caryophanales > Paenibacillaceae > Paenibacillus > Paenibacillus apii. Next base: position 143,035 of record NZ_JAAKGU010000012.1, on the reverse strand, counting down.
CGGACGCGACGGTTGCGGGCAAGACGGTAACCGCCGAGCTTGGTCCGGTCCCGCTCATGCTTATGGACGAAAAGCTGATCCGCCAGCTCATTTTGAATATGGTCCGGAACGGGCTGGAGGCCATGCCTCCGGAAGGGCATTTAATCATCAGAACCTATACGGAAGATGACAGCATCGTACTGTCTGTGGAGGATAACGGCAAAGGAATTCCTTCCGATCAAATTGAGCATATCTGGAAACCGTTCTTCACGACCAAAGAAAGCGGCTCAGGCCTTGGCTTGGCCGTCTGCTTCAATGTTGCCGACAAGCATGGCGCTAAAATCGACGTCGTTACGGGACCGGCCGGCACGACCTTTACAGTCAAGTTCAAGAGATTGCCCGCATAAATTCACCTCTCGCAAAAACATAACTCCGCACTTTTCTTCAAAAATTCATATATTCTCGCAGGTTTCGCCGAATTTCGATCGTCAAATAGAGTAGCTTCTCCTGTCCCTGGCGCCTCAAATGCTAAACCTGTCCAAAATCAGGGTCCCAGCGGTACTTGGCCGCCCGGATTTCCTTCGCCCGGACATCGAGGCCGTTCCAGGCCTCATGCGGATAAGCGCAGATCAATTGATGCAGCCGGAGGAAACGGTCGCGGGGCAGCAGATGGGCGTATCGGCCGATGAAGGCGGAGTAGAGCAGGGCGTAGCGCTTCATGCGCACCGCCGATCCGGCCACCGCGGCGAGAAGCGAGGCGCCGTCCTTCATTTCAAGAATTTGCGCTTCATACCGCTGGACATAGCGCAGGGTGCGGTCCTTGATCAGATCCCGCCGCAATCTCGCAACCTCGCCGATGTACTCCGCGAGCAGCGGCTCGAAATCCTTCAGCAGCAGCTGCTCCATTTCCAGATCCATGTCCTTGCGCAGCCGGAAGCCGTGCAGCAGGGCGACGCGCTGCCTGGCGATGCGGTCGCCGCGAAGCAGCACGGCGATTTCGCGCAGCTTCTCGTAAGCGAGCGTATCGTTCTCCCGCAGCACGGACACGGCCTCCTGCCGGTTGCTCTCAAGGCCTTGCCTGATCGCGCCGATATGCCGGCCAAGCAGCTCGTCCAGCGCGCGCAGGTTCTCGGTCGCCCGCGACTTGCGCTGGGCGGCGACGAGCGCCAGCAGCAGGACGAGCCCGCCGGACAGGCACAGCGCAAGCTGCGCGCCGCTGGCTGCGAAATAGGCCGAGGCAAGCGTCAGCAGGGCGCCGGCCAGCAGCGCGGCCGCCATGCGGCGTCCGGCAAGCGAAGCCGCCCGGCCTTCCACGGTGACCAAGGCGGCCCTGCCGCAGTGCTTGCAGCGTTCTCCGGACAAAGCGGTGAACGTGCCGCAGCGTTTGCAGACGTGCAGCTTGTCGAAGGAATAGCGCGGGGCGTTGAAGGGGCGGAGGACGACCGGTTTTTTCTTAGCCATGGGTGCGGTCGCCTCCGTTCAGCGCGGCCAGCAGCCGCTCGTCGATCTCTTCCCGGCTAACCGGCTTGCGTCCCCGGAGGAAGTAGCCGAGAACTCGAATAACGGTATAAAGAAACGTAATTCCAAGTATAACGTATGAAATCATGGAGCTGTCCTTTCCTGGAGAACGGTTGTCTTCGAACATTGTTCGAAAAAGGCTGACGGGCGCCGCCCGCTGCCGCTCGCTCAGCGTTCCTTAAGTTGAAGTTTACAGGGTTTAATTATATCATAATGGCAGGCTATTGACAGAATTTAGCTGTCCTGATCGGTCTTTCCCGCCGCCCTATCAAATCATAAGAGGAGTTATAGTCATGCTTCGTAACGATGTTCAAAATAGAAAGGTTTTATCGTTTTTTGCCCGGTGCCTTCCCGCGCTGCTGCTGGCGCTGAGCCTCGCGGCCGGACCGTTCGCGGCGGTTCCGGTATCCGCTGCTCCGTCCTCTTCTCCGGGAGCGTCGTCGCAGATCGACGCCGTTCTGGTGCTTGATGTCAGCAATTCCATGAAGACGAGCGACAAGAGCAACATCGCCGGCGAGGCGATGAAGATGTTCATAGATATGCTGTCCGCAAAGGGAGACAAGGTTGGGGTCGTCGCTTACACCGATGAGGTGCAGCGGGAGAAGGCGCTGCTGACCATTAACTCGGCCTCTGACAAACAGGATTTGAAGGCTTTTATCGATGGCCTGGATAAAGGCGCCTACACCGATATTGCCGTGGGCGTCAATGAAGCGGTCAAGGTGCTGCAGAACGGCAGCGACCCTGCCCACGAGCCGATGATCGTGCTCCTTGCCGACGGCAACAACGATCTGAACGAAGCGTCCGGCCGGACGCAGAGCGAGTCGGACAAAATGCTCGGCACGGCTGTGGAGACGGCCAAGAAGAACGGATATCCGATTTACACGATTGGTCTGAACGCGAACGGCAAGCTGAACAAGGCCAGTCTCGCGAAGCTGTCCGACCAGACGGGCGGCAAGGCGTTCGCTACCGATACCGCGGATGATTTGCCCGATATTTTGAGTGAAATTTTTGCCGACCATCTGAAACTGAAGGTCGTCCCGGTGCAGTCGATTACGGCGAACGGCAGCTATCAGGAGGTGACGGTGAACGTTCCGAACGCCAGCGTCCTGGAAGCGAACATTTCCATTATGTCCCGGGAGCCGGTAACGGCGAAGCTGACCGACCCGTCGGGGGCGAGCGTGGCGATTCCATCGAGCAATGTGCTGCTGTCCAAGTCCTCGACGTACAGCCTGCTGAAGCTGCTGTCCCCGAAGGAAGGCGACTGGAAGCTTCAGATCAAGGGCGTGCCGAAGGATAAAATCGATATCAATCTGATTTTCAATTATGACATGGAGCTTAAAATGGACGTTCCGGCGTCCAAGACATACAAGAAAGGCGACAAGATCGGCATCGCCGCCCGCCTGTATACGGGCGGCGCGCAGGTACAGGAAGCGGAGCTGTACAAGAACATGAAGGCGACGCTGCTTGCGACCGACCTTGACACCGGAAAGACCGCGGAGCTTCCGCTGGACAATTCAAGCGGCGAGTTTAAAGGCAGCTTTGAGGTGAAGGACAGCCATAACTATGAGCTGAAAATCCGGGCCGAAGAGAGAAGCTTCTACCGCGAGAGCAATGCTGTACAGATCAATGCGGGAGGTTCGGCCGCCCAGGCGCCCGCCGGAGCCGGAAGTGAAGCACAGGACAAAGGCACTCCGTGGACGCTGATTCTGGTTATTGCCGGAGCGCTGCTGGTTCTGGCCGCCGCCTTCGTCATCTGGATGCTGTGGAAGAAAGCAAGCCGCGGTTTCGTCGGACAGCTCGTGATCGAGGTGATTGACGGAAATACCGGCGAGAAGACGTATCCGCAGTACAAGAAGCTGACGGGCTTCAGAGGCAAGTTCAACCTGCACCAGCTGCTGCAGCTTGCCCCTGAGCTTAAAGAAAGCGAGAAGCTGGTCTTCACGCCGGGCAGCAATGACCGGCTGCAGCTTCGCGGCGGCGACGGGATTGCGGTCGAGAAATCGGGCCGTGCGGTCGACACCGCCCGGGGACTGGAGCTGAAGAGCGGAGACCGCGTCTCGGTTCCGCTCAGCAGCGTAGACAAGACGATTATGCTGGAGTATTTGGTATAAGGCGTATGCTTCCGAAGCGAGTTTTACTGAAATAATGCGAGGAAGTATATCATCGTATAACTTTTAGGGGGATAACCATGAAACCGGTCGTAAGAGAACATATTCAGCAGCTTGACGTATCGCTTGGCGGAGGCATCGTCAGCGACAAAATCAGAGTCGACACGATCGACAATCCGATTCTTATTATCGGTCTCGGCGGCACGGGCATCGATGCCCTGCTTCGGCTGAAATACCAGATCAACCGCCGCTTCAAGCTGCCGGAAGACCCGATTTCCAAGAAGAAGCGGGATAAGCCGGACAATGTCGAGTTCCTCGCTTTCGAGACGAACGAACAGGACCGCGGCAAGAAGTACAAAGGCATCGGCCTTGACCCGCAGAACGAATTCGTGCTGCTGGCCAACGCCGAGATCGGCGGGCTGCTGCAGAACCGCAGCATTCTCGATCCTTACATTACGGAATGGCTGTCGCCCGAGCTCAGCATTACGGACGGCATGAACGGCGCAGCCGGGGTGCGTCAGGCGGGACGGCTGCTGTTGTTCACGAAGATCAACCAGGTCGTGGGCGCGATCGACAAGAAGATCAAGACTTTGTCTGTCGGCACGAACAAAAAGCTCATGGTCTTCCTGCTGACCGGATTGTCCGGCGGCACGGGAAGCGGCGCTTTTCTCGACATCGCCTACATCGTGCGCGGCATCATCGAGCGGGACTACGGCTCCGCCGGAATCGACCGGGTCAACACGCTCGGGTATTTGTTCACGCCCGACGTGAACCTGTCGAACAAGAGCCTCAGCGAGCATACCCGCGAATACATCCGCAAGAACGGATACGCAGCGCTCAAGGAGCTGGACTACTGGATGAACGTGGACAGCCGGGGCGAGCGTTTCCGCCAGCAGTACGGCAATATTTTGACCGTCAATTCGCCGCTTCCTCCGTTCAATCTGTGCCACCTTATTTCGGCGACGAACACCGAGGGCAAGCTGCTGGAGAACGCATATGACTACTGCATGAACGTGACGGCCGAGAACATTACGAACTTTATGGCGAGCGAGGAGAAGCAGTCGGGCGAGGAGTTCGCCATCCACGACTACATCAGCAACATCCGCACGAACATCGCGCAGATGCACAAGAGCTACCCCGCCAACTACGAATACAACATTATCGGGGCGTCTTCGGCGGTGCTGCCGATTGAAGAAATGACGACTTACCTGGCATACCGCCTCTTCGACAAAATGGAGAAAATGTTCCATCAGGCGCCGGGCCAGGAGGATGTCGAGAAAATAGCCCGCAAGCTCGGGATCGATCTGGAGAGCATGATCAAAGCTTTTGAAGCACGTGTGCCGGAGCCGCTGCCAGGCTTTGAGAACAGCGAGCGCCTGAGCCATTCCAACGTCATCAAACATCAGGTCGTCGATATGGACACCGAGCTTGAGCAGAGCTTCCTTTCGCGCGCAAGAGAAGAGTACATCAAGGTAAGAAAGCAGCTCCCGGGCGAAATCGTCGGACGGTTTGGCGAAGAGATGGAGCGGACGTTCCTGCATCCCGAGCAGGGGCCGTTCTATGTGTCGCGGCTGATCTTTACGGAAAAAGGCTTCTGCCTCCTGAAGCTGATCCGGTCCTACATTGAAGCGCTGCGGGAGAATCTGCTGCGTCTGCCGCGCGATATCGAGACGGCCCGGGAAGCGGCGGAGGATAAGCTGGGCGATGCGCGAAGCGCTTTTGTCTCGAAGGAAAAGAAGAAGAACGCCTATATCGACGCGAAAATCAACGAATACTGGCTGCATGCCGATGTAGACCGGACGGAGCGGATGATTGAGTTCTATGAGGATCTGTTCGAGCTGCTGAACGACGAGAACAGCCGGATTTACGGCGTGTTTACGGAAATTTTGAACGCGCTGAGCTCAATCTTCGCCAAGAACGGGCATATTCTCACAAGCGGCGAAGAACAGACGGATCACAGGGGCAACAAGACGTATTACTGGAACATTGTAAGCGTGCCGGACATTTCGCAGACGATCTCGAAGATTATGGATCAAAAAGACGGCGACGACCTGATCCGCGACTTTTCCCGGGAAATGCTGCGGAATTCCAGCCGCTGGGTCAGAGAACAGGAGATTGACGTCGTCCGCTCCATTTCCGAATTCCTCAGCGACAAGTTCGGGGATTTGATCACCCGGTCGATGGAGGATTTTCTCGTGATGAAATACGGCAGCGAAGAGCCGCTCGACAAGCTTGTGGAACGTACGATCGCCGGAAAGCTTGACGAGGAAGCCGTGCCGGTCTTCCACCTGAGCAACAGCTCGGGCAGCCTGCACTTCCCTTCGTGGGGCTTCGTGTCGGTGCCGGTGAAGGCGCCGGGCATCCTGAAGGGCATCCGCAACTACCAGAATAACGCGCTCGGCAAATCGCAGTTCACGGTTAAGGAGAGCGAGGTCAAGAACCGGATTTTCTGGCTGAATACGCGCAACGGGGTGCCGCTGTTCGTCTATACGCCGCTGCGGGTGTATGAAGAAAACTATGAGCGGACCATTCTGGACAAGGAAGGCATCGGTCGCCATCTGGTGCAGACCGAAAAGAATAACTGGACGTATCTGCCGTCGCCGATTCCGGAGCAGTCCTGGGGCGACACGTACAGCAACGCCAGAGTCAAGGAGTACAACGCAAGGGTGCGCGGAGAATTTGCCAAGGCGCTGGAGGCCGGAGTCATTACGGAAAAAGGTCTGGACGAGAACACCAGCAACCGCTATTCGGTCGTGTTCACAAAGCCCTTCGATATTGACGCGTTCCTGCGCGGATACGATCTTCAACTGGAAGCGCCGCGCCCGAATCTGGGCGAGGTGAAGAAAGCCGCCGACGAGCTGGGGAGGCTCCGTGAGAACGGGCTGGAGCGCGAGGGCGTGAAGGATATTTTCGGCAGCATCAACCGAGAGCTGGCGCAGGAGAATCTGATCCGTACGCCGCAGCTTACAGCAAGGTTGCGCGAGGAGCTGGTAAAATACGAAGCGCTCACCGCCAAAGCGGAAGAGCTGAACGCGGTGCTCCGCCAGTATCTGGACGAAGAAAAATGGATGGATCAGTTCCTGGAGGCTCTGTACACGGATACGATCGTGAAGAAGGGCGCGCTGTTCGTGTACGACAAGGACGAGGAAGAGGAGAGCTGGGAGCCGTTCGCCAACCTGATGAAGGAACGCAGCTATGTGGAATACGCGGTCTACCGCCATTTCCGGGCGCTGGACGAGAAGAGCCGCAGCGTGCTGCTGCGCAAAAGCGCGCGCCGCGCCGCGGAATTGACCGCGTCCGAGGATGTGTCTCCGCTGCTCTACAAGCTGGATAGCCTGTATGTGAGCGTCCTGGAGGCGCGGGACAGCCTCGAATACGAGCGGGTGGAGCATGCCGATGGCGACGAGATGTACGCCTTCTACAAAGGCATGACCGGAAAGCTTGGCAGCATCCGCAGAAAGTTGAAATAGGCCTATGATCAGATCGCTGGCAATGCGTTATGCGGCGGAGTACGCCGCCCGTGAGGACCGGCTGCAGGATCAGGGGGACGGGCGCAGCAGCATCCATTACCCCGCCCTGTTTCTGTTCGTAGGCGAGAAGGCCGCGCCCGCTATAGGCCCCGTGCTAGACAGCTGCCGCCGCAAATGGGACAACGCCGGCGGCGTTATGGCGCTGCACGCCGTTCCCGAAGGCGGGAAGGCGGAGCAATCCGCCGTCCCGCAAGGTGAACCGGCGTCCGGCGGCTTCGCATCCGAGAGCCCCGCTTCCGGGATTTCCTCCCGAAGCGGGGCTTCGGCGCCGCTCTTGTCCGGCGGGCCGACAGACCGGCTCCGGACGATGATCCTTCCCCGGACCGAAGGGCGCGATCCCCGTACGGTCCGCCGGGACCTGTTCCTTGAGTTCCAAGGGGAACAGCGTTATCTCGCGGAGATGAACACCGCGCTTCGGCGCTTGACGGACAGCATGGCGGATTACGGCAGGCTGTACTCTTCCTTTGACGTCATTCATCTCACCGTCATTACACGGGTCGACGACCCGCTAAATGTGCTGCTGCCGGAAATCACGCTGCTGACCCGTGCCGTGCTCGGCCAGTCGTTCAAATCGGTGCAGACCGATCTGTTCACGCTGATCAGCGAACGGGACCAGGCCGAGAGCTTCGGGCTGTCCAGCTCGGCGGGAATGGCCTTCCTGCGCGAACTGGAGGGCATGCAGTCGCCGGATTACGAACGCACCGCTCCGCTGCTCGTGACGGAGGACGGACTGTCCATTCCGGTCAGCCACGGTCCGGCGCCGCTGTTCGACCTTGTCTACGTCCTGTCGGACAAGAATGAGCGCGGCACGTCGCCGGCGGGCGGAATGGACGACAATTACGAAATCATTTCCCACATCAGTCTGCTGAAGAACGTGATGCGGCCCTCCGGCGACAGCCGGGAACAGGCCGGATATAACAATATGGCGTTCAAAAGCGGGATCAGGGGCAGCACGGGCCGGCAGGGATACGCTTCCGCCGGCTTCTCCGGCGTCAAGCGGCCGAACCGGCAGATCGCCCTGGCCGTGCTGTACCATACTTTCCGCCGGATCACGGAGGAGATGTCCGGCGAGAGCCGCCTCGGCCCGCGCGAACGGCTGGAACGGCTTGGCTTAAGCCAAGGCAGCCTGCGGGAGCGGGCCAAGAAGCTGCTTCCTGACAAGGAGGGCATTCTCGAAATGACCGGCCTGATGAGTCATGGGCGTCCTTCCTACAGTGAACTTAAGAAGCTGTCACTGCGCGAAGCGGAGGAACGGCTGTTTGGCGGAGGCGGCGAAGCTTACTTCAGCAGTAATTTCGCATTGCCCGCAGCGAAGCGGCTGGAAGCCGCCGACCCGCTGCGGGAGTGGAAGCCGCTGCTCGCCGCTCCGGAAGGGGGAAGCGAGGGAGTTACGTTCTTCCAGCTTGCGGAGTGGACCGCCGACAGTGACGATGCCGGCAGTGTGCTTTATGGGCTCCGCCAACATATGGCCGGGCTCAGAGCCGCGATTGCCTTATCGCGGGAGGAGCTGGAGCTGCTGTACGGGGATAGCGTGGACCGGCTGCCCTTCTCCAAGGTGCCGCTTATGGACAAGCGGACAGTCCGGAACTTTATTCACTATCTGTTCGCTGAGGTGTACGGCGCCAAGTATGAACTGCTGCTGCTGGAGAGCGAGCTTGCGCTGTGTCTTCGGCTCGAAGCCGCGCTGGAGTCGCTGCATTCGGCGAGCGTCAAGCGGGTGAAGGCGATGGAGCGGCTGGAGGAGGAGCTTAAAGCGGCAGTGCTGGACAGCATCGGCCGGGCGGAAGGCGATATCGGCCGGAACATTATGGAATATTTCCGCGCCGTGACGGATGAGGTGATCGGCGAGATCGAGTCCCGGCGCGGCCCCGGCGCCCTGCTGGGCGAGCGGTATATGGGAAGCGTTCCGGATCTGCTGGACCGGGGGGGCGAGGCGCTGCTGGAGCGGCTGATCGGGGTGTGCGAGCGGGAGATTCTGACTGCTGAGCCTTTCGCCCTTTCGTTCGAGGAGGAGCTTCTGCGGCGGGCAAATGTCGCGGCGGCGTACGACAACCGGGAGGTATTATCGAAGGAAGAGCTGTTCCGGCGCCTGTACCGGACGCTGGAAGAGGAAGCGGCTATCCATGTCCGTCTCTTCGAGTACACGCAGGAGCACCGGCATGAGGAAAAATATTTCTTCGGCGACAGCGGCTCGGAATTTCTGCGTTACGCGCTTTCGGCCGACGAGACGACGCGCATTTACCGGCTGGGCGTTGTGCACGAGCGGCGGCGAAGCGGCGTAGAGAAGCTGAATCTGATGGGCGGATTCCATCTGGAGGATCTGCTGTACTACCGCAATGGCCGGATTTATTATGAGACTTATATGAAGAACGGTTACGAGCTGCACGGCGTGGATGAAGAGTCGCTTCCCGCTCTGCGCTAGAGGCTTTCCGAAAGGATGATGAATCGATGCAGCGCAAATTGAATCTGCTTCTCCTCTTGTTCAGTCTGATCGGCGGAGCGGTCGCTTTTGTGATTGGCGAGCTGCTGCTGGGCCGCCTGCTTGGAGACTGGCCGTCCATTCTGGTCGTCGGTCTGTACTTTGGCGTTGTGGCGCTTGGCGCGGGGCTCGGCTGTCTGCTGGCCGAGATGATTTCGCCCCGCCTAAACGGCTGGTCGTGGCGTCGGCGGTACCTTGGCTTGTCTTGGAAGCTGCTTCCGCTGTCCGTCGCCCTGCTGCTGGGCGCGGGGACGTTGATGGAGTTCGTATATGAACTCAATTTCGGCGGCCTGAGGCCGGTTAAGGATATCGTGATGGTCATCGATGATTCCGGCAGCATGGAGCAGAGCGACCCAGGCAACAGCCGCTATACGGCTGCGCGGGACCTAGTGATGCGGATGGACGGGGATAACAGGGTCGCGGTGCTGACATTCAGCGACCAGGCGGCGGTCGTTCAGCCGCTGACTTCGCTTGGGAAGGCTGGGAACCGGGAGCAGGTGACGACTGCGATTAACACTCTGCGGACGACCCAGGGCGGAACGAATCTTAGCGGGGCGCTGTCGGAGGCGCTGAACGTCATTAACGGCGACAGTTCCTCCGGCCGGGGAGCGATGGTCATTCTGCTGTCGGACGGGGTAAGCCGGCTGGACACCTCTACGGAGCTCCGCGATTACGTGGACCGCGGGATTGCGGTTAACACGATCGGCCTCAGTATCAGCGATCCTTCCGGCCCAGCCCTGCTGAAGGCCATCGCCGGGACGACCGGCGGGCAATATTACGATGTCGCTGACGCGAACCGTCTGGCCGATATCTTCCGCCAGATTTACGACCGTCTCGGCGACCGGACGCTGCTTACAGAGCGGACGGATAACACGCAGAACAGCCCTTATTACGCGGCACTGCGCGTTCTGTCGCTGGTATTGATCGGGGCTGCGCTCGGAATCGGGCTCGGCATTGTCTTCGACAACCGCCATCTGGCCAAAAGCTTCGGCCTCGGCGGCATCGTGTCCGGCCTGCTGGCCGGGCTCACGCTGGAATTCGGCCTCGGCGGACACGCCTTCGTGAACGCGATGGTGCGGCTGCTTGCCGTACTGCTGCTTGCCGGAGTGATCGCGCTGTTCACCGCAGTCATTCCGGTGGGAGAAGGGCGGCTGACCCGCCGCGGACACGGAGCCGAGCAGGTGTCCCGGCGTCCGTCACAGGGCTATTCGCCCCGCGGGAACCGGAGCAGCAAAGGCTTCCGGACCGCTGACAAAGATCACTAGGAAAGGGGCTGTGCGCCGATGAGATATATCGAGCATTCACCGGACCTGCCGGGCATCACGGATATCATCTCGCGCGTGGAGGAGCGGACCTGCACGCTCCGGTGGCGCTGGCCCGACGGCCTGCAGGCCGTCTATATCCATAAAGGCCCGGGCGGCGGAGATCACCCGGAAGAGGACAGTTGCCCGCCCGGAGGTCTGAAGCTGTACACGCGTGAAGAATACAAGGCAAACGGCGGCTATCACGACCGGCTGGAGGAGATCGGTCTGGTGGTCTACACCGTGCTTGCCCGCGTGACGGAGAACGGAGAGACGCTGCTCGTCCGGCAGCGTGACGGCGCGAACCTTGCGACCGTCAGCGCGGGCAAGGCGCTCATCCGATACGCGATTCACGCCAAACGGGGCTTGTTCCGCAAGGAGCAGACCGTACATATGACGATTACGGCGGAAGTTCCCGTCGGCCGGGAAGTGCTGTGCTATGTCAAGAAGCACGGCGGTTATCCGGCCGACAAAGAGGATGGCATTCTTTTTCCGTTCGTGCAGGATTTCGCGCCGGGCCGCAACGCCCTTCCGCCGATTGAGATCGGCAGGGACGACCGGATCCGCATCTTTTTTACCGATGGGCCGAAATACGGACGCTACTATGAACTGGTGCCGGAATGAGACCGGGCGCGAAGGCCTGCACAATTGATACAGCAGAGAGCTTCAGGTGAGGTACACGGAGGAAGGTTTAGAACCGAATCGCCCGGGTGCAAGCTAAGCCCGATTACCTGTTCTGCTATTTTTAACGGCGTTTATTATTTTGACTTCTATTTCTACGAGAAACGTACCTGCGTCTTAAAAAGACGCCGTCAGGAGTTTCTTCTTGGGAGGATGAGCATATGTCTTTTTTCAGCCGCTTTTTGAAGAAGAACCAGCCGCAGCCGCGGCCGCTTTTTTACGATATCGTATGTCCGTACTGCTTCAGCAAATTCGACCCGTCGGAAGTGCTCTTCCGGGCCATGCACAGCCGGGAGGACGACGAGGATTACGCGCTGGGCGAGGATGATGAGCTCAATAAATACCGCGAGCGGTTCGGGCTCGATTCGGTGGACGATCTTGAAGCGATTATTCGGCCGTCCGACATTCCGGAGGAGCATCATCATTATACGGATCATGTGCTGACCGGGCTGACCGACCGCTACGGGGTGCTTACGCGCAGACGTCTCTGCCCTCACTGCCACAACGAGCTGCCGGTCACGGCGGGAAAGGTGCCAAGCAACATCATCTCCATTATCGGCGCTTCCCAGGTCGGCAAATCGGTCTACATGACCTCGCTCATCCACACGCTGCAGCATACGACCGCCGGCCACTTCGAGGCCGCCTGCATGCCGCTGAACGCTGAAATCAGCCGCAAATTTCGCAGTCTGTACGAGGACCCGCTGTTTGAGCGCGGCGATTTGCTGTCTTCGACCCAGAAAGAGAAGATGCAGGAGCCGTTTATTTTTCAATTCGTGTTCAAAAATGAGGACAAGCCGCCGCTGACGCTCGTCTTCTTCGATGTCGCGGGCGAGGGCATGGTCGATCAGGACTACCTCGGGCTGCACGGCCAGCATATCAAAAATTCGGCGGGCATCCTGTTCATGGTCGATCCGCTGCAAATCCGCTCCATCCGCGAAAAAATCCGCATCAATATCGGCGACCGCCCCGGCGAATGGGTCTCGCAGTACGATGAGCCGCGCGACGTGGTGCTGACGCTGTTCGGCGATTTTATCGCCTATCAGGAGAAGAGCAAGACCGACATTCCGACCGCCGTTGTGCTGACCAAGAGCGACATGCTGCACTCACTGAAGGACGAGGACGGGGATTACATCAAGGCCAACAGCAATGTGTTCAACAATTACGTGCACCGCGGGACGCTGAATCTGGACGAGGTCGGTAATATCGACGGCGAAATCAGCCGTTTTATCGGAAAAGTGGACCGTCCGTTCAAGGATACGATGGATGTCTATTTCTCCAACACCGCCTATTTCGCGGTTTCGGCGCTTGGCAGCAATCCCGTCGATCAGAAAATCGAAGGCGTCGTCAGCCCCATCCGGGTGGATGAGCCGTTCCTGTGGCTGCTGCACAAGCTGAAGTTCATCGAAGGGAGCGATTAAACGGTGAGCATTCATTCGGAAGCCGGCGTCGCCCAGCAGATGTATACGCGGCAGCGGCGCGGCGTTTACCGCTCCACGGAGGGCTTTGACACGGTGGCGAAGTCGGAGAGTCTGGACGATAATTTCGTCAAAAAAATCCTACACCCCTTCTGCCTGTACGACGCTCCGGCGGAGCTGGCGGCCAGAGGCGAGAAGAACGAGTCGCTGTATCCGCCCGCGCTTCATCTGTTTCATCCGGACAGCGGGGAGACCGTGCTTGGACAAAGCGTCTTCCAGGCGGCGGATTTCACGGGGCTGCGCAGCGCCTTTTTCACCCATAATTATGTGCTTCCCGCCTCGCGGGCCGAAGAAATCGTGCAGGATTACGGCGGCTATCTGCATGCGGATTTTTCCGGAGGATTCAGCGGAGAACCGGGAGAACCCCTGCCGGAGCTGAGCGGCATCCCGGTGTCGCGGCGAAACCGTCCCCACCCGGCGGACGTTCTGAAATCGCTCGGCGTCGACAGAGCAATCTTTAGCAATCTGCTGCAGGCGATCATGCAGTCGGTGTCCGGCAAAAAGAAAATGTATATATCGCTGAACGTCCCCGTGAGTGAGCTGTCGGCGCGGGCGGCCGATCTGACCGAGGTGCTCCTCGGCTGTCTCCCCCTCGAATTCCGTCGCAGACTCGGCGTCATCACGTATGCAAAAGAGCCCCAGAGCCGCAAGTACATCCACCTGACGTTTGTGGAGAACGGCTCGCTGCGTCCCGGTGACCGGGCGATCGAGAAGGACTTTATTTTTGATCTTGCCGCCGGACGGATATTGAACGCCGATTTCCCGGCCTCGTCCCAGCCGTTCCTTGAGCTCGCTTGGGAGCTGCTGCTGCGCGGGAAAGGGGCTGCGGACGATTTTGCCGGGTTCGCTGACATGATGCTGGGAGGCGAGCCCGCGGAACGGAAGCTGTCACTGGCGGCTTATAACGAGCTAGCGGTTTTTTACCGGATCGAGCAGGGAGATGAGGCGTTATACCGGGAGAACAAAAGCGCCGTCCTGAACGGGCTGCTCAGCTATCTGGGCAGAGAAGGGGCGCTGGAGTTGAAAATCCGGCTGAACGACCTGTTTCTGGAGCGCTTCGACCGCGAATTCGACGCCGTCCGGCAGAAGGCGATACCGGAGCCGGCCGTTCTGGAGAGCTTCCGGGATTATTTTTCGCTGAAGGGCCATAATTACCGGACGCGGATCGTCGATTACTTTATTAACGGGATGCTGAACGCGCAAAATGCCGGCCGCACGGATTCTCTGGAGGAGGCGTTCGGCGTAGTTGAGAGCGGCGGGGAGCTGGCTGCCGCCTTTTTCCGCAAGCTGCTGACGACCCCGGTCTTTGCGCGTCTGCTGTTCCAGCCCTATGTGGAATCCCGGCTGGCGTCGGCCGCGAACGCCGCGGGGCTGCTGGAGTGGATAGGGCATTGGGACCGGTTCATGCCCGAAGCGCTGCGTCAACCGGCCGTCCATGACGCGCTGCTCGATTATTTGCCGGAGAAGCTGGAGCGGGAGCGCGATCCGGTGGGAGCCGTGGCAGCGATCCATAGCCGCATTGAACAAGCGGAGAAGGACCGCCGTCGGAGAGCCGGCATCCGCCCCGAAGCGCTGGCGCTCCAGAAGGAGCTGGCTGCGGCGGCCGATCGGTATTTGCTGGAGCGGCTCTCGCTTGAAGATATTACGCAGGAGCAGCTGCTGGAGCTGTCATTTGTCCGCTACGCCCTCGATATGGGCGAATGGGACCCGCCGCTTGACCTGCACAGCAGGCGGAAGGCGAATGTGCTGCGCACGGCGTACCGCTGGTTCGGGGAAGAGAACCCGGACGAGCATATTTTTGACGGCCTGTCTCCGCAGGAACTGGACGATGTGCAGCTTCTGGGACGGCGCTGGCTGAAAGAGAGCCCGGGAGCCGAGCCTTTCGCCCGCCTGCCGCTGGCCTTCTACCACAGCAGCACCCGCGAGGGAGGGCCGCTCGAGTATGATGCGCTGCTGGAGCATGTCCGGAGGAAGGGGGAAGGCGGCAAGGAAGAGGTCTACCGTTTTCTGGCCTGGTCGCAGGATAATCCGCTGTTCGCCATTTCCTCAAGGAAGTTCCAGCCGGGCTACCGGCGGGCGATTTTGAAGTATTTCGCCAGCCATGACCGCGAAGCGTTCAAGAGCCGCGAATTCCGAAAAACGTATATGGCCCCGGCGGGACCCGCGCTGCAAAACGTATATGGAGAGGCCCGGGCGCAGGCGGCCTCGCCGCTGGCGCAGTGGGTGCGCCGGCGCCGGTTTCAGCTGATGATCTTCGGCGCGGCCGTTATCGTTCTGCTGGTTGCAGGCGCCCTTGCGGCCCGCCTATTGAAGGGCGGCGGAGACGAAGCGGCTCCGGCCGCCTCGCCGCAGCCTTCGCCCACGCAGTCTGCGGCTGGCGCGGGCTATCTCGAAGCCGCCGCCTATCTTGAGCGCGGCGGGGGCGGGGGCTCGCTGCTGTTCGCCTTCGCCTCCCCGGACGCCTGCCGCGAATTTAATCCGGCGGAGATTGAGGTGGATGCCGGGACCGGCCAGGCTGAAGTATATAAAGTGGACAGCCTGGTCCATGGCTGCGGGCTGCCGGGATCGGCGAGCCCTTCGAATGCCGGGGCAGCAGCGGGTTCCGCCGGCACTGCCGGTTCGGGAACGGCGGCCGGAAGCGGAGGAACGGCCGGGAACGCCGGCAGCGGCCAAGGCCAGGCCGACACGGCGTCCGCCGATGAGAGCAAGGCCGCCGGGGATTCGCTCTCGGCCTCGGCCGGCCCGTCGGCGGCTATCGGCGGGACCGTTCCAGCAAGCTCGCCGTCGCCGTCGGGAGAGCCAGCCGCCGGGTCAAGCATTGCGGGCTCCAAGGCACCGGGTTCATCCGGCGGGAGCGGAGGATCTTCCGCTGTCGCACCTAACCAGGTGAAGGTAACGCTCGTTTCCGCCCCTAAGCTGACGGCCGGCAGCACGGTGAAAGCCGAAGACTACACGCTGGTCCTGATGGAAGCTCCGCAGGCGGCTCCATCCCCTTCGGCAAGCGCGAGTTCTCCGGCGGAATAGCGGAGAATTGACGCGTTCAATTTCATGGCTTAATGGCCTTTCATGTATGGACAACCCCTGTGATAACCGATATGATAAAGGTTGTCAAAATCGAATAACGTCTGAAAAAGGTGCGGGCATCACACGCCCGCTTAATAGGGAAGCCGGTTGGAATCCGGCGCGGTCCCGCCACTGTATATGCGGAGCGCTCCTCTGAATCAAGCCACTGTTCAAGGCGAACGGGAAGGCCAGAGGGGAGGCGATGAGGCATAAGCCAGGAGACCTGCCTTTTTTCAGCCAAGGTTCAGTGTCCTTCGGGGGGTGAGGGCATCTGGCATTTGCGCGCGGCCGATGCCGGGAGTGGCTTATACAGCATGGATTCCCGGCTCGTTTTTCCGAAAGACCGTCCCTCCGGGGCGGTCTTTTTTTATGGTTTCGGAAGACTCCCATAATACTCAAGAGAGAAAGAGGTTGAAGAATGAGCAGGATTTCTTCCAGAATTCTGGCGCTGGGAATGGCATTATTGATGATTTTTTCCTTGCTGGGCGTTTCCTTTGCACCGGCGGGGCATGCGCTTGCCGAGGCGGCGGATTCCCAGGGGGCGGGGACTGCAGATGCTGGAGCAGCAGCGGGTGCGGCTGAGGCCACCCCGTCTTCGCCGTCAATCGGCGTAACCGATGCCGTGTATTCCGCGGCCGAGTCCATTTTGAAGAAGGAGGTAGTCTCGGAATGGCAGGCGATCGGCTTGGCTCAAGCCGGTTACAAAGTGCCGGATTCCTACACTGCCGCACTTAAACAAAAGGTAGAGAAGGCGAAAGGAGTCTTTTCCGCCGTTACCGACTATGCCAGATACGCTTTGGCGGCTAAAGCGGTCGGAGAAGATCCTGCAAATATTGCAGGTTATAATCTGATCGAGCCGATCTACAGCAGCAGCGGCATCGCCGGACAAAGTCTGAACAACGCTGTCTATGGCTTGATCGCGCTGGATTCCGGCAGCTATACGGTGCCGTCCGATGCGAATTGGACCCGCGACAAGCTGGTTCAACACATTCTTTCCAGACAAAACGGTGACGGGGGCTTTGCCCTTACCAGCGGAGGCCTAAGCGAGCCCGACCTTACGGGTATGGCTCTGGTTGCCCTGGCTCCTTACAAGAGTGATCCGGCTGTTGCTACCGCCGGGCAAAGAGCGGTGCAGTGGCTGTCCGCTCAGCAGAATACGGCTCACGGAGGTTATGGAGAGAGCAGCGAGAGCGTCTCACAGGCCATTATCGGCCTGACGGCGTACGGTGTCAATCCGGCCGGCCAAGATTTCACCAAGAACGGCAGCAATCTGATCAGCCGTCTGATGAGCTTCCGTACGGCAGACGGGGGCTTTGCCCACCTGCTGTCCGGCGGCAGCGACGCTTTTGCCACGGAGCAGGCGCTGCAGGCGCTGACCGCGTACAACCTGTTCACAGCCGGCGGCGACAGCAATCTGTATGATTTTATTGCGAACCCTCCGGCGGCACGTCCGCTTGTCCGGGTGTCCGTAGCGATCGAAGGGCCGACGGCGTCCTTGGGCGAGGGCAGTGTATACGGCAGCAGCGCACTGGATGCGCTAAACAAGCTGGCGGAAGCCAAGGGAATTGCGGTTGTCAGCACATCAAGCCAATACGGCACTTATATCAGCGAAATAGCCGGTATCCAGCAGAAGAAATACGGCGGCTATGACGGCTGGATGTATATCGTTCAGCGCGGCGGGCAATGGGTCAGCGGTTACAGCGCCATTGACCAATTTGCGCTCCAGGACGGAGATCGACTCTACGTTTATTACGGCGATTTCGGCGTCACCCAGTTGGTCGATTCCGTATCGTTGTCGCCGGTTACACCGAAGGAAGGTAAAGCTCTTGAGGTAACGGTTCATAAAAAAACTTGGGACTTTAACGGAAATCCCATAGTCGCGGCGGCTGCCGGAGTTACCGTCTCCATCGGCGGCAAAACAGCCGCTACGAACGATCAGGGAGTCGCCTCATTCGGAACGGATCTGACGCCCGGAACACAGGCGCTCCAAATTACCGGCTACCAGGACAATGCCGCGCCGACAGTTGTGCGCTACACCGGGACGGTTACGGTTCTGCCGAAGGAAGTGCCGGTGTCTTTGGCAGTAGAAGGACCGCAGGGAACGATTATGGAAGGCTCCATAAACGGATCGGTAGCGCTTGAGGCTCTTCAAAGACTGGCCGATGCGAATCATACCGCGCTCGATATCACGCAATCTTCATTTGGAAGCTTTATCAGCGGTATCGGCGGAATCACCGGCGACATGAACAACTGGTGGTCATTTGTCGTTCAACGCGGGGGCGAATGGATTAATCCGAGCGTCGGATTAGGCGACTTTGAGCTTCAGGCTTCGGATAAGGTGCTGGTCTATTATGGAGGCTTCTCTACCCAGGTTGTCCGCACTGTGGAGCTGTCGCCTTCGCAGCCGCAGCCGGGGCAGGCTTTTACGGTTAAAGTCACTCAGGTTGGGTGGGTATGGAATAATAATACTTTCAACTCCGATCCTGTCACTTCACCAGCTTCTGGTGTGAAGGTAAGCATCGGAGGACAGACGGCAATAACGAATGAACAGGGTGTCGCTTCCTTCGGCGGCCTGTCCGCCGGCAGCTATACAATCGAAGTGACCGGTTATCAGGCGGGCGCAGCGCCAAGTGTGGTACGGTATACACAGCCGGCAGCCATTACCGCGCCTCCAGTAGTTTCCAAGGCAACCCTTTCCGTTGTCGGCGACAGCGTAAAAGGAACGATTCTGCCAAGCACCTCCGTTGAGCTTAGCGCCGGGGACAGTCCGTACAGTCTTCTTGTCCGCGCACTGGGCAGCAAAGTTAAATCGCGGCCAATTTCGGGAAGCGAATATGTCTATTTGATCGACGGTCTGGCCGAATTTGACCGGGGCGGCGAGAGCGGCTGGAAGTATTTCGTCAACGGAAACGAACCGCCTTTCAGCGCCGATAAGTATGTGTTGAAGGACGGAGACGATGTGCTGTGGAAGTATGTGACCTCTTTGACGGAAACATCTTCAGGCGGCCCTTCGGGTACAAAAGATCCGGCAGCTTCGGGTGTGTCGATCACTTCCGCCAATACGCTGCCGCTGAATCAGGTTGGCGCGACAACAGCGGTCAGCGGCACGCCGATGACTTCTGAGAAGTCCGCCGAGCTCGCCAAGACGCTGACTGCGAACAGTGTAGCCTTTGCGCAGCTGGCTACATCGGCGGGAGCTGCCTTGAAGGATGCGGCCGGCGAGGTGCAGCTGCAAATTCCGGCGGGAGCGGTGGAAGGTATCGCGATTACCATCGGCGTGCAGGAGCAGCCTTCGTCCCGGCCGGAGCTGGTATCGGGCATGTACGAGTTCACACCAAACGGAACGAAATTTGCCAAGCCTACGGATTTGTCCATCCAGATTCCCGTAGGGACGCGCAACCCGCAAAATCTGGCGCTGGCCTGGCTGGATGAAAAGACGAATCAATGGATTCCGGTTCCGGCCGTGCTGGATCTGTCGACGGGAACGATTACCGGCAAAGTAAGCCATTTTACCAAATATGCCGTAGTCGACCGCAGCAAATGGGAAGCAGCCGGAAATGAATTGAAAGCCGACATTTCGGCGGCGGCCAAATGGATTTTGTCGACGGGAGAGCTTAGCGATTGGCAGGCCTTCGGCCTGGTCCGCTCCGGTAACTCGCTTCCGGCGGGTTATCTGGAAAGCGTGCTGAAGCAAATTGCGGAGAGCAAGGGCGAATTCCGCAAGGTGACCGATTACGAGCGGCTGGCGCTGTCCATAACTGCCGCAGGCGGAGACCCGAGAAACGCGGCGGGCTATGACCTGATCGCCAAGATTTACAATAACGGGAACCTCACGAACCAGGGAAGCAACGGACCGATCTTTGCGCTTCTGGCGCTGGACAGCGGGAACTATTCCGTTCCGGCGAACGCGGCCTGGACCAGAGCCAAGCTGGTGAAGTGGATCGCGGATATCCAGAACACGGACGGAGGATTCCCGCTGACGGACAACGGGGAGAGCAACGTGGATCTGACCGCGATGGCGGTCGCCGCGCTGTCCGCACACAAGGAAGAAGCCGGAGTGCAGGCAGCCATTGACAAAGCGGTCGCCTGGCTGTCGGCGCAGCAGCTCGAAGACGGCGGCTATAAGCTGTCCGGCGAAGAGAACAGCGAGAGCGTGTCGCAGGTCATCATCGCCCTTTCCGCAGTGGATATCGGACCGGGGGACGCCCGGTTTGTCAAAGCGAAGGGAAGCCTGCTGAGCAACCTGGCATCGTTCAAGCGCAGCGACGGCGGGTATGCCCATACGGTGAGTGGCGGCAGCAGCGGACTGGCCACCGAGCAGGCGCTGCTGGCCCTGACGGCATACGATCTGTATCTGAACGGACAAGGCAAGCTCTACCGTCTGGCCGATGCCCCGGTTACGGCTCCGGCCGTATTCGCCGACGAGAAGCAAATCTCGGCATGGGCGCTGTCTTCAGTGCATGAAGCCTATGATCAAAAGCTGATGGAAGGCCTCGGCGGCGCGAAGCCCGCGTTCGCTCCGAAAGCGGCGATTACCCGGGCTCAGCTCGCGGCTCTGCTTGTAAGGCTGACAGGTAACACGCCTGGCGCCGCATCCGCCGTTTCCGGCTTTGGCGACGTCAAAGCCGAATCATGGTATTATGGATATGTTATGAAAGCGAAAGAGCTTGGCATCATCGGCGGGGTAACGGCAACCTCGTTCAAGCCGAACCAGCCGGTCAGCCGTCAGGATATGGCGGTGATGATTGCGAGAGCCTATAAGCTGTCGCCTTCGTCCAAAGCCTCCTTCAAAGACGGCGCCGCAATCGGCAGCTACGCGATTGACGCCGTGAACGCGGTAACCGAGAAGGGGTACATGACCGGATTTGGCGGCTCGTTTGATCCGTCTGGCGCCGTAACGAGGGAAATGGCGGCCGTTGTGGCCGTCCGGCTGCCTTAGTCTGCCGGAGTGTGTGCTTAAATCGGCAGGACGTTCCAATTGTCTGCGGGAGCGGTACCTCGCGCTCGATCCGCAGCGTAAGAAAAGGGCCCAATCTTAGGTAACCCGATGATACAAGCAGGAAAATATCCCCTTTATTTTTGCTAAAAGGATGTCTACGGTTAATCGAACTGGAAAAACTCCGGTTAATCGGCCGGTTTTCCTTTGTTTTGGGCCAATCCCCCGGATTTAGATGGAGATTTTCCCATTTGATCTTGCCGGCGGCCCTTATACGGATGGATAAGCGGGAGAAATTCCGCTCTGCCCATTCCGAATGGAATCATATAAGCTTTAATACAATGAACGGGGGCGCTCTGCTGCCCTCGTTCTTTCCCTTTAGACGGAGGTGTTCCCATCTTGAAGTTCATCCGAACAGCGGGCGCCCGTTCCCTGGCGCCCCTTCTGCTCGCAGCCGCGCTGCTGCTGCCCGGCTGCGCGCCGGGCACAGACGAGGCGGCGGTGTCCCCGCCGCCAAGCGCCGCCGGAGGCGGCGCAGCCCCGGCTTCGGCTTCGCCTGAAGCCGCCAAGGGCACGCCCGGCGCAAGTCCCGCGCCGGGCACGGCGGCAGCGGCGACTGCGTCCGCCGCTGGGCCAAGCACGGCCGGGCCTGCCGGCACGGCCCGGCCACAGGCTCCCGGCGCTTCGCAGCCGCCGGGAGACCACGCCGCCGCGCCGTCGGCGGCGGCCAAGACCGCCGGGGCCGCTTCGCCCGCCCCGGCGTCCACGGGCGCGCAGCCGCCGGGTCAGGAGGCTGCTCCGCCAGCTTCGGCTGCGCCGAAGCCAAGTGCGGCCGCGAAATCGGCCGCCCCAGCGCAGCCGAAGCCCGCGGCGACGGCGGCCAGCCCGTCGCCTTCATCCGGCGGCGATCGGCCCGCCGCCGAGCAAGCGGCCGTCACCATGTCCATAGTCGGTGACGATGAGCTGGGGACCATTCTGCCGCCGACCACAGCCACGGTGGAGGATGGCGACAGCGCGCTGGATGTGCTGAAGCGGATCACCCGCCAGCACAAAATCCAGATGGAGTACCGGGGCGCAAAGGCCGCCGGTTATGTGGAAGGCATCGCCAACCTGTACGAGATGGACCGGGGCGCCGAGAGCGGCTGGATGTACCGGGTGAACGGCAAGTTCCTGAGCGAGAGCGCCGGGGCTTACAAGCTGAAGCCCGGGGATACGGTGGAATGGCTGTATACGCTCGATATGGGCAAGGACCTGGGAGCCTCAAGGTGAGCGGCTTCCGGTCCATGCATCCGTCAGTGGCCGTCGTCTATTACGCCGGTCTGCTGCTGTTCACGCTGCTGCTGTTCCACCCGGTGTTCCTGCTGACCGAAATCCTGGCCCTGCTTGGCCTGATGCTGCTTCAGGGACAAGGGCGGCAGATCGCGGGGAGCCTGGGATTTGGCCTGATCGTCGCCGTTCCGGCGGCGCTGCTGAACCCGCTGTTTTCGCACAGGGGAGCCGTTATCCTGTTTTATTTTCTGGATCAGCCGATCACCCTGGAAGCCGTGCTGTACGGGCTGATGATGATGGTCGTGCTGATTGCGGTGTTTGTTCTTTTTCTTTCGTACAACTATACGGTAACGCCGGACAAATTCATGTACCTGTTCGCGTCCGCTGCTCCCAAGAGCGCCCTGATTACGCTCATGACGCTCCGCTTCGTTCCGCTGTTTCAGCGGCGGCTTCGCCGGATTGCGCAGATTCAGGGCGCGCGCGGCGTGTCGGTCCGCGAAGGCAGCCTGCGCTCCCGCATGTCGGACGGCATGACGCTGCTGAAGACGCTGCTGACCTGGTCGCTGGAGGAAGCGCTGCAGACCGCCGACTCCATGAAGGCCCGAGGATACGGCATTCGCCGCCGGACCTCATATGCGGTGTACCGGCTGGAGCGGCGCGATATCCGCGTCTTGGCCGGGCTTGGAGCGGGCGCGCTGGGCACCCTGTGGGGCTGGTCTCAGGGATACGGCATGCTGATGCTGTATCCCCGGCTGAAGCCGCCAGTGTTTACCTGGCAGGAAGCGGCGATGTACGCCGCCTTTTGCCTGTTCGCGGCGCTTCCTCTCTGGGTAGAAGGAAAGGAGAAATGGTTATGGAGATCGTCCGCGCGCATGAGCTGTCCTTCCTCTATCCGGGGGAAGAAAGGCCTTCACTGGACGGGCTATCATTCACAATAAAAGAGGGCGAATTCGTCGTCCTCTGCGGTCCCTCGGGCAGCGGCAAAACGACGCTCCTGCGGCATCTGAAGCGGGAGCTGACGCCGGTTGGGGAAGGAAGCGGCACGATCTATTACAAAGGCATCGAGCTGCCGCTGCTGCCGCCGGAGACCGCCACCGGGGAGATCGGGATGGTCTTCCAGAATCCCGAGGCGCAGATCGTGATGGAGACGGTGTGGCAGGAGCTTGCTTTTTCCATGGAAAATCTGGGCCTTTCCCCGTCCGTCATGCGCGGAAGGCTGGCCGAGATGGCCGGGCTGTTCGGGCTGGAGCCGCTGCTGTACAAGCCGGTGCATGAGCTGTCCGGCGGGCAGAAGCAGCTCGTCAATCTGGCGTCCGTCCTGCTGCTGCATCCCCGGCTGCTGCTGCTGGACGAGCCGACCTCCCAGCTGGACCCCGTAGCGGCGCGCGAGTTCATGTACCTGCTCCGCCGTCTGAACGAGGAGCTGTCGATGACGGTTATCTTAAGCGAGCACCGGCTGGAAGAAGCGCTGCCGCTGGCGGACCGCGTCCTGCTGATGGAGAAGGGCAGAATTGCGGCGGACGGCAGCCCCCAGGGCATCGTACGCGCCGCGGGGAGCGGGCTTGGAGAAGAACACCAAGCCTATTTGCCCGCCGCTTCGCGCCTCTTTCTGGCGCTGTCAGCCGGAGCAGCCGCCTCCGAGCCTCACAATACGATCCCGCTGACCGTGCGGGAGGGCAAACGCTGGCTGGAGTCGGCGGCCGGAGCTTTATCCCCCAGGTCAGGTCCCGGCTTTTTTGCGCGGGCGCCCAAGCCTTCCCGCGCCCGGGAGGCGCTATTGGAATGCCGGGAGGCAAGCTTCCGTTACGAGAAGGACGGGCCCGAGATATTGAAGAAGCTGGATTTCTCGCTGCACCGGGGGGAGCTGACCGCCATCGTTGGCGGCAACGGCGCGGGCAAGTCCACCCTGCTGCAGCTGATGGCCGGGCTGCTGAAGCCGCAGCGGGGCCGGGCGGCGATGCCGAAGGGCGTCACCGCCGGTTATCTGGCGCAAAATCCCTTGCTGTATTTCAGCCATGACACGGTGTCGGAAGAGCTGCGGCATATGGCGAAGCACGCCGGGTTGTCCGCTTCGGAGGGCGAGCGGGAGATTGCTTCGCTTACGCGCGCTTTCGGGCTTGAAGGCGTGCTCGGCAGCCACCCGCATGACATCAGCGGAGGCGAGCAGCAGAAGACGGCGCTGGCGATGGTGCTGCTGCTGCGGCCGGATATTCTGCTGCTGGATGAGCCTACCAAGGGGCTTGACCCCGGCGCCAAGGAGCATTTGGCGGAGCTGCTGCAAGCCTTGACGGAGGACGGAAAAAGCGTGACATTCGTTACGCATGACGTCGAGTTTGCGGCCCGGTACGCTTCCCGCTGCGCCTTGCTGTTTGACGGAAGCATTGCGGCGGAAGGAACGCCGGAGGCTTTTTTCGGCGCGAATTATTTCTATACGACAGCCGTGAACCGGATGGTCCGCGACCGGCTGCCGCAAGCATTGACCGTAGAGGATGTGATGGCGGATTGGCAAAGATTCGTTTCCCGCTCCTGATCGCACTGGGCCTGTTTATCGGCGCGCTGGCGCTGTCTTCCGCGCTCAAGGACCGGCATTACCTGCTGCTGAGCCTGGTGCTGCTCTGCGCCGCGCTCCTTCCGCTGTTTCTGAGGCTGGAACGCCGGAAGCTTGAGCCTAGAGAGCTGGTCCTGCTTGCCGTTCTGGCCGCGCTTGCCGCCGTCAGCCGGATTCCGTTCGCCGCGCTTCCTAGCGTCAAGCCGGTGTCGGCCATTGTTATTTTGTCGGCGTATGTATTCGGGGCGGAGGCAGGCTTCCTGATCGGAGCGGTTGCGGCGCTCGTCTCGAATCTGTATTTCGGCCAGGGGCCGTGGACGCCGTGGCAGATGTTCGCCTGGGGGATGGTCGGGCTGACCGCTGGCTGGCTGCGCAGCACACGCTGGATGAGAACAAGATCCGGGCTGCTGCTGTTCGGCTTTATTTGGGGCTTTTTATTCGGCTGGATCATGAATATTTGGCACCTTATCGGCCTGCCCGACGCTTTCAGCTGGGGACTGGTGGCCGTAGTATACGGGCAAAGCTTTTATTTCGATCTGGCGCATGCGCTGTCCAACGTTGTCTTTCTGTCTATTTTGGCGGGAGGCTGGATCAAGGTGCTTGAACGGTTTCGCAAAAAATACGGGCTGCTGCGCTAGAGCGCAAGCTGAACGGCCCATGACAAGCCGGCGGATAACGATCCGTGCGGCTTTTTGTTGTAATTTGTCGGCTTTTTCATTCAAATCATTCAATTTACAAAGGGGTTTTGCCGATAAACAATTTGTATATGTAAAAAGTCACCCGGAGAGTGAGGATTGCAATGAAAGATTTAAGATTAAAGTATAAAATGGGACTGATTGTGCTTATCGTCCTGTTTGCCCTGATCAGTGTGGGAGTCGTAGGGATCGTTACCGGGCAGCAGCTCGCGGACCGTTCCAAAGCTATGTACAACGAGAATCTGCTGCCTGTTCTATGGTCCTCCCAAATCCGGATCAACAACGGGTTGATCGAATCCGATTTGCTGGAGCTTATGATGACGGAAAATGCGGCAAGCAAAGCTAATCTTGCCGAGGATGTCAAATCGAAGAAGGCGAGTAACGACGCCCTGTCCAAAAAGCTGCTCCAAGCTTCCGGCGGCAAGGCCGATGCCATAGGCATGTTGAAAGAATACGAAACGCTGCTTTCGGAATACCGGAGCCAACGAGAGCGGATCATTGTGCTCGCCAAGGCTAACCGCAATGCGGAGGCCTATGCCCTTTTTTCCGGAGAGTTCAGCACGCTGCGGGGCAAGATGGTTAATCTCCTCGGCAATGCCGGAAGTCTTCTTCAGCAGGATGCGGAGAAGCAGTACAAGGACGCCATGGCCAAAGCTGAGAACACGCGGAACCTGAATATCGTCCTGATTCTTGTCTTTACCCTTCTTTCCCTGCTGGCCGCCTTCTTTATCGTTCGCATGATTACGATGCCTCTGGCCATCCTGCGCGAGAGTATGGGGAAAGCGGAGCAGGGAGACTTGACGTCTGAAGCGGCGTACAGCTCCAAGGACGAAATCGGTCAAATCAGCGGCTCGTTTAACGGCATGCTGGCAAGCCTGCGCCGTATGCTGCAGAGCGTGTCGGAGAGCGCGGAGACCTTGTCCGCTTCTTCTGAGGAAATGAGCGCAAGCGCCGAGCAGACCTCGCTGGCCTCCAATTTGATTGCGTCCACCGCTTCGGAGCTTGCGACAGGGTTTGAAACGCAGATATACAGTATCGCCGAGACGAACGCCTCCATCCAGGCGATGGCCGAGGATATCTCGACGGTGGAGAGCGGGAGCGAGCAGATGTCAGAGCTGATGGCCAAAGCGGCGGATTCCGCCGACCACGGAGCCGACAAGGTCACCCGTATTGCGGAGCAAATGGAGCAGATCAACGCAAACGTGACGGAAACACAGCGGATTATCGTTTCCTTGGCCGAATTGTCCGGGAAAATCAGCGATATTATTACGACGATTAACGGAATTGCAGGGCAGACGAATCTCCTGTCTCTGAATGCCTCCATTGAGGCCGCCAGAGCCGGTGAGGTGGGACGGGGCTTCGCCGTCGTGGCGGGAGAGATCCGCAAACTGTCCGAGGAGACGGCCAAGAGCTCGCTTCATATTACCGATATTATTACACAAATTCAGCAGCAGACCGGAGAAGCTGTCGAATCCATGGCTCAAGGGGCCAAGCTTGCGACAGAGGGCATGGCCGGAAGCGGCGAAATTTCCGAGGCGTTCTCCGAAATCGTCACATCCATACAGGATGCCATCCGGCAGACCGAATCGATCCGTAAATCGGTGAAGCATGTGGCCGAAGAATCCGGAGATTTGGTTGCCGTTATGGAAATGGTGAACGAAATTTCGCAAAAAGGCGGGGCGGGCGTCGAGGATGTCAGCGCGTCCAGCGAGGAGCAGATGTCGGCGATGGAAGAAATGTCGGGCTCGGCCCGCTATCTGGCCACGCTGGCGGAGGAGCTGCAGAAGAATCTTGCCGGGTTCAAGCTGTAAGGCTAACAGAGGCTTTACAGCCTCAAATGAAAAGGCGGCGATCAGGCCCACACAGGGCTATGATCGCCGCCTTTTTTGGTCTTGCTCCGCTCCGCTTGGCTTTGCCGGAGGGCGGCAAAATATGCGGAAGCAAATAAAAAACGCCCTCGTCCGCCGCAGCGGCCGAAGGCGTTTTTTTCAAAATATAAGAATTTATAAGCTTCGCGCCTATCGTTTGATCTTAGCTGTACCAGCCCCAAACGAAGATGTAAAGTGTGCCGAAGATGGTGACCAGACCGACGAACAGCGCGTAGGCGATGTTGATGTACAGCTCTTTTTTCGTATCGGCCGATTCCCCGATGTGCATGAACAGGAACAGCTGCAGGGAAGCCTGAATGACAGCGGTGATGGTCAGAATAACGATATTCGCGGTATGGGAGAAATCTCCGTAAATGACCGCCAGCGCCGCCGCGGAAAGGACCAGAGAGGCAATATAGCCGATTACATGGCGAATGGGAAACAGCTTCTTCATCATGTCACATCAGTCCTTTCAGGTAGACGAAGCTGAAGATGAAAATCCAGACAACGTCCAGGAAGTGCCAGTACAGCGAGAAGATGAACGATTTGTTGGCTGTAGCCGGGTTAATCCCTTCCCGCATGAGCTGGATCATAATCGCTGCGCCCCACAGAAAACCGAAGGTTACGTGGGCGCCGTGAGTGCCGAGCAGTACGAACAGACTGGACAGGAACGCACTGGTCTGAAGCGTCGCGCCTTCATGCACATAAGTCACAAATTCTGCAATCTCGATGCCGAGGAAGCCGAGGCCCATCAGCAGCGTGATGCCGAAGAAGACGAGCGTGGCCCGCTTGTATTGATGGCGCATGGCGTGAATCGCCAGGCCGATCGTGAAGGAACTGGTGAGCAGCAGGAACGTCTCAATCAGCACCGGGCCGATCTCGAACAGCTCGCTTCCGCTAGGGCCTTCAGCGAAACGGTTCACCAGGACGAAGAATACGGTAAAGAGTGTGGCGAACAGCGCGATCTCCGCTCCCAGGAAGACCCAGAAGCCGAAGATGCGGTTGCTGTTCTCGTGCGTGCTATATTCAAGCGGTTTGGAGGTATCTACTTTCATACCGTTCCACCCCCCAGTTTCTTTTCTGTCTTGATCACTTTGTCAGCCGGAATATAGAAGCCGTGATCGCGTTCGAAGGACATCGCTGCCAGGGCAATCAGAACGCCGACGCCGGCAACAATCGCCGGAATCCACATGCTGAAGACCAGGAAGAACCCGAGGAAGAAGAAAACAACGCCAAGGACAAACGGCTTGCCGGTGTTGCTCGGCATATGAATCTTCGTGATCGGTTCTTCGAACAGCGGCTGCTTGTCGTGTTTCATGGCCCAAAAAGCATCGCGGGATTTAACTTTTGGAACAACCGCGAAGTTGTATTCCGGGATCGGGCTATGGGTCGCCCACTCCAGCGTACGTGCATCCCAAGGATCGCCGTTCTCGTCGCGCGGCATATAGCGCGTGCTCCAGTAAATGTTGTATACGAGAATAACGAAGCCGATCGCAAGTCCGAGCGCGCCGGCGAACGAGATCATGTTGAGCGGACCAAAGCCTGTTTCCGCGGAATAGGTGTACATCCGGCGCGTCATGCCCTTAAGGCCGAGAATGAACAGCGGGAAGAACGCCACGTTAAAGGAAATAATAATCCACCAGAAGGCGTGCTTGCCGATCCGCTCATTCAGGCGGAAGCCGAATACTTTCGGGAACCAGTAATGGAAGCCCGCGATAACGGCGAATACGGCGCCTGGAATGAGAACGTAGTGGAAATGAGCAACCAGGAACATCGTGTTATGGTACTGATAGTCGGCGCTGGCCATGGCCAGCATGACGCCGGTCACGCCGCCGATCGTGAAGATCGGAATGAAAGCGAGCGAGTAGAGCATCGGTGTCGTGAAGCTGATCCGCCCTTTACGCAGGGTGAACAGCCAGTTAAAGATTTTGACGCCTGTCGGAACGGCAATGGCCATCGTCGAAATCGAGAAGAAGCTGTTGACCATTACGCCTTGACCCATCGTATAGAAGTGATGCGCCCATACGAGAAAGGACAGCAGGGAGATAATCAGCATACTTGCTACCATCGAAGTGTAGCCGTACAGATTTTTCTTGGAAAAGGTTGCGATAATTTCACTGTAAATACCGAAGGCCGGCAAAATAACGATATAAACCTCCGGATGGCCCCATACCCAGAACAGGTTGGCCCAGAGCATATCCATGCCTCCGTTGGCCATGGTGAAGAACTGAGAGCCGAACAGACGGTCGAACATCATCAGCGCCAGGGCCACGGTCAGAACCGGGAAGGCGAAGACGATGATAACGTTCGTAATCAGCACGGACCAGGTGAACATCGGCATGCGCATCAGCGTCATGCCCGGAGCGCGCATCTTCAGAATCGTCACGATAAAGTTGACGCCTGTCATCAGTGTGCCAATACCGGAAATCTGCAGCGCCAGCGAGTAGTAGTTATTGCCGACCGTCGGACTGAACTCCAGACTCGCCAGCGGGAAGTAGGCGGACCAGCCGGCATCCGGCGACCCGCCGATGACGAATGAAATATTCAGCAGCATGGCTCCGAAGAAGAAGAGCCAGAAGCTGACCGCGTTCAGCCGCGGGAAGGCGACGTCGCGCGCGCCGATCTGCAGCGGCACGACAACGTTCATCAATCCGATAATAAATGGCATCGCCATGAAGAGAATCATAATCAGGCCGTGGGTCGTAAAGACCTCATTGTAATGCTGCGCGTCGAGAAATTTCATGTCCGGCGCGGCGGTCTGCAGGCGCATCATCATTGCGTCGATGCCTCCGCGGAACAGCATTAGCAGGGCAGCCAGGATGTACATGACGCCGATCCGCTTGTGGTCCACGGTCGTGAGCCATTCCCGCCACAGCCAGCCCCATTTTTTAAAAACGGTTAAACCGACGACAATCCCGATCGAGACGAGCGCGATGCTGATCATCGCCCCGTAGATCAGGGGTTCGCCGTGAACCTTGAATTTCTCCAAGTCAAAATTCATTGGGAGGACTCCTTTCAGATTGTTCGAGTAAGTCTAAAATTAATGGCTCTGGTGCGTAGCTTCAGCCGCAGGCGAGCTGGGCAGAGGAGAGTTCAGTTCAGGATTCGGCTTACTGTCGAATTCGCTCTGCTTCTCCGGAGCGGGAGACGGATGTACGTCCTTGTTCTCCTGGTGCTCCGTGTTGCCGTTGTCCATCTCCATGTTGCTGTGGTCCATGTCCATATGCTCGCTGTGCTCTCCCGGAGGAGGGCTGAACGACAGATGCGTGGACGAGAACGTCTCCTGTCCGACATGAGCCGTAGCCAGCAGCGATTTGAACTTGTCTTCGGTCAGCTGCGGAGCGGTTTCCTTGACGTCTTTTATCCATTGCTCATATTGTTCGGCGCTCATCGATCTAGCCGTGAACTCCATTTGGGCATAGCCCTTGCCGCTGAAGTTCGAGTTTCTGCCAAGAAAATCTCCTTGGGATTCGGCGACAAGATTCAGATAGGTCGTCATATCGCTCATCGCGTATTTCTGTCCGCCGAGCTGCGGAATCCAGAAGCTTGAAATCGGTCCGAAAGAATACAGCCGGAACTCGACCGGACGATTGACGGGGAAGTTCACATAGTTAACGGTTTCAATGCCTTCCTCCGGATAGCTGAAATGCCATTTCCAGTTGGAGGACGAAGCATAAATGACCATCGGTTTCTGATCCTTGTAGCCCTCGGGAACATTCTCCACGGCATTCGTCGTCTTCACCGTGACAACCGAGAGGAAGGCGACGATGATGATCGGAATGGCGATCCAAGTGGTCTCCAGCCATATATTTCCTTCTTCATGCGGAGGAATGTACCCTTCGTTGCTTTTTTTTGCACGGTACTTCACGAGCATGATAATGTAGAGGATGTAAACCACGGCCAGGACGCCGAGCATCGTCAGAATGGACAGGATGATCGTGTCGGACAGCGTTTTTGCGGCAGGTCCCTTCGGATCCAGAACGGTAATCGAACTGCATCCGGGCAGCAGCAGGAAAAGGCTGATAAACAATGCGTATAAAGGCCCTTTTTTGTTCATGATGAACTCCTTTCCTTAAATACTGGTTTTCATTAACCGGAAAACATCAACCTCTATCTATATTAGAAATTCCTTAATGGGAATGCAAAATACACAATATAGTCGTAATACCATATAAATCCTATAAAGTGGCGGTTTATTTAATTTTCTGTGTAGAAACTGTTACAAAATTCGAGATGATGTGATATAAATCACTGTCACTACGCTGTTTTGTGCCCTTTTTTTATTGTTCATAATTTGTTCATGAATTCACGAATGTTGCTAAGTTTGTCACAATTAAATCGCTGTTCCGTACGGTGTTTCGGCGGCGGTAACAAGTTTTTTGCCTGGTGGTTACATTCTCTCAAATTCGTCCAAATCTATTTATGATAAGGTTTAAGAGAACCCGACTACACAGGATAGGAGACTTGCCGCCTTGTCAATTAAAAAACTGTTGTTATGTGCCATTCTCTTTATCTTCATTATCCCATGGGGGGCAGGGACGGGAGCGGTTGCCGCGGAAAGCGGCGGAATTAAGCTGGCAATCAATGATAGTGTTACGGATATCCGTGCCGTGTGCGTGGAGTATACGTTCTATGTGCCGGTTCGCGAGCTTGCGGAGAAGCTGAAGCTCAGCTTTACGGGCACGCCGGAGGATCTAAGTCTAGCTGGAGATGCCGGAAGTCTCAGAATCTTGCAAGAGGGTAAGGGAATCACGGGGGACGGGACGGAAATAAGCCTGACTGTCTTTAAACGCGGAGACAACCTGATGGTTCCCGTGAAAATTGTTCCGCTGCTGGGATATGCCGTGTCCTATCGGCCCGATCTGCATTTGCTGCGGATTACGGACGGGACGCAGACGCTGGATGACTTCGCTTTTGCCGCGAAGTTCAAGAACGAGCTTGCGCCGGAGGAGCCGGCCGTGCCTGCCCCGGACCCGTCTCCGGCCGCGCCCGAATCTCCGGAATCTTCCTCGCCCCCACGGGATTCTTCCAAACCGGGAGCCCTGGGGAAAATCGTCTATTTGACCTTCGACGACGGACCGTCGGCGGCGACCGGGCAGCTGCTCGATATTCTGGATGAGCATGGCGCGAAGGCGACCTTTTTCATGCTGGGACCGCGCATCGAGCGTTTCCCGAATCAAGTGAAGCGCATGGTCCAATCTAAGCAGGGCCTCGGCCTGCATGGCATGACCCATATGAAGAGTAAATTTTACGCCTCGCCGTCAGCGGCGCTTGCCGAAATGAACCGGGACAATGCCTTGCTTAAGGCAGTCTCCGGAGAATTCACCAAGCTGATCCGCACGCCTTACGGCAGCAAGCCGTATTTTACGAAAGCCTTCAGAGATGAGGTGCTGGGCAGCGGCTACCGCCTGTGGGACTGGAACGTCGATTCGCTGGACTGGAAGTATGGGAGCGAGGGTGATTCCGTCTATGCCAATGTGGTCAGCCAGGTGAACAAGCTGGAGAAGGGCGCCGCCGCCCCGATTATTCTGATGCATGATCAGAAGGCGACGCTCAAGGTGCTGCCCCGTATTTTGGAGTATCTCCAAAAGAAAGGATACCGATACGAGATCATCACCTCCGCTCTGAGGCCGGTGAATTTCTGGCATGATACGCGTTGAACTTGTGCGGGCTCCCGTATAGAATTTCAAACTTAAAAAGCGTCCCGAAGAGCTCTATAGGCTTTCGGTGACGCTTTTTTTGGCTATTTTTCGCCGAATAGGTAAAGGCACAGCATGTCGGCTAGCTCCGCTTTAATACGGTCAGCTGAAACGCTTCCGCCGAAGAAGACAATACGGTCCACGACGCTGCTTACCGACTCGAAGACAACAACGGCGGCGGCTTCCAGATCGCTAACACACAGCTCCTGCTCGCTCAGCTTCAGAAACTCCACTGTTTTTCGCCGGCCTGTATCGTATTGGCTCTCCAGCATCTCCTTGATCCCCTCGTCGGCTAGCATCATAGCGGAAAGCTCCCGATGATAGCTGATGTACGGA
The DNA here is from genome assembly GCF_011043685.1 of Paenibacillus apii. Lineage (NCBI taxonomy): Bacteria > Bacillati > Bacillota > Bacilli > Caryophanales > Paenibacillaceae > Paenibacillus > Paenibacillus apii. Next base: position 109,550 of record NZ_JAAKGU010000012.1, on the reverse strand, counting down.
GCGTGGGATTGAATAAGGCTGTCGATCATATGAGAGATGACCGTACGTTTGTCCGACTGCCTGGCGCTAAGCTGCGCCACTGTAGCGTCAACATGGGACTGCATCGCTTCACTGTGAATTTTAAGAACATCAAGAAATACATCGCGCTTGTCCGTGAAATAGGAATAAAAGCTTCCGGTGGAGACGCCCGCGGCGGCGGCGATCTGCTTGGTGTTCGTGCGGTGATAGCCTTTTTCGGAAAAGAGTTCGGCCGCCGCCTGAACAATCGCTTCCTTGGTCTTGATGCTCCGGTCCTGCCGGGGCTTTCTTGTTTTGTCCGCTAGCTGTTCTTCAGTTTCGTTCACGCGAAAACCCTCCTCAATCAAGATTGTAAGGAAGGCGGCATGGAGTGTCAAACAAAAGTTGAACTATTGTTCATTTTTTTGTTGACAAACATGAACTAAAGTTCATATAATTTTGAACGCGAACTATAGTTCATGTTTTACCGAGGGGAGAGTTTGTAGATGAGTGAAAAAATGAAGAGGGCATTTGCGTTCACAGCCATCATTCTGGGATTTTTTATGGCGCTGCTGGATACGACGATCGTTAACATCGCCCTGCCGGAAATGACAACGTATTTTGGGGGCGGCGTCGCGGAAATTTCGTGGGTCATGAACGGTTACAATTTGGCCTTTGCCGTCTTTATTTTGACGGCTTCCCGGCTGGCAGACCAGTTCGGGCGCAGAAAGGTGTTTCTCATCGGCATCACTTTATTCACGGTCACGTCGCTGCTCGCCGGATTTGCGCCGAGTCTCGAAGTCTTAATCGGGCTGCGGGTCATACAGGGTCTGGCGGGCGCGATCATCGTGCCGGTGACGATTCCGCTGACGACCACGACGTTTCCGAAGGAGATGCATAGCGCAATTATCGGGATATGGGGGGCCGTCTCGGGTCTTGCTGCAGCCAGCGGACCGGCGCTCGGGGGAGTGCTGACGGAGAATCTAAACTGGCAGTGGATCTTTTTTGTCAATGTGCCGCTCGGCGTGCTGAGCTTGATTCTGACGCCAATGTTCATCAGGGAGTCGAAAGATGTCTCTGCCGGACGGAGAGTGGACTTGGCGGGTACGCTGTTCATTACCGGGAGTATGTTCTGTTTCGTTTATGGCCTGATCCGGGTCGATGATTGGGGCTGGACCTCATCGGCCATTCTGCTGCTCTTCGCTGCAGGTTTGCTTTCTCTGCTTCTCTTTCTGTACGCGGAGCGTAAGGGCGCTGAACCGATGCTTCCGCTGGAGCTGATGAAGATCAAAGCCTTTAACGGAGCGGCTCTGACTTTGCTGATTGTCGGTGCCGGACTGATGAATATTTCGCTGCTGACCACCTTTTTTATGACGCGTATTATGGGAATGACCGAACTTAAGGCGGGGTTGATTCTGTCGATGCTGGCAATCGGTTCAACCTTGACCTCGGCGGTTTCCGGACCGCTGTCCGGGAAGTACGGAAGCCGGTGGTTTGCCGCGGGGGGAGTCGTGGTGATGGCGGGCGCCACCTATTCCCTTGGCGGGTTGACCTCCGCCTCGCCGGTGAGCGGCATTCTGCTGCGCCTGGCATTGGCCGGCATCGGAATTGGCCTTACGATGGCTCCGGTCATGTCGGCGGCGGTCCGGAATGTACCCGAGGAGAAGGTCGGGATTTCCTCGGGTGTCATTAATATGACGAAGGCGCTTGGCAGTGTTCTTGGCGTAGCCATCATCGTCACTTCGCTCCAGCAGAATCTTGATGATAAGGCCCGAGCCGCCCGCAGCAGCGCCGTGCAGATGGTTCGGAACGACGCAAAGCTGCTGCCGCCTGTGAAGGAAGCCCTGATGGCGTCGCTGCAAGGCGCCGGTTCCGGGGATTCGGCCGAAGCGGCTTCGCTTCCTTCGCCCGAGAGCGCGGCGGCGGCAGTCGGCTCGCAGCTTCATGCCGCCGCTTCGAAGCTTGCTCCGGAAGAACGGGCGGCGCTTGAGCAGTCGGCGCAAGGCCAGATGCGCGAGACGGAAGCGCTCGTTGGCCGGATCGGCCGTGAAATGAAGGAGGCGGCGGTGAAGGGGTTCAGCCGCACTTTTGCGCTGGCCGGCCTTCTACTTCTTCCCGGGATTCTCTTCGCCCTGATCAGCGACCGAGCCCGCCGGCGCAGCGAGGGAGCAATTCCGGCTTCGGAGAAAGGAACGCTGCTCTAAATAGGCGAAATAGGCGGCATCCCTTTCACCTCCGCTGATTCTGCCGTCCCCAAGGAGATGAGGAAATCTCCCGGGGACGGCTTGTTCCATTTGGGTGAAAAGTGTATTGACAATGTCCGCCAACTGTATTATTAATAATAGTACAGTTGACACACTTGCTCATTCAAAGGGAGCTATGAGCCCGTGAGCGAGGGAAGGGGGAGTCGCATGTGTTCGAGCTGGACGTTCGCAGCCGCAGGCCGATTTACGAGCAGTTAACGGATAAAATCAAGGAACTGATTTTATATGGCATTTTACGGTCCGATGAGCAGCTTCCGTCCGTACGGACGCTGTCGGCGCAGCTTACCGTGAATCCGAATACCATTCAGAAGGCTTACCGTGAACTGGAGCGGGAAGGCTATATTTATTCCCGGCCGGGAAAGGGCAGCTTCGTTTCGCCTGCGCAGCAGGGAACGAATGCGGCCAAGAAGGCCGAAGTGCGCGAGGAACTGCTGCGACTGATGGCAGAGGCCGTATACCTCGGCTTTACCGAAGCGGAAATCGGCGAATTATTTAAACAGGCGTCGGAGAAAAAAGGGGAGGAGGATCAGCCATGATCGAGATACGGGAGGTCAGCAAAATTTTTCAGGACCGGAAGGCGGTTCAGGGAATGTCCTTGACCATACATAAAGGGAACATATTCGGTCTGCTAGGCTCGAACGGGGCGGGCAAGACGACGCTGCTCAAGACGCTTGCGGGGATCTACATTCCCGATGGGGGAAGCGTGCGGATTGACGGCAAGCCGGTGTTTGAGAACCCTGAAACCAAGGGGAGAATCGTATTTATGCCGGATTTTCCTTATTTCTTCCCCCAGGCTTCCATCCGGCAGATGGCCGATTTCTACAGCTCCGTCTACCCGCATTGGAGCCGGGAACGCTTTGAGGAGCTTGGCGGATTGTTCTCGCTGGACCCGAAGCGCAAGCTGAACCGGCTGTCCAAAGGGATGCGGCAGCAGGCCGCTTTTTGGCTGGCGCTCAGCTGCATGCCGGATGTGCTGATCATGGATGAGCCGCTCGACGGGCTCGATCCGGTAATGCGGCGGCTGATTAAAAATGTGCTGTTCCAGGAGGTGGCCGAGCGCGGCCTTACCGCCGTCATCTCCTCGCATAATTTGCGCGAGATTGAAGACCTCTGCGACCATGTCGGCATTATGCACGAAGGGGCGCTGCTGATCGACAAGGAGCTTGACGAGCTCAAATCCGATACGCATAAAGTGCAGGTCGCTTTCCGGGATGAACGGCATGAGTCGGCGCTGTCTGGCAAGCTGAACATTCTGCACCGCGAACGGCGGGGGAGCGTCTCCCTCTTTATCGTAAAAGGAGAACGCGAGCGGATCGCGGACGCCTTCCGGGTCTATAACCCGTACGTGCTGGATCTTCTGCCGCTGACCCTGGAAGAAATCTTTATTTACGAAATGGAGGGAGCGGGCTATGACATCGCGCCGATTCTACTTTAACCGGGGGATGCTCCGGCAAAACCTAAGGCAGCATTCCTGGATCGCCGTCGTGTACCTGCTCGGTCTGCTGTTCGCTCTTCCGCTGCAAATGTTTCTTGGCGGAAATGGAAATCCTGACTCGCCGCCGCAGAAGGTGAAGGATCTGTTCTACATCAGCGGCTCACTGACCATGCTGTTCACGCTGTCGCTGCCTGTGGCAGCCGGTCTGCTGCTGTTCCGCTACCTTCAGCATAAAGGGGCGGCGGACATGGCGCATAGCCTTCCGCTCCGACGGAAGCATCTGCTTACGGTCCAACTGCTTAGCGGCTTCATTCTGCTGCTCGTTCCGGTCTGGATTACGGCGCTTACCGCCGGCGTGGTGCAAGGCTGGGACGGCAACATGTTCCTGTACAGCGGTGCGGATGTCTGGTCCTGGGGAGCTATAGTCAGCCTCCTCTCGCTGTTCCTGTTCACCTTGACTGCTTTCGCCGGCATATGTCTCGGTATTACCGTACTGCAGGGCATCGTTGTCTATATTTTGCTGATTTTGCCCGCCGTGCTCTCGCAAATGGCCCTTTTCCATTTATCTATGTACCTGTACGGGTTTCCGTACAATAATTTGCGAGGGATAGACTACTGGTCCCCGCTACTCCACATGATAAATATTAACGCGGTGCCTTATTCCTGGGGAGAACTCGGCATCTACGCGGCATTAATCGTTCTGTTCGTCCTGCTGTCGTATGTGCTGTACCGCAAGCGTCAGGTGGAGACGGCGGGACAGGCGATCGCATTCACCTACTTCAATCCGCTGTTTAAAGGCGGAGTCATGTTGTGCGCCATGCTGATCTCCGGAACCTACTTTGCCCAAATGCGTCCGGGAGGCATCGGGTGGGCCGTCGCCGGCTTCGCGATCGGGGCCGTTATCGGCTATGCCGGAGCGGAAATGGTCATCCGGAAATCGTGGCAAATCCTGAACCGGAAGCTGCCCCTGCGTTTTGCGGGTTACGTGGTTGTTCTTGGACTGCTGCTGTACCTTCCCGTATCGCCCCTTACCGGCTTTGAGACGAGATTACCCGCTGCAGACAAGGTTGCCGGGGTATTTGCCGGAAGTTTGTACCAGGCTTATACGGATTCACAATCGGTTCATGCAATTCCGGCGGATTACAATACGATCGGCAGTCCTTATAAGGGAGTAGACCCGTTTTCTTCAGACCCTGCTTATATAACGTCCGTCCGCAAGCTTCATGAAGCGCTGATCCAGGTGCGGCCGGGTGAGGGGGAGGACCGGTACAAGGTTTACACGGGACGAAGATTATTTGGCTATACTCTGGTCTATGAGCTGAAGGATGGCCACAAGGTCGCCCGGCAGTACAATATCCCGTTGGCCGGTTTCGAGCCCGAACTTCGAGCGGTGATGGAGTCCCCGTCATTCAAGCGGACGGAATATCTCCTGCCGCTGCTTGACAAGAAGGCCGCGAGCATTCAGGTAAGCTCAGGCGTCAAATACGTAAACATCACGGATGCTGCGGATATCGCGGCGTTCAAAGAGCTTCTGAAAAAAGAGATCTTGAACATGTCCTTTGAAGACCAGACAGACGACGCGGTTTCGCTGGCCAACATCCGTATCGCCACGGAAGAGTCGATAAACCATCCTTATTCGGGATACATGTTCGGAGGCTACAACTGGAAACCGTCTTTTCATGAACTGGGGGCTTGGCTCGAACAAAAAGGCTATGCGGAAAAGGTTCGGATCAAACCCGAAGATCTCGTATCCGTCGAGGTGGCGAAGCAGAGCGGCGAGGATGTCCTTTCCAAAGGAATGGATTATGATCCTTGGGCGCATCTCCGGGCTGCGAGGGAAGCGGGACGGTCCGTCATTGTCAAAGACAAGGCGCGAATTGATGAGATCTTAAAAATACAGCGGCTGTATTCGGCAGAGAAGGGTTCGTATCTCGTTCTTCTGAAGTTCAGGAATGGAAACAGCAACATTAGCAGGCTGAAGGCTTCCGATCTGACGCCCGAATTAAAAGCGCTGCTGCCCTAAAGGCGGCCGGAGAATGGAGAAGATTAAATGCGCAGGCGATGCCTTATGAACGGAGGTGAGGGTCATGAATCCGGTGGAAGATCATCTTGATTTCGGGCTGCAAATTGTATTCATCGGCTTCAACCCGAGCCTGCGCTCCGGAGAAGTCGGGCATCATTATGCGAATCCGCGCAACAACTTCTGGAGAATTCTGTACCGCAGCGGACTTACGCCTCGGCTGTACGAAGCTTCCGAGGACGGCGAACTGCTGAAGCTCGGCTACGGCTTCACCAATATCGTCGCCCGCCCCACACGGGGAGCGGAGGATATTACCCGCGACGAATACGATCAGGGGCGGGAAATGCTTCGCGCCAAGCTGATGAAGTACCGGCCGCAAATCGCCTGCTTTGTCGGCAAGGGCGTGTACACGGAATTCAGCCGCAGGGCGAAGGCCGATTGGGGCTTTCAGGAGGCGCTGGAGCCGGTGGTGAACGGTGTTCGCGAGTTCGTCGCCCCGTCCTCCAGCGGGCTGGTGCGGATGCCGATGGATGAAATTGTCGGCATTTACCGAAGGCTAAGCGAGGCGGTTCGGGAACGTGCGGATCTGTAGTTCATAAAACCTTCTCCCCGATGAGGCAGGAATGCACGGGTCGAAAGTTGAACTTACTTAAAGGAAGTTCAACTTAAAGAACGATATCAACCAAGTATGCGTCAATTCCATGCATGAAGTCGGGAGGTTAGACTGCAAGTGAAGTATGAAGTCATTCTGTTTGACGCGGACGATACGCTGTTTGACTACGACCAGGCGGAAAGCTATGCGCTGCGGGAAGCTTTTAAGCAGTTCGGCATGCATTCCAGCTACGAGGTTTGCGCCCCTGCCTACAAAGAAATCAACAAAGCGCTGTGGCGGGATCTGGAGCTGGGGCTGATTACCTCCGCCGCGCTGCGCGTGGAACGGTTTACCCGGCTGTTTGCCGCGCATGGCCTTGAACTGGACCCGGAGTCGTTCAGTTCCGCTTACTTGCTCCATCTGGGAGAGGGGATTTTCCTGGTTGAGGGGGCGGCGGAGCTGTGCAATGAGCTTGCGGGTTGCCGTCTCGCGGTCATTACCAACGGGATCAAGGAGGTTCAGTACTCGCGCATTCAAGGCTCGCCGCTTCGCGGTGCGTTCGCGCAGATTATCATCTCCGAGGAAGTCGGAAGCCAGAAGCCGGAGCGGGGCATCTTCGACCACGCTTTCGCAAGGCTGGGACTCACCGCCGGGGACAAGCGCAAAGTGCTGATCGTCGGCGATACGCTGACCTCGGACATTCAGGGCGGCATTTCCTACGGCATCGACACCTGCTGGTTTAACCCCCTGGGTAAGCCCAGGGACCCGGTAATTGTACCGACCTATGAAATACGGGCGTTATCGGAGCTGCGGCTTATTATCGAAGGCAGAGAGCCGGAAGGGCTTCCGGGCGTCGAAGGAGGTCCGGGCAGGGAAGAGCCGATATCTTGAGCTACCGTATTTTTCGCGTAAAAAAGAGGATGACCTCGGGCCGCGCCCCAGAGCATCCTCTTTATTTTGAACAGCCAAAGTTACTGCCGCGTATCCAGCGGCTTAAGCATTTCCTCGATCTGGCTGCGCTTCGGCTCCAGGAACGGAGGCAGCGCCAGCGATTCGCCAAGACGGTCGGCCGGCTCATCCGTATCGAAGCCCGGTCCGTCCGTAGCCAGCTCGAACAAAATGCCGCCCGGCTCCCGGAAGTACAGGGAACGGAAGTAGAAGCGGTCGACAAAGCCGGAATTGGGGAGATTCGCGGAACGGAGCCGCTCAATCCACTGCTTGAGCTCCTCTTCGTTGTCCACCCGGAAGGCGACATGATGCACGCCGCCCCGGCCCAGATGCTCGGGCGGCAGATCATTCCGCTCCTCGACATGCACCTCGGCGCCCGAGCCGCCTTGGCCGGTCTCGAACACGATGACGTCTGGCTGGCCCGGGACATCCGAAGGATAGGCGCCCCTGCGCCGGAACCCGAGAAGCTGCTCTAGTACGGCCGCGGTTGGTGCAGCGTTCTCCACCGTCAGATGCACCGGCCCAAGTCCGGCGATTGCATACTCGGCGGGAACGGGACCTTTGGCCCACGGGCGCCCGCCTGCGACGCCCTGATTGTTCTCATCCGAGACGAGGATGAGCCGCTGCCCTTCGGGGTCGCGGAAGAACAGCGTTAGCCGCCCGCCGCGGTCCGTAATCTCTCCGAGCTTGATCCCGTATTGTCCGAGCCGCTCCTGCCAATAGTCCAAAGCGGCGTCGGAGGGAACCCGCAGAGACAGTGCGGAGATGCTGTTATTGCCGTCCCGGTTGCGGCCCGCCATTGGTATTTCGAAGAATGTGACCTCGGTGCCGGGGCTTCCTTTTTCATCGCCGTAGAATAAATGGTAGACGGAGATATCGTCCTGATTGACCGTTTTTTTAACCAGACGCAGACCCAGAACCTCGGTGTAAAACTTGAAGTTCTCCTGCGCATTGGCCGTAATGGCGGATACATGGTGAAGTCCTTTGAGTTCCATGTGAATACCTCCTATATATAAGCTGAACTTGAATTTTTTACATCAGATACCAGTCGGTAACTACGAGGAATGTTTGGACTTCCGGCCGCTGTTGTCCCCAGATTTCTTAATTAAAACCGCTATTCGCGGATGAAATCCGGTGACAAAGGCGATCGCTATCGCTCCTACAGTTCCAAACTTCCCCTTCGTTACTCCTTACCCTGATGTCATTTTGCAAGTTCATCCTATATAGTATGTTTATTTCATTCAGTAAAAATTTAGTTGCCTTAATTTTAATAGTTAACTAAGGAAATTTCAACTACTTATTTTAAGAAAGTGAAATTCTGAAGAGTCGTATGCCTGGAAAAGGAAACAGAAGCACTCTCACGAGCTCTGCAGTTGTCTGGGGCGGAGAGACCGGCGGGAGGCTCAAAAACGGGGTTTCGTTCGAGACTGGCGACTTCCGCTTCTGGCGGCTTCCTATCAATCTGTGGTATATTAATGGAACAAAACCAAAGTAAGGAGCTTGGAAATGGAAAAAACATTAATCTTTGGACACAAGAATCCCGACACTGATACGATTTGCTCCGCCATCGCCTACGCCGCGCTCAAAAAAGAGCTGGGCTGGGACGCTGAAGCCATCCGCCTCGGCGAAGTCGGCTCCGAAACGCAATACGCCCTGGACCATTTCGGAGTGGAAGCGCCGCGTCTGGTAGAAAATGTGGCCGGCGAAGCGAAGCAGGTTATTCTCGTCGACCATAACGAGCGTCAGCAGAGCGCCAATGACATCGACCAGGTGCGCGTCGTCGAAGTTATCGACCATCACCGGATCGCCAACTTCGAAACGGCTCACCCGCTGTATTACCGCGCCGAGCCGGTAGGCTGCACGGCAACGATCCTGAAGAAACTCTACAAGGAGAACGGAGTGGAGATTTCGAAGCCGGTAGCCGGACTTATGCTGTCCGCCATCGTGTCCGACTCCCTGCTGTTCAAATCCCCGACCTGCACGGAAGAAGATGTGGCTGCAGCCAAGGAACTGGCACAGATCGCCGGCGTGGACGCGGATAGCTACGGTCTGAGCATGCTGAAGGCCGGAGCGGACCTGAGCGACAAGAGCATCGATACGCTGCTGAATCTGGACGCGAAGGAATTCTCAATGGGCGACAAGAAAGTGGTTATCGCCCAGGTCAACGCCGTGGATACGAACGATGTGCTGTCCCGCCAGGCCGAGCTTGAAGCCGCCCTGCAGGGCATTATCGACGAGAAGGGGCTTGACCTGTTCCTGTTCGTCGTAACGGACATCCTGAACAGCGATTCCATCGGCGTAGCGCTGGGCAGCGCGGCAGGCGCCGTCGAGAAGGCTTATAATGTGAAGCTGGACGGCAACAAGGCCCTGCTTAAAGGCGTCGTTTCCCGCAAATCGCAAATCGTGCCGGTGCTTACCGAAACGATCTCCAAGCTGTAGGTTAAAGAGCGGAATTTATGATTTAGAGCCCGCGGAGCTGCCGGACAGGCCTCGAGGCCGGGTCCCCGGTCAGCGGGAAAGATAGGCGCAGGGAATCCCGAAAGCCGCTAGCGGCAAGGGGTTCTCTTTTTTTTGCCGGATATGCTCTTGATGAGGGCCGTTTTAAAACGGATTGCTTGTTGGGTGTGCCATTGATACAATTAGAGGGACTAAGGCGAAGGGAGGAGAAGGGGATGACCAAACGCAATATAGGCTCTCTGCAGTATAAATCATTCGGTCTGGCCCTTCAGGCGCTGGTCCTGCTTGCCAAGGACGGGGGAACCTGTCCCAGCTGCGAGATCGCCAAGATGATGTCATCCGAGCCTACGCTGCTGCGCCGCATACTGGCCAAGCTGGCGAAGGCATCCATCCTGGTCACCCGGGAAGGGCGGGATGGGGGATACACGCTGAACAAGGCGCCCGATCAGCTGACGCTGGCTGAAGTGTACCGCGCGCTGGAAGTAGGAGAGGCCCGACATGAAGCGGTTAGCGGCACGATGTGCGTGAACGATTTCGGGACTCAGATGAAGAAGGCCTGCTGCGGCATTTTGGAAGAGGTCGACCGAAGCGTTACCGAGGTGCTCAAAAATTATACGGTTGCCGACGTCGTCCGAAAAGCAGAATATTGACAGTTTGCTTTTTGTTGCTTTATACTGTGCTTATTAAACAACAGTTAAATGTTGAGACGAATTACCGGAAGTGCTATTTTTTTGTTTTTAACTGTGCTGTTATACACACAGAATTGAGGGTAGGAGCAGCAACCGCACGGCCCGGCCGGTCGAATGATTATTCAGGAGGAACCTCTATGGAAACCCAAGTAAAGAACAGCCTGTCTTTCAGCCAAGTTATACGGGATCGCCATTCAGTAAGAAAATACGACCCTTCCCGGACAATGTCCGATGAAGAGATCCAGGATCTGCTAAGCGATGCCATCCTGGCCCCGTCCTCTTCGAATCTTCAGCCTTGGCGGTTTATCGTCATTACGGATCAGTCGCTTAAGGAGCAGCTGCTGCCGGTCGCCTTTAACCAGCAGCAGGTTGTAGAAGCATCCGCCATTATTGCCGTGCTTGGCGACCTCGAAGCCTACCGGAACGTCGACAAGATTTGGGACTCGGCGGTAGAGGCCGGTTATGCGACTCCGGTAGTCCGGAACACGATGGTCGAGAACAGCTGGAACACCTACTCCGCGCTTAGCCGGGAGAAGCAGAAGGAAATCGCGCTCGTCGATGGCGGCCTGATCTCCATGCAGCTGATGCTGGCGGCCAAGGCGAAAGGCTACGACACGGTGCCTATGGGCGGCTACAATGCCGATCGGTTCCGCGAGATGTTCCAGATTCCGCAGCGCTATGCGACCGTTATGCTGATTGCCGTTGGGCATGCCGCGGCCGAAGGGCGCCAGACCACGCGCCTGCCGCTCGAAGATGTGGTTCAATTTAACGGATTCAAGGGCTGAATCCCAAACCTAACGCTAATCCCCGCTGTCTTCCGGAAGGCGGCGGTTAATTGCGAACCCCCGCCATCCCGGCGGGGGTTCGTTAGCGTCCGGGGCGGTTTCGCTATTGCCGTTTCTTTCTGCTACAATTTTGGTGAGACGGCAAGGCCGTTTCGGGATATGCAGCCCCGGCGGAAAAGCATTCGAACAAAGGAGGCGAAAGCGCGAGTGATTAAGGTATATACGGAGGAATTGGTCCACCGCTTCGATCACGGCTGGCTGAAGGGAAGCCATATTTTTTCGTTCGGGGAATATTATGACCCGGCCAATACGGCTTTCGGGCCGATGCGTGTATGCAATGACGACATCATCGCTCCGGGAAAGGGCTTCGGAGCCCACCCACATAGCGATATGGAGATTGTCTCCATTATTCTCTCCGGCGTGCTCCGCCATGAAGATAATCTGGGCAATGTCGCGGAAAGTTCCTTTGGCGGCATCCAGCGGATGTCCGCCGGGACCGGGGTCATCCATACCGAGCATAATCCGTCGAAGGATGAGCCGGTGCGGCTGCTCCAGCTCTGGTTCATGCCCGCCGTCCGCGGTTCCAAGCCTTCGTACCGGGCGGGAATATACCGGACGGAGAAGCTCGATGGCGCTCTGGTGCCGGTTGTTTCCGCCGAAGGCTCGGATGAAATCGTCGAGATCGGACAGGACATGACGATTTATCTGGGGCGTCTCTTCGGCGGCCAGCTCCTTACGTTTCATCAGGATGCGGGGCGCCGCATTTTTGTATATGTTATCGAAGGAAGTCTTGAGGTCAGCGGCAGCAAGCTGAATTCCGGCGATTCGGCGCGCATCGAAGAAGAGGAATCGGTCCGGCTTGCGGCATCGGAGCCCACTTTTGTGATCCTGATCGATCTGCCGTAAGCGGCGCACCCGTGATTCAAGGAGGTCTTTATAATGAGCGAGCGGGAAAGACTATTAGTCAAGCATGCCATAACCGGACGCCTGCTGCTGAGCAGCGCGGAAGGATTGACTTACGCCTTCAGCCGGGAGGGCGAACTGACGCGGATTACCGTCTACGGTGTGCCGGCCGGCAAGGGGCAGGAGGTTGTGATGCTGAAGGCGGAGCTGAACGTCTTTCGCTTCGAGGAGCCCGGGGGCGGACCTGTCGTCAAACACTGGTATTATGTCGGCGACAATCCGGTTGATTACGACGAAGCTTCCGGCTGCCTGGTTATCACCGCCCAGTCGGAAATCGAATACCGGCCCGACCAATATTGGGAGTAAGGGTGACGTCCTCAGAATTAACGTGAAAATAACGGGGGAGTCTGCAGCCCCCCCTTTGCCGCAAGGAAAGACGGGTTAATTGACGGATTTTCCGCTGAAGGAATTGACAACTGGTTAATTCTATACTAGTTTTGTTATGAAAACTAACATTGGCAATACAAGAGAACAGGAGATAAGAAGAACATGGAATTATTCTCGGCATTGGAACGGGACGATTACGAACAGCTGCTGTTTTGTCAGGACAAAGCGTCTGGGCTGAAGGCAATCATTGCGATTCACGACACGACGCTTGGACCAGCCCTGGGGGGAACCCGGATGTGGACCTATGCTTCCGAGGAGGAAGCCATCGTCGACGCGCTTCGCCTGGCAAAAGGCATGACCTACAAAAACGCCGTCTCCGGACTCAATCTGGGCGGGGGCAAGACCGTAATCATCGGCGATCCGAAAAAAGATAAGAACGAAGCGATGTTCCGCGCCTTCGGACGATATATCCAGGGGCTGAACGGACGCTACATCACTGCCGAGGACGTAGGAACGACCGAGGACGATATGGACATTATTCACCAGGAGACCGATTATGTGACCGGGATTTCCCAATCCTACGGCTCTTCGGGCAATCCTTCGCCGGTTACGGCTTTCGGCGTATACCGCGGGATGAAGGCGGCGGCGAAGGCGGCATTCGGCACGGATTCGCTGGAGGGCCGGACGATTGCCATTCAGGGCGTCGGCCACGTCGCCTTTGCCTTGTGCGGACATCTTCATGAGGAGGGCGCCCGGCTTATCGTCACCGATATCAACAAGGAGGCCGTTCGCCGGGCTGTGGACGCATACGGCGCCCAAGCGGTCAATCCTGACGAGATCGTCGGCGTGGAAAGCGATATTTACGCGCCGTGCGCACTTGGGGCGACCATCAATGATCAGACGCTGCCGCTGCTCAAGGCCAAAGTCGTCGCGGGCGCGGCCAACAATCAGCTGAAGGAGTCCCGCCACGGCGACGCGCTGCATGCGATGGGCATCGTCTACGCGCCGGATTATGTGATTAACGCGGGCGGCGTGATCAATATTGCCGATGAGCTGAACGGCTATAACAAGGAGCGGGCACTCAAGCAGGTGTCGAAGATTTACGACAGCATCACCCGTGTCCTTGAAATTTCGCGCGAAAAGGGCATTCCGACCTACGCGGCAGCCGACCATTTGGCAGAGGAACGGATCGCTCTGCTCAAGAACAGCCGGAGTACCTTTCTCCGCGACGGCCATCATAACCTGAGCAGAAAGCGGCTGTAACCGACATTTCTCCAGCCCGGAATACCGGGCTTGCAACCGGGCAGATTTTCTTGACAAAGGTGATAAATGATCTGGAAACAAATATCCACTTATAGGAAAATAAGACCAAGTGTACGGATTCCGTGCAAAAAAAGCCTCCAAGCTCAGGTACCGACCTTGTGATCGGTAACGGCCAAGAGGCTCTTTTTCTGGCGGACCTGCATATAAGGTTAGGGCATTTTGTCCGGTTCGGGATAATTGACGCCCAAGGTATCCACCGTTATCTGCTTGATTACGGGCGGATGATCGGGACGGTCGTTAGCGTCTCTTGGAAGATTGACGATGGCGTCCACGACGTCCAGCCCTTCGGTGACTTTACCAAAGGCCGCATACTGTCCATCCAGACTCGGAGCGTCCGCTGCCATAATGAAAAATTGCGATCCCGCCGAATCGGGAGCATTCGTCCGGGCCATCGACAGCACGCCCCTCGTATGTAGAAGCTTGTTGGGGAAGCCGTTCCCGGAGAACTCTCCGGCAATGTTGTACCCAGGCCCTCCCATGCCCGTGCCTTCCGGATCTCCGCCCTGAATCATGAATCCGGGAATGACGCGGTGAAAGATCGTCCCGTTGTAGAACCCTTTGTGAATAAGCGAAATAAAATTGTTCACTGTATTCGGGGCAATCTCGGGATACAGCTCGGCCTTGATGATTCCGCCGTCCTCCATCTCAATGGTAACGAGGGGGTGGCTGGCGCTCTCCGAAGGCGTTCCGTTCCCGGGCGCGCCACTGGTCTCCGATCCCGTGGAGGGGGACGGGGCGGGGGCCTCGCCGCCGGGTTTGCTGCCGCAGCCGGATGCCAGCATCAGCATCACAAGGCCAAGCAGAGCCCAAATGGCGAAGGAAGATTTGCTTGAAGCTCTCACTGATTTGTCGCTCCTTTACTTTAATAAATCCGCATCACCCTGCCATCATAACCCGGAGCCGGTCCGCTTTGCAAAATTCACACAGCTATCCGGGATTGGCACCGGAGTCAAACCGGTTTACAATAATAGGATGCTTCCAAGAAGCTTGAAAGGATGTACAGCATGATGAACTTCTCGTGGAAGCGAAACCTTGCCGTCCTTTGGTTGGGCGTATTTCTGTGCAGCACCTCGTATTCGATCTCGATTCCGTTTATGTCCATTTTTCTGAGCGATGATCTGGGGGTAACCAGCCATCTGGAGGCTTGGTCCGGTTTCGCCTTCGGCATCTCGTTTTTGGCCAGCGCGCTGATTTCTCCCTTCTGGGGCTCCCTGGCCGACAAATACGGGCGCAAACCGATGCTGATCCGCTCGGGCTTCAGCCTGGCCGCTCTGTATTTGATCAATTATTTTGTCCATGACCCTTATGTATTTCTTGTCGTTCGGGTGCTTCAGGGACTGCTGGCCGGGTTCGTGCCGTCCTCCATCGCGCTGGTGGCGACGAATACCCCGGAAGAGAAGACCGGCTGGGCGCTTAGCGTCATGTCGACCTCGGGGGCTGCCGGCAGCATTATCGGCCCGCTTATCGGCGGCGTCATCAGCTATTATTACGGTAACCGCAGCGCCTTTCTGTTCTCTTCCGCGATCGTGCTGTTGTCGGCGCTGATCGCCACCCTGTTCGTCAAAGAGCGGAAGGTGGACCGGTCAAATCCAAGATCCCGGGTTCGTGACGATATTCGGGAAGCCGGAGGCAACGGAGCTTTCGTTTCCCTGATGATCATGACGGGAATCAGCTATTTCTCCGTCATGCTTCTGGAACCCCTTATTCCGATATATATGCTCGATATGGGGATTTCAAAGGACAGCGCATCGCTTACTTCGGGAGTCGTCTTCTCCGCGGTGGGGATCGCCACAGTGCTCATGGCTCCCCGGTGGGGGAAAATCGGGGGACGCAAGGGCTATGGAACGATTCTGTTTATCGGCCTTCTGGGCGGGGGAATCGGCAATATGCTGCAGTTCTTCGTGACTGGCTATGTCCAGTTCGCGATTGTGCGGTTTGTCTACGGGCTGTTCTACGCCGCAGTGCTTCCTTCCATTAATGCGCTGATCGTGCAGGTCACGGAGCCGGGCTTCCGGGGGCGCGCTTTCGGCCTGAATCAGTCGGTCTCCCAGCTTGCGACCATGGCCGGACCTATTCTTGGCGGCCTCCTTGGAGCCATTCTTCCGATCCGGTGGGTGTTCGTAGTCAATGGACTGATGCTGCTGGCCGCGGCCCTGACGGTGAAGACACGCAGGATTGAGGCACAGGTTTCCGCCCTCAAGGCGGAGTAGCCTTTAGCGGCCAAAAACCAATCGGGCGAACCTGTCAGATCAAAGCGCCGCCGGACGCTTAGGTTATGATCCGGCGGCGCTTAAGGGTTCTTTACTCGTCCTCGCCCGTCGATCCGTTCAGCACATCCGTGCCCGGCACGGCGTCAAGGGAAGGGGAAGCCGGATCGACCGGGCTGCCGGCCTGGATCTCATCGGCGTCTGGAACATCCTCCAGCGGATCGTCCCAATCCTCGCCCGTCACTTCATCATCGGCGTAATCGATGGCGCCTTCACTGAGTCCGGCGGTGAAGGATGCCTTGGCCGCATCAGAATACAGGAGCTCGTCCCGCCTGAAAGTGGGTTCCGAGAGGATGCTCTCCTCCAGATCGGGAGGACCGCCTGGCCCAGATCTGGGAGCGTACAGCCCGACATCCGCGGCAAGCTCCGGGTCCCGGGCCAGCTCGTCATAATCCGCGGAATAGGCGAATCCGCCTGCTTCCGCGGAAACGGCGCCGACCGGTTCATGGCGGGTAAAGGGAGATTCGATGGGAACGCGCACACTGCCGGCAGCTTTTTCGCTTATGCTTTGTGCCGTTTCGGTTCCTACCGGCCGGAGGTCGTCCACAGGGATATCCTGCTCCGGAGAGATGCCTCTCATTTTGGCGTAGCGTTCGTATTCAAAATCCGCCTCCGTTTTATTGAAATCAGCCATTTTATTCAGCTCCTTTTGGGTGTATTATCTTGGGTGCCCGCTTCCTTGGGAAGCGCGTCCCGAACAGCTTCTATCTGATTTCGGTCAGGCAGGGCATCCGGAAAAGTTCCTTCCTGAAACAGGCCGAACTCTTCATCGATATCCCGCTCGGTTACCAAATCTTCGTCTTCTTCCGAGCCGCTGCGCTTCTTATTCCGGTATTCTTTCAATGGGCAGCCCTCCTTCTTGGTCATCGAAAGTCTGGTCTAACAAACGGTATATACTAATTGTATACCCCGATAGGGGCTGGCGAATCCGTTCGGGTCGCTGCTTCCAGATCTTCAAGTGTATTCTTTCGAGAGAAGGTTGTTTTAATCCGCTTAAAGAGAAGAATTGCAAATTGCCGAAATTTATAGCGACATATCTTTTTACGATAGCCGAGGTGCCACTGTTATGAAATTGCCACTATACAAAATAGCAGCGGTAGCGTTTGTCATATTGCTGCTGGCTTCCATGATTGAAATCGGAATTTCCATGGAGCGGGGGAAACAGGAGAGCACGGAGCTTTCCCGGTGGAAGCTGAAATGGGTGACCGAAGCGGGAGCAGACCAAGGGACAAGCCCTCCCCTCGGGGATCAAGGATGGATTGACGTGTCGTCCTCCGATCTTAAGACCGGGGCGCCCGGGAAGATAGCGGCGGTATGGTTCCGCGCTTCGTTGCCCACGCTGGGCAGCCATTCGGCTGCGCTGGTGAATAAAGTATACGGCAGCAAAATCCGGGCCTATCTTGACGATACGCTTGTCTATAGTTCAACAGGCAGCGGAGGACTGAATGGAAGCAAGATTCTGATTCCGCTGAACGCTCCCAAGACCGGCAGCGAATTATACATATACAGCGAAGGGCTTGACGGCCACCCCGGTATAGAGGGAGAGATCAGGATTGGCAGCTACGAAAATCTGCTGAACCTGTACTTGAAGCAAGATTTGATGGACGTCATCATCGGCGGGGCGCTCATTTTTTTGGCCGTCGTCCTGGGCGTTTGCTCGATCTTTTTAAAAAGAGAACTGTTTTTCACTGGATTTTTGCTCTTGCTGATCATGCTGTCGTCCGGCGTGCTGATGATCTACTACTCTCCTTATTTTTCGCTCGTGCTGGGCAGTAAATCGAAATGGATGGAACTGTTTTTCGATATCTCGCTGTTTACGCTGCTGCCGTCGTTCACCTATTTTTTCGAGAAATTATTCGGTTCCGGCATGTATGGCGGCGTTTCCCGGCTGAGGAAATTCCAGCTGGTGTATTCGCTGTTCTGCGTGGGACTCAGCGTGCTCAACATTGCCTGGTCTTATCGGATTGACGGTCTGTACCGGATGTTCACAGTGGATATTGCGGGCGTTCTGATGATCGTTCAGTTTCTGTTTCTGCTGGGACATGCGCTCCGTTACGCCTTTCGCGGCAATGTGGAAGCGATTATCTTCACCTCGGGCTTCGCCGTGTTTGCGCTGACGGCGCTCAGCGAGCTGTCCCTTTTCTATATGTCGGGCGAGGAGTACCATCTGTACTGGTGGAAATGGGGCATCGTTATTTTCCTTGTTTCCCTGATTGTGATCGTAGGAAGGAAGTTCGCCAAAAATCATGAGCAGGTGGTCGAATATTCGAAGGAGCTGGAGAAGTTCAACAACGATCTTCAGCGTTCGGAAAAAATGGAGATCATCAGCGAGCTGGCCGCTTCGGTCGCTCATGAGGTCCGTAATCCGCTTCAGGTCACCAGAGGCTTCTTGCAGATTATCGGCGAAGGCTCTGACAGCAAGGAGAAGGAATATTTGCAGCTGGCCATTTCGGAGCTGGACCGGGCGGCGCATATTATCAACGATTTTCTCACGTTCGCCAAGCCGCAAACGGACACGGTAGAATGTCTCGATGTCGGGGGAGAGCTCAGGCATGTCGCGGGAATTCTGCTTCCGCTGGCCAAAATGCAGGAAAGCACCATTGAAATCCAGCTGGAGGACGGGCTGTATGTGAAGTTCAGCTCCTCCAAATTCAAGCAGGCCTTGATCAATCTGATCAAGAACGGCATCGAAGCCCTTCAGGAGAACGGACTGGTGAGCATTTCGGCCTGGAAATCCGGCAGCCATGTCGTCATCAGCATCCGGGATTCGGGAGAGGGCATGACGGCCGGGGAGCTGGCCAGACTGGGGGAGCCGTATTTCTCCAACAAAACGAAAGGCACCGGTCTAGGTCTGATGGTCACCTTCCGGATCATTGAGGCAATGAACGGCACCATCGAGTTCAAGAGCGTTAAGGGAAAAGGAACGGAAGCGATCGTCAAACTGCCGGCTGTCAAACCGTAAGAAGCGAAGAATCGGGAAGGAGCGTGACGAAATGGAAGCAATCGCGTTCGGATTAATCGGCGGAGGCTGGAGAGCGGAGTTCTTTCTGCGGATCGCCAAGGCGCTGCCGGAACGTTTTGCCGTAAAGGCCGCCCTAGTCAGGGACCGGGGAAAAGCGGACAAACTGCAGGAACAATGGGGCGTTAAGACCTACACTTCATTTGGTGAGTTTGCCGCCGCATGCCGGAACGGCTGTTCCTTCGCAGTCGTCAGCGTAAAACGGCTGGCAAACCCCGAATTCATCGAAAGACTGGCGGAAGCCGGCATTCCGGCGCTGGTTGAAACGCCTCCCGCCGACGGTGTGGAAGGCCTGCACCGTCTGTGGGAGCGGGTGGGACCTGCGGCCAAAGTCCAGATCGCGGAGCAGTATGCATTCCAGCCGATGCACGCGGCACGGATCCGGCTTGCGCGTTCCGGCAGGCTGGGCGAAGTCAGCCAGGCCCAGGTGTCCGCGGCGCATGATTACCACGGCATCAGCCTCATCCGCAGACTGCTTGGAATCGGCTTCGAGAATGCCGTCATCCGGGCCCAGACATTCACCTCGCCTATTGTGAAGAGCCCGGACCGCAGCGGTCCTCCGCTCTCGGAAGAGCTGACGGAGTCGCAGCAGATTATCGCCACGCTCGATTTTGGGAATAAACTGGGCGTGCTTGATTTCACTGGGGACCAGTATTTTTCATGGATTCGGGGGAAGCGGATTCTGGTTCGCGGCGAGCGCGGGGAGATCGTGAACGATGAAGTGTCCTGGCTTCCGTCCTTCGACCGTCCGCTTTACGACAGGCTGCGCAGGATCGATACCGGACATGGCGGGAACCTGGAGGGCTTCCACCTGCAGGGAATTATGGGCTGCGGGGAATGGCTGTATGAGAATCCCCACGCTCCCGCCCGGCTGTCCGACGATGAAATCGCCGTCGCTGAAACCTTGGCCCGGATGGGAGATTACGTCCGGGGCTGCCCGTCCTTTTACAGCCTGGCCGAAGGCTGCCAGGACCATTATCTGGCCCTGGAGATGCAGCGGGCCGCGGCGGACGGCGTTCCTATCGTTACAGAGACCCAGCCCTGGGCGGAGGCTTCGCCGCGAGGCAATGGTTAAGCTTGTCAGCGGATGGATCATAACGAAACCAAAAAGCGCTCTGGCCTGCATCAACCATCTCCGGTTATGCGGGACAGGGTGCTTTATTTTTGAATACTGACGGCGAGACCCATGTCCAATGAAGAGAAGGATCGGCAGCTATTAGGAGCCGCAACGACGATCAATCATGATTCCCGCCTCTTTAGTTCCGGGAGCTTGGCGGTTTCGGGCCGGTGCCGCTGGCAGCAAGCACCTCTTGCAAAGCCTCGTATTGACCGCGCAGCCAAATTAGACTGTAGACGCTGCGCTCCCAAACTCCTTCTATATATAGCTGCAACTGGTTCAGCTTTAGGCCGGCCATCAGGTCCACAATCCGCCGCAGCGTCTTCATCTTTGGAATTTTGCTTTGGCTGATATCGATCACAGCTCCGGTCTCAGTGACGGGACTTCATAGGCCTGATCGCCCAAGTCAGGGCCATGGGCAAACAGGAAAGCGCATTGAGAACCGGAACGCGCACCGACGGATATGTGGAGATTGAGACCCAGATCCCTGGACACGGCATCCTGTACGGACCGGGCCGCCGGGAGAGCCGGCTTGTCTTCGGGTCCGCTCAGTACAACTTTGTCGCCCCGGGACACCCGGAAGCGAACCGGGACGAAAGGTCAATTTTTTGGGAACGGGGACCAGGGTAAAGGATTGGAACGGGTTGAGAGCGGAGGAATGCAAATTATTTCCATACGTATGGATTATATGATCAGTCCGTATCCGATCGGAATAATAGATCCGAAGGTGGAGTCCTCCAAGCTGATGCTGAAATCCATCCGGGTAGGCCAGGTAGGCCATCTGCCCGGGAGAACGCTGTTCCGCACGGGCGTCACGTTTGAGCATTGGGCGTTCGTGTATATTGCTTCCGGCCGGGACGAATCTATGATTTCGGTCCCCTGCCGGGCGGCAGCTGGGACGAGTATTATATCAACTTTACGGGCAGCCGGGTGAACGAATGGCGGGAGACGGGACTTTTGACGGAAGGGGCTGTATTTCGCGCGGATCGGCAGCGGGTACCCTCTGCATGATTACATTCACCGGCTGAAGATGGGTGAAGCCAAGAAGCTCCTGCTCAACACCTCGCTTCAGGTTCAGGAAATTTCCGGTATGCTCCGGTACAACGCCCCCTTTTAATTCTCGAGGCTGTTTAAGAAATATATGGGAGTCTCTCCTGTGGAATGCCGGTGTAACGTATAAAAGTTGAATGCGCTGCACCGACGGAAAATAAACGGAAATTTAGCTGACATTACTTTGACGCCCCTGGACACTAAAATAGAAAAATTTAGAAAAAACTGTTCGCTATACCCCGTTTTGGCACGGAATAAACAGGGAAAAATAAAAAAAATATACTAAAATTTTAATCGTGTAACCGTTCACATTGAAAAAGGTAACTTGTTATTGTCATTTTTCTTTTGTATGATGCATTTAACACAGCAGTTCCCATGAAGGTAAAAAGCTCGCATTTTCCACAAATTTGGAGAATAGGGTGGTGGGATGAATATCAAGTTATCTGCGGAAGATCGAATGATTACATTTTTCCGTTATTTTTCACTTTTTCTTACTTCACTGATGTTCTTAATTACGCGAACGGGTCCTCCACTGTTTTATAAAATTCCGATCATCATGGTTCTGGCCTTGCTCGCCCCCGCGTTTACGATTGCCTATCGGAGTTTGCGGCACAAGCCGCATGCCGTTATGGCTTCGGTGAGCATCGAGATGTCGCTGATTCTTCTGCTGGCGATTTGTACAGGCGGTTATAACAGCCCATTCAAGCTGTATTCGCTTAATCCCATTTTGATTGCCGCGGGTTCTTTGTCCTTTTATTTTTGCTGGAGTCTGCTGGTCGGCTATTTTGCCATTTTCTTTGGATTCAGCTATTTTTATTATAAATCGGCGGAAAGTACGTTGGTCTCGGTTTTGCTGGAGAACGGGAATCTGTTTCTGGCGCTTGCTTTAACAGTGACCTTTATGCAGCTGCTGTCGCGGTTCAGGCGGCAGCGGGAGGAGGCGAACGCCCGAACGAACGAGATGCTTGAGCATATCAAGTCGCTGTATCACATTGTGGAAACCTCAAGCGAGCATGATTTTATGAATATCGGTCAGGTCATTACCGAATATGCCGTCAAGCTGACGAAGCTGAACAAGGCGTTGTTCTGGTTTGCGAGCTATCCAGGGGGGCCGTCTCCCGTAAGCCGTCAGACCGGCTGGCTGCCCGAGGAGGAAGTCAATTTATTCGGGGAGCTTAAAGTTCACGAGTCGGAGTGGCGGCGCCAGAAGGAACCGATATTCAAGAGCTTTCCGAGTTCTGGGGATCTGCTGTTAATGCCGGTTCGGATGAGCACCCGCTTTGTGGGTGTGATCGGAGTTAAGCTGGAAGCGCACGAGGGGCTGGAGAACCGGAGATGGTACATTCAGCAGCTTATGTTTCTGGCCGAGCTCAGCGCCATTACGCTGGAACGCCATGAACTGAGCGTTACCGAGAACCGGCTCATTGTCACGAATGAACAGAACCGGATTGCGGACGAAATGCACGACAGCGTCTCTCAGAGTCTGTTTGGCATTGTTTATGCGGCCCATTCTCTCAAGCAGTCCTGCCGAAAAATGACACCCTCCCAGCTGGAGGAGCAGATCGAGTTGATCCATGATTCGGCGACCAAGGCAGCCAAAGAGCTGCGGATTACAATCTACAGCCTGAGCTCCAAGAAAAGCGGAGGCCCGACCTGGCTTGGTATGGTAAGGTCGCATCTGCAGAGCTTGTCGAGGCTGAACGATGTCGAGATTGATTTCAAGGTAAAGGGCGACGATTTCAGTCTGCCATACACGTATCACAAGGCCCTCTTTCGGATCATCTCCGAAGCGACCGGCAATGCGATCCGCCACGGGGCTGCCCGTAAAATCGAGGTTGAGCTGACTTTGAAGCCGCGATGGGTTGGACTTGCCGTCCGCGATGACGGGGTAGGCTTTGATACCGATCTGCTATGGACCCGTTCGGAGGAAAACACCGGCGGACTGGGAATGAAAAATATGCAGCATTTGACCCGGTCTCTTGGCGGGGATTTTCAGTTGTCGAGCAGTGAAAATTCAGGTACCCAAATTCTAATTTCCATTCCGGTAGGCGTAATTGAACTAAAGAACGCATAAAAGATAACAGGAGGTCTTTGCATATGGATATCGTCATAGTGGATGATCATCCCCTTGTGAGAAGAGGCTTGGCAGCGGTCATTTCCATGCAGCCCAATGTGAAGTTCGCTGGCGAAGCGACAAACGGCGAAGAAGCTCTGCGCGTACTGGAAGAACTTCGACCCGATATGGTGCTGATCGATTTGAAGCTTGCTGACGAATCAGGTCTTGACGTTATCAAGGCGGCACGGAGCCGCGGAATTGAGAGCAAGTTTATCCTTCTGACCTCATCGGCGAGCCGTGAAGATTTCCTCAAGGCGGAGGAGGTGCTCGTCGATGGTTATGTGCTGAAGGAGGCGCTGCCTGAAGAGCTTCTGTTCGCCATTCAGCTGGTCCACAAGGGCAGAAAATATTACGACCCCGGCCTAATGGAAGACAAGATGAGAATGAGCGGCAAGAGCCCTACCGACGAATTGACGCCCAAAGAGCGGGAAGTATTGATCGAGCTCGGTCAGGGCGCCTGCAACCGGGAAATCGCGTCAAGACTGTTCATCAGCGAGTTCACGGTCAAGAAGCATGTCAGCCAAATTTTGGCCAAGCTTCAGGTTGCGGATCGTACACAGGCGGCTCTTTATGCCAACGCCGTCGGATTGACCAAATACGAGATGTCTGTCGAATAAACTCGGACGGAATCATATGTTTTCAGGAACACGGACAAGATGTCCGTGTTTTTTTTTTGTAAATATAAGACTGTATAAGCTTCGCCTCTATCGTTTGGTCTTATATTTCTACGAAACGGATACCCTCCTCTTGCGAGGACGGCGCAGCCGTTTCTTCTTGGCAAATTCATATATTCTGGGAGCCCCGGATACCGGATTATGCTTCGCACTAATTCTTTAATTTTTGGTTATTAATTTTATCGGCAATTGTTCCTGAGCGAAACAGACTAATTGGTACCATATTCCATGGTACCAAAGTATACCATACTTTGTCCTAAAGCGGTAATTTTCTTTATTCAAAAGTGAAATCGAAAGTAATGGCAGGGACCATGCCGCGAAAAATGAGGATTGTTAGAATAAAAGTAAGTTATCTGAAATTTTCAGAAGTCTTTCAAAATCCTACGGAGGGAGGATCGCTGTGGAAAAGACGATTTTGGATTACCTGAATCTCATCAAGAAAAGGCTATGGCTCATCGTACTGTTCGTGCTGATCTCCTGCACTACCACCTATTACGTCAGCAAGAACTACGTGGTCCCCGTCTATTCCGCAACAGCGCAGCTGCTGGTGAACAACGCCGCAGATCTGTCGGAAGGCAATAACCTTAACAATCTGAATTTCAGTCTCAATCTGATCGGGAGTTACAAGGATGTCATCAAATCGCCGGCCATTATGGACCGCGTGGCCGCGTCGCATCCGGAGTTCGGACTGACCGGTGATCAGCTAAGCTCTAAGGTTAGCCTCAAATCATCGGAAGGAAGCCAGGTCATCAATCTCAGCGTAAACGACGAAAGTTATGTCAAGGCCGCGGGAATTGTCAATGCGGTATCCCAGACTTTCATTCGTTCCTTACCGGAGCTGATGAATCTAAGCAACGTCACC
The DNA here is from genome assembly GCF_011043685.1 of Paenibacillus apii. Taxonomy (NCBI): domain Bacteria; kingdom Bacillati; phylum Bacillota; class Bacilli; order Caryophanales; family Paenibacillaceae; genus Paenibacillus; species Paenibacillus apii. The sequence goes on along the minus strand of NZ_JAAKGU010000012.1, from coordinate 84,645 downwards.
TTCCTTACACCGGCGGATCCGAAGGATGTACCTGGACCCGTAAACGGCGGCTACACGATGAATTTGGTTATCAGCTTCGTCGTCTCGCTGATGGCGGCGCTTGGGATTATCCTCCTAATGGAGACGCTGAGCGGAGCTCTTCGCTCCGAGAAGGAAGCGGAGCACGAGTTCGGCCTTCCGGTCATCGGCACCATACCGGTAATCCGCAAACGCGATCTTGGCAAGGACGGCGACAACAAAGCAAGGGTAGGGGAGGGAGCGTATGCTGCGGTTAAGTAACAGTCTCATTGCCGAGCGCAATCCGCAGTCGCATGTGTCCGAATCGTTCCGCTCGCTTCGCACCTACATTCGGCAGCTCGGGCTGCTGCAGGGCGGAGGAGGAAGAGCGTTGCTGTTCACTTCCGGCGAAGCGGGAGAAGGGAAGACGACAGTTCTGGCCAACCTCGCGGTTTCCTTCGTTCAGGACGGCAAGAAAGTGGCGGTTGTGGACGGCAACCTGCGCAGCCCCGGCATTCACACGGTGTTCGGGCTAGACAACGGAATAGGATTGGCCGACGGTCTGAGCGGCCAGAAGGAGCTGGGTAAGATCGGCGTCTATGGCAATCTCGCTAATCTGACCATCGTTACGGCAGGCTCCTCCTCCGTTAGTCCGCCCGACCTGCTGGGCAACGCGGCAATGACGGAGCTTCTGGAGGAACTGAAAAGAACCCATGACCTGGTTCTCCTCGACTCGCCTCCGGCGGTGGAATACAGCGATGCCCGCGTGCTCGCGCCGCTTACCGACGGCGTCGTCATCGTCGCCCGCTACGGCAAATCCAAGCGGGATTCGATCCGCCGGGTCAAGACTTTGATGGAACAAGCCGGGACCGCAATTCTCGGCATTGCCATAAATCAAGCCAAGTAAGATCGTAGCCGGTAAGTGCGAGGTTGTTCGAGGAGTATACGGCGGATTTGCTTTCGAAGTCAGTTTTGCGAAGTAGTTCAAGGATGCTTATGCTAACAAAACTTTTAGGAGGCATGGATGATGAAAAAAGTGAAAAAAGTGATTATTCCCGCAGCCGGCTTAGGAACCCGTTTTCTTCCTGCAACGAAGGCAATGCCCAAGGAAATGCTTCCCATCATCAACAAGCCTACTATTCAGTACATTGTGGAGGAAGCGATCGCTTCCGGCATCGAGGACATCATTATCGTAACCGGTAAAGGCAAACGGGCGATCGAAGATCACTTCGACAACGCCTTCGAGCTGGAATCGCGGCTGCTTGAGGACGGCAAGCTGGAGCTGCTGCAGGAAGTGCAGCGTTCTTCCAAGGTTGAAATTCACTATATCCGGCAAAAAGAACCCAAAGGCCTGGGACATGCGGTATGGTGCGCCAGACGATTCATCGGCGACGAGCCGTTCGGCGTAATGCTCGGAGACGATATCGTTACCGGCAAGACGCCATGCTTGAAACAGCTGATCGACCAGTACGAAGAAACGCAGAACTCGGTCATCGGCGTGCAGGAAATTCCCGACGAGTTCACCAACCGGTACGGTATTATCGAGCCGGATCTGCAGGAAGGCCGTCTGTACCGCGTCCACAACTTCGTCGAGAAGCCAAAGCTCGGAACCGCTCCTTCCAATCTGGCCATTATGGGCCGCTACGTGTTCACGCCGAAAATCTTTAAATATCTCGATCTGCAGGAAAAAGGCGCCGGCGGCGAAATCCAGCTGACGGACGCGATCCAGAAGCTCAACCAAAGCGAACGGGTCTACGCCTACAATTTCGATGGTACGAGATATGACGTGGGCGAACGCCTCGGCTACATTTTGACGACGCTGGAATTTGCCCTGCAGAACAAGGATCTCCGCTATCCCGTTATGGACGCCATGGCCGAATGGTTAAGCAAGGCGGAGCAAACCGCAGGTTAATGATTAGATATTACATGTATTATAAGGGCCATTCTTTCAAGGAGGATTGAGAGGGAAATGAGCATGCATAAAATGCCGGATGACGCTGAGCGGATTCTATCGAGCCTTTACGTGCTCCATGCTGAAGAAGCGCAGGAAAGCAATTCTTACCTGGTTATGAAACGGGTCATCGACATCCTTTTTTCCGCTCTGTGTCTCTTCTTGCTGCTGCCCCTGTTTGCCGTAGTCGCAATACTGATCAAGCTTGACGATCCGAAAGGGAAAGTGTTCTTCCGGCAGACTCGGATAGGCAAGGACGAGAAGCCGTTCGAGATGTACAAGTTCAGATCAATGATCTCGAACGCGGAGGAATTAAAAAAGAACCTGATGGCCTACAACGAGGTCAGCGGAGCAATGTTCAAAATGAAGAACGACCCCCGCATCACGCGGATCGGCAAGTTTTTGCGCAAAACCAGCATCGATGAGCTGCCCCAGCTGTGGAACGTGCTGACCGGGAACATGAGCCTGGTCGGACCCCGGCCGCCTCTCCCCGATGAAGTGGCACAGTATACGGAGTACGACAAGCAGCGGCTCACCGTTACCCCGGGATGCACAGGCTACTGGCAGGTGCACGCGCGGAACAGCGTCGGATTCGAAGAGATGGTCCAGCTGGACCTGACGTATATCCGGATGCGGAGCACGGCGCTTGATCTCAAGATTATTATAAAAACCGGCCTCATGCTGTTAGGATCGAAAAACGCTTATTAATTCAGAAATTAGGTGAATGCCCATGTTAGAGCACGGAGACGTACCCCGGCTGTCCATCATCATCTGCACCTACAATCGTGCCGGGCTGTTATCCAAAACGCTGGATTCCCTGCTCGGGCTCGATATGCTGGATGAGGCGGAGGTCATTGTAGTCGACAACCGGTCGACCGACGATACCGCATCCGTCGTGAAGCGGTTCATGGACAAGTATGAGCAGCAGATTCAAATGAAATATTTGCTGGAACCGGTACAAGGACTGTCGGCGGCCCGCAACTCGGGGATACTGGCGGCCAAAGCGAAGCTGATCGCCTTTCTCGACGACGATGCGCTGCCGGTCCGGAATTGGATTTCTACCATTGTGAACACAATGGAAAGCAAACCGGCCGTGATGGCCATGGGCGGGAAGGTAGCTCCCATCTTTGAGAACGGGAGGCCGGAGTGGCTCATCAAGCCGTTCGAGTTCCCTTACACGATCATGGATCTGGGGAACCGGATCAAGGAGTATCCCGGCAAGTATCACCCGTGCGGCGCCAATATGGCGATGAGACGCGAAGTCTTCAATCTGAGCCTGTTCCCGCTGGAGCTTGGCCGCAAAGGGGAATCGCTCTTGTCGGGCGAGGAGACCTGGCTGTTCGGGAGAATCCGGAAAGAAAGACAATCCATCCTTTATCATCCGCAGATGGCAGTGGATCATTTCGTTCCGGCAAGCCGACTGACGCAGGACTGGATCATGAAGCGGTATTACAGCCAGGGGCTGTCCAACGCCCTCGGAAGTGAAGGCCCGGTGGGCAATCTGCTTCTTTGGGGGAAGACGGGAGCCAAAATTCTGTATATCGCCGTGGATTCGGCCTTGTCGGCGGTATCCGGAAGCCAGGGAAGAAAGCTGCTGAACAAATGCAGGCTGGAGAGCGTCCGCGGAACGCTCCATATGCTGCGGAATCGAAATCGGGAATCGGCAACGGGGTGAATGGATGATGATAAGCGGACACCGGGCTTCCAAATTGTATGCTCTGCCGTATGGAATGCTCTTTCTCCTATCGGCCCTGTTTCTAGGCACGACAGTGATATACATGCCGGCTGTTGCGGTTGCCGCTGTAGGTTTGCTCCTGCTGCTCGTCGTATCCCTGACCCGGCCGGATTATATCAGCTATTTCGTCCTTCTGACGACGGCGATATCCATCAATTTTTTATACGGCGGCAGCCTTTTCGGGATGGAAATCCTGTCGCTGTATAAGCTGGCCATGCTGGCGCTGCTCGTGCCCTGCATCCTCGTCAACGGCCTGCGCTTCAAGCTCAGCTATCCGCTGTGGGCTTTGGCCGCGATAGTGTTCATGACCTTTACGGTCTCCATATGGCTCCCCGAGATGACATCACAGATTGCGGTCAAGGCATTTATCGGACTGTCTCTGCCGTTCATGTTCCTGCTGATCAATTGGAAGAAAGAAGTGGCAGAGCGGCAGATCCGGCTGATCTGTCTGCTCCCGGCGGTAAGCCTTGTGGTCGGAGCGCTGCTGCAGGCTGCGCATCTTCACCCGATGCTGAATGTTGAATTCACTGGTGCGGTGAGGGTTCAAGGGGCGAATATTCCGTCGCATCTGGCGATGCTCGCCTTCCTTGGAACGGTGATTCCGTTCATTGAGCTGAAGCGGAATCCGGGCCATGAGCGGTTCTTTTATACCATACTGGCCGTGAATTTCATGACGCTGATCGCTACGGGAACGCGGGGGCCACTGCTCGCACTGATCCCTATGGCCCTCTATTACTTCTTAGACATCTTCCGGCGCTACCTGAAAGGCAAGACCCGTTATCTGATTCCACTGCTGTGCTCGGTGGCCGTCATTGCCGGAGCCGTATTCATGCAGTGGGACAATATCAAGAAACGGTCCTTCGAAAGGCAGACCAGCGATGGAATCGACTTGTCGGGACGCTCGGAAGCATGGACTTACTTTTTGGATAAAGCGTCGGGCTCCCCTTTGTCGGGTAGAGGCCTGGGCGCCGTTACGGTAGCCAATGACGGTACATTGTTTATAGGCTTTGTCGTTCCCCACAATGAGTATATCCGGTTTTACTTCGACGGGGGGTACATCGGCTCGACTCTGCTGTGGCTGTCGTTAATGGCTGTGTTCCTTCTGGTTTACAGAGCTTTGGCGCCGCCGGTAAAAATGTATTACCTGCTCTTGATAGCAGCGTTTCTGATTTATTCCTTTTCTGATAATACGCTGTCGACGGTCCAATTTATTATTCCGTTCTGTTGGTACCTGAACTGCCTGTATCGGGCTTCGCAGCCAACCGATTCCCCACAAAAAGAAGTGATACGATGAATCAAGTAAACATGTTCGATGTCAATTTTAACAATTATGATTTCATGGATCTGCTGGAGTATATCGATACTACGATCCGGGAGAGGAACCATTCCTACATTCTGACTTGCAATGTCGATCATGTGATCAAGCTGCGCAAGGACAAGGAATTCCGGACGGTCTACTCCAAGGCGGGCGCTGTCGTCGCGGACGGGATGCCTCTCATCTGGGCTTCCAGGATGCTGGGCAAGCCGCTCAAGCAGAAGGTGTCCGGAGCCGATCTGTTCAGCAGATTGGGGCATGCGTTCCAGCAGCGGAAATACCGGCTGTTCTTCCTGGGCTCCGCCGAAGGCGTGCCGGAACGGGCGACGAAGAACCTCAAAGCGTCCTATCCGGATATCAACATCGTCGGCTGCTACTCTCCATCCTACGGGTTCGAGAACAACGAGGAAGAGAACAAGCGGATTATCAGCATGCTGAATGAAACCAGGCCGGACATCGTGTTCGTGGGCGTCGGAGCTCCCAAGCAGGAGAAATGGATCTACCGTCATTATCTGTCCTACCGGGCGCCTATCTCGATCGGCGTCGGAGCCACCTTTGATTTTCTGTCCGGTTCGGTCAAGCGGGCACCGGATTTCATGCAAAGAACGGGGCTGGAATGGTTCTGGAGGCTAAGCCAGGAGCCGGGAAGGCTGTGGAAGAGGTATTTGGTCGACGATGCCCAGTTTCTGGTTCTTCTGCTGAAGGAACTGCGCAAACGGGAAAAAGCGAACGGACAGAGCTTCGAATAAAAGCTTGTCCGCAAGGAACAGGAGGTGTATGAGACGATGACTAGCCGCCATTCGGGCAGTACCGGTCTTCCGCTGCCGGGAAATCTTCGCACTGTGGTGACTGCGGGCATTTTTGCGGCGGTTTGCGCGGTCGTGCCGCTGATGATCGGCTTTGTCAGCGCAAAGCTCAGTTCGTCGAGCAGCCTGCAGCTGGCGATTGTGTCGGCGCTGCTGTTCCCGGCCTTCCTGCTCTCGCTGCTGAAGCCCCGGCTGCTCGTTTCGTACACGCTGCTGGTCTGGGCCGTCGCTCCTGAGCTTCGCCGGCTTGCCGACTGGAGTGAAGGCACCTATCACTCCGTCTCGCTGCTCAGCCTGGCTCCGCTGCTTGCAGGGGCGACGGTTGCCATACCGGTTCTGCGCGAAATTCATACCCTCAAGCGGCCTCATATGCGGCTGATGCTGCTGTTCGCGATTCCGCTCGGATACGCCACCCTGGTCGGGCTGGCGAAGAATGGCGTAGGCTCGGTATACGATCTGCTGAACTATCTGGTTCCGCTTCTTCTTCTGCTGTATTTTGCGGTAACGCCGTTTACAGCCCGCGATATCGACAAGCTGCTTGGCACATATGCCAATATCGCGGTTTTGGTAGCCGTGTACGGGATCATACAGTATTTGACGGTTCCGGCATGGGACGCTTTCTGGATGCAGAATTCGGGTATGAATTCCATCGGCACGCCGCACCCGCTGGAGGTCAGGGTCTTCTCCACCCTCAACTCGCCGGGACCCGCCGCAACCTTCCTGGTGTTCGCGCTGGTGCCGATGATCCTTGAGAAGCGCTGGCGGGGAGCCTTCAGCTGGATCGGCGTTCTGCTTGTGGTCGTCTGCCTGCTGACCACGCTCGTCCGCGCCGCCTGGCTGCTTCTGCTGGTTATGCTTCTTGTCTATATCGCGTCCTCATCTTCCAAGGGTAAATGGAAGACTCTGATTCAGGTGGTCTTTGTAGCACTTGCGCTGTTCTGGATTGTTCCCAAGCTTCCGGGAGCGGAGGGGCTGACGGCACGGATGGAGACCCTCTCATCTATCCAAGAGGACCGCTCGTATAACGACCGGCTCAACCTCCTCGGAACGATGATCCCTGCGATTAAATCCAATCCGGTAGGCCAGGGAATCGGCAGCGTCGGACAGAGCACGAAGCTTGGCAACAGCGGCGAACTTGGCGAATACGGCATTATGGACAACGGGTTCATTGCCCTGCTGCTCACCTTCGGCGCTCCGGGCGGCCTGCTGTTCTTTATTGCACTCGGCGCGGTAGCCAGGCAAATTTACGGCAGGGTTGCCGGCACGAACCGGCTCCAGCTGTATGGCAGGCTGGCCCTCGCGGCGTGGGTAGGCGCGGTGGTAGGGCTGGTGTCGGACAACGGGTTCTCGGGTCTGAAAGCCTATCTTATCTGGATGCTGATCGGTCTTGGCCTCGGCGTTAGAGAACTGATCGAGGCCGGCAGGAAAGAAGCCGCCCCGGCGGTGATCGAGCCGGAGACCGAAAGCGTACTGGCCGGAGCTAAAGGCCAAGCTGCTGCGGACAGCCGGTGATTTCTTAAGAACCGCTCCCGGCTTAAGGCGAAGACGACAATGAATTCCTATATGGGCAAGAAAACAACGGATGCGAACGGTTAGATAAAGGAGGAAACCTGCATGAATTCAGTTTCAAGCGTGTTTGCCGGCTTTGACCCGATGACCGGGGACAACGCCACCCCAAATGACGAAATCCGGTTAGACTGCCGGCCGTTCGCCGAAGAGATTATGTTGGGTGAGGGAAGCGGGGATGGGGCGATTGAGATCGCGGACACCCCTGGCGTCCCTGATCATGTGAGAATTCATAGTCGGCTTCAAACCCTGAGGGCTTTAAAGGCTTTAAGGGCAAGCCAGGCGGAGAAAGTACAGAAGAAGGGAGGAAGAAGCTATGTCTTATCCTGACGGATTGAACATTATGTCAACGGGCCTTAGCTGGCCTTCCGTGCAGCCCGGCGGGCTCAACACGTATTTCAAATCCGTCTGCGAGCAGCTCTCCTCCCGCAACCGGGTGCAGGCGCTGATTTGCACCAAGGAGATGCCGGCAACTCCCGAGGAACTGATTATCCATAACGCCGGCGATCCGAAAGAGTCGATCTGGAAGCGCAAGGACGCCTTTCAGAGAAAGGCGGCGGACATGTTTAACAGCGGGAAGGAAAGGATCGACATCCTGTACTCCCATTTCGCTCCCTACGGGGTCGGTCCGGCCATCGAGGCGAAGAAGCGGGGCATTCCGGTTGTCATGACGTTCCACGGCCCCTGGAATGAGGAAATGAAGATCGAAGGCCAGGGAATCAAGCATCAGGTGAAGACCGCGATTGCCAAGTCGATTGAACGGAAGGCTTACCGGCTCGCGGATAAGTTCATCGTCCTCAGCGAGACCTTCCGCGACATTCTCCATTCGCTGCACGGTATTCCGCTTGACAAGATCGTCATCATTCCCGGCGCAGCCAACATCGACCGGTTCATTCCTTCAAGCAACCGGCTTGCGGTCCGTCGAATGCTGAATCTGCCGGAAGGGGCCACTACAGTGCTGACGGTTCGCAGGCTCGTGAACCGGATGGGCCTCCTGCAGCTGCTGGAAGCCTGGCGGTCCGTGTCCGAGCGCTTCCCGAACGCTATCCTGCTGATCGGCGGCAAAGGCCCCTTGCGGGCGGAGCTCGAAGGGCGTATCGCAGACTACGGGCTTACGAGCAAGGTCCGGCTGCTCGGCTATATCCCCGACCATGAGCTGGCCTCTTATTATCAGGCGGCCGACCTGTTCGTCGTTCCGTCGCAGGCTCTGGAGGGCTTCGGCCTAATTACAACCGAAGCGCTGGCGAGCGGGCTACCGGTCATGGCGACGCCGATCGGCGGCAACCGGGAAATCCTGCAGAATTTCCGGCCGGAGCTGCTATTCAAGAGCTCGTCCGCTGCGGATATGGCCGAAGGGATTTCCCACATGCTCGGCAACCGAAGGCTTCTTCCGAGCCGGGAGGAATGCAGGGAGCATGTGCTGGAAAGGTACACCTGGGAGCATGTAGCGGATCAGGTGGAGGCCGTATTCAGAGAGGTAATGGGGAAAGGAGAGACGCTGGATGCTGAGAGTGGCATATATCGATCACACGGCTAGATGGAGCGGCGGCGAGGTGGCGTTGTTCAACATTCTGACCCATATCGGAGAACAGGTTGACCCGCTTGTGATTCTGGCGGAGGAAGGTGCGCTGGCCGACCGCTTGCGCGACAGAGGAATCGACGTCCGGATCGTGCCGATGGACGAGAGCGTCCGAAGCCGCGGCCGCAACACCGTCAATTTCGGCGCGCCGGCTGCTGCCATGAAGCTGCTGGCCTACGGCCGTAAAATCGCTCCGCTGCTGAAGAAGGAGCGGGTAGCCTGCGTGCATACCAACTCCCTTAAGTCTGCCCTGTACGGAACGGTTGCCGCCAAGATGGCAGGCGTACCGCTGATTTGGCATATTCGCGACCATATTGGCGCGCCTTATCTGAAGCCGGTTGTCGCCAAAGCCATCCGGCTACTCTCGCGTCTATTGCCGAACGGCGTCATCGCCAATTCGAAGTCCACGCTCAGCGCGCTGGAGCTGCCAAAGTCCAAGAAGACGCTGGTCGTCTATTCCGCTTTCGCCAAAGCGATCGGCGGCGTAGCCGGACGCGGGGACCAGAAGGACTTCAACGTTCTGCTGGTCGGGCGGCTGGCCGAATGGAAGGGTCAGCATATTCTGCTGGATGCGGCCAAGAAGCTTCAGGGCAACGGCCGAATCAAGTTCTGGCTGGCGGGCGACGCCCTCTTCGGCGAAGACGAATACAAGAAGAAGCTGCTTGCGACGATCGAGCGCGAGGGGCTGGACAATGTAAGTCTTCTGGGACATGTGGAGGACATTCAGGGATTGATGCAACAAGCGGATCTGCTCGTCCATACTTCAATCACACCGGAGCCGTTCGGCCAGGTGATTGTCGAAGGGATGGCGGCGGGTCTGCCGGTAATCGCGTCCAACGAGGGAGGACCGGTTGAAATCGTCGTGCCGGGTGAGACAGGACTGCTCATTCAGCCTGGAGACCCGGCCATTCTTGCGGAATCGATCAACTGGATGCTGGAGCATCCCGAAGAGCGTGAAAGAATGGCGGAAGCCGGGATCAAGCGGGTGAAGGAACATTTTGTGATCGAGAACACGGTCAAAGAGATTGTCGCCTACTATAAAGGCCTGGTGGCGGGCACCTGACGAACAAAAGGAGAGCGGATATCACCTGTGAAGCAAGCAGCCGGCTCTTAAGCAGCCGCTTCTTGACACACATAGCTCCATCAAACGTTGAGGATGATTCACATGAAAATAGCGATAGCGCATGATTACTTAATCCAAATGGGCGGAGCGGAAAGGGTGGTGGAGGTTTTTCACCATATGTATCCGGAGGCTCCGATCTTCACGACGGTTTTTAACGGAAACCGCCTGACCGAGAATCTCAAGGACGCGGATATCCGGGCCTCCTGGCTGCAAAAAATTCCGGGAGTGAAGGACAATTTTAAAGGGGTGCTGCCGCTTTATCCCATGGCTATCCGCGATCTGGACTTCAGCGGGTTCGACATCGTACTGAGTTCCAGCAGCGCGTTCATGAAGAGCATCCAGGTTCCCAAGCGCACATTTCATCTCTGCTACTGCCACACCCCGATGAGATTTGCCTGGGATTATGACACCTATATGGAACGGCAGTCGAATTCCGGTTTATTCAAAAGAGTGCTGAAGCTCTACATCCAGCAGCTCAAAATGTGGGATCAGCGGACCTCCAAAAACGTGAACCAGTTCGTTGCCAACTCATCCGTTGTCAAGAGCCGGATACGGAACTACTACCATCGGGATGCTGATGTCATCTTCCCGCCCATCAATACATCCCGGTTCAAAAGCTCGAGCTCCATCGGCGATTATTATCTGATCGTCTCCAGGCTTGTTTCCTACAAGCGGATCGATCTGGCGGTCGAAGCCTTTAACCGCAACGGTCTGAAGCTGCTCATCGTCGGCGACGGTCCCGACCGGAAGCGGCTGGAAGGAATGGCCAAGAGCAATGTAAAATTCCTCGGCCGTCTCGAAGACGATGAGGTCAACGGACTGATGTCGCAGTGCCGGGCTTATATTTTTCCCGGGGAAGAGGATTTCGGCATAACGCCGCTGGAGGCGAACGCCGCAGGAAGACCGGTTATCGCCTATCAGGCGGGCGGAGCGCTGGACACGATAGTTCCCTATGTCAACGGCGTATTTTTCAAGAAGCAGGAAGTTAACGATTTGCTTGGGGCTATTGCCGAAGTGGAATCGTATGCATGGGACGTCGGAAAAATTATGAAGCACGCGCAGAAATTCGATGAACGAACGTTTATGGTGCAGTTCAAACAGTATGTTGAACAGGCGTATGTGAACTTTCTAAAAGGAGGATGAAGATATGAATCTGGCGGTAATCGGCACCGGCTATGTCGGCCTAGTATCGGGCGTATGCTTTACACTTGGGGGTAACCATGTTATTTGCGTCGACAAGGATGAGGAGAAGATCGCCCGGCTGGGCCAGATGAAGTCGCCCATCTACGAACCGGGAATCGAAGCGCTGATCGAAATGAACCTGAAAGAGGGAAGACTGAAGTTCTCCTCCGATCTCCAGGAGTCGGTTCGCCTCTCGGATATCGTCATCCTTGCTGTCGGTACGCCATCTCTCCCGAACGGGGAAGCGGATCTGCAGTACATCGAAAGCGCGGCGGCGGACATCGGCCGGGCCATGGAAGGTTATAAGATCATCATGACGAAGTCTACCGTTCCCGTAGGAACGAACGAGAAAATCCGCCAGATTATCGCTGCCCACACCGGCTATCCGTTCGATATCGTATCGGCGCCGGAATTCCTCCGGGAAGGCTCGGCCATCCAGGATACGCTGCATCCCGACCGGGTGATCATCGGTCTCGACAACCCGGCCCTTGAGCCCGTCATGCGGGAGCTTCATCAGGGCTTCACCGAAAATATTGTTGTCACCGACATCCGCAGCGCGGAAATGATAAAGTACGCTTCGAACGCTTTTCTGGCGACCAAAATTTCGTTCATCAACGAAATCGCCAATATCTGCGAAAAGGTAGGAGCGGATGTGACCGAGGTCGCCGAGGGAATGGGCCTGGACAAACGCATCGGCTCTTCCTTCCTCCAGGCGGGAATCGGCTACGGCGGCTCCTGCTTCCCGAAAGATACGAAGGCGCTGATCCAGATCGCAGGGAACGTCGACTACGAATTCAAGCTGCTGAAATCGGTGGTCGAAGTCAATCAGGGCCAGCGGTTCATGATTCTTGCGAAGCTCCACGAGTCGATAGGCAGTCTGCAGGGCGCGACAATCGGAATCTGGGGACTGGCCTTCAAGCCGAACACCGACGATGTGCGCGAATCGCCGGCAAGGGAGATTATCGAGGCGCTCGTTAAGGAAGGCGCGCATGTGAAGGTGTACGATCCGATTGCCGCGGACAATTTCCGGAAGCAATACGATCACCCGCTGATTCACTGGTGCGCCGTGCCGGAGGAAGCGGGAACCGGCAGCGACGCGGTCTGCCTGCTCACGGATTGGGCCGTGTTCAAGGATATTGATCTGCACCTTCTGGCCGCAGGAATGCGCAAGCCGGTCCTGATCGACGGGCGCAACGTCTATTCCAAAGAACAAATCGAAGGAACCGGGCTGGAGTATTATTCGGTGGGACGCCCGCGGATGGGCGGACTCAGCGGCTTGTCTCCAAGCGTGGCAGGAGCGGTATAAGCGGTATATATCGGTATGTGACGAACCGGATCAGGGGCGGCGCGGCCGCGGGCGAAGCAGGTTAAGCCGCGGCGCCGCCGCTACCAAGAGATATCCCGTTAAAAAGCAGGCTGTTCACAGCTGTATCATGACCATTATGAGGGAGGGTATCATTATGAAACTGGTATTATTGTCTGGCGGTTCGGGAAAACGGCTGTGGCCTCTGTCCAACGACTCTCGGTCGAAACAGTTTCTGAAGGTGCTGGAAAGCCCGCTCGGTGAGCCGGAATCGATGGTTCAGCGGGTATGGCGGCAGCTGGGAGAAGCGGGACTTGCGGAATCGTCGTATTTGGCGACAGGACGCGGGCAGGTGGAGATGATCCAAAGCCAGCTGGGCGGGGATGTTAAGATCATCGTCGAGCCCGAGCGCCGCGATACGTTTCCGGCCATTGCGCTGACGGCTGTCTACCTGTATTCGGTAGAAGGCGTTCGCCCGGATGAGACCGTCGCGATCCTCCCGGTCGATCCTTATGTGGAAGGCTCCTTCTTCGGCTCGGTTTCACAGCTGGAGCAGGCGCTTGACGATACCGGCGCGAATCTGGCGCTGATCGGCGTTGTGCCGGAGCATCCCTCGGAGAAATACGGATACATCATTCCTTCGGGCGGCGCGCCGGAGAAAGAGGTAAGACCGGTTAGCGGTTTCCTGGAGAAACCGGATCGCCTGCGGGCCGAAGAACTGATCGGACAGGGCGCCTTGTGGAACTGCGGGGTGTTCGCCTTCCGGCTGGGATATCTGCTTAATATTTTACAGCAAAAAGGGCTGCCTTTGACTTACGAGGAGCTGCAGAAGCAGTATAAGCTGCTCTCTTCCATCAGCTTCGATTACGAAGTGGTTGAAAAGGAAGACAAGATCGTTGTCCAGCCGTATGACGGATTCTGGAAGGACTTGGGAACCTGGAATACGCTGACCGAGGAAATGGCGAGCAACCAACTGGGCAAGGGCGTGCTGACCGATGATTCCTCTACAAGCTGCCTTGTCAACGAGCTTGACATTCCGATCACGGTAATCGGCGCCCAGGACCTGATTATCGCCGCGAGTCCGGACGGCATCCTCGTTACTCACAAATCGGAAAGCCCGCGCATCAAAGAGGTGCTGAAGGGCACGGAGCAAAGACCGATGTACGAGGAACGCCGGTGGGGCCACTATAAGGTGATCGATTACGTCAAATACCAGGAAAGCAATGAAGTGCTGACTAAGCGGATTTTTATCGCAGAGGGAAAAAATATCAGCTACCAGTATCATCTCAAGCGCAGCGAAATCTGGACCTTCATCAGCGGGGAAGCCAGTATCATCCTCAACGAAAAATTGCATAAGGTGAAAGCCGGAGACGTTGTGCGCATACCGGAAGGAACGAAGCACAGCATTCTCGCTTTGACCGATGTGGAATTCATCGAGGTTCAAACCGGATCGGAGCTGGTGGAAGAGGATAATATCCGCATAACGCTGGATTGGAAGGATATTGAACTGCAGCAGTTTATCTCGTAATAATGCCTGAACGAGGGATAACCTACTTATTAACCATATAACAAGGTTGTTAAACGGGTCTTTTGACTCATTTATTAGAAGATTATGAAAATCAGTCTTCATCATTAATTGTACACCGTCGATATTTACGGTAGAAGGTTAAGCCTTCCAATACGACAAAGGCAAACCTATCGCGAGGTAGGGACGCAAAGCCATAGGGCCTCTCCATTTCAGAGAGGCAGCCTGGCTACCGAAAGGAAGATGAAATTGAAAGTTCACCGTACGTATCGATTGTTCTACATGCTGGTAACCCTGACTCTGCTCCTATCATTTGTTCCGTTCATGGGCGGAGGAAGCGCATCGACCGTTTCCGCGGCGGCTGTGTCCACAGCGCCGGTGACCCCCGACGCTTCACCCGAAGCGGTCAAGCTGCTGAGTTACCTGTATTCCATTTCCGGTACCCGAATCATCACCGGTCAGCACGACTATCTGGAAAGCCCGGACGAGTTCAACAACAAGCTTCAAGTTACGAGCAGCAGATATGCGGCTCTCCATGGATATGAGCTTGGCGCGATCAACGGCCAAACGGACGGCGCCGTAACATGGCTCCGGCAAAATGTGGTGAACAGCGCCATCAAATGGTATAAGTCCGGAGGCATCGTCGCGATGACGTTCCACGAGAATCTGCCGGGAACATCATACAGCTGGTCCAATGTGCAGATGTCGTTATCCCAGGCCGACTTCGACAAGTATGTTACACCCGGAACCCCGGAGTACCAAAATCTGATCACGGAGCTGGACAAGGTGGCGGTTTCGCTGAAAACCCTGCGCGATGCCGGAGTGCCCGTTCTGTGGCGGCCCTATCACGAAATGAACGGGGGCTGGTTCTGGTGGGGCAAGAAGACCAATTTCACCGACCTCTGGAATATTATGTACGACCGTTTTGTCAATGTTCATAAATTGAACAACCTGATTTGGGTGTGGAGCCCGAATGCTCCGAACAGCTGGGCCGATCCTTACGCCAATACTTATCCCGGTGCAGATAAAGTGGATATTCTGGCGGCGGACATTTACAACAAGGATTACAGACAGAGCTATTATGACGATCTGTTAAGTCTGGCCGCTGGCAAGCCGATTGCCATTGGCGAGAATGGTGAAATGCCCGACCCTACAATGCTGCCCAAATATCAGAGTAAATGGGTCTTTATGATGACCTGGGGCAAAATGCTCTATGAAAACAACACCACGACTACAATCAAGAGTTTTCTGAACAACGGTTTTACGTTAACCCGCGATGAAATTAGTACGGCTCTGGCTTCGTATACGGTGCCAATGCTGTCGGAAAGCCCGACGCCAAGTCCGTCGCCGACACCATCGCCGACACCGATACCGACGCCGAGCCCAACACCATCGCCGTCACCGAGTCCAACACCGACACCTACGCCAAGTCCGACACCGACGCCGGTACCATCGCCAAGCCCGACACCGACGCCAACACCAACATATACGCCGGACAATCAGCAGTCCGCTGCGGATTCTTCAACCGGTAGCTCATCCCTGACCGCGCCGCTGCCTTCGGCCACGCCTTCGGGGCCGCGCCATGGCCTGCTGGGCGAATATTTTTCAAACATGCAGTTAACCGGAACGCCAACGTTGGTGCGGGAAGAATCGGCCATCGATTTCAACTGGGGACTCGGAACGCCGGATTCCACCGTCGGTCCCGATAAGTTTTCCGCGCGGTGGAGCGGCAAAATCAAGCCTCTGTACACCGAGAACTATTCCTTCTACACCAGTTCGGATGACGGTATTAAATTGTGGGTCAACGGCGTTGCCGTTATTACCAGCTGGTCTACCCAATACGGTCTAGAGCGGAAGGGTAGAATCGACCTGGAAGCCGGGAAACTGTACGACATTAAAGTTGAATATTACGATAATACGGGAAGCGCCAAAGCGCGTCTGATGTGGGAAAGCAGCAGCCAGATCAAGGAAGCCGTTCCAGCAAGCGCGTTTTATCTTTCCGATTCGCTCTGATATAGCTTTTACGGCGATCCCCCCACGGGTGCTCCCGATACTTATCATCACAATATTCAGTTCATTTGAGCCTTGCGAGGCCCTGCTTAATACAGCAGGGCTTCAAAACTATAAGCCCCTCTTGGGGAAGGCCATCTTTCCGAAGCATTCGGGAGGCCGGCTTTCTCCGAAAGGATTCCAGGCTTTAGAAAGGATGATGAAATTGAACAAATCCTCCAAGTATCGGTTGTTCGCTTCAGTTTTGCCTTTGATTCTGATCATGTCCCTGCTGCCGTGGATGCAGCCGGAAACCCCGCCAAAGTCCGTAATCCGGACGCCGCCCGTACCCGTGAATCCGTCAGCCTCGGCTGAAGCAAGAGAACTGCTCGGGTACCTTGCGGGTTTAAGCGGCAACAGTCTGATATCCGGCCAGCATGATTATCTGGAAAGCCCGGACGAATTTAGTAACAAGCTCGAGAACGCGACCGGCAAGTATGCCGCGCTTCACGGTTACGAGCTTGGAGCTATTAACGGCCAGTCGCCGGACACGATCGACCGCCAGCGGAATGCCGTTGTACATAGCGCCATCAACTGGTATAGAAGCGGCGGAATCGTGGCCATGACTTTTCACGAGAACCTGCCCGGCACTGCTCCCACCTGGTCCAATGTCTCCATGAGTCTGAGCCAGAGCGAGTTCGACGCCTACGTTACTCCCGGCACGGAACAGTATAAGCGCCTGATTGCCGACCTGGATCAGACCGCAGGATATTTGAAGCAATTGCAAAGCGCTGGGGTGCCCGTTCTGTGGAGACCCTACCATGAAATGAACGGAGACTGGTTCTGGTGGGGCGGGAAAAATAATTTTTCGGCACTCTGGGGTATTATGTATGACCGTTTTGTGGGTAAACATAAATTAAATAATCTGCTCTGGGTATGGAATCCGAATGCGCCCAACGGGTATGCCGACGCCTACGATCCCTATTACCCGGGGGCGGACAAGGTCGATATTCTGGCAGCGGATATATACAATAACGATTATCAGCAGCCGTATTACGACAGTCTGCTGAAGCTTGCAGACGGCAAGCCGATCGCCATCGGCGAGAGCGGCGAGCTGCCCGATCCCCGGCTGCTGGCCAAGAGCCAGAGCAAATGGGTCTATGTGATGACCTGGGGAAAAATGCTCACCGAGAACAACAGCCAGCAAACCATCAACAGATTCATGAACGCCGACTACACGTTGTCCAAAGAAGATTTTATCCAATGGGTTGATAAAGAGGCGGTGGCTGCCGGCAACGGACTACGGGGAGATTACTTCACCAACAGAGAACTGGAAGGCAAGCCGGCTTTCAGCAAGACTGACGCGAATTTGGACTTAAGCTGGCAGGAGGGGGCGCCCGGGGAAGCCGTGAACAGCAACTTCTTCTCCGTGAGGTGGCAAGGCCGCCTCAAAGCTCCCGGCACCGGAAGCTATACAATTAAAGCGATAGCCGACGACGGTGTACGGGTATGGATCGGCGGCAAGCTTGTCATCGACAACTGGGCGCTTCAGAACGATGTTCCCCGGGCAGGAACGATTAAATTGAAAGAGAATACCTTTTACGACATTAAAGTGGAGTACTTCGAAAATAAAGGTAAAGCCGATATCAAGCTGCTCTGGCAAGGACCGGGGCGGCCGGAAGAGGTCATTCCTCCCAAAGAGCTTTTTCTGCCCGACTAAACAATGATTGTAAACCGGGAGGTCGGACTCCTTGAGAAAGCGAGGACAGGAAATGAGTATACCACGAAAAGCCCTACCTTTAACCGTACTTTTGAAGCTTGCAGGATTTATCGTCTTATTTTTGCTGTCTGTCTCTTTTTTAGGGAACGAAGGAGCGGAAGAACCCGGAAATTCCAACTTTTCCACCGCGTATAAGACAGCGCCCGTATCCCCGCCGGGGAAAATCATCTGGCAGCTGGGCACTCGGAATGAATCGTCCGGCGAGTTCGCGCTCAGGGATTCATCATCCGCGGGGAGCGCAGTGAGTATGGATACATCTGAACTTGACACGGGAGATCTCAAAAAGGTGCCTTCCGGTCTTAACGGCAAGAGCTTGCCCGAACTGCGAATCTCGTATAGCTTGACCCAAATTCCCGACAATGGGGTATTGTTTCAGGTCAGCATTCTCGACGCCCATAAATCCGTCCCGCAGATGGCGGCCTTTTCCAACAGCCAGCTGTCGGGGATAATTCAAATCGCGGGCGCCGCAGGAACGGGCAGCGGGTACGATTACCGTAAAACATACGAATTGTATATTCCGAAGGAACAACTGAAAATAGGCACAAACGAGCTCAAGCTGAAAGTGGTTCGTTCCATGTATGCGTCGAGCGCGGAGGATCAATATTCATGGTGGACCTGGGACGATCTCAGCCTGCGTTCGCTGAATTCGCCGATCAGCGATCCGATTAACGGCAGCTATGTGCTTACGGGCACCATGGTTGCCAACAAGCAGTTTTATTTTGATACAGGCGCCACCGCTCATCTGCCGTACATTATCAAGTGGCTTGGTTTGGCGTACAGCGGCAATATTATGCGGACGGGCGGCGCCAGCGATGTAAGCTTTTCCCGTTCCGACCTGGAGAATTACTACAAGGTGCTTAAGGATTACAATATGCAGTCGGTCGCGCTGTATTTGTACACCGGAGATATCAAGCTGAATGCGGACGGCTCTTTGCCGGATAGCGCGAAGAAGAAGCTGACCGAATATTTCCGGCAGTACGGCTCTTATTTTCAGTATTACGAGGTAGACAACGAACCGGGATTGTTTAACCGCTCCAAAGCGGTCAATCTGGCGATTGCCGACTGGCTGAACAAGGAGGGCAAACAAATCGCGCCCCATCTCAAGACGGTTGCTCCGGGCTGGGCGTATTGGCCGGCATACAGAGAGGATTCCTGCGGGAGCCAGAGAGGGGGCGTCAAGCAATGCGGCGACCCGGACGGCTGGGAACGCGATCCCGAGCAGCGGCTGGAGCTGGAGAAGGTCACCGATCTTACGAACGGCCATTCATACGGGGATTCTTATGTTGCCAAGAACGGCGGCAGCTTTACCGAGAACTTGAAGACGTTCCAAGGCTCGAATGACGGGCTTCCCAAAAAAATGCTGGTGACCGAGTTCGGCACTTCCGACACCCATGTGGACGATTATCATTACGGGGCGAAGGAGCGGACGTCGGCCGCGTTCGACCGGATCATGAGAGCTCATATCGGCTATGCGGATATGTTCGTGCAGCACGCCGCCTTTTTCTACAATTTCAGTCTGTTTCAGTTCAAAAACATCAACTTGAAGACGCATGATCCGGCCAAGACGGAGATTTACTACACCAAAGAAGGCGAGGATTCCCGCGTCAGAATCATGCGAAGACTGAGCTTGGCCTATGCGACTCACGGCGCTCCGCTTACCTATAATCTGCTGAACCAAAGCGCGCTTGCCGACAAACTGGTATACGTCCGGGCCGTGGATACCTCCAAGCTGGCTCCGCTTCCCGGGAGCAACGCGACGTCGAACAAGGTCCTGGTGAACTTCGTCAATTTCGAGAACACGCCGCAGACCGTAAGCGTCAAAGTTACCATGCCCAAGCAAACGCTCTATGAGGGGGAACGTTTCGGAGACGGTAATACGTATGAAGAATCGCGCCGCTACGTGACCGGCCTGCAGGCGCAGCCTGAGCTTACCTTTACGGAAACGCTGGCCCCTGGAGAAGCGGTTCAATATATTTTGCAGCCGTCCTCGGAAGTAGGGGATGAGGCGCCCAAAAACCTGACGGCCACCGCGGTTAGAGGGACCTCCGTACGGCTGAATTGGCTGGAATCTCCGGGGAACGGCTATGATGTGTTTCGCGCGGAGGGCACGGATAGCCAGCTGAAGCAGATCGCCTCTAAAGTTCAAGCTACGTCGTACACCGACCGCGCGCTCAAAGAGGGAGTACTGTACACTTACGGGGTCCGGGTCACGGGCAAAGCGCTGCTGTCGGCCAAGACGCAAATTACGGCTACCGGCCTTGTGCCGGTGGACCGGACCGACTGGAAGGTCTCGGACAATTTGAACATGAGCGAAAGGAAGCTTTTTTACATGATCGACGGAGATCTGAGCACCCGGTGGGATAGCGGTAAAAATATGACCTCCGGAGAAATGGTTCAGATCGACATGGGAAGCTCGCATTCCATAGAGGCCGTAGAGATGGACACCTCCAAGTCTCCTTACGATTATCCGAGGATCTACAACATTTATGTATCGGAGGACGGGCAAAACTGGCAGCAGATTACGTCGGGCAGGGGAAGGAAGGACGTCAGCATGTATCCTTTTGCCCAGACAAGGGGCAGGTATGTCCGAATCGTCCAGACCGGAACCGGCGGAAATTTCTGGTCCATCCACGAATTGCAAATTTACTCAAGAGAGTAGGCGAAGCTGCAGAAACTTAATAGGGAGGACACGACATCTTTAGAAAGGGCGTGATCGACAAGATGACTCATCAAGCCGATTCCATCCTTATGCTGCTGGCTGCTCTCATGCTGATAGGAGTGCTGTCCACCAAATTTTCTTCGCGGTTCGGGTTGCCGTCCCTGGTCCTGTTTATCGCCGCCGGCATGATTCTCAGCCGCTTTGTTTACTACAATAATGTGCCGCTCACTCAATTTGCGGGCCTGTTCGCCCTCGTTGTCATTTTGTTTGAAGGCGGCATGCAGACTCGCTTTAAGGATATCCGGCCCGTTATCGGTCCGTCGCTGGCGCTTTCCACCCTGGGGGTTCTGGTGACCACTGGCGTAGTAGGGCTGTTCGCCACCTGGGTCCTCGATGTTTCCTGGGCGGAAGGGCTGCTGTTCGGAGCCATCGTCGGATCGACGGATGCCGCGGCGGTCTTCTCCGTACTGGGCGGCAAAAATATCAACAAACGCCTGACTTCCACGCTGGAGGCGGAGTCGGGCAGCAACGACCCGATGGCGGTCTTTCTTACCGTGTCGCTGATCGAATGGATACACCATCCGGATACCGCGGTATGGCGTCTGCTGCTGTCTTTCATCTGGGAGATGGGAATTGGCCTGCTCATAGGCCTGGCAATGGGCAAAACTACTGTTCAGGCGATCAACCGGATCAACCTGGATTCCACCGGCCTTTATTCCGTTATGGCCTTCGGATTTGCCGTGCTGACCTACGGCTCGGCCGCTCTGCTGCACAGCAGCGGTCTGCTTGCGGTCTATACGATGGGGCTTGTTCTCGGCAATTCCGAGCTTACCAACTACCGCACCATTATGAGCTTCAATCACGGATTCGGCTGGATGATGCAGATCTTCATGTTCATTTTGCTCGGTCTGCTGGTCTTCCCCCAGGAACTGGTGAATATAGCCTGGGAGGGGCTGCTTCTGTCTTTCATATTAATGCTAGTGGCGCGACCGGTCGGCGTCTTTTTAAGCCTGCTCTTTTTTAAATACTCCATTCGTGAAAAAACGCTCATCTCCTGGGCGGGACTCCGGGGCGCCATTCCGATCGTTCTCGCCATGTACCCGCTCCTGGCCGGGCTGGAGCACGGCAGGATGTTCTTTAATGTTGTCTTTTTCGTCGTCCTGACCTCGGCCGTCATTCAGGGAACAACCATCTCCCCGCTAGCGATGAAGCTTAAGCTGATTGGCTCACAAGCGGGAGGCTCCCGCTGACGACTTTACATTGATCGCGGGAATGAAATATAGTTGAACGTTAGCGGGGGCTCTTCGGAGCCCCCTTTTTCCTATGCAGCCTCTTATCAGGCCAACCGAGTGGGTGTGACGGATATAACAGTTCTTTCCAAGAGGGACATGGTAAAATATGCACCAATTAAATACAGTCAATGGATTGCAAAGCAGCTAGATTTGTGCTAAATTAAATATAGATTTAGATTAAGTCTAAATATTAAAGAATTTAAGACCGGAGGAATGAATCAATGAGCACTGATCTGAAAACTCAAACCGAACTGCATGCCGTATTGAATCGTCAAACTGCCAACTGGACACTGCTGGGAATTAAGCTTCATCATTATCACTGGTTTGTTACTGGTACGGACTTCTTTACGCTTCACAGCCAATTCGAAGAATACTATAACGAAGCTGCGGGCTATGTGGATGAGCTGGCTGAGCGTCTGCTGGCCATCGGCGGCAAGCCCGCTTCGACAATGAAAGAATACCTCGCTCTGTCCAGCCTGCAGGAAGCAACCGGCGGCGAGAGCGCCAAGGAAATGGTGGCCGCTTTGGCAAAGGATTACGCGCTTCTTGCGGAAGAACTGAGCGCCGGCATTACGCTGGCCGAGGCATCCGGCGATCAGCCGACAGGCGATCTGTTCATCGGAATCCGGACAAATGTTGAGAAGCATGTATGGATGCTGAACGCTTATCTCGGCTAAGAAGGGGATGTCTGCCGGCTGCGCACAGGCGGCAAACGAACGGCGGAAGCTTAAGCAGCGCCAAATGGCCGGTTCCAGTCGGATTATGACTGGAACCGGCCATTTTGATTTTGGCATCCGTTTATTAATTAGCGGGGGATGATGGATTACTTGATGAAGACGCCTCCGAAGGGCAGCACTTCCCTTAGGAATCGTTTGAGAATGCCGTCCTCCCGGTTCTCTTGTTCAAATCTGCGGTTCTGCCGGCCGGCCTGAAAGAGGACCGGGCCGCTGCCGGTCATTTTCCAGTGATAGCTCATATGCTGGCTGGCCAGATGATTCCCGTAGACCGTCAGTTCCAGCTTGGCATTCTCGGGATAGGCGATCACGCTGCCCGCATCGACATACAGAGGCTCGACCGGGTCCAGAGCCGCTTCGCACACGGTTCCTTCGGTCAGAATGCCGATGCTTCCGCTGCCGGAGAACCTGACCTTGATGAGATCACGGGTCACAATCATATTTTTCACGCTCAGAATACGGGTCTGCATTTCAATGCCTTTGCTGTAATAGAACAAATGCCTGAAGTCATAGAGCAGGTCGTCTTTGCCTTCCAGCCGGAACGTTTTGATCCGGTAGCCTGGCGGCAGCGCCGCCGTGAACCTGCAGGGACCGGTCATATCCGCCCGGATCAGCTTGCGCTTGCGGTATATTCCCTTAACATCCATCAGCCGGTCGGCCCTTCCCGAGGAAGGTCCCTGATACGCTATGATTTGCTGCGGATGCAGTACATGAATTTCCTCATTCTCCTCCAGCGTGAAGGTCAAGGCCTGGCCGCTTGAAGAATGTTCTTGATCCTGGACTTCCACGTTCACCGCCCTCACCTCTTCCCGATAGTCCCAGGTATTCTGTGCCGTACTGTGTATTAACGAAATCTGTCTCCTTTGCTTGAGCGGCTGCGCATGCCGAGGCGGATAACCCTGGTCAGCACAAAATAGCCCGCAATCAGTCCGAGTCCTGTAAATATAGTCACCTTCAGCCGGTGGACATAGCCTTCCCGGGCGGCACGCTCGTCCCTCAGCTCATCGACCATCGCGGTAAGCATCCGGTTCTGTTCCTGCAGAGAGGCGTTTTCGCTGCGGTAGGTTTCCAGTTGATGCTGGGTCTGGTCCAGCTGATCTATCGTCTGGCCAAGCTGATCCTTCGTCTGCTCCAGCTCGCTTACGGTCTGTTGATAGCTTTCCTGCAGTTCATTTACCTGATCCGGCAGCTCGGAGAACTGCTCCAGCCCGCGGTACAAATCGCCGAATACATTCGCCTGGGCGGCTGAAGCCGGCAGACTGTAAACCAGGGAAGCCATTAACACAATGGCGCCAAGCAGACGGGGGAGTGCAGGAAGAAATTTCGATTTCATAGGTTGATCACCGCCAGACATGAAGTTGGGTTTCTTTCATACTACTATACTGATTATAGCATGTCAGCATCCGGGCAGATTGCGGCAAAAGACGCCGCCCGATCCGCGTTTTGTTGTAGGGTCAGGTCTTTTTATTCAATCGGCGCGTCCCGGGAGGCGGAAGAGAAATCTATCGGAATAATTCGGTATAATGAAATAAATCATTGCAAGATGCAAATTATAGCGGGTGCTGCCATAGGAGCGGTTTACTTTCGGGTGAATATGCTCTTTTTTTGTCGATAATATCAAACCGAACATACATTCCATGACAAGGAGTTGTCCGCCAATATTGGTACATTATATAGAAGACCCAAAAAAAGAAAGAGGTGGAAATCATGCATGCCAGTATTCAACCGGCTTATACATGGAGCCGCGATTGCATTTTTTCCGGAAAACCCCAAAAAGCCGTCCTCCTCATCGAATGGCGCGGATTCGTACAGCCGATTACAGGGCGGAAGAAATCCAATCCAATTGCTGCGCGCGATATTGAGCTGCGTATATGGCTTGAGCCCCATGTAAGCCTGACCGGCCTGCATGGCTGCCACAAGGCGGACAGCGAAGACCGGGCGATCGTTCTCTCACTGGGGACGATCCGCGCGGGGCAGACGAAATATATCGCGTTGGATTTTGATTTGGAGCCCCGTGCGTCCGGCCGCTACGAGATGCTCTGGCTTCAGTGGGGATACCGGCAGCGGACAGGCGAACGGGAACGGGAACTGCCTGTGCAGAAGCTGACGCTGGAATACAGCCGCCACACCGGATACATGGATGAGGTCTGCTCTTTTTACGTTGAGAAGCACCGGGAGCTCCTGATAGCGGAGAAGACCATTACGGAGGCTCTGTCTTTATACGCCTGCGGGCAGCAGACTGACGCCCGGGAGATGCTGCGGCGTCATGCCGACAAGCTTCTGCTGCTGGCCGTGCGCTCCGGAGACAGCGTGCTGCTGCGTCAAGCCGAGCTGCTCTATAGGCAGAGCGAATGGAAGGAAGGATCTCTCCTTGAAGAAAACGGGGAACCCCGATACGCAAACGGGTAAATTTTCAAAAAAAATATAGGAATTAATACCTAAACAATTATATGAGACTTTATGCTTATTTTTATAAAAGAGGAGTTTATAATCGCACTGTTAATTGTGTTAAAATAGTAAAATAGTTCTATTACATATCCCATTATGTGGAATTATTTAGGTTTGATATAGACGCACATTTCCGAATGCAGCTTAAAGACGAATTTATTTTACTAATGTTGGCAAGGAGTAGTTAATATGACAGACCGATTAATTCGTCTGATGCGTGTAATTACGCTCGTTCAGGCCAAGCCCGGCATCCTGGCGCGCGAATTGGCCGAGCGCTGCGGCACCAGTGAGAGAACGATTTATCGGGATATGGATGCCTTGAGCGCCATGCATATTCCAATTACCCATTTGGGCCACGGGAAGGGTTATGCTTTTATCGGTAATTTTGCGCTGTATCCCCTGGACTGGTCATCGAAAGAAGCGGCCGCTTTTTCGCAGCTTCGCGTCAATATAGATAAGATAAAGCCTTGGCTGCCCGAAGGGTTCGAGAGCGCCTACGAGAAGGTGTTGGCGGCTGATTATAAATTCAGAGCGGATCGGGAAGAGAATATGGAAAGCGCCAAGAAGGAAGCCGGCTCTCTCTTTCTCGACCGGTACGATTCCGGCACGGAGCAGTCCCATCTGATTCGCATTCTGAACGCTGTGCTGAAACAAAAAAGCATTCGAGTCGATTTCTGCGATAATTCGCAGGAGGAGAGCGGAATCGAAATCGACCCGTATTATCTGGTCCCGCTGGACAATCGTTTTCATCTCATTGGCTACTGCCACAGCTTCAAGGCCTTTCGCAGCTTTCACACCCATGACCTGACGAATGTAAAGCTGCTGGATAGGCCTTTTTCCAAACAATCTTTCAATTTGCAGGCATTTACGAAGCAGAAATGGTCCGTTGAAGAAGACAGCCTGCGGGTGATGTTCAAAGTCAGGTTTTCCGACAACGCGCTGGAAGAGATCAAGCGGAGGAAACCGGAAATCGCCCCTGTAGAAATGAAGCCCCAGGGCAAATATGCCTGCTTTGAAGTTTCGCTTGAGCGGGACAGGGAGTTCATGGAATGGGTAGCTAATTTTAAAGAGGAAGCGGAAATCATCGAACCCACCCATTACCGGGAGGCCTTCCGCTATCGTATTGAGAAGTGGCTGTCGCTGTATAAATAGCGCAGTCATTTTTTTATGTGTTTTTTTATGTAATCATATGTATGTTCATGCAAGTTGTGAAAAAAGAGAACCCGAGTTTCAAAAATTTATTCTTGTCGGAGCAGATTATATATAGTAAAGTCAATAAATATAACAACTGTGTTGGTTTAAAGCGGCATCTCTTTCATGTGATGTCAGGTTAATACTTTCATGCGATGTCAGGTTCGGTGCTCTCTGCAGACTTTTGGAGAGTTTTTATTTTATTCAAATTTGACCTATGTTCAATTCATACGGGAAAAGAGGTAAGCTTCTTTGGTTCAGCCTATATTGAAAATCGAGAATCTGCATACGCATTTCTTTACGGAAAAAGGGGAAGTGCCTGCGGTCGACGGCGTCGATCTCTATATCAATCCCGGCGAGGTGCTTGGCGTGGTGGGAGAATCGGGCTGCGGAAAAAGCGTCACCTCCCTGTCCGTGCTGAAGCTTGTGCCGAGTCCGCCTGGCCGCATTGTGGACGGCCGCATCGTCTTCAAGGGGACGGATATCGTGCCGCTTAAAGAGAAGGAAATGCGCAAAATCCGCGGCAACGCTGTCTCCATGATTTTTCAGGAGCCGATGACCTCGCTCAATCCGCTGTTCACTGTAGGGCAGCAAATTATTGAAACGGTGCGCTTGCATCGGGGGCTGTCCAAAAAGGAAGCCCGGGAGCATGCGGTCGAAATGCTGCGCAAGGTCGGCATTCCAAGACCGGAAGCGATTATTGACGAATATCCGCATCAATTATCGGGTGGCATGCGCCAGCGGGTAATGATCGCGATGTCGATCTCCTGTAGTCCCGAGCTGTTGATCGCGGACGAGCCGACCACGGCACTGGATGTGACGATTCAGGCGCAGATTCTGGATCTGATCCGCCGTCTCAACGAGGAGCAGGGCACAGCCGTCATGATGATCACCCATGATCTGGGCGTCGTTGCGGAAATGTGCGACCGGGTAGCGGTCATGTACGCCGGCAAGGTGGTGGAGGAAGGCTCGGTGCACGATATTTTCAAAAATCCGCTGCATCCTTACACCCAGGGGCTCATCGCTTCCGTGCCGAGAATGGACGAGACCCGCGAGCGCCTGTATTCGATTCCGGGCAACGTGCCTATTTTGAGCAAGAATATGCAGGGCTGCCGGTTTGCGCCGCGCTGTTCCCATGTGATGGACATCTGCCGCCAGTCTCTGCCGGAGCTAACCCTTCAGGAGAACCGGCACAGCTGTAGATGCTGGCTGCATGACGGTAGTCAGGAGGATGCAGTATGAGCGAACATTTGCTGGAAGTGAAAGGACTCAAGAAATACTATCCGATTAATAAAGGGTTTCTTAATAAAACACAGGGCTTCGTCAAAGCCGTAGACGATATTTCGTTCGCGGTCCGCAGAGGCGAGACATTCGGCCTGGTGGGAGAGAGCGGCTGCGGCAAATCGACGACCGGACGCTCGCTGCTTCGGCTGATCGAGCCGACGGCCGGGGAGATTCTGTTCGAGGGGCAGGACATCCGCAAGCTGTCCGCGGAAGAACTGCGCAAGCGGCGCCGGGATATGCAGATTGTCTTCCAGGACCCGTTCTCCTCGCTCGACCCGCGCAATACCGTGGAGCGGATTCTGGAGGAGCCGATGATCGTGCACGGCGTTGGCGACGCCAGAGAGCGCAAGGCCGCCGTTCAGCGGCTGGCCGATGTCGTCGGCCTGTCGAAGGCGCACCTTCAACGTTTCCCGCATCAATTCTCCGGAGGCCAGCGGCAGCGGATCGGCATCGCCCGGGCGCTTGCCCTTCAGCCGAAGCTGATCGTGGCGGACGAGCCTGTCTCCGCGCTGGACGTATCGATCCAGTCGCAGGTGATTAACCTGATGCAGGATTTGCAGCGCGAATTCGGATTAACCTACATATTTATCGCGCATGATCTCAGCGTTGTGAAGCATATTTGCGACCGGGTCGCGGTGATGTATTTGGGGCGAATCGTCGAGATTACCGACAAGGAGAAGCTGTATTCCCATCCCCAGCATCCTTATACGCAGGCGCTGCTGTCGGCGGTTCCCGAGCCCGATCCGGATTTGCGGAAGGAGCGCATCATTCTCCAGGGCGAGGTGCCGAGCCCGGCGAACGCCCCGGTCGGCTGCGCCTTCAGTACGAGATGTCCTCATGTGATGGACATCTGCCGGAATACGCGTCCGCAGCTGACGGAGACGGAAGAGGGGCACCTGACGGCCTGTTATTTGTACGACAGGGAAGCCAAGACGCAGCTGGCCTAAAGACAGGGAGGACCGGCAGGCTCTGACCGGAAATTCTGCCATATGCGCAAGACAAGGTTTATGGCCGTTCTCTCAGAGCGGCTCTATATAAACGCATCATATACAATTGTGGGGAGAAAGGGGTTTTACGAAAATGAAGAAATGGGGCAGTCTGGCTTTAACACTGATGCTTGGCGCGGGTCTCGTGCTGAGCGGCTGCGGTGGCGGCAACGACGCAAGCTCGAATAACGGCGCGGCGGCAACCAGTTCGCCGGCAAGCACGGCGACTGCCGGCGCATCGACGCAGGATACGCTGGTGGTGGGACGCGGCGGCGACTCCGCTTCGCTCGATCCGGCGATTGTTACCGACGGCGAATCTTTGAAGATCGCGCACCAGGTATTTGATTCCCTGCTCGAGTACAAGCCGGGAACCTCCGAAGTTCAGCCTTCCCTGGCGGATAGCTGGGAAGTATCGCCGGACGGCCTGACTTATACGTTCAAGCTGCATCCGGGCGTTAAGTTCCATGACGGCACGGATTTCAACGCTGAGGCGGTTGTCTTCAACTTCCAGCGCTGGAGCGATCCGAAGAGCGAGTTCAAATTCGAAGGCGATTCCTTCGATTACTATGATTCCATGTTCGGGCCGGACGGCGCGCGTGTAATCAAGGAAGTGAAGGCGGTCGACGACCTGACCGTACAATTTACGCTGAATCAGCCGCAGGCTCCGTTCCTGCAAAACCTGGCGATGACTTCCTTCGGCATCGGAAGCCCGGCCGCAATCAAAGAAAAGAAAGCGAACTTCAAGAACGAGCCGGTCGGCACAGGCCCATTCGTCTTCAAGGAATGGAAGCATAACGACTCCATTACGCTCGACAAGAACGCAAGCTACTGGAGAGCAGGCCTTCCGAAGCTGAACAAGGTGATCGTCCGTTCCATTCCGGACAACTCCGCACGCTTCAACGCGCTGCAAAACGGCGAAATCGACCTGATGGAAGATTTGAGCCCTGACGATCTGTCCACACTGGAAGGCAACAGCGATCTGCAAAAGATCGAACGTCCTCCGTTTAACGTGGCCTATCTGGGCTTCAACTTCAAGAAGAAGCCTTTCGACAACGTAAAAGTAAGACAGGCGCTGAACTATGCAGTGAACAAACAAGCCATTATCGACGCATTCTTCGCCGGACAGGCGCAGCCGGCCGTCAACCCGATGCCGCCGTCCCTGTGGGGCTATAACGACCAGGTGAAGGACTATGAGTACAACCTGGACAAAGCGAAGCAATTGCTGGCCGAAGCCGGTTACCCGAACGGCCTGCCGGATACGGTAACGCTGTACGCCATGCCGGTATCCCGTCAATACATGCCGGACGGCAAGAAGGTCGCCGAAGCGATTCAGGCGGACTGGGAGAAAATCGGCGTGAAGACCGTCATCGAGTCTCCGGAATGGGCAACTTACCTGGACGACACGAAAGCTGGTGAGAAAGACGACATCTACATGCTCGGCTGGACGGGCGACAACGGCGACCCTGACAACTTCCTGTACACGCTGCTGGACAAGGATGCCATTCCGGGCAACAACCGCACCTTCTATGTGAATGAAGATCTTCACAAGCTGCTGATCGATGCGCAGAAGGAGACGGACCAAGCGAAGCGTGCCGACCTGTACAAACAGGCTCAAGTCATCATCAAAGAAGACGCTCCTTGGATTCCGCTCGTGCATACTACTCCGCTGCTTGCGGCCAAAGCAAACCTGAAAGGCTTTGTTCCTGGACCGACAGGTACGGAATATTACAGCGAAGTTTACTTCGAATAGCTTCATAGCACACGATCTTGCCGTCGCTAAAGAGCGGCGGCAAGCCCGTGTAAGGAAGGTGATCCGTTCTTGAGTTCCTATTTATTAAAACGCGTCATGGTGCTGATTCCCGTGCTGATCGGGATGACGATAATCGTATTCTCCATCATTCATGCCATTCCGGGCGATCCGGCGGAGACCATTTTGGGCCAAAAGGCGACGGAGCAGTCCAAGCAGGAGCTGCGTCAGCAACTCGGCCTCGACAAGCCCTGGATATCGCAGTACTTTGATTATATGGGCGATCTGCTGAAAGGCGATTTGGGGACCTCCATCCGCACCAAGACGCCGATTGCCAAAGAGATCGTGCCTTACCTGGCGGCTACGCTGGAACTGACGGTGGCCGCAATGCTGTTCGCCACCTTTGTCGGCGTAAATGCCGGCATTTTGAGCGCTTGGAAGCAGAATTCATGGTTTGACTATACCGCGATGATTATCGCGCTCATTGGAGTGTCCATGCCGATATTCTGGCTTGGCCTCATGGAACAACTCGTGTTTGCGTTAAAGCTGCACTGGCTGCCCTCAATCGGAAGGATGAATCAGCGGGACCCGGTGGAGAGTATTACGAACCTGTATGTCATCGACAGTATTTTGGCGGGACGCTGGGATCAGCTTTGGACCGTCATCAAGCATTTGATTCTCCCGAGCATCGCGCTCGGAACGATTCCGATGGCGATTATCGCCCGGATGACCCGCTCCAGCATGCTGGAGGTCATGAATTCGGACTATATCCGCACGGCCAAAGCCAAAGGATTGTCACAGTTTGTCGTTGTGTACAAGCACGCTTTGAAAAATTCGCTGATTCCCGTGCTGACCGTCGTTGGTCTGCAGACGGGAGCCCTGCTCGGCGGGGCGGTGCTGACAGAGACGATCTTCGCCTGGCCGGGCGTGGGACGGTATATATTTGAAGCGATCAGCTCGCGCGATTATCCGGTTATCCAATCCGGAATTCTGATCATCGCTTTTATTTTCGTTATTATTAATCTGCTTGTGGATCTGCTGTATGCCGTCATCGATCCGCGCATTCAATACAAGTAAGGAGGGAACCTTTTGTCACAGGCATCATTGAATATGAATCCGGAAACGGCTGCTGCCGAAAAGGTCTCCGGCCCTTGGCGCGACGCATGGAAGGCATTCCGCAAAAATAAAACGGCGATGCTCGGACTCGGCATCATCGTGTTCTTCATCCTGATCGCGGTGCTGGCGCCGTTCATTGCCCCATACGATTACAAGGAGCAGGTGCTGATGGACCGGCTGAAGGCGCCGTCCGCGGATCATTGGTTCGGAACGGACGACCTTGGCCGGGATATGTTCACCCGTATTATCTATGGCGCGCGCATTTCGCTTTGGGTGGGTTTCTTCTCTGTTATCGGCTCCATTATCATTGGCACCGTGCTCGGCGTGCTCGCCGGGTTCTACGGCAAATGGATTGACATGCTCATTTCGCGTCTCTTCGATATCCTGCTCGCGTTTCCGAGCATTCTGCTGGCGATCGCCATCGTGGCCATTCTCGGGCCGTCGCTGCAGAACGCGCTCTACGCCATCGCCATCGTCAACATTCCGACCTACGGCCGGCTTGTGCGCGCGAAGGTGCTCAGCCTGAAGTCGGAGGAGTATATTACGGCGGCGCGGGCCATCGGCATGAAGAACACCCGCATTCTGCTCACGCATATTCTGCCGAACAGCCTGACGCCGATTATCGTGCAGGGAACGCTCGGCATCGCCACCGCGATTATTGAAGCGGCTGCGCTCGGCTTTCTTGGTCTCGGCGCCCAGCCGCCGGAGCCCGAGTGGGGCAAGATGCTGTCGGATTCCCGCCAGTTTATCCAGAAGGCGCCTTGGACGGTCGTCTTCCCGGGCCTGTCCATTATGCTGACCGTGCTCGGCTTCAATCTGATGGGCGACGGTCTGCGCGATGTGCTTGATCCCCGGACGAAAAATTAACAGTTTCATAGTTTCCCATACCCTTTAGATTCTTGAGTGCGGCTTTAAGCCAAGCGCCAAGGGCTGAAGGGTATTTTTTTGCTGAAAGATAATCCCGGCTCTGAATCTTGCGAGAAGTGAGGGAGAGACGTGAGAAAGGTGTGTGAGGTTAATTGCCTTGAGTTATCTCATGTTATTTCGACAAGAATTCATAAATTATTTTTAAACTTAACAAAAACACATATATTATAACAAAATATATAGTCGGTTATCGAAATGTGTGCTAGAATAGCTCCTAAATCATATGAATACATACATTGGAGGATTGGGAGAATGTTAAAAAAGCTAGCAATGGTAGTCATGGCGGTGGCATTATTCGCTGCAACGCCCCTGGCCACAGGCGGTAAGGCAGAGGCTGCGGGCAAGACCCAAATTATCGTATCGGCAGCAGCGAGTCTGCAGGACAGTCTGGATAAAATTGCCGTTCAATACGAAAAGGCCCATCCGAATATCGATCTCGTCTTTAACTATGCGGCATCCGGCACATTGCAGAAGCAAATCGAGCAGGGCGCTCCGGCAGACCTCTTCTTCTCGGCAGGCGACAAGCAAATGAAAGCTCTCGTTGATGGCGGGCTCATCTCCACCCATAAAGAACTGCTGAAAAATCAACTGGTGGTTGTAGTTCCAGCAAGTTCGAAGACAAAGCTCACTACGATTTCGCAGCTTACAGGATCTTCGTTCAAGAAGGTGGCCGTAGGCCAGCCGGAATCCGTACCGGCCGGACAATATGCGCAGCAATCGCTGACTTTCAAAAAGATTTGGGCCCCGCTGCAAAGCAAACTGGTCTTCGGAAAAGATGTGCGCGCCGTACTCTCTTATGTTGAAACAGGCAATGCAGACGCCGGCTTTGTCTACAAAACCGATGCTCTGACCTCCAGCAAAGTAAAAATTGCTTTGACAGTGGCCTCTTTCGCCCATAAACCGATTAACTATCCGCTCGGCATCGTTAAGAGTACAGAACACCAGGCTGAAGCCGAAGCGTTCTACGCTTATCTCCAAACAAGCGCGGCAACCAGCGTATTTAAATCATATGGATTTTTGCTCTACTAATTATTAAAGACTGCGGGTTGAGGACATGGACATCAATTGGACCGACTTTATGGCCCCGGTGTGGCTATCGATTAAAATAGCAGTAATAACCAGCTTGATTGTATTTATCCTTGCGGCGGCGATTGCCAAAGCGATGGCGAACCGGAAGTTTCCGGGCCACAGCCTGATCGAAACCGTGCTCTTACTGCCCTTGGTTCTTCCGCCTACGGTTGTGGGTTTTGTACTTCTGGTCGTGTTGGGAAGAAGAAGCTGGCTTGGCGAGTGGTACGAAAATTTAACCGGTGGAACGATACTGTTTACCTGGGGATCGGCGGTAATTGCGTCCGTCGTGGTTGCTTTTCCGCTCGTTTACCGCACGCTGAAAGCCGGTTTCGAGGGTGTCGACCGCGATTTGGAAGATGCGGCGCGCGCGCAGGGGGCGGGAGAGTTTCAAGTGCTCCGGTATGTTACGCTTCCGCTCGCCATCCGGACGCTTGCTGCAGGCTATGTCCTTGGCTTTGCCCGCGGACTCGGCGAGTTCGGAGCAACGATCATGGTGGCCGGGAATATTCCCAATCGTACTCAGACGATTCCGACAGCCATTTATGTGGCCGTAGACGGCGGGGACATGACGCTTGCATGGCTGTGGGTCATTTCCATTATCGCCATCTCGGCGATCATGCTGATGTTTGTCAACCGGTATTCCTGAAAAGGGACGTATAACGCAGATAAACCCTCCTTCATCCGGCAGCGTAGAGGCTTAATGGATAGGGGAGGGTTTGTTTTTAAGTGTTCAGCCTTTGAAGATTGGGATAGCTGTTTCGTTTAAGCGTAAGGGCTTACGTTTCGTAAATGATGTTCCCGGTTTCGGACAAGTCATATCCGTAGAGCGAGCCCAGTTCATTATGCAGCGCCTTGGAGCGGCATAACTCGAGTACAGCCGAGATCCACTCCCGGTTCTCGGGACGTTTCAGCATCACAAGGTCGTACTTTTCCTGGATTAGCGGAATGAAATCCACGCCTTCAACCATGCGGGCGGCTTTTTCGTTTCCGACGCCGACATCGGCTTCGCCCCGGGCAATCTTGCCAGCAACTGTCAAGTGACTGATTTCTTCCGTTAAATAACCGTCGATCTTCATTCCGTCCACACCGTTCAGGCGCAGCTGCTCATCAAGCAGCACCCGGGCGCCCGATCCTCTTTCCCGGTTAACGAGCCGCAGACCCGGTTGTCCTAGATCTTTCCAGCTATTGAGCCCCTTGGGATTCTCCTTCTGTACATAGAGGCCAGCCGCTCTACCCAGCAGGCGGACGACAATGAAGCTGGAGCCTACGAGGAGCTTGCGGATGTAAGGAATATTATATTCGCCCGAATCGCCGTCAAGCAGATGCGTGCTGACGATATCCGATTCCCCGCGGTACATGGAAATCAGACTGTCCAAGCTGCCCGCATAGGAACGCAGCGGGCGCAGCGAGGGCGAGAACTTTTCCAAATGCTGCGCCAGAATATCCAGACTAATATCCTGTCCGGTAATAACGATATCTCGCGCCGATGATCGGAATCCCCCTGGAATAGCGGCATTGTGAGCGAGGCCTGTGCTCTGAACCGGAGGCTGTACCGGAGCAAGCATGGGAGCCTGGCGTCCGATTCCTCTGGACTGCTGCTTGTACTGTTCAAGATCCGAAGCGTCCACGCGCATTTGTTTGCCGACCCGATATGAAGAAAGCTCGCCTTTTTTAATAAGATCATAGACCTTAAGCTTTGATATCTTAAGCAGCTGGGCAACCTCTTCGGTTGTATAGGATGTATTGTCGGACATAAAATAAAGCCTCCTAAAAATTGGGCTGCGCCCGGCAGCCGTCGCACTACTAGGGCATTAACACAAGACTACCTTATTTTTGGCCCGGACGCAATTATTGCGGGCGGAGAATACAAAAGAACCGGACGCACATCTCCTTGGATGTGTATCCGGTTCTTATTGCGTCGGATTACCATGAAGCGGGCAGCCGCCCTTAAGCCATGAGCAAAACCGAGGAAGCTTTGAAAAGAGCGGTTACGGTAGAGCCTTCTTTAATACCAAGTTCTTCAAGAGCATCCAAAGAGATAATGGAAGTAATCGTCTGTCCGCCGGCATCAATAACAACCTCTGCATTGATCGGGCCTGCTTTTACCAGCGTTACGCGGCCTTCCAATTGGTTTCTGGCGCTAAGTTTCATTTAGCATTCTCCTCTCGCTTTTGGGTAATAAAGAGATGTATAGGTAAGTGATTCATGATGTCTAATTATAATCATTTATATCAAAATATAACTAAAACATATTTGATATATCAAAATTATACTTCATAATGTTGGTAAATGCAAGATATTTTGAGTAATTATGATATATTTCGTGAAAATGCATCACTTTATCGAGGAAAAGCGGGGATTTTCCTGAATAAGAGCACAAGAGACCGTAAAACGGGATTCAAGTACTGATATGAAAAATATAAACGATTAATGAAACTTTTGACGAAAATGAACTATAATGAAGTATTAAAGACAGAATGCTATATAAAGAGGTGGGGGATATGACACTGATTGAACAAAGAGAACACCGCCAATATCCGGAGATCACCCGGCAGGAGACGTCGCGGGCCGTATACGAACGCGATTATTCCCGGCTCATCCATTCGCCTACCTTCCGCAGGCTTCAAGGGAAATCCCAAGTATTCGGCGCAGGCACCGGCGATTACTACCGGACGCGTCTGACGCATTCGCTCGAAGTGGCGCAAATTGCCCGCGAAGCGGCCAAGAGCCTGCTGCGCTCGTATCCGGAAGTGGAGACGGGACAAGCCGAGAATCCGGGCCTGGTCATTGATCCCGAGGTAGTTGAATGTGCGTCGATTGCCCATGATTTCGGCCATCCGCCGTTCGGACATAAAGGGGAAGAAGTGCTCGACAGCATACTGGACCGTATGATTGAAGAGAAGACAACGCAGAAGGCGCTGGTGACAGGAGCGGCGGCGGACCCGGTCCGCAAGCTTGGAATCTTTAACGAGATGCGAACCAAATATGAGCATTTTGAAGGGAACGCGCACAACTTCCGGCTGATCATGTTTCTGGAAAAGCGCGAAAATATCGACGGACTGAATCTGTCGGATGCCGTACTGCTTGGAATCAACAAGTACCCTTTTCCCGGAACGGTGCTCAAAAAAGGGATGTACCAGCATGAATGGGAATATATCTCGCATGTCCGCTCCGAATGGGGCATTCCGGAAGGCAAGAAGACGCTTGAAGCCCAGTTGATGGATTTGTGCGACGATATCGCTTATTCCGCCCATGACCTGGAAGACGGCATCAAGGCCGGAAAAATCGAGGTCCATGAGTTTTTTATGCGCGACCCGTATATTATCAGGCTGATTGTCGAGAAGATTATGACTCTGGAGGATTCTTTCTGGCATGGATGGACGGAGGAAGCGATACGGCCGAAGGTGGAAGAGGTGCTGGATTCGTTCCTGCGTGTCTGGAAGGAGAAAATGCCGACCTGTGAAAATGATTATTCCCGGACCCGCCGCGAAGTCAAAGCCTATTGGGTCAGCACTTTTGTCGGCAGCCTCGGAGTCATCCCGGACGGCGACTGGAAGAAGGTTACCTTTATTAAGGAAGGAAAAGAAGACGAAGACCTGCTGCGCACGGTAAGCGTCCTGAAAAGCTTTGCCTGGGTGACGATGATCCGCGACCTCCGTGTACAGCGGCTGCAGAAGCGCAGCGAATGGATTGTGCGGAAGCTGTGGGGCGCTTTCGTCGATCCGGATACGTCGAAGGCGATTATCCCGACCGATTGGCTGCAGCGTTTTGAAAAGGACCAGCGCCGGTCAAGACCGATCTGGACCTGGGAGCATATGGTGATCGACTATATTGCGGGAATGACGGATGCTTTTGCCGAGAAAATCTACAATGAATTGTTCGGGCTTAAAGTTGGCTCGATCTACGATCTGGATTAAAGAGATACTCAATACTGCTTTGCTCTTGACGCCCGGCTTTGCGAAATGCAGAGAGGGCGTTTTTTTCGGACGGCTGTACATAGAAACGAAAGGAGGGATGAGGATGGATTACATAGAGACGCCTTACTTATATATATATCGAAGTCACGAGAACGAGAGCGGACTGTGCTCTTTGGAGCTGGATGTATTATTGCAAGGGAATGTCTTGTCTCCGGGACTCGTTATTGCCCGGGAGAAGATTGATCCTGGCCGAAGTCCGTTTATATTGGGCAGAATTGACATTCAATGCGCATCGGAATCGTTGGGAGCCATAGGGGAGTTTGCTGCCTCAATCGGGTTTGAAGCGGGAGAGACCTTTAAGCTGATCTGTCCGAAGGAAGGGGGCGGAACCTTTGAAGAACGCAAAGAACTGGAGAGGGCCGTCGGCAGGCGGATGACCGGCACAGCCGATTTGCGGTCGCCGGACCGCGTATTCGGACTGGTCAAGCATAATGGCGTTATTATGCTTGGTGAGTACCATGAGAGCGACAGGAGCTGGCAGGCGCGGAAGCTTAAGCCGCATAACTATTCCACGGGGCTCAGTGTGGCGCTGGCCAGGTCGGCCGTCAACATCGCGGCCCCGCGTCCGGAAGGCCTGCGGGTTCTCGATCCGTGCTGCGGGATGGGGAGCGTTCTGATTGAAGGGCTGTCCATGGGGATGGACATGACCGGCTGTGATCTCAATCCGCTCGCCGTGCGGGGGGCGAAGGGGAATCTTCGCCATTTCGGCTACCCGGAGCATATCGTGACGCTTGGGGACATGAGAAATCTGTCCGGCAGTTATGACGCGGCTGTGCTGGACATGCCTTATAACCTGTGCTCCGTTCTCTCGCCGGCGGACACAAGAGAATTGCTGGAAGCGCTCCGCCGGTTAACCGGCCGCGCGGTCATTATTTCCACGCAGCCGGTTCAGGCGAGTATCGCCGCAGCCGGCTTTGAAATCAAAGGCGGCTGCACGGTGTCCAAGGGAACCTTTAAGCGGTCGCTCTGGCTCTGCCTTTAATATTGGCGTCGGTAGTCGATTACATTAATCGTGGGAGCGCCGTGAGCCAAATAAGATTTCATATTTTCGGTAAAAATACCGACGAGACGGTCGCTGTAATGATCGGTCAAGCCGGCGACGTGGGGAGTGATGATCACCTGCTTAATGTCCCATAAGGGATGATCTTCCGGCAGCGGTTCCACTTCGAACACATCCAGTCCCGCGCCGCGAAGCCGCCCGTTCTCCAGCACTTCGATTAACGCCTCCGTATCGGTGGTGCCTCCACGGCCGATATTGATGTAATAGGAGCCCTCCTTAAAAGCGGAGAACACGGAGGCATCGAACAGACCGCGGGTCTCGCCTGTGAGCGGGAGCGTGTTAATGACAAAATCGCCCTCGGCCACGGCATCCTTAAGCCGGCTGGTCGTGTACATGGCGTCAAAGCCGGGCAGCGGATCATCAATCCGGCGCACGCCTATGGTTCTCATCCTGAAAGCTTTGGCGATTCTGGCCGTTGCGGCTCCGATTTCGCCGGTGCCGGCGATGACAACTGTCTTGCCCGTCAGCTCGGTCTCGGTTTCATCCGAATTCCAGATACGGCGGTCCTGATTGCGGATGGCTGTATGCAGGTTGCGAACGAACATCAGCATATATCCGAAGATAACCTGGGAGATCGGTTCGGCGTGCACGCCGCTGGCGTTGGTCAGAACAATTCCCCGCTGCTCCAGCCGGTCAAGCGGCAGCTTGTCGACTCCGGCAGACCAGGCCTGTACCCAGCGGAGCGGAGTGCCTTCGCGAAGCAGGAGGCCTGAAATTCCTTTCGCCCAGCTGATCACGATTTCCGCCCCGGCAAGCGCTTCAAGATCCGGCTGTTTGGCGTCGCACTGCACAAAGGTATAGCCGGGAGCGGCCTTGCGGATCGCTTCCACTTGTTCTTTTGTCAAAGGCTGCAGACATACAATCGATTTTGCCACAATCGTCCCTCCCGACAGTAAACTTTATTAATTAGAAGCTTAATATTCCATAAGCATAGCAAATCCGCAAAGAAAGGTGAAATGAACATGGATGACGGAATGAAGAACGGCAATAGTGACATGACTCCCGAGAGATTGTTTACGGCTGTAAGATTGTCCCCCGAACTGCGCGGAGCCGTCTCAGGCATGTGCCGGAGGCTCTCCCAGGAGCTGCCTTTTGCCAAATGGACGCATGAGGGGGACTACCACATTACACTCCAGTTTCTGGGCGATACCGACCCGAGGAACATTCCCGAGCTAGTGTCGGCGCTGAAGAAGTCCGCGGCGGACTTCGGGCCATTCACCATGTCGCTGCGCGGCACGGGTGTCTTCGGCGCTCCGTCGGCACCGCGCGTTCTGTGGGCGGGATTGGACGGAGAGACGGACCGGCTAAGGGAATTGCACAGCCGGATTGTGGCAGCCACAGAGCCGCTGGGATTTCGCGCCGAGGAGCGCGCGTACAAGCCCCATGTAACGCTGGCCCGCAAATACAGGGGGGAGCAGGGGTTTGACTCCCAATATCTTGATGCGCTTACACGGGAAGAGAGCGTTCTGCAGGCATCCTGGAAAGTGGATGAATGGGTTCTTTTTGCAACGCGGATGCATAACAAACCGATGTATGAAATTGTCGAAACAATAAAAATTTAATAAAAAAAGAAGGCTAAACCTGTTCAAACCTCTCATTTTCGGTTACATATAGTTGGAATGTGCCGTAAAACTAGGAGGAATAAAATGTCTGTATTTAAACTAAACCGCTGGATGGTGCCGTTGTTCGGCGTTATTCTGGTGTGTTTCTCTGCGATAATTTTGCTTGTGCCCGGACTGGGCCTTAGCGGAGAGCGGGACGAGGTTCATCTGGGCCGTTTGCAGTCCCCGCGTCTTTCGTCTGCGGCAGAATCCGGCGATATCGCCATGAACACGGCTAATAGGACCAAGCCGGCGGCGGAGTCGGGCCTGACCTCACGAACCGCGAACGTCCGGCAGGTCCAGCCCAAGCTGTCCGCCGTATACCGGTCACCCCGGTACGCCTGGAAGCCCATGCTCGCCGCCGAATGGCTGAGCGCCAAAGCGTGGCACCGGACGGTTCAAGCCGCCTCGCCCGCAGCGGCAAGGGGCGGGACCTTCGCGGCCACCGCCGTAAGCATCCCGCAAAGCGTGCGGGAAGCAAGGCGTAAGGCTGCTATCGGGGTGAGGGCGGGCCAGTCCGCGGTCAAGAAGGCTGCCGCATCCAAGTTACATCCCCCTGCAATACTCTACTTCTCACGGAACAGGCTGTTAAGCCGGGAAGAGCGCCATCAGGCGACCCGGAGCTACGCGGTATCCGTAGAAGATGTGCTTCTGCTGGAGCGAATCGTCATGGCAGAGGCAGAAGGCGAACCGTACGAGGGCAAGGTGGCAGTCGCCAACGTTGTCCTAAACCGGCTGCGGTCAGCCAATTTTCCCGATACGATCAAAGAAGTGATCTACCAGAAATATCAGTTCAGTCCCGTAGCCAACGGGCGTCTGAACCGGGTCAAGCCGAACCGCGAATCGGTCAGGGCGGTGGCTGATGCGCTTTCCGGAGTGAAGGCGGTCACCGACGATACCTATTATTTTCTTTCGCTTAAGCTGGCTCAGGATCTTAGCGTGCACCATTCCCAAACTTTTTCCAAAAAAATCGGAAATCACAGCTTTTATAGATAGTTGATCTTCTTCGTACAGGGTAATCTTACTATATGTACAAAGGAGGGGAATAATTATGAAAATTACTTACTACGGCCATTCCGCGCTGCTGGTTGAAGGGACTGGCGCCAGCATTATCATTGATCCGTTCTTGTCGGGGAACCCTCATTCGGGAATCGCGCCGGGGGATATCCGGGTGGACGCCGTTCTACTGACCCACGGGCACTCCGATCACCTCGGGGATGCGGTGGAGATTGCCAAGAACAACGATTGCCCGATCTTCGCGGTCTACGAGCTTGCGGAATACTGCCGGATTAAAGGCGCAAAAGTCAAGCACTTGAATATTGGCGGCGGGCTTACCTACTCCGGATTCACCGTAAAATATACCCCCGCCTTCCACTCCTCGTCCATACAGGAGGGAGACTACTGGATTTATCTTGGCCAGCCTGCGGGAATCCTGCTGACCCTTGACGGCAAAACGCTGTTCCATGCCGGGGACACCGCGCTGTTCGGCGATATGAGGCTGATCGGGGAGCGCAATGCCATCGATCTTGCTGCGCTGCCGATCGGGGATATGCTGACGATGGGACCGGACGATGCGCTGCTGGCGGCGCGGTGGCTGCGGGCAGCCCAAGTCATTCCGCTTCATTACAACACGTTTCCCGGTATCGAGCAGGACGGAGTTCAGTTCTGCGACAGGCTGAAGCAGGAGGGTATTGACGGCTATCCGCTGAAAGCCGGGGAAAGTCTGGAGATTTAGTTGAAAAGATGAGCTCGCCGCATCTATCTGAACCGGCAATTTTAGTCCCATCTGACATCAAAAAAGGATGACCGGTGTAAAATCCGGTCATCCTTTTTTAAAATATAAGAATTTAATAAGCCGGGGGCTTAACATTTTGACTTATATTTCTACGAGAAACGTACTTGCGTCATAAAAAGACGCTGTCAGGTGTTTCTTGCAGTTTCGTGTTAAGCCAAGGTTAAGGCGTCAAATATATCGCTTCATCGGGGCACGGTTGGGATTGGGCGCTGAGGCTCCCGGACAGATCCTTCGGGTTCCCTAGCATCTCCAGAACCGTTGCCGCACAGTTTCCCGGCTGGTAACGGTCGGGCGAGAGACGGCGGCGGCGCTGTTCCTCCAGCTCCGCGTATTCGCGGCGCAGCAGCCGGAACCATTTATCGACGACCTTCTCGGAGTCAAGCATCTCGGCAAGTCCGAGTTCAACGAAGTATTGGCTGTTCTTCTCTTCCTGCCCGGGAATGGCCTGATAGAACAGCATCGGAATGCCTTTGGCCAGCGCTTCCGTGCAGGTCATGCCGCCCGGCTTTGTAATCAGCAGATCGGCGGCGTCCATCAGCTTGTTGACATCGCTGCTATATCCGATAATAGTAACGTTCGGATGGCGGAGCCGGGGGTCGCTGCGCAATTTTTCAACCAGTTTATTATTGCTGCCCATGCAGAAGACGAGCTGAATCTGATCGATCTTCGCCGTCAGCGCGTTCATGATCTCTTCGCCGAACATCAGGCCCCAGCCCCCGCCCATAATAAGCACGGTAGGCATATTTGCCAGTCCAAGCTCCTGTCTTAGCGTCTCTTTGCTGGAACGTTCCCAGAACTTGGGGTGGACGGGGATGCCCGTTACCGTCACCTGGTCGGCGGGAATGCCTCTTCCCGTCAAAATCGACTTGACCCTGGAAGTGGAGACGAGATAGCGGTTCGCCTCTGCGTTAACCCAGCTTCCGTGCGCGTCATAATCGGTAATCAAAGTGTAAAGCGGCACATTCAGCCCCAGATGCTTCAGCCGGGATACGACGGCGGCGGGAAGGGGATGCGTGCATATAATAAGATCGGGCTTAAGCTGCTCGATGACTTGCCGGGCATGTGTATAGAAAACCCGGTGCAGCGCAAGCTTGGTGAACCGGTTCAGTGATCTGTGGTATTGGGTCTTGTACAGCATGCCGACCAGCTTCGGCTGGCTGCTGACCGTCTTGCGGTAGGCGGAAAGAATCCATGGAGCCACCGTCGGGTTCAGAAATTTGCCCAGCTCGATGACCCGGCACTGGACTGCAGGATTAAGGCGCTTGATACCTTCAGCCAGAGCATAGGCTGCCCCTGTATGGCCCGTGCCAAACCCTTCCGAAAACAGCAGTACTCTTTTCTTTCGCATAATGTCACCCGCTACTTTCCGTATCGATAGAATTGCAAAGTTTGTTACATTCACTATACGCTATTTTTGCTTAGAAATTCTGCCTTACAATCACATTATACAAATAAGACGTAAATAGAAAGTTAAAACACTGCAAAAACTAAAAATAAAACATTCTGGAAGGTATTGCAATCCGGCGGTCATGGTGGTAAATTTACTAATGACTAAATGACCAATTTCGTAAAACGGTCAATATCGATTAAACAGCATTGCGCAAAGCGGAGGAAAGGACGTGCTTAACCAGTGGCAGCGGTGGACCGAAGGCAGCAGG
The DNA here is from genome assembly GCF_011043685.1 of Paenibacillus apii. NCBI lineage: Bacteria > Bacillati > Bacillota > Bacilli > Caryophanales > Paenibacillaceae > Paenibacillus > Paenibacillus apii. The sequence continues at coordinate 41,248 of NZ_JAAKGU010000012.1, read as the reverse complement.
TGATCAAAGCGGCGGCGAAATCTTTTTCATTATTCGGCTACAAGGCGACAACGATGGATCAGGTGGCGAAGATCGCGAATGTCGGCAAGGGCACCATTTATACTTTTTTTTCGAACAAGGAACAGCTCTTTGACGAAATTCTGCGCGGGGTCATTCTTGATTTGAAACATATCGCCGAACGGGAGATCAGACGCGACAAGCCGTTCTTCGATAATCTGCAGCGGGTGCTGGACGCCCTGCTGGAATTCCGAAGCGAGCATGAGCTGTTCATCAAGCTTTCTCAGGAAAAGCGCGAATTCGGCACGCCGCAGGCGCAGGAAGGCCTCGACAAGATCGAGAGTGTCATCCTCGGGTATATCGAACGGGAGGTGGAGTACGCCATCGGGCAGGGTCAAGTGAAGCCGTGCGATCCCAAGGTGGTATCGGCGGTTATGCTGAAGCTGTATGTCGTGCTGACTTCGGAGATGGGCAAACTGCGCGAGCCTCTGGACAAGGAGCAGATCAAAGCGTATTTCCGGCTGTTTCTGGCCGAAGGGCTGGAACAGAAGCAGGTGTAAGGAGGAGGCGGAAGGCCGTTCCCGATTAAGACGCTTTTTTGCTGCGGAATTCATTCATGAGGGAAGAAGATAGGAAAAGCCGGAGGGCTTTTTTTATCCCTTTGATTGACCAATCGGGGAAAATAGTCAGTTGTTATTTCAGCAACACAACAGAGTATAAAGAAAATGCATAAGGAGAGGACCGGATTGAAATCATTATCTGTCTTTACCAAAGACGTGGGCGCGGTATTCAAGAAGCCGATGACGCTGATTACCGTTCTGGTTGTGCTGTTCATTCCGATACTGTACAGCGGAGTGTATCTGAAGGCGTTCTGGGACCCGTACGGTAATCTGGATAAGATGCCCATAGCCATCGTCAATGAAGATAAGGGCGCCGATTACGAGGGAACCCGGTTGAATGCCGGGCATGATCTGGTGGAGGAGCTCAAGAAGAGCAAAGACTTCGACTGGAGCTTTGTGAGCCGCGAGCAGGCGGCGGCGGGACTGGAGAAAGACGAGTATTATGTGGCGATCATTGTGCCGGAGAACTTCTCCGCCAATGCGACAACGCTGCTGGATGACCACCCGACGCCTGCACAGCTCATTTACGAGCCGAAGCAGGGCGAGAATTTCACGGCAAGCACCATTGCGAACTCGGCAGCCAAGGAGCTTAAAGCCAAAGTATCCGCGAAGATTACGGAGGCGTATGCGAATTCCGTCTTTGACAAAATCGCCGACATCTCCAGCGGGCTTGGCGAAGCCAGCGACGGCGCCTCCAAAATCGCCGACGGGGCCGTCAAGCTGGACGACGGCGCGTCCAAGCTGAAGGATAATCTGGTTGTCCTCAGCGATGGCGCGGGCAAGCTGCTAAGCGGCGTACAGCCGCTGAAGCAGGGGGCGGCAGCGCTCAAGACCGGCGCCACCCAGCTTCAGGAGGGCGGGAGCTCTCTGGCCGGCGGGCTAAGCCGCCTGTCCGCCGCTCATAAGCAGCTTGCAGACGGCGCGGCAAAGTCGGCGGCGGGCGCCAAGCAATTGAGCGGCGGGCTGCAGCAGGCGGCCCAAGGCGCGGTGAAGCTTCAGACCGGAGCGGAAGCTGTTGCGGACGGCGGAGCGAAGCTTAAGAGCGGAGCGATGTCCGTCGCAGACGGCAGCGGCAAGCTGCAGGCCGGGCTGGCTGCTTCCGTCGACGGCAGCGCGAAGCTGGCGGACGGACTGAAGGCCTCGGCGGACGGCAGCGCGAAGGTTAGCGCCGGGGCCAAGAGCATCTCGGATGGGCTACAGCAGCTGGCGGCCGCCAATCCTACGCTTGCGGCGAGCGCCGATGTGCAGAAGCTGATCGCCGCCAGCAAGGCGGTGGCCGACGGCAGCGCGCAGCTTCAGCAGAGCCAGGCGCAGCTCGCCCAGGGCGCAAGCGACTTGCACAGCGGCCAGGAGCAGCTTGCGGCGGGTGCTGCGCAGGTGCATGATGGAGCGCAGCGGGTCGCGGTCGGCGCGGGCGAGCTGAGCGGCGGGGCTCAGCAGCTGAACGCCGGTGCGCAGCAGCTGGCTGCGGGGCAGCAGAAGCTCGCGGGGGGCGCGTCGGCGCTTGCCGATGGCGGCAGCAAGCTGTCCGCAGGCATGCAGCAGTTCGGGGCGAAGCTCGGCGAGGCGGCGCAAGGCGGCAGCAAGCTAGCGGAAGGCAGCGCCAAGCTGGAATCGGGCGCGTCGGCGTTTGCGGCCGGAGTCGCCAAGCTTGGCGGCGGCATCGGCTCCGTAGCGGAAGGCTCGCAGAAACTGGCCGATGGCGCCGGAGACTTGAAGGATGGCACAGATGGCCTGAAGTCCGGATCGGCGGAGCTTGCGGGCAAGCTCGGCGATGCAGCGGTTAAGACGGACGTCAATCGGACAGACGGGACCGCAACCATGTTCGCGGAGCCGGTCGAGCTGAATCAGGAAACCTTGAGCAAAGTGCCGAACTACGGTACCGGGCTCGCTCCCTATTTCCTGTCCCTGGGCCTGTTCGTGGGTGCACTGATCTGTACGATCATCATCTCTCTCCGCAATGTTACCGTGGAGGAGGCGACCGGGTTTAACCGGTTTGTCAGCCGCACGCTGATTTTCTCCGCCATGAGCCTGCTGCAGTCTCTGGTGGCCGCTTCGATCCTGCTCTACGGTCTAGGACTCGAAGTGCAGAGCGTGCCGAGATTTTACGCATTTACGTTCATCGCGAGCCTTTCGTTCATGTGGATGATCCAGGCTCTCGTTACCTGGCTGGATCAGCCGGGCCGATTCGTTGTCATCGTGCTGCTAATCTTCCAACTCACGACAAGCGCCGGCACATTCCCGCTTGAGGTGATTCCGAAATGGATGCAGTCGATTCATCCGCTGCTCCCGATGAGCTACAGCGTGCAAGGCTTCAGATCGGTCATCTCTACGGGCGATTTCGGCAAAATGTGGAGCGATGCGGGTACGTTGGCCGTTTATGGCGTCATCTTCCTCATTCTGACATTTTTCTACTTTATAACCCGAGGACGCGACTCGCAAACCGAATTAAATAGTGAACAAGTTTTGTCTGTATAACGTTTAATGAAATCGCCGCCGGCGGTTTTCACCGGAGCGCCCTTTTGGAGCGCTTTTTGGTGTATACAGGAAGAGAAAACGCTTTCCGTCTTATATTACAAAAGGATTACATGAGTAAAACGTTTTCATTTTATAAGCACTTATTCATTCTTAATGTATAATTATTCATGCAGCAGATTATTTAAGCTTTATTTCTCTAAAGCTGTGACGCAAAAGCTAATCTTAATCGGTATAATAAAAAAGTTTAAATTGCGCTCATGTAAGGTCGATGATAAAATAATATAACCAATCTGCGTTGAATAATTATTAATAATGCCCCACTTTATTATAGAAAGGTTGCGTAAGATGAGACACACAGAACTGCCCCCTAAACAGGGCCTTTACGATCCCCAGTTCGAGAAAGATGCCTGCGGTATGGGCTTTGTTGCCCATATTAAAGGAAAGCCCTCTCATGAGATTGTCAGCAACGCCTTAACCATGCTCGCGAATATGGAGCATCGCGGAGGCCAGGGAAGCGAGCCGAATTCCGGCGACGGCGCGGGCATTATGCTGCAAATTCCGCACCGGTTCTTCTCCGAAGAAGCGAAAGCGCTCGGGTTTGAACTGCCGGAGGCGGGCCGTTACGGTGTAGGCATGCTTTTTGTGTCTCATAACGAAAACATCCGCACCGAGCATGAGCGCATCCTGAGCGACATTATCGCCGAAGAAGGGCAGACCGTGCTCGGCTTCCGCGAAGTTCCGACACGCGACGACATGCTGGGCAAGACGGCCAAGGCCGCCAAGCCTTATGTCCGTCAAGTATTTATCGGCCGGTCCGCTGATATTCAGGACGATCTTGCCTTTGAACGCAAACTGTACGTAATCCGCAAACGGGCGGAGCTCACAATCCGCTACGGCGGATTGGAAGAAGGAGACTCCTTCTATATTCCGAGCTTGTCCTGCCGCAAAATCGTTTATAAAGGAATGCTGACCACCGAGCAGGTGGGTCAGTTCTATCTTGATCTTCAGAACGAAAAGCTGGAATCGGCGATCGCGCTCGTCCACTCGCGGTTCAGCACGAATACGTTCCCAAGCTGGGAACGCGCGCATCCGTACCGCTTCATGATCCACAACGGCGAAATCAACACGCTGCGCGGCAACGTGAACTGGATGCATGCACGGCAATCCCTGTTCAAGAGCGAGGTGTTCGGCAGCGATCTGGAGAAGATCAAGCCGGTTATCAACCCGGACGGTTCCGACACTGCGATGTTCGACAACACGTTCGAGTTCCTGTACCTGAGCGGACGTTCCCTGCCTCATGTGGCCATGATGATGGTTCCGGAGCCGTGGAGCAACCACGACAGCATGGACGAGAAGAAGAAGGCATTCTACGAATACCACAGCACCCTGATGGAGCCGTGGGACGGTCCGGCCGCCATGGGCTTCACTGACGGTGTGCAAATCGGCGCCATTCTTGACCGCAACGGGCTGCGGCCTTCCCGCTACTATGTAACGAAGGACGATTTGATTATTCTGTCCTCCGAAGCGGGCGTACTGGATATCGCTCCGGAGAACGTTCTGTACAAGGACCGCCTGAGACCGGGCCGTATGCTGCTGGTCGACACGAAGGAAGGCCGCATTATTTCCGACGAAGAAGTGAAGGCGGTGATCGCTTCCGAGCGTCCGTACCGCGAATGGCTGGATGAGCATCTGATCGGCCTGAGCGAGCTTCCGGAAGCTCCGGAGCTTCCGAATCCGAAGCATGACAACGTCCAGCAGCTGCAGCAGTCTTTCGGCTACACGTTCGAGGATCTGCGCAAGGTGCTTGAGCCGATGGCGTCAAGCGGCGCCGAAGCGGTCGGCTCCATGGGCTACGACGCTCCGCTGGCGGTGCTGTCCGACCGTCCGCAGCGGCTGTATAACTACTTTAAACAAATGTTCGCCCAGGTAACCAACCCGCCGATCGACGCGATTCGCGAAGAGCTGGTTACTTCGACGACAACGACAATCGGACCGGAGCGCAACCTGCTTAATCCAGAACCGGAAAGCTGTAGACAGATCGCGCTGGAGACGCCGATTCTGTCCAATGAAGACTTTGCCAAGATCCGTCACGTACGCCGCGCCGGCTTCAAGTCGATGACCATTCCGATTCTGTTCCCGGCCGAGCTGGGAGCCGAAGGACTGCGCACCGCGCTTGACCGCCTGAGCGAAGCCGCCGACCGGGTAATCGACAAGGGGCACAATATTCTTATTCTGTCCGACCGCGGCGTAGACCGCGAGAATGCGGCTATTCCGGCTCTGCTGGCCGTATCGAGCCTGCATCACCATCTGATCCGTCAAGGAACGCGGACCAAGGTAACGATTCTGCTTGAATCCGGCGAGCCGCGCGAAGTGCATCACTATGCGCTTCTGCTTGGCTACGGCGTGAGCGCGGTCAATCCGTACCTGGCGTTCGAGAGCCTGGACGACATGATCGCCCAAGGCCTGCTGAGAGGCGTTTCGCACGAGAAAGCCGTGAAGAACTATATTAAAGCTGCGACCAAGAGCGTGGTCAAAATCCTGTCCAAGATGGGGATTTCCACGATCCAGTCCTACCGTGGCGCCCAAATCTTCGAGGCGGTTGGCCTGAATTCCGAGTTCGTTGACCGCTACTTCACCTGGACGCCGTCCCGCATCGGCGGCATCGGCCTGGAGGAAGTGGCCGCGGAAGCGCTGGTGCATCATAACCGCGCCTTCTCCGACAAGGATGGCACGGATAAAGTGCTGGATTCCGGCGGCGAATACCAATGGCGCAGCGACGGGGAGGATCATCTGTTCAACCCGCAGACGATTCATCTGCTTCAGCATTCCGTCCGCAGCGGCGATTACGATATGTACAAGAAATACTCCGCTCTGGTTCAGGGCGAGAGCAAGAAGCATCAGACGCTTCGTTCCCTGCTTGAATTCAAGCCGGCAGGAGAGGCTATTCCGCTGGAAGAAGTGGAACCGATCGAATCGATCATGAAACGCTTCAAGACCGGCGCGATGTCCTTCGGCTCGATCAGTAAGGAAGCGCACGAGACGCTGGCGATTGCGATGAACCGCATCGGCGGCAAGAGCAATACCGGCGAAGGCGGGGAAGATCCGGCGCGCTTTACTCCGGATGCCAACGGCGATTCCCGCCGCAGCGCGATCAAGCAGGTCGCATCCGGCCGATTCGGCGTAACGTCGAACTACCTGGTTAACGCCGACGAGATTCAAATCAAGATGGCACAGGGCGCGAAGCCGGGCGAAGGCGGACAGCTTCCGGGACGCAAGGTGTATCCTTGGGTTGCCGAGGTTCGCGGTTCCACGGCGGGCGTGGGTCTGATCTCGCCGCCTCCTCACCATGATATTTACTCGATCGAGGATTTGGCGGAGCTGATTTACGACCTGAAGAACGCCAATCCGCGCGCAAGCATCAACGTGAAGCTTGTATCCGAGGTTGGTGTCGGAACGATCGCTGCTGGTGTGGCGAAAGGCCGCGCCGACGTCATCCTGATCAGCGGTTACGACGGAGGCACCGGCGCGTCGCCGATGAACTCCATCCGCCATGCGGGTCTTCCGTGGGAACTGGGTCTTGCCGAGACGCATCAGACGCTGATGCTGAACAATCTGCGCGACCGGATCGTGCTGGAAGCCGACGGCAAAATGCTAAGCGGCCGCGACCTGGCTGTAGCCGCGCTGCTCGGCGCCGAAGAATACGGATTTGCCACCGCTCCGCTGGTGGCTGTGGGCTGCATCATGATGCGTGTCTGCCAAATGGACACTTGTCCAGTCGGCGTCGCAACGCAGAATCCGGATCTGCGCAAGAACTTTGCCGGCGATCCGCAGCATGTCGTTAACTTTATGACATTCGTCGCCCAGGATCTGCGCGAAATTATGGCGAGCCTCGGCTTCCGCACCATTGAAGAAATGGTCGGACGCACGGACTGCCTGGATGCGGTTCAGGCTTCGTATCATTGGAAGAAGAAGGGTGTCGACCTCAGCGGATTGCTGCATACGCCAGAGCTGCCTGAAGGCAGCACGCGTTATAACACCAAGAAGCAGAATCATGGCCTGGAAGAGACGCTTGACGTATCCAAGCTGCTTTCTCTTGCGGCTCCGGCGCTCGAGAACGGAACGGTTGTGGAGGCATCCCTGCCGATTACGAACGTTAACCGCGCCGTCGGTACGATTCTCGGCAGCGAATTGACGCGCAAATACGGCGCAGCCGGCTTGCCGGATGATACGATTCGCCTGCACTTCACAGGATCTGCCGGACAAAGTCTTGGGGCTTTCATGCCGAAGGGTATCACCATTACGGTTGAGGGCGACACGAACGACTACATCGGTAAAGGCCTCTCCGGAGGCAAGCTGATCGTCAAGCCGTCTCCGAAAGCGACGTTTGTCGCTGAGGAGAACATCATTGTCGGCAACACGGGATTCTACGGAGCGACAAGCGGCGAAGCTTACATCAGCGGTATTGCCGGCGAACGCTTCGCGGTCCGCAACTCCGGTGCCAAGGTTGTCGTTGAAGGCGTGGGCGACCACGGCTGTGAATACATGACCGGCGGACGCGTCGTTGTCCTTGGCGAAACCGGACGCAACTTCGCGGCGGGTATGTCGGGCGGTATCGCCTATGTATTCGATCTCGATAATTCGTTCATCAACCGCTGCAACCTGGAAATGGTTCTGCTGGAGCGCGTGGAGGAGAGCGAAGAGATCGAAGATCTGCACGGCATGATCGTCCGCCATACGGAGCTGACGGGCAGTGCGCTCGGCCAGCGTGTGCTGGACAACTGGCAGGATAACCTGCCGAAATTCGCCCGCGTTATTCCGAAGGATTACAAACGGATGATGGACCAAATCCGCAAGGTTGAGGAAACCGGCCTTACCGGCGAAGCCGCAATGATGGCCGCTTTTGAAGCGAACATGCGAGAATTGGCACGGGTTGGCGGTTAATAATAAAGCTAATATTTCTGAAAGAACGCATTGCAGGCGGCAGTTCGGAGCGAGTCTCCGAGCTGCCGCTTTTTTGTTTACCAATAAGAGGTTCAAAAAAAATTGCAGTATTTTTGCGTCCTGCGTCGTCTAATCTAATATAGGGAATTTTTGCAAACTTCATAACGAAAGGATGGTGCGATAGAATGTCGGCAAATATAGCGGTTCAGGAACCGGTTGCCCGGCTCCTAGGCGTGACCAAACAGATCGGCAGGAAAACACTGGTCAGCGATTTGACGCTCGATATCCCGGCGGGACAGATCTTCGGCTTTCTCGGTCCGAACGGCGCAGGCAAGACAACGACGATCCGAATGATGGTCGGGCTGATCTCGATCAGCAAGGGAGACATTACGATTGGCGGAAGAAGCATAAGGACGAATTTTGAAGAGGCGGTGGCGCAGGTTGGCGCGATTGTGGAAAATCCGGAAATGTACAAGTTTTTGACCGGGTACCAGAATTTACGCCAGTATGCACGTATGGTCAGCGGAGTTACCAAGCAGCGCATTGATGAGGTCGTCCGGCTTGTCGGATTGAACAATCGTATTCATGACAAAGTGAGGAGCTATTCGCTTGGCATGCGCCAGCGTCTTGGAGTGGCCCAGGCTTTGCTTCATCGCCCCAAGCTGCTGATTCTGGACGAGCCGACCAACGGGCTTGATCCGCAGGGCATCCGCGAGCTGCGCGACTATCTGCGAAGACTGTGCCGGGAAGAAGGGACCAGCGTCTTTGTCTCCAGCCACTTGCTGTCTGAAATGGAACTGATGTGCGACAGCGTGGCGGTCATCCAGAATGGCAAACTGGTGGATGTGCGTCAGCTCAAACCTGTGGGAGAAGCTGAAGCAGGGCCGCTGAGCAGGGAGATTATGTTCGAAGTGAACGATCCGGGAGCGGCACAGGCGCTAATCGGCGGAACCGTGGATCCACAAGGCCTTGTCGTAAGAGCTCTCCGGAGCGATATCCCCGGATTGAATGAGCGGCTGGTCGGCGGTGGAATTCAAGTATTCGGCATAAAAGAAGTGGTCGTTTCGCTTGAAGACCAATTCCTGAAGATGACGGGAGGTGAAGGCATTGAGTAGTTTTTCGTCGCTCGTACATAACGAGAATATTAAAATATACAGACGCATCCGTACCTGGATCATGCTGTTTCTGCTCGTTGTCTTGAGTATCCTGATGCCGGTGCTCACATACGTTACCAGCGAACCGCAGTATCGGCCGGGCATGTGGAACAGCTTTCAAATGACGCTCAGCGCCATGTTTTTCTTGAATACGATTTTTACCGTTGTTATCGCTTCGGATGCCGTCGCGGGCGAATTTTCATGGGGGACGATCAAGATGCTGCTGATCCGGCCTTGGAGCAGATCGAAGATCCTGCTGTCCAAATATGTGGCGATGGTGCTGTTCAGCATCCTTACGACGGCGCTGCTGGCGGTTTGTGCGTTCGGCGCATCCCGCATCCTGTTCCCGGCTGAAGGAGCGTCCACGCTGGTCGGCAGCTGGAGTCAGGGAACTTACAGTTTGCTGGATATCGGCTGCCGGTATATCGAGTTGTTCCTGACCGCCGCGATTGCCTTTATGGTTTCCAGCGTGTTCCGCGCAAGCGGGCTGGCGATCGGCCTGTCGCTGTTTATTATGTTCGCCAAGGATGTATTTACCGCCATTTTCAATCCCGAGCGTTATGAATGGGCGAAGTACTTGCTGTTTACCCATATGAACCTGAGCTCATATCTGGTTTCCGACCAAGGACCCGGAGGCGTGACCCTTGGCTTCTCCATTGCGGTGCTAGCTATTTATTATGCCGTATTTCTGCTGTTGTCCTGGGTGGTGTTCAGCCGCAGAGACGTCGCAGGGTGACCGGAAAAATAAACAGGAAACCGCGGGATACCCCGTCCTCCTGGGGACTTCGGTTAGGAAGCGTGCCCGTCCTGCTCGAAATCATGTTCCGCGTTTGCGGCGCACTCCTGGGTCCATACCGAACCGTTCGCTCCATCGGGAGCGGGCGGTTCTTCCATTTCGACCAGCCCATTCAGGACGCCGCCTTCCATTATGGACAGCTTGCCGGCGGCAGCGCTGCCGTGCAGACTGCCTGTCGAGGTCAGAATCAGACCGTGCTTCGCTGTGACATCCCCGAATACTTTGCCGGCGATAATCACCTCGGCGGCCGTAATGCTGGCGTGGACACGTCCCTGCTCGCCGATCGTCAATGTGCCGCCGCAGCGGATTTCTCCCGTAAAACCGCCGTCGATGCGAAGATTGGTGTCGCATTGGATCTTTCCTTCCAGATTTCCTCCATGGCTAAGCAGCGAATCTGTCTGAGATGCTGGCCGTCCTTTTCCTTTTTTATTCCACATGCTTCATTCCTCCATTTCCTCTTTGCGGTTGATGTTCATTTTGGATGGACATAGGACAAAGGGTTCACGGTCTTGTTCTGCTTGCTGACTTGGAAATGCAGATGCGGGCCAGTGCTTCTTCCGGTGCTGCCGGCCTGTCCGATTCGTTGGCCTTTGACGACCTTGTCTCCGGCGGATACCGCCAAGCTGCTGAGATGCATGTAGGAGGTCTTCAGCCCGTTCTCATGGTCAATCACGATGAAATTGCCGCGGGCAGGAGACCGTTCGGCGGCCATCACGGTTCCGCCCTGAGCGGCAAACACGAAATCGCCGGTCTCGGCCGCAATGTCGATTCCGGCATGAAAAGAAGAACTTCCTTTGAAGGGATCGGAGCGGTAGCCGAAGCTGGAGGAGACGACCCGGGAGGAGGTGGGCCACAGGAAAGCCTGCGTCAGGTTCGCGCTGTCACGAAGCGTCTGACGCTGGAGATCGGCCTCCGCTTGCTGGGCGTCCAGAATCGTGCGGGAAAGGCTGTGGATCATCTCTTCGAGCATGCCGCCGATCTCCGTAAGCTCGTCTTTTGTCTCCCGGATGGTATCGATCTCCTCATAGGAAGCTACATATTCTCCGCCAACCCGTAAGGAGGGAGTATCCAGGATAGCGGCTGTAAAAGCTCCGATTCGGATGGTGATCGCCGAAGGAGAAACAGAGCTGACAGACGCCGCGAATGGAGGCTTTGTTACGGGACCTCCGCCAGAAGCGAACGCTGTTCGTTGAACAGAGCTGTCCGAAATGGCGTCAAGACCAGTTTTCATTCCGGATGCGGCGCCGTCAGCCGATAAGGCAGCCGTATCCAGGGCCGCTTCGCTTTTGTCCGGATCAGGCACCGCTTTAGCCCCCGTTTTCTCCGCGCCCGGTTCCCTGTCTGAAGTCCCTTCCTTTTGGTCTATGAGGTCCTGCAGCTCCTGTTCCAGCGCATCTACGCTTTTGAGCTGCTCCTTGATTGCTTGGGCTTCTTTCGAGAGGGCGGCGGCTTCGCTTTGAACCTGCCGCAGCGTTTGATCCTTATCCGCGATCTTGGCTTCCAGACGAACATTTTGCGAGGACAGGGCAGCGGCTTCGGCTTCAAGCTCCTGTATGGAGCGGGAGGCATGGTAATGCATGGAACTGATCAGACTGGACAGAGACAGAACGGCGGCGGCCGGCAAGGCCATCGCCATCGGCCTGGATAGCTGAAGCTGTCTGACCGGACGCCCGGCATCCCGGACGACGAGAAGGGTAATCTTATCCGATCGGCTTTTCATAACATCTCCTTCCTGCGCCCGGATGAATAACGCTTGCATCCGGAAGCTTGGCTGTTCAAGTTGTCCATATAACTCTATGTATTCCGGTCAGGACGGGTTCATGACATGCGAATGACTGAATAATGCGGGGATTTTTGGCAAAACCTGTACTGATGCAGCTTAAACGCTCTGTCGCGAACGACAGCAAAGGAGACTTGGACGGTATGAAAATATTCGCTGCACTGCTGTGCTTGTTTATTGTCCAAATCATTGGGATTCTGTTACTTGAATATCGCCGTCCCCAGAGAGCGGTCGCTTGGCTTGTTCTGCTCTTTTGCTGTCCGCCGCTCGGGCTGCTGATTTATTGGTTTATGGGCCGGGAGTATAGACTGAGCCAGAAGCTTAAAACCTGGGAAGCCGAAACACGCCGTCGACTCCACAGGCACGCCGAGGAACGGAGCCTGGCCGTAACCCGCGCGGAGGATACCGGAAACCCGGAGCTGACCGGGCGCTCGGAGCTGCTGCGCCTGCTGTCCGGACTGACGGAAAGCCCGGTTACCGGCAGAAACGCGACCCGGATTCTGGTTAACGCGGATGAAACGTACGATTCGATGCTTGAAGCGATGGAGGCGGCGTCCGAGCACATCCATTTAGAGGTTTATATTTATCAAGATGACGAAATCGGGGAGGAATTCCAGGATGTCATGATCCGCAAAGCCCGGCAGGGCGTAAAAGTGCGCTTGCTGCTCGATGGACTGGGCTGCCGAAAGCTGAGCCGCCGCTTTATGCGGTTGTTATCTACAGTCGGGGTCGAGGTGCACCGGTTTCTGCCGCCGCTCGCGTCGCTGCCCGCAGGGCGCTTCAATTACCGCAACCATCGTAAAATCCTTGTCGTCGACGGTTTGGCCGGCTTCACCGGAGGAATCAATATCGGTGATGAATATCTGGGCAAAGACCCGAAAATGGGGTTTTGGCGCGACACCCATCTGAAGCTGGAGGGCGACGCCGTCTATTTTATCCAGCATATTTTCCTAAAAGACTGGCAGCTCGCCTCCGGTGAGCGTTTGAGCCATCCGCGCCTGTTCCCTATTCATGCCTGTGAAGGCAAGGAGGCGGTTCAAATCATCGGCAGCGGTCCGGGCGCCGCCATTGACGCCTCAGAGGCTATGATTTTTGGCGCACTAAGCGCCGCAGAGAAGCGGATTTGGATCGAGACCCCTTATTTTATCCCGGACCCGGCCATTTTGCGGGCGTTAAAAACAGCTGTTCTAAGGGGGGCGGATGTGCGGATTATCATTCCGGATAAACCAGACCACCCGTTTGTGTACAACGCCTCTCTTTCGTATATGGACGATTTGCTGGATGCGGGCGTGAAGTTTTACCGCTACCGTAAGGGCTTCATGCATGCGAAGGTATGGATCGCCGATGGCCTGCTGGCCTCGGTCGGGAGCGTCAACCTGGATATGCGGAGCTTCTATTCCAATTTCGAGCTGTCCGCCGTGCTGCTTCATCCGAAACGAATCGAAGAGCTGGCCGGCCAGTTTCAGCGCGATCTGGAGGAAAGCGAGGCGATGGATATGGCTGGCTTCGGCAAAAGGGGAAAAGCCGCTCGGGCCAAGGAAGAATTTTGCCGCCTGCTTTCTCCGCTTCTGTGAAAGAAAAACTGACAGGAGATTCCTGATGACGGGGGTTATTTGGCCTGTCCATTCATTAACGGGTATACCAATGTGATATAATATAAGGACTATCCTAAAAATACGGCAAAGACAGGGGGAGTTCTATGGGCACGAGTCCACAAATTCTAGTTAAAGAGGAACCGAATAAGCCCCGGAAATCCGGGACAGCCAGGACAGCCAGACTGGCGCATCGTACCGTGATGATGGTGCTCGGAGCAGGCATGATGGCCGTGGCGCTTGAAATTTTCCTCGTTCCGAATCAGATGGTCGATGGCGGCATAACGGGCATTTCGATTATGCTGTCGCATATTTTTAATATTCCCCTCGGCATTTTGCTAACCCTTCTCAACCTTCCTTTTCTTATCGTCGGCTATAAGCAAATCGGCAAGACGTTCGCGCTGTCCACGCTGTTTGCAGTCGTTGTCATGTCGATTGGCACGCAGCTGTTGCATCCCGTGCAGCCGATTACGGTCGAGCCGCTGCTTGCGGCGGTATTTGGCGGCGTGATTCTCGGGGTCGGCGTCGGTCTTGTGGTACGTTACGGCGGATCGCTGGACGGTACGGAAATTGTGGCGATTCTGGTTGCCAAGAAGCTGCCTTTTTCCGTAGGCGAAGTCGTGATGTTCTTCAATCTGTTTATTTTGACGGGAGCTGGCTTTGTATTCGGTTGGAATAACGCCATGTTCTCGCTGATTGCCTACTACATTGCTTTCAAAATGATCGATGTTACCCTCGAAGGTCTTGACCAGTCGAAGTCGGTCTGGATTATCAGCGACAAGTACCGCGATATCGGCGAAGCGCTGACGGAGCGGCTCGGCCGGGGCGTCACTTACCTGCAGGGAGAGGGCGGATTTTCGGGCGAGGACAAAAAAGTGATTTTCGTCGTGATTACCCGGCTTGAAGAGGCTAAAATGAAGGCAATCGTTGAAGATTGGGATTCCGATGCGTTTGTCGCGGTCGGCAATATCCATGATGTCAAAGGCGGACGCTTTAAAAAGAAATCCATCCACTAGCACTTTTACTATAATAAAATCCGCATTCGAAAACCTCCGCTTCGCAGCCGCGAAAGACGGAGGTTTTGCCTTTAACGGCCCTGAACAACGATTCGCTACCGAAGGGCGGCGATGACAAGATCTACCGGCTGTGGGGGCAATTGCTCAATCAGATCGCCCATGACGCGCAGACGTTCTTCAATATTCAGCAAATGGAATTCCTCAGGGGAAACGTTCCTGGCAACCTCGTCCCAAGTAAGCGGCGTCGATACGGTCGCCAGCGGACGGGCACGAGGAGTATAGGGGGCGGCCAGCGTTTTGCCGCGGTAATGCTGGAGGTAATCGAAGTAGATTTTGTCGCCGCGCTGTTTCTTCAGCCGCTCCAGTGTGAACAGCCCGGGATGCTTCTCGGTAACATAACGGCCGACCAGATGCCCGACCTTCCGAAGCTCGTCAAACGTAACTCCCTGCTTGATCGGCACAATAATTTGCACTCCGGTCGCTCCCGACGTCTTCGGAACCGAGGCGAGCCCGAGGGATTTCAGCACCTCGCCGACAATCGCCGTCGCTTCCATAATCCGGGGCTCCACCTCCCGGGATGGATCAAGGTCGATCATCCATTCGCAAGGAAGGCTTCTTCCGGCGTAATGAAGTGAAGGATGGAACTCAAGCGCGGCCAGATTGCCGAGCCAGAGCAGCCCGGGAAGCCCGTCCAGCGAAATATAGTTAATGTCTTCGTGCATAACGGTGCGGATAAAGGGCGGCAGCGGTTCAGGCGCGTTCTTTTGATAAAAGGACTTGCCTTCCACTCCATGAGGGTAGCGGATCACTGTCAGGAGCCGGTTCCTCAAATAGCGGAGCAGATACGGCGAAAGGGCGGCGAGCTTCTCCAAATAGATGCGCTTGGTGATACCCTGTTCCGGCCACAGCGGCTTGTCGGGATTGGTGATGGTGACCGATTGTCCTTCGATCGTAATGGAGCCTTTGACGGCGGCTGGCATTCGGCATACCTCCAAAAATGAATAATTAGCGTTTCGGGAGCCGGCACTCCGATGGAGAGAGATCAAGTCTGGCTTGAATGCTGGGGTGGCGCAGCGTGCCGGAATCGGTCCATTCCAGAAAATGGATTTTAAATACCAACTCCGGGCGAATCCAGAAGGCTCCTTTAACCCGCTGCGGTAGAGAAGCGAACGGCATGTCTTGTGCAGCGAGACGGTGTGACAGGGCGGTTAGCTCCCGCCAGTCCTTTACAGTCATTTTCCCTGTGCCTGCATGTCCGATATAATGCAGACGCCCGTCATCGCCATATAACCCAAGCAGCACGGCATTGACCGTACCGTCCCGGAAGGTGACGCCTCCCGCGACGGCATTGAGATCGGAAATGATTTTGCATTTGAGCCAACGCTTGTCTTTCCCGCCCGGCGAGTAGACGCTGTTCACATCCTTGCAGACAATGCCTTCAAGCCCTTGTGCGCGAGCGGCCGCGAGCAGCGCGGCGGGATCGTTATAACTCGGCACGGCCTGCACATGCGGATGGGGACGCAGCATTTCCTCGAGCAGGCTCCGGCGCTCCAAGAACGGCAGGTCCAGTGTCCACACCCCGTTGCAGTATAAAATATCAAATACCATATACAAAATGGGAATTTGCCGGACCGTCGAAGCGATGGCCGATTCTTTCCTTAGGCTGTCGCGGCGCATCACTTCATGAAAAGAGGGCTTTCCTTCGCTAAGCGCGATAACCTCGCCGTCCAGGATAGCGGAACCCGCTTTACAGTAGCTCTCCGCTGCGGCGATTTCCGGATACTGCTTGGTCCGATAATTTTGGCGCCGGTTAATCAGCTCGGTGGAACTGCCGTCGTAATAGGAAAGCACGCGGACGCCGTCCCATTTAATCTGGGCGATCCACTGTTCTCCGGCAGGCGGAAGGTCTGCGATGACCGGTTCAAACGGAACGATGGGCGTCAGTTTCATCGCCGCTCGCCCTAGGATACCGTTTGCTTGTTCTTCGCGCTGCGGCGTTTCGGCTTGGGCGAAATGACAGGCGCCGGGGAAGAAGTCTCAGGCGGAAGCGCTACGCCTGCCGGCACAGCGCTTCCGGCTGCCGGAGCATCCTCAGCTCCGGCGGCCTTCGCTGCTGGCCCGGCGGTTCCCGCAGCCGGTTCTCCCGCGCCGGCTCCGCCCTTGGCTGCGGCTGCGGCCCCGGCAGCTTTCCCAGCGGATTTCTTCCGCCCGCCCGCCGCTTTGCGGGGTTTGGCGGCAGGGGCGGGCGCCGGGCTGCCCGGATCGGATGGAATATGCTGAACGGCCTCGATGCTCGCCTGAAGCGCGGCCATCAGATCAATAACATTTGTCTCCTGCCTAGCCGGAGCAATGCGGATTTCCTCCCCGGCCACTTTGCTTGAGATCAGGTCAAGCATCCGATTGCGGTAATCGTCCGTGTATTTTTCCGGCTCAAACGGCGTCGACAGCTGAGAGATGAGCAGCTTGGCCATATCCAGCTCCTTATCGTTCACCACGCCGGCTTCCGGCAGACTCGGCACCTGGGATACCGGCCGAATCTCATCCGGGTAGAACATCGTCTCGATCGACAGGCAGTTCTCCAGAACGCGGATCGCGGCCAGGCTGCTTTTGGAGCGGATCGATATTTTGGCGACGCCGATTTTTCCGGTCTGGCGCATTGCTTCCATCAGCAGACGATAAGCGCCGGCTCCCGCCTGGTCGGGAGAGAGGTAGTACGTTTTTTGAAAATAAATCGGGTCAATTTCCTTCAAATCCACGAAGTCGAGGATCGTTATATTCTTGGTGCTTTCTTCCGTGAGAGCGTCCAGCTCGTCTTTGTCGAAAATAACAAATTTGCCCTTCTCGTACTCGTAGCCTTTGCCGATTTCGTCCCAGGCGACCTCCTTGTCGCATACCGGACATTTGCGCACATAAGACAAGGGACTGCCGCAAGCTTTATGAATATAACGCAGGGAGACATCCTTATCCTCGGTGGCCGAGAACATTTTGACCGGCACATGCACAAGTCCGAAGCTGATAGCGCCTTTCCAAACGGTATGCATCGTATAACACCTCATTTTGTATAGTCTTCGGGCTGCTTTCGAGAAGCCTCTGCTGCATTTTAAAAGCTGAAGTTGCCTCGGTATGGACGATCTGAAAAATTCCGCTTTGGCTTAGTATGAACGCCAGCAGTCTTTTTACACCTTGAAGAATTTCGGTTGTGCCGCCCGTCTTGGCAGGAATAGATCTAAACGCTGAGGGAAAAATAACCCTGCCATGGTTTCGGCAATGGATGGCATGAGTGCAAAGGGGAATGGAGGCGGAAAAATCGATGTTTCCGGAAAGCGGATGGCAGGAACAAGAAGGGTGCACCGAGATAAGCGGGAAGGCCGTGAACTGGGAAGAGCTTACCGCGTCGCGCCCCGAGGACGAGATTGTTCCAGGGACGGATAATCTGGATGCGGAACGGACCATCGGCGGACTGGCGCCGGAAGACCGGGACGTGCTGAAAGAATCTCCACATAGAAACAGTCCGTAATAATAGCAGTCAATAAGGCTGGACAATCAGCAAACCTACAAATAGGAGGAAAATGATGATGGACATACAGCGTGCGCAGGATATTTTTGCTTCCAAGGATAACATTGCCGTACATCTGGACGGGGAACCGGTATGGATTGAGCATGTGGATGCGGCGAACGGCATGGCGACCGTTCAGGTCGGCTCGCGGCCAACCGATGTGCAGACGGTCGGCGTCGACCGGCTGGAAGAGGAGAAGCGCTAACCATATCTGTAACCTTGGCGGTTTTAAGCAAAAGCCCGCGCGGAATGCGCGGGCTTTTTGCTTACCGAAATTTTCAGCCGTATTATTGCCGAATGAACAAGGCGCTGACAACCCCTGCCGCTGCCATGGCCACACAGATATAGAGCGCTGCGATGCCGCTGCCAGCGGCTTCGCTGAAATAGGCAAGGATGGGGGCCGCGACAGCGCCGCCGCCGTTGCCGAAAATCGTATACATGGAGCTGGACCGGATCGCCGCTTTGGAATCGACCAGTTCGGAAGGCAGCGACCAGAACGGACCGCTGACAATAGATGTTGAAGCGTATGCCAGAATCAGCATGAAACCGAGCCATTTGATGGAAGTATACGGCACGGCGGCAATCGTGATTACCGAGAGCAAAGCGCCGATTAGCAGGACCGGATACCGCCGCCCTTTAAATACAAAGTCGGAAACAATCCCGCCTAGAGGCGCGGTCACGAAAGAGACGAAAAAAGTGGCTCCCAGGATTGCAGCTGCCGTCTTTTCCGGGATGTTCAAATCGACGGACAGCAGGTGCGGCAGGAAGGAACTCAGGCCATAAATCAGCCAGCCGTTGACAAATACATAGACAGCGGCGGCCCAGACTCTTGACCGGCGCAGCGCATCTTTCATCGTTTTGGGCTTGATATACTTTGAATTTCCTGTGGCCGTTCCGGGATTCTGCCCGGAAGCGCCGCTGCCCCCCAGCAGTTGGTCAATCGAAGATACGCCGGGATAAATTTCGTTCAAGCCTTTAACCGTGAAGAACACCACAGCCGCAAGGATCACTCCAGGCACGCAGACCATAATCGCGCTGGCCGTCTGCCAGGACATTCCTGAGCCCGTCAGCATCGGACCGATAAGGGAGGGAACGGCAAAGCCCACGCCCTGAAAGCCGAACAAAATGCCTGAAGCGATCCCTCTTTGCCGGGTAGGGAACCATACGGAAGTCCCGCCGACGATCGCGCCAATGATCAGCCCGCCCGAAATCCCCTGAATGAAGCGCAGCGCCAAAATGCTAAAGTAGCTGTCCCCCGCAACCGGAAATAGCAGAGTAGCGACAGTATCGATCAGAATTCCGGCCGTTACGGTTTTACGCGGACCCCATTTGGCCCCCCAAGCCCCTCCGATGAGCGGAAAGAGGGTGTACGCGATCATCGAAGAGGTGATCAGAAGAGTAACCTCCGTCGCCGAAATTTTCCATCCCCTTTGAATGGTAATTCCGAATACGGAAATCAATTGCAGGCTCATAAAAAAATGTGCGAAAACAATGACATGGACAAATAATACGTACCAGCGATAGACAGGGGGAGCATCGAGTTTCTTTACAGTAATCGCCAGTTGGCTCAAATGCTCATCTCCTTTTCAGCAGTATCCAGCATCATCTTTGAAACGAATATTGAAAAATTTCATTTTCTTTACTCAAATGCTGTTATAATCTTGATAAACCGTTTTGACGGAACTGAAAAACCGGATTACACATAGAAATGAGCTGATTCACTTGAACTTGAAACCTCTGCTTTATGGCGTCTGCTCGGCGCTGTTCTTTGCCATCACTTTTGTTCTGAACCGCCGTATGGAGCTGTCCGGGGGAAGCTGGGCGTGGAGCTCCTCGCTGCGGTATTTTTTCACGCTGCCCTTTCTGCTGGCCCTTGTGGCCGGACGCCGGAGATTGAAGCCGCTCCTTAGGGAAATGGCGGACAAGCCCTGGCACTGGCTGCTATGGGGAACGGTCGGCTTCGGGCTGTTCTACGCCCCGAT
Organism: Paenibacillus apii; assembly: GCF_011043685.1. Classification (NCBI taxonomy): domain Bacteria; kingdom Bacillati; phylum Bacillota; class Bacilli; order Caryophanales; family Paenibacillaceae; genus Paenibacillus; species Paenibacillus apii. Next base: position 21,336 of record NZ_JAAKGU010000012.1, on the reverse strand, counting down.
TACCTTCGCGGCGGCATACGCCCCCGGCTGGCTTACGGCTGGAACATGGCAAATTACGATTATTTCCGGCTCCCTGCTGGCGCCGCTGTTCGTTACCCGGATACAAGGACCTCAAGGATTGATGGTCACAAGGGGCAAAATCCCGCTTCGTGGACTCGGCCTCTCCCTGATTATTCTCGCTGGCGTTGCGCTGCTTCAACTTGAACATGCGCAGAGGCTGTCCGCCTCGCAGGTGCTGCTTGGCATCGTGCCCGTTCTCATCGCTTCCTTCGCCTATCCGCTGGGCAACCGCAAGACGATGGAGCTGTGCGGCGGCCGGCTGGACGTCTTCCAGCGCATTCTTGGAATGACGCTGGCCAGCATGCCCTTCTGGGCGCTGGTTGCACTGCTCGGCTGGAAGGAGGCTGGCCTTCCTTCGGAAGGACAGCTCGTTCAGTCCGCGATTATCGCGCTTTCATCGGGCGTTGTGGCGACGGTGCTGTTCTTCCGGGCCACCGATATGGTCAGACACAGCATGACCGGGCTGGCGGCGGTGGAGGCCACACAGTCGCTTGAGGTGCTGTTTGCCCTGCTTGGGGAGATGGTTATCCTGTCCGCTCCCGCTCCGGCTGCTATTTCCTGGGCCGGAATTGCCGTTATTATTATTGGCATGGTCTTGCACAGCTTATTCTCTCACTCCAAGTCGGAGAAGGAACGCAAGGGAAAGCGGAGCGAAGTGGAGAGCATTTCCGCGGCGCAGTGACATCCGGAGGCCCTTGGCGGGCTTGTTGCGGGAAGGCTGTGGGACCGATATAATAAAAAGTATTCTAAATTTCGGACGATAGCTGCGGATACGCCGCTCTGTCAAAGGATGGTTGTTGCAGTTGGAAAATAATCCGGAAGCGGTATTTACCTTTCGCTCCCGCAGCCTGCGGGAGACGGAAGCGCTGGCGCAGGAGCTGGCCTCCGCAGCCGAGCCGGGCTGGGTCATCGGCCTTGACGGCGATTTGGGTGCGGGCAAGACGGCGTTCTCGCAGAGCTTTGCCCGGCATTTGGGCGTTCAGGGCATTGTCAGCAGTCCTACATTTACCATTATCAAGGAATATGCGGGCCGAATCCCGCTGTATCATATGGATGTGTACCGGCTCTCGCTTGAGGAAGCGGATGAGCTTGGATTGGACGAATATTTTTTCGGACAGGGAATTTGTCTGGTGGAATGGAGCAGCATTATCGCGGAGCTTATGCCTGAGCGGCATATGCATATCCGCCTGGAGACGACCGGGCCGGAGGAACGCGTGATTACAGTGGCCGGAACCGGAGAGCCTTATGCGGGCGTCTGCCGCGGACTGATACAGAAGTGGGGTTAAGAAAGAATGACGAGTGCAAAAGAACAGCCGCGCAAGCGGTTTTTGGCGTTGGATACGGCGACGGTAACGCTCGGCGTAGCGGTGACGGAAAGCGGCAGAGTGGTGCATGAAATCAATGCGTCGGGAGAACGCAACCATTCCGTGCATCTTCTGCCGATCATCGGGGAGGCGCTGCAGCGCTCGGGCGGCGCTGAAATGCTGAAAGGCATTACCGTCGGCATTGGTCCGGGCTCCTATACGGGAACCCGGATTGCCGTGACGGCGGCCAAGTCGCTGGCGTGGAGCTGGAAGCTTCCCGTCGTCGGCGTGTCCACCCTTCAGGCGCTGGCCTGGGGCGGCTGGAATGCCGGGGCGGGAAGCCCGGAGGACGCCGCCGGTTTAGGCGCCCGGCCCGGAGAGGGCTTCGGGCCGGATTGGATCGTTCCGCTGCTCGACGCCCGGCGCGGACAGGCTTATACGGCGCTGTTCGCCGCGCAAGGCGGAGAAGCGCCCCGGCGTCTGGCATCCGACAGGGTCCGCCTGATGGCGGATTGGGTCGGGGCGCTTGCGGAGCGCATTGAGGCTGCCAAGGCGCAGGGGGAGTGTCCCCGCCGCCTGTGGTTTGTCGGCGAGACGGCGGTACATGGCGGCGCGGAATCGCTGAAGCCGCTGGAGGGAGCCGCCGAGCTGCGCGCTCAGCCTTATGAGCTGGAAGGGCGCTGGATCGGATTTCTCGGGGAAGCGCGGCATGCGTCGGGGGACACCGACGACGTGCACAGCCTGATCCCGAATTATACGCAGCTTGCGGAAGCGGAAGCGAATTTGCTTAAAGCCGGCAAAGGGGGCGTGAAATCGAGATGATGGAAGCTGAACCGGCAAAAGGGCGGGAAGAAGGCCTTGTTTTTCGGCTCATGAAAGTGGAGGATATCCCCGATATTCTGGTGATCGAACGGGAAGCCTTTACAATGCCCTGGACGGAGGAAGCCTTCCGCAATGAGCTGACGCATAATCATTTTGCTAAATATATGGTGATGGAATATGAAGGGCGCATTATCGGCTACGCAGGAATGTGGGCGATTGTGGACGAAGCGCATGTGACGAATATTGCTCTGCTGGAGGAATACCGGGGGCGCAAATGGGGCGAAAGGCTGCTGGATGAGCTGATGAGAACCGCCTCCTATCTCGGGATGAAGTCAATCACGCTGGAAGTGCGGGTATCAAATGACATCGCCCAGAATTTGTACCGCAAAAAGGGCTTTCGCCCTGCCGGACTCCGCAAAGGATATTATTCCGACAACCGGGAGGATGCGATGATCATGTGGGCGGATCTGCCGTCTTACCTGGAGATTTAAGAGTGAACAGGTTCATGGAAGGAAGAGTGGAATTAAAATGAAGGACGAAACGGGCGCTCAGAAGCCTGTCTATATATTGGCGATCGAGACCAGCTGCGACGAGACGTCGGCGGCTGTTGTAAAAGACGGCTGGGAGGTGCTGTCGAACATCATCTCCAGCCAGATCGAAACCCACCGCGCTTTTGGCGGGGTAGTGCCCGAAGTGGCCTCCCGTAAGCATGTGGAAGTTATTACCCTCATCGTTGAAGAGGCGCTTGCCCGGGCGGAAATAACGCCGGATAAGCTTGACGCGGTGGCGGTTACACAGGGGCCGGGACTGGTCGGTGCGCTGCTGGTCGGGGTAGTGGCGGCCAAGGCGCTGGCGCTGGCCTGGAACAAGCCGCTGATCGGAACGCATCATATCGCCGGACATATTTACGCGGCGCGTCTAGTGAAGGAACTGGAATACCCGGCGCTGGCGCTGGTAGCTTCCGGAGGGCATACGGAGCTGGTCAGCCTGGAATCGGAAGGGCGATTCAAGATCATCGGCCGCACACGGGACGACGCCGTCGGCGAGGCTTACGACAAGGTGGCCCGCGCGCTCGGGTTCCCTTATCCCGGTGGCCCGCATGTGGACAAGCTGGCCCATGAAGCGGCGGAAGCGGCTGCGCTTCCCCGGGTGTGGCTCGAGCCGGACTCCTATGATTTCAGCCTCAGCGGCCTGAAGTCTGCTGTGCTGAATCTGGTGAACCAGAGCCGGATGAAAGGGCAGGAGCCCGATGCGGCGGCTATTGCCCGGGGGTTTCAGGAGTCCGTCGTCGAAGTGCTGGTCGAGAAAGCCGTCCGGGCCGTCCGTGCCACGGGTGCCCGGCAGCTGCTGCTCTGCGGCGGCGTCGCCGCGAACCGGGGCCTCCGCGAAGCGCTGACGGCCCGATGCGGGACAGAGGGCATCGAGCTGATTATTCCTCCGGCCGTCTACTGCACCGATAATGCCGCCATGATCGGCGCCGCGGCCTATACGAAGTGGCTGCATGACGGAGGAACGCCGCTGGATATGGTAGCCGATCCCGGCTTCTCTCTCGAACATTGGTCGGTATAAATCTCTTGACAGCAGGGAAGTCCCGCGCGTATAATCGTGGCAATCATAACGATAAACGCGATGATCGGAAACAGTAAGGTTAATTCCGGGGATGAAGAGAGCTGCGGGTAGGTGCGACGCAGCCGAAGGAGACCTGAACTCGTCCGGGAGCGGAGCGGCGGAACCAGAGTATGTCCGGCTTAAGCTGATCAGCTGGCATACGTTAACCGGCAGTGCACGGCCGGTGGGCAGTACGCCGTTACGGGACGTTCCCGTGATAGAACGGTCATTCGAAAAGGGTAAGCCCTTAGGCTTAACCGGACTTTGGATGACGGCAAAGGGGATATTTCGATGAAGCCGCCTTAAGCGCGCCGAGCCGAAATATCAACAAGAGTGGTACCGCGAAGGCACAGCCTGTCGTCTCTTGAAGAGACGGCGGGCTTTTTTGTTTTTAAATAATAGCTGAAAGTGTATAACGCGATGAACGGGAGCAGTAGAAGGATAGATGGCAGGCAGAGAGCTGCGGGTCGGTGCGACGCAGCAGCCATCTCCTTTGAATCTCGCCCGGGAGCGGAGCGGCGGAAACCGCAGCTTGCAGCCCTGCCCATTGGAATCCCGGATTGGCCATCCGGGTATCCGGGAGGCAGGCCAGGCGGCGGCGAGTACGCGGCTTACGGATCGTCCCCGTTACCGGACTTTCTCAAATAAGACGCCTTCTGACTGGAGCGGCGCTATAAGAGAAGATGAGCTGGACGCAGCCGGGGACTGTACAGATTCCCGTACAGGCGCGTCAAGAAGAGTGGTACCGCGGAGGGGAAACCCGCCGTCTCTTTGGAGGAGACGGCGGGTTTTTTCTGTTTTTTAATTTTACCATCGGGAGGAATTTATAATGACCATACAGACGCGAAAGAAGATTCATATCTTTGATACAACGCTCAGAGACGGTGAACAGGCGCCGGGCGCAAGTCTGACCCCGGAGCAGAAAATCATGCTCGCAGGCAAGCTCGCCGAGCTTGGGGTGGATGTAATGGAGCCGGGATTTCCGGTATCCAGCCTGGGTGATTTTGCGGCGGTGCAGGCGATTTCCCGCCAAATCCGAAACGTCGAGATTTGCGGCTTTGCCAGGGCCGTCAGAGGCGATATCGATGCCGCCGTCAAGGCGACGCAGGACGCGGAGAGACGGCGCATCCATCTGTTTATCTCGTCGTCCGATATCCATCTGCGCCACCAGCTGCGCAAGAGCCGGGCAGAGGTCGTGGCGACGGCGAGGGAAATGACGGCCTACGCCCGGCAGTTCTGCGATACCGTGGAGTTTACGGCCATGGACGCCGCGCGGACAGGTATCGACGACTTGATTGAAATGGTCGAGGCCGTCATTGAGGAAGGCGCGACCATTATCAATTTGCCGGATACCGTCGGCTACGCGCTGCCGCAGGAATACGGCGAGATGTTCCGCCGGGTGCGGCAGGGAGCCAGAGGCGGCGATAAGGTCAGCTACAGCGCCCACTGCCATAACGATCTGGGCCTGGCCGTCGCCAACAGCCTTGCCGCGATTGCCGGAGGCGCGACGCAGATTGAAGTGACTGTAAATGGGATCGGCGAGCGGACGGGAAACTGCGCACTGGAAGAGCTGGCGATGGCGCTGGAAACCCGGGGAGAGGCGCTGAACGCAGCTTCGGGGCTGGCCTTAAACAAGCTGTACGAAACTTCGCGCCTGGTCAGCGAGACGATGCATTTTCCAATTGCCTACAACAAGCCGGTTATCGGCCGGAACGCCTTCCAGCATGAATCGGGCATTCATCAGGACGGGCTGCTCAAAGACCGCAGCACCTATGAGATCATGGACCCGGAACGCCTCGGCATCCCCCGCAGCATGATCGTCCTTGGTAAGCACTCCGGCCGGCATGCCATCAAGGACCGGGCCGCTCAGTACGGCATCACCCTGGAGCCGGCTGAACTGGAGAAGGTGTACGAATCGTTCAAGGCGGCGGCAGACCGCCAAAAGACGGTCAGCGATGAAGAGCTGCTGGAGCTGGTCAAACAGACCACTGGACGTCAAGCTCAAGGAGTATAAACGGGGCGAGGTTTAAGCCGCCAGCATGGGGAATCGGCGCAGGTACCGATGTGGTAAGGTTATCTTTCAGGGGCCCGACTTGGAGCGAAGCGCATACGGGCTGTACAAGGGAGGTGGCGGCCAGCTGAAGAAATGACCGTGGCTATTTCCCAGGGAATGAACCCAAAGCCGGTGTTTTGCGTGGCTGGTGCTGCGTTCGCTGGGGGGAGTGTTAGTGACGGGGCCGCCGCAAGCCTCTCGGCCCGCTGCCCTTCACAGGCCGGCGGGTTCTTTTTCTGGCATAAATCGAGTTATAGTTCAAGAGGGATGTAATTTGTCAAGCTGTGGACAAGGTTATCCACATATTCCGCCGAATCTGTGTAAAAACTGTGTAAGATCAGCAACCAAGCATCTTTTTTTAATCCCCGGAACAGGGCATAAGTTTTCAACAGAAAGATATAAAAAATGTGGATAATGTGGATAATGCGGTGGATAAAAAAGTCCTTGACAGCGCGATCAGCGATTTGACGCAAAAAAAAGGGCCCAAAGGCCCTTTTTTTGGTAATAGTTATACACGATATTTGGGGACAATCCTGTGGATAATCTATTGGGATCTGATCCTAATTTGTAAATTCCGCGAGAACTTCCCATTCGCTAAAAAATTCGGAAAGCCGCTGTTTTTTTTCATTCAAATCCCGTTCATGCTCCTGCAGTGCCACGTAATCCTGATAGATCTCCGGCTTGGTCATCTCTGTTTCGACAACCGCGATCTCTTCCTCCAGCTTGGCGATGGATTCCTCCAGTTCGGCCAGCCGGCGCTGACGGTTCCGCTCCTCGCGTTTGGCCTGTTTATCCGTTTCGTATGAAGCGGCGCCTCCTTTGTCGGAAGCGGGGGCCGGACCTTTATCGGCGCTGCCTGCAGGAGTGGCCGGAACACTCCCGGCATCCTCGCTGGCGAGATCCTCCAGCTCTCCTTTTTTGGCAACATAGTCGTCGTAATTTCCGAGATACGGGTCGATTCCGCCCGGATGAAGCTCGAGCACGCGCTCGGCCATTTTGTTCAGGAAGTAACGGTCATGGGAGATAAAGAGCAGGGTTCCTTCAAAGTCGATCAGCGCCGATTCGAGCACCTCGCGGCTGACAAGGTCGAGATGGTTGGTCGGTTCGTCGAGAATGAGCATGTTGGCGCCACGTAGCATCAGCTTCGAGAGCGCAACCCGGGCTTTTTCACCGCCGCTGAGGGCGGCTATTCTCTTCTGAACATCCTCGCCGCTGAACAGGAAGTTACCTAGTATCGTCCGGATTCGCGCCTCCTCCAGCATCGGATATTCGCTCCAGAGTTCCTCCAGCACCGTATTTTTCGGGTTCAGCCGGGTCTGCTCCTGGTCGTAATAGCCGATTTTGACCTTGGTTCCCCAGGTCACGCTTCCGGCGGAAGGCTCACGGGAGCCGATCAGGCATTGCAGCAGCGTCGACTTGCCGATGCCGTTCGGACCGACCAGAGCGGCCGTCTCGCCTCGGCGAAGCTCGAAGGATGCGTTTTTGAACAGAGGATCGCCCTCTGCGAAGGCTACGGCGACTTCCCTGACCTGCAGCACTTCCTTGCCGGAATGGAACGAGGGCTCGAAGGAGAAGTTCGCTTTTTTCAGATCGCCGAGCGGCCGTTCGATCCGATCCATCTTCTCCAGCGCCTTGCGCCGGCTCTGCGCCCGTTTGGTTGTGGAGGCCCGCACGATGTTGCGCTGCACGAATTCCTCCATCTTGGCAATCTCGTCCTGCTGCTTCTCGTACTGTTTGAGCCTGCTCTCATACTCTGCGGCCTTGAGATCCACATAGCGGCTGTAATTGCCAGTATACCGGCGGGACTCATGGCGTTCGATTTCCACAATGGCCGTCACCAGCCGGTCAAGAAAATAGCGGTCATGGGATACGACCAGGATGCCGCCGGAATATCCGCGCAGATAGTCCTCCAGCCAGGTCAGCGTTTCGATGTCCAGATGGTTGGTCGGTTCGTCCAGCATCAGCAGGTCAGGAGCCTGAAGCAGAATGCGGGCGAGCGCGAGGCGGGTCTTCTGCCCGCCGCTCAAGGTCGAAATCGGCGTGTCAGGTGGGAAATCCCCGAAGCCCATTCCGTGGAGTACGCTGCGGATGCGCGTATTCATTTCGTAGCCGCCGTGGTCCTTGAACCAGTCCGACCGGGTGGAATACCGTTCCAGCAGCTCTTCATAACGCTTCTCGTTCTCGGCCGCAGCCGGATCGGCAATTTGCTCCTCCAGCTGCCGCAGCTCGGCCTCCGCCTCGATCAAGGGAGAGAACACGGCGAGTATTTCCTCCTGAATGGTGCGGTCGGACTGCAGACCGCTGTTCTGCGCCAAATATCCGACGGTTGTTTCCTTGGATTTATAAATTTGACCGGAATCATAGGACAGCTCACCGGCCAATATCTTAAGCAGGGTCGACTTTCCGGCTCCGTTGACGCCGACGAGCCCGACCCGCTCTTTCTCATTTACCTGCAGGTTGATGCCTTCCAGCACGGGCTGGATGCCGTATAATTTCGTGATTCCTGACGCTTGAAGAAGCATGACAAATGAAACCTCCACCTTATAAGACTTCGCTTGCGGCCAGCGATCATGCCGCTGTACCGTTCATGGACCTTTATTCCTAATCATAGTGTACATGAAAAGACTTTTTTGCGCGAGGTCAAAGGGTTCCGGGGGCGTCTTGGCGAATTCGGAATAACAGTGGTAAACTGGAGATAAGGATTTACCCTGAAATGTAAGACATTATTCCGCTGCCGGCTGTGAGCTATGAGTTACACTTGAAGCGGGAATCTATAATATTATGGTGAACCAAGGATAAAGGCTTGGGCGAATGTAAGGAGGCAAAAGGGTGACACACGCGGACTTGCAGCTTGCCGCCTACAAGCGCGAGCTGCGCCGAAGCGCCGTCTCCGTCCGTGACGGAATCCCTCCGGCGCGGAGGGAGGAGTTATCCTCGCTTGTATGCCAACATGCATGGCAGTGGCTGGAGGAGAACGGTGCGGACTCGGTTATGGTGTACGTTCCCTTCCGTTCAGAGCTGGATACGCGCCCGCTGATTGAGCGGTGCTGGAAGACGGGCCGCAGGGTCGTTCTGCCCCGTGTCCATGCCAGTTCCGGGGAGATGACCCTGCACGCCGTAGAATCATGGAGCGAGCTTGCGCCGGGAACGTACGGCATTCCAGAGCCTGCGGAGAACCTTTCTGCAGTTGAGAAAGGAAGCGAGCCACCGGTCGTTTTCGTTCCGGGCCTGGCCTTTGATGCCAGGGGAGGCCGGCTTGGCTACGGCCGGGGTTACTACGACCGGCTGCGGGCCCGTCTGTACGGAGCCTCCGCGCCAGGTGCGGAGAGGAAACCGGTGTGGATCGGTCTCGCTTACGGCGCGCAGGTCTTGAATGAGGTGCCCATGGAAGCTCATGACGCTTTTATGGACATGCTGATTACCGAGAAAGGAATACTGCATTGCACTGCCGAAGGAAAGGGGATTGACGCAAGATGAAGTTAACGCATTTCAACGGTCAGGGCAGAGCGCGCATGGTTGATGTTAGCGATAAGGAAGTGACCAAGCGCGAAGCTACTGCGAAGAGCAGGGTAACGATGGCGCCGGAAACGCTTGACGCCATCAAAGCCGGAGCCGTAGGTAAAGGGGATGTGCTTGCCGTCGCCCAGGTCGCCGGCATTATGGCCGCCAAGAAGACGGCCGACTGGATACCGATGTGCCATCCGCTGCCTTTGACGGGCATCGATATCCGTTTTTCAGACAACACCAAAGATGAACTATATATAGAAGCGACAGTCAAGACCACCGGCAGAACGGGCGTTGAAATGGAAGCCCTGACAGCCGTCTCCGCCGCTGCGCTGACGGTATACGACATGTGCAAGGCGCTGCAGAAAGACATGGTCATCGGGCCGACGCTGCTTGCGTCCAAGACGGGCGGCAAGAACGGCGATTATGCACGGGAAGAAGTGTAGTCCTATTAGTACATAATGAAGACAGAGAGGAAGGAGAACCTATGGCGTGGAAGACAGCAATCCTGACGGCCAGCGACAAGGGGGCTCGGGGCGAGAGGGAGGATACGAGCGCTCAAGTGATCCGCGAGCTGGTGGAGGAGGAGCTTGGAGGGGAGATCGTAGAGTACCGGATTGTTCCCGACGAGCCGGATGAAATTATTGCGGCGCTCATCGAATTGACCGATTACTTTCAGGCCGATCTGGTTCTGACCACAGGCGGCACAGAGCTTGCCATCCGGGATGTGACGCCGGAAGCGACGCGCCGGGTGATCGAACGGGAAGTGCCGGGCATGTCTGAGGCGATGCGGAGTACGGTAATGCAGAAGAACCGCGCCGCCATGCTGTTCCGGGGGATCTGCGGTATCCGCGGCCGGACGCTGATCGTCAATCTGCCGGGCACCCCCAAGGGCGTGCATGAGCATTTGGCCGCCATTATGGATCAGTTGCCGGAGGCGCTGCTGATGGTAACCGGCCAATACCGGCAGTAGGGAATGCGAATCATTGGGCGCTTGCGGCTCCAATTCTCCAAACAACTGCTTCCGTTTGGATTTCGACATACATTACAGATGCAAGTGTGATTTAAGTTATGGTATGATATAGTTGTCGAAAACGGTGTCACGAACGGAACAGGGAACAAGGAGGAATGAACATGTTAAACGGTATTGGGGCTCCGGGCATCATACTGCTTGTCATTCTGGCGCTGCTGCTCTTTGGCCCGAACAAGCTGCCCGAACTGGGCCGCGCAGTCGGAAGAACCTTCCGTGAGTTCAAGGAAGGAACCCGCGATATAATGGCCGACTCCGAGCCGGCGGTCAAGAGCGAGCCGCCCGCGCCGGGCCAGGCGCAGAATGCGCCTGCCTCCCTTGAGAAGCGTTTGCCGGAATAAGCAGGTCCGGAATTTTTATATGTAGAACCAATGCGGAGGCGCCCTCTAAGTCCCCGGACTTTACGGGGTGCCTCTATTTTTTTGAAATAAAATAAGGCTGCCGGCCGGAAGAAGAGGGGCTAATCGCTTGGAACCCGGGAAAATGACGATTGTCGAGCATCTCACGGAGCTGCGCAGAAGAATCATAGCCGTGCTGGTCGTCTTTACCATCGGCCTGGCCGGCGGGCTGTTCTGCGCGAAGCCGGTCTATGAATATCTGATCCATGCCGATCTGGCTCAGGGCTTCGTGCTGCACGCTTTCGCCTTCTGGGACGGCATCGGCATGTATATGAAGATTGCCATGGCCGTGTCGCTGACCGTTTCCATCCCTTTCATCGTCTTTCAGCTTTGGGCCTTCGTCAGTCCCGCTCTGCGGCCGGAGGAACGGAGCGCAGCCCTGCGGTATGTGCCGTATGCGCTAATTTTGTTTGTGGCCGGTCTTCTCTTCGCTTATTACATCGTGTTTCCGATGGCGCTCTCCTTCACCGTCTCGGTGACGCGCGATTTGGGACTGGAGGAGACGTACGGCATCGCGCAGTATTTCAATTTTATGTTCAGCCTGCTGCTGCCGATGGCGATGCTGTTCGAGCTGCCGCTGATCGTCATGTTTCTCACCAAGATTCGGCTGCTGAACCCGCTCCGTCTGCGTAAAATGCGCCGCTATGCCTATTTTGCGCTGGTCTTTATCGCCGTCGTCATTACGCCGCCGGATTTCATCTCGGATTTTCTGGTCACTGTTCCTCTGATTGTTCTCTATGAATTCAGCGTATTTCTGTCCGCGGCTGTTTACCGCAAGCAGCTAATCGCCGACGCGGCGCTGGAGGCAAGATACGCCGCGGGAGACCATGCCTGAATCGGGCTGCGCCCATGCGGATTCCCGAAAGCGGCAGGCATATTTTGACGGGCTATGGATAGAATGAAAGAGAGTGCGGCTTGGACAACCTGCCGTATCTTTTTTTCCAAATTCGAGTAGAAAAAAGAGCAAAAGGACTTGAAATCCGCAGTCAAGTTGAGTAATATAAAAATTGTTGTTAGCACTACCGACTGTCGAGTGCTAACAGGCCCGAAAGATATGCCAGCCGGACTGCCGGCTCTCATGTCTCATGAATGACCCGGAGCATGCTTTTTCCGGAGCATCATTCTTTTTAACCCTGTGTTCAAGCATAACAACATAATTTTCAAAGGAGGCTATTTTTCATGATCAAACCTTTAGGTGAACGCGTACTGGTGGAACCAATCCAGCAGGAGGAAACGACTTCATTCGGAATCGTGCTTCCGGACTCGGCGAAGGAGAAGCCGCAGGAAGGCAAAATCATTGCCGTAGGCAGCGGCGCTCTGAAAGACGGAGTTCGCGTACCGCTGGAAGTGAAGGAAGGCGACCGCGTCATTTTCTCGAAGTATGCCGGAACCGAGATCAAGTATGAAGGCAAAGAGTATTTGATTATGAAAGAAAGCGACATTCACGCGATTCTGGGTTAATCCTAAGAGGACCGTCTATAAGATTTTAATACCGATACTTACAATTCATAGGGAGGTAACTTGACAATGGCAAAAGATATCAAGTTCAGTGAAGACGCCCGCCGCGCAATGCTGCGTGGGGTAGACGCTTTGGCAAACGCGGTTAAAGTAACGCTCGGACCAAAAGGCCGCAACGTGGTGCTGGAGAAGAAATTCGGCAGCCCGCTGATCACGAACGACGGCGTTACCATCGCCAAAGAAATCGAACTGGAAGACGCCTTCGAGAACATGGGCGCTCAACTGGTTAAAGAAGTTGCAACCAAGACAAACGACGTAGCCGGTGACGGTACGACGACTGCAACTGTTCTGGCTCAAGCGTTGATCCGCGAAGGTCTGAAGAACGTAACTGCCGGCGCCAGCCCAATCGGTCTGCGCAAAGGTATCGACAAAGCGGTTCGCGCTGCAGTAGAAGAACTGCAAAAGATCTCCAAACCGATCGAAAACAAACAATCCATCGCTCAAGTTGCGGCTATCTCCGCAGCCGACGAAGAAGTAGGCCAACTGATCGCCGAAGCTATGGAAAAAGTGGGCAAAGACGGCGTAATCACCGTTGAAGAATCCCGCGGCTTCCTGACCGAGCTTGAAGTGGTGGAAGGCATGCAGTTCGACCGCGGCTACATCTCCCCGTACATGATTACCGACACGGATAAAATGGAAGCTGTGCTGGATAACCCTTACATCCTGATCACCGACAAGAAGATCAGCAGCACGCAAGAAATCCTGCCGCTGCTTGAAAAAATCGTTCAACAAGCAAGACCGCTTGTTATTATCGCCGAAGACATCGAAGGCGAAGCTCAAGCGATGCTGATCGTGAACAAACTGCGCGGAACGTTCAACGCTGTTGCCGTTAAAGCTCCTGGCTTTGGCGACCGCCGCGAAGCGATGCTGCAGGACATTGCCGCTCTGACCGGCGGTCAAGTCATCACCGAGAAGCTTGGTCTTGACCTGAAGAGCGCAACTGTCGATCAGCTTGGTAACGCCCGTCAAGTGCGCGTAACGAAAGAGAACACAACGATCGTTGACGGAAGCGGCGCGAAAGAAGACATTCAAGCCCGCGTCAGCCAAATCCGTGCCCAACTGGAAGAAACGACTTCCGAGTTCGACAAGGAGAAGCTGCAAGAGCGTCTGGCGAAGCTGTCCGGCGGCGTAGCCGTTGTCAAAGTCGGCGCTGCTACCGAAACCGAACTGAAAGAGCGCAAGCTGCGCATTGAAGACGCCCTGAACGCTACTCGCGCTGCGGTTGAAGAAGGTATCGTATCCGGCGGCGGAACCGCGCTGGTTAACGTATATAGCGCCGTAGCCGCTGTTGAAGCGACAGGCGACGAGAAGACCGGTGTGAGCATCGTGCTCCGCTCCCTGGAAGAGCCGATCCGCACGATCGCTGCGAACGCAGGCCAAGAAGGCTCTGTTATCGTTGAGCGCCTGAAGAAGGAAGCAATCGGCGTAGGTTACAACGCCGCTACCGACGAGTGGGTCAACATGATCGAAGCCGGTATCGTCGACCCTGCGAAGGTAACCCGCTCCGCGCTGCAGCACGCTGCATCCGTAGCCGGTCTGTTCCTGACCACCGAAGCTGTTATCGCCGACAAGCCGGAGCCTGAAAAAGGCGGCGCGCCTGACATGGGCGGCATGGGCGGAATGGGCGGCATGATGTAATAAAATAAAGAAAACCCTTGAATTGCCTGGTGTTTCAGGCTTTTCGAGGGTTTGTATATAAGAATAAATCACGTAAAAATCACATTTATTGCGGTTTTTTAAAATTCAGGATGCTGCCGAAGTTGATTTTCAATTTATCGGCGGCATTCTTTTTCATTTTATCCGTGACATGCGTATATATCTTCAAAGTCGTTTTTGCATCGTCATGACCAACACGAGCCTTCCTTCATCCGATTTATGAGTGTCTTCTGCAGGATAGGATATCCGTTTTTCTCTTCCAAATACATAATTTTCGTTTGCGAAGTCGTCAAATATACTCCGGTATTGCTTTTGTAACTTTTCTTGCTTGATTTTGTGATCCTTAAGAATTTCTATGATGCTTTTATCGATATCAAACGTTCTGACCGATCCCTTGGTTTTTGGCGGGGTAACTTCATTACGCCTCATGTTATTGTATGCGTTGTAAAGAGTCTTTGTAATGCCTATGATTTAGACTGATCCGATAAATACAACAGCGGCAGACTAAGACGCAAAAGTATAGTCCCAGACTGGCCGCTGTATAAAGGGCTAGAATTTCTCGGTGCTCTCCTGAGAGAATGTAAGGTCACGTAACAAATCTGATTAGGCGGACACGCAGTGTTCAAAACACGCCAGCTCGATAACTTGCAACATGAGGCAGCCGCGGATGATCAATCCTTGCTGAAGTGAAGGGAACCGTTGGTTTGTTTTTGTTAAGCGACTTCACCAGTCGGCATGATGAATACGGATTACCACGCTAAAACTCCTCTCTCATTCAGGAATTCACCGTTGTGACGCTTACCATCTGTTGCGTAACCTACGATAATGGCAGCGGCCTCCTCTTTAGATTTACCGCCTTCAGCATTGCCGTTCAGATCTGTTGTAGTAAAACCCGGCGTTACTGCAAAAACTTGAGCGTTGCTGTTTCTTAATTCATAGGCCATGGAAAGGGTCATGGCATTGTTGGCCGTTTTAGACGAATTGTAGTCAAAGGCGTTTAATGTGAATTTAGCATTTTGCATATGGTCAAGTGAGGCCATGTCGGTCGATACATTTACGATAGTGCCTTCGCTATCCTTAATTAACGGAAACAAATGCTGGTTTAATCGGAAAGTACCGAAAAAATTGACTTCAAAGGCGTTGCGCAGGTCTTCTTCTTTGGTTTCTGTAAAAGAGCGAGAGAAAGCGCCTGGCATACCGGCGTTATTGATTAGAAGCTTCAAGTCCGGGTAATTCTTTTTGATCATATCTGCAACCTGCTCGATCTTCTCCAAAACGGTCACATCTACTTGTACGAACTCCACGTCTAGCCCCTGGGTAACTAGTTCAGACACGGCTGCCTGGCCTCGTTCGGTGCTGCGAGCGCCAAGGATTACTTTCCAGCCTATTTCACCAAGCTGTTTTGCAATCTCAAATCCAATTCCTTTATTAGCGCCGGTTACAAATGCGGTCTTTTTCATACAAATCCTCCATTCTAAATTATTTTTTCGTTTAACGATTTATAATTTACTATGCTACACTTAGTGTTGCTCGTTCCGTGCAGCCGCTTCTAACTCCGTTAATCTGTTAAAAAGGGGTACCGGGCCTTCGAAGCGTATTTATTATTATTCGTTGAAACGATTCGCGAAATCAGATGGAACCGCCATTGGCACGGATAGTCTGCCCGTTAATCCATCGGGATTCATCGCTCACCAAGAAAAGCACGATTTTGGTGATGTCCTCCGTTTCCCCTAATCTCCCTAAGGCATTCATACTGGCAAACGTCCTAATCTGCTCCTCCGATTTTCCGGCGGTAAACAGTTCCGTGTTCACCGGCCCCGGTGCGATCGCGTTAATCGTAATTTTCCTCGGTCCAAGCTCCTTAGCCAGATGACGCGTAAATTGCTCGACGGCACCTTTCGTCCCCCCATATAGGCTATACGTGGGAAGCATCATCCCTACAATAGAAGTAGAGAAGTTAATAATGCGGCCGTTCTCGCTCATGGTTCGCGCCGCTTGCTGAATTGCGAAGAATGTTCCCTTCACGTTAATTGCGAAATGCTTGTCGAAGTCCTCTTCCGTAATGGCGGTAAGCGGCTTCGTCGCCATGACGCCAGCGTTGTTCACGAGAATATCTAATCGCCCATAGGCCCGTAGCGTTTCGTCGAACAGCCGCTCAACTTCAGAAACTTTCCCGACATCGGCTTGCACGGCAATTGCTTCGCCGCCACTTTGTCTAATACCGTTCACGACTTCTTCTGCTTTCGCTGGACTGCTTGCGTAATTCACAACGACTTTTGCGCCAGCTAAAGCCAACGTTTCGGCTATCTTCTTACCGATGCCTCGAGATGCTCCTGTTACCAATGCTACTTTTCCTTCCAGCGTTTGAACCATTTTTGATCCCCATCCTTTTTATAATTTGATATGATTCCGTCTTACATCACGGCCGATGCAGTGAGCAATTCATCTAAACCTATGCGGCGAATGAATTCAATACGAACTTTCTCGGAAAGCTCCGTCACCTCTTCGGCACCGTCATTGACGAAATCGATGACAGCGCGAGCGGGGCGGCTGCCAGTCGGCAAGCTCACGATCCGAGCGACTTCGTCGGCCACGGCTTGAGGGTCGGCTTCGGGAGGTGTAAGGGCACTTAAACGTGCGCCGACCTCCTCGAGCAGGCCGTTGATCCGCTCGTACTCCGAAGAAGTCTCGTTGTCTTGCGGTCGGCCCGCGTTCGGGAAGTGAGAAGTCCCTTTCGTAAAGGCTCCCGGCACGACAAAGGACGTCTCAATACCGAACTTCGCGACTTCGTAGGCCATCGTCTGCGCTAGAGAGTCCATGGCTGCTTTCGCTGCGACGTAAGGTCCAAGGAATGGAGGAAATCCGCCTCTTACGGTCGTGCTGCTGATCCAAAGTAGCAATCCGGATTGTCGCGCCCGCATGTACGGCAGTACTGCGCGGTTGACTCGCTGTGAGCCGAGGACGTTCGTCCCGAACACATTCATGATTTCCTGAGGGGTATAGGCTTCCACGACCCCGACGACGAGATGGCCGGCATTATGCATGACTACATCAAGTTGACCTTGTTCTTCTACGATGGTTCGAACCGCTTGATCCGCTGAGGTTTGCGACAATACATCTAGTTCAATTGGCCTTAAAGTGTACCCATGAGCCTCAGCATAATTGTAAAGTTCCTCCGCTTTCTTTGCGTTTCTACCGCTGATGTCACGCATGCTGGCTTATACCGTATGTCCCTTTGCTGCCAATGCCTTCGCGGATAAATAACCGATTCCAGAGCTGGCTCCTGTGACAAGAACGACATTTCCTTCCTTCTTCACCATTATTCTCACATCTCCTCTCTTGTTGATTCCAATATACATCTGACACATATCAAATGTCAACTAACAAAAATATGATATTGTTATTACATTCATCTCTCTTACTCTCCAAGATTAATTCAAGCCAAACAGCTTGACTAGCGCGAAACCTAAACCCGAGGAAGGAGAGCCGATCATATCGGCGGCGAACGACTTCCTGAGCAGTTTCCTCTAGTTGAGATGGGACTCGCCATCGGCAAATAAACTGGATCTTGGTATGATCCTCTATATGGGAGATGAACGAAAGCGTTTAGCAACCAGTTCATGCAGCGAGCCGGGCTTTAAGTTAGACGCTCTTATGTTTTTAACAGCAGCCAAGGGGGCAAAGAAGCAGTATCAGCTGGACTGGGTATTGCTATGCTGTCCCTATGGGTGGTTGAGGCAGGAGAAATTATTGAAATCCCTATGAAGGAAACCCGACTTTAGTCCGGAATTTTTCTTTGATACGATCTAAAGAGGAATGTAACAACAATGGCTGTCCATGTTTTGTGGAAAGGCTTCTTTCCAAATGCAATATTAAAAAGGCAGCGACGACTAGGACCCTCTAAGGCCTAGACCACCGCTGCTTTTATTTATGCTTTCGTTCTATGTTTTTGTAATAAGGATTGGTGCAGCTCATTAAACCACTTATCGTAAACCGGACAAGAGCAGCTGCCATACGGCGTCGAACTCCTTGTCGATTTCCGGGTTCTTCCACTCCGGTGCATGAGCGGGATGGTGGAAAGTGCTCGTCGCCAGGAAGAAGGCACGGGCCTTATTTGCCGCATTCCCAGACTGGAATTCCTTCGTTTCGACTCCATATTCCAGAATCGATTCGATTTGGCGGACGAGACCGTTGACATGGACCTTAATCAATTCCTCCGCCTCGATAGTTACGGCCGCATACATTGCGAACATCTCCGGTTCTTCCGCAGCGTATGTTCTTTTTTTCGAGATGAGGGTTTCAACCCACAATCTCAACCTCACTTCCGCGCTTCCTTCCTGCTTTTCCGCCTCCGCCTGCAATGGAAGCAAGATACTGTTATATAACCACCGTTCCGTAACGGCTTCGCGCAAAGCCGCTTTACTTGGGAAATGACGATATAACGTTCCATGACTCACTTGAAGAAATTTCGCGATATCGACGACCGATGTTTTCTCTGGTCCATACCGTCGCAGCACTTGTTCGGCGGCATTTAGGATCATTTCTCTTGTTAGTGGCGCTTCGGCAGTCATCTTCGTCACCTCTTTGCTTCGAATATAAATTACAAATATCATTATTACATCTTTGTCACTGAAACACAAATCTTATCGATAAAGGAGTTTTCACAAATGAGAATTCATGCTAAGTACCGTCAGCTTCTTTTCATTTCGTCGATGTCGATCACGTTAACGTTCATCATGTCCGGTATCATGACTTATGTACTCGAGGGCGGTTTAATCCCGCATTTCATGAGCGCATGGATGAAAGATTGGGGCATTGCTTTCGTGATCGCATTCGGGCTTAACTTTTTCCTTCCGGTTAGAATTCGCCGCTTCGCAAACCGCTTTAAAAAGGGGCAGTTGGTTGTCTATGTATTAACGATTTCGTTCATCATGACTTTTATCTTGTCCTTTGTCTTGACTGCCGTAGCCATGCGCGGTTTTATCCCTGGATTTGCAGGCTATTGGATGGGAGCCTGGCGCGTCGCCTTCAGCATCGTCTTCGTATTGAATTTCTTCCTGCCACAATGGGTCGGCCGAATCGTCGGCACATTGATTATGAAACCCGCAAATACCTCTGTAATCACATAACCGGCATGCGATTGTGTATGTCTGCCATTAAGCTATTAGGATCTGTCGTAATAATCGTGCATGTACTGATCTTTTTACCCTCCGGATCTACCCAGGTATCGTACAGACCAGCCAGCGAGAAAATGCCACCGTCTTTCTTGAGGATACGCATAGGCTGCTTGCATTTTGCCTTCCTGTTTCCACTCATAGAATCCATCCGCTGGGATGATGCATCGCCGTGAGCTGAGAAGGGCGTTTAAACGCAGGTTTTTCGGTTAGTGTTTCGGCTCGGGCGTTGATCATCTTATTGCCTATCTTGTCATCTTTAGCCCCATGATGGCACCAAGCCCCAGTGTAAGTTCCCCCAACCGATTACCGTCATTGCTGCCCACGACAGCCGGGATAAACTGCATCGGTGCTGCATTATAATTCGGAGAATAGTGGTTAATCGTTGCTTCCTCAATCAGGTACCTTAACATCAATTCTTCAAAAATTACGGTAATCAATATCGTCCGCACATGTTATTTGCCTCCTTTTATAGGATTGATCTTATTTTATCACGGATTTCTAATCCACATTATTTCCGTGTTTCTGGACATATTAATACTGCAATAAATAAGGGGATAAAGGAGCGATATTATTGGGGATTTTAAATGGCAATCCAAAAGATGAACCAATGCATTATGGTGAAATCTTTAGTGTGTGGCAAGCCTCTATGATGGCTAGAGGAGCTGTGTCGAGATACCAAGCATTTTTGAATCATGCTGGTGATAAAGACCTGAAAAAAATCCTGGGTGCACTTATCGATCAAGCGGAATTGGAAATGAAAGAATGCGATACATTACTTACCGCTAATGGAATTGCACCTGCACCAGTATTGCCTAAAAGACCAGAAGCAAAACTTGAAGATATCCCTGCTGGCGCAAGATTTACCGACCCCGAAATCGCCGCTCAGATTGCAGTAGATACTTCAGCGGCTTTGGTTGCGTGTAGCCAAGTAATGGGACAATCCATTAGAGTTGATATCGGAGCTTTATTCGGTAAATATCATGTAACAAAGGCGGCATTAGGGGTTAGAATTCTTGAGGTATCTAAAGAAAAAGGATGGATCGTTCCTCCGCCACTCCAAATTAAACGACCAGAACTGGTTAAGGCCTAAGAAAATAAAATCCCGTGAGTTATGCGGGATTTTTCTTTGTCAAACGATAAATTCCATAAACCCCGGACTCCGAAGGGCTGATGATCCCAGACGGGTGTGGCTTTCCGACGGTCCTTGGACGGCGGCAAGCCTAATTTAGATAAAGGGAATACCAATTCAATGAAAAGAGGGAGAATTGTGCAAAATTTAGGAGTTCATGAAAAATTGGAATTGCACGAGCTTCTTACATTTAAAACAACATGCTTTACCAAAAGCCAAACAATGCTGCCGATGGTCACTGATGAAAGACTGAAAAACATTCTTCAGCAAGATATCGCATCGGGAAGGGAAGATATCTCGCAACTTAAAAATCTGCTGGTGTAAAGGAGGAAGAATTTTGAGTTCAATTATTAAAAACGTTACTGGAATGAATGCGATTACGGATCAAGTAATTGCTTCTGATTTATTGATCGCTGCTAAAAGTGGAATTAAGAGCTATGGCATCGCATTGAGTGAAGCAGCGACTCCAGAAGTTCGGAACGTCCTGTGTGACCAGCTCAGCAAAGCGGTCAGCCTTCATGGGCAAATTTTTAGTTACATGAAGGATAATGGTTATTACAATGCCTATGATCCGGAGCAGCAACTGCGGATGGATATCCAAAATGCCGACAAAGCACTGTCATTACCGAATGCGTAATTTACCTACTGGCGTTCATATAAAGGGGCTGTCCCAAAAGTAGTTTTCATACTACCCAAGGCAGCTCATCGAGCAAAAATGGGTTGTAAAAATTAGCCGAGCAGGCAATTCTCCCGTCATTGGAGAATTGCTGCTCGGCGTTTTTGGTCCACCTTGGCTTGTTTTCCCAGGTTGTGAGCAAGGGAAAGCCACCCGACCTCTAGGGTGACTTTCTCCATCCCTCGAAGTAGAAACCGCCGGTAGCCCCGGTTATTCTTCACTTGTCCGTACACACTTTCCGGCTCCGTCATCCGGCGCACCGCCAAGGCATAACCTTCCTCGCTTTGCAGGAGTTCTCTGGCTTGCTTCTGGTACCGTAACCGTTCCAGACTCACAGCGATTTCCCGGTCTCCCGCTGCTTTCGTGCATCGTTCCTTGAGCGGGCAGCCTGCGCAGCTTGA
>NZ_JAAKGU010000011.1:0-191313 GCF_011043685.1 Paenibacillus apii | reverse complement strand
ATTCCACAGTAATTTCACTATAGAAGCCCGGCTCAACGTAATTGAAGAAAGTCTTTGACCATCGTCATCAATTACTGTTAAACCGGGCTGAAGTTATTCATACACCATGGATTTCTTCTTTTTTTCTTAGGAAAAAAAATCGGTTGGACACACGACGCATATCATAAATCATATTAGCCGCTGTACAAGCGACAGTATGACGGCTTGCGTGTAATGCATTTGTTCTTTTCGAACGACTTGCTATCTTCTGCAGCTGCATCACCGTCCAGCCTTTTTTCGTTAAGGCTTCTTCAAACTCTTGTTGAGCAGACTGTTTAGCCTTGAAAAGAATCATCTGGATCCTGCTGTACACGTTGATTGCCCCATCCCCCGTCGTTTCGATCGGAAGAAAGATCGCATCAGGATATTTCTCTGTGATCAAAGACTGGACACCATCGGATACACCGGAAGAAGGCATACATCCGAAGGGTTTAACCGAAATCGTCATATTTACTTTCCGTTTGACCACATTGAGAATCAGCTTGCCCACTTCCATATGACCTTCGCCGCCGCGTAAATGATTGTTGTAATGCTCATGAGCCACTCGGGCGATCTCTTCCATGTCAGGTAAGTGATAATTTCGCAGACCTACAGCCTTGGCATAGGTTTGGAACATGACCCGCAAGACGCGATCGGCAAGCCATAACATACGCAGACGCATGACGGGATTTTTCCCTTTCAAGCCAAATTTGCCGGAATCCGCCTCCCGCAGGTTCATCCGCTGCAAAGTATCGTAACGTCCTGCCCATATGAGAAAGAGTATCCATGCCGTAACCGACTGCACTTCTACTTCGGCCCCTTCGTTCTCAAGAAAACGCTGCAATTGATAATTGCCGTCTCCTTCCGTGGTCATCGCCCAAAATTCACCGATAATGCTTACTTTCGGTTTAACCTTTGTGCGGTCTACCTGAACGGCCTTCAGTTCATTACGGCATCGGTTCAGTGCAGGTCCCAACCGCTTCCGCTGGCTTAATGCATCGAACATATACTTCTTGCAACGATCCATGGCGGCGTCCGTTGAACCTACTATCACTTCATACGGACGAATGCGATAGGCCAGAGCGTTCAAAATATCTCCAAGAAAAACAGCTTTCAAGAAGCTAAAGAAAAAAGTGGTGTCTAATTTCAAGGCTGATTCTCCGCCGGTTGCCTGTTTTAAACCATCGGTTTGCTGGAACAGCAAGACGCGAAAACCATCAAATCCCGCATCGCGCAATGCTTTACGGTATTCCGTGACATATGTGCCGAAGCGGCAGGGACCACAGGAACCACTCGTAATGAACAGGTAATTGCGGATGATCTCGTCTTTGGACAGGCCTTCCACATCACGCAGATGGGACAAATGCTTAATCAAATTACCGACCGTGAAGTACGTCGGGTTGCATTGTCCCCGGTTGCCAAACTCTTTCCCATAGCGCAAGGATTCATTATCAGGACAATCCAGATGCTTCACCCGATATCCCAGACCTTGCAGCGCTCCTTCCACCAAATAATCATGGGCCATGGTCATTCCCCCGAAGAGAAGGGTTGTGGATGATTTGTCTTTGGCCAAAAACTGGCGGGGAACGGGATCAAACCATTGGTTTTTATTTACCTGATCCAAGCCTAACGCTTTTTCTTGCTCCTTTTGAAAATTCAACAGTTCTTCTTCAAGGGACAACGGTTTCTCCAGCTTCCCCTTCTTTTTAAGAATAGCCATATTGGGTTTCACTCCTCTTTTTGAATTTCTATATAATCCCGAGTCGCTCGTTTTGTTGATTGTCCAGCAATTCGGCGCGTTTTTGCTCCAGACGCTGCTGCAATTCCGCTTTTTTTCGAGCCAAATCCTGCAATCGCTCTTCATGAAGCCCAAGACTGTGGGCATACGTTTTTACCCGGATTTTAATTGAACCGCTTGGCTTGTTGGCGTCAATATCATGTAAGGCGGAAAATGGAGTGCCTGCGGTAGAAATAATCGAATCGATCAAGCCGTAAGTGGGTGCATCATGCCCACATTTGAAGCTGGACAGATCCAGCACCGCCACATGCGGATGGCGCGCGGCGAATTTGGCGGCCCATACCTTTTGGACACTGTTGGAACTGAAGTTTTCCGGCCATACGTCGGTGACCTCAAGAGCGTATTCCACCCGTCCGCTTTGCAGATCATCATGAAAAAACCGGCGCAGCCAAGTCTCATCTTTAGGAATGGAGCGCAGGGAAAGAATCGGGTAGCCAAGTACCTGAAATTCTTCCAAAACTCCGTGATTCAGACCGGGATCCGAATGATACGGACGTCCGATCATCAGAATGGCGAGGCGGTTATCCTGTTCTACCTGTTCTAAGATTAACCGTCCCTTTTCCTGCATTTCAACGTCAAAAAGATCCATCGCCTTCCAACCTTGGTCTGCGGCAAAATTGCTTTCATCCTCCGTAATCCGCAGATGCTCCGCAAAGGCTTCGTACAGTTGCTTCTTCATCATGTTCGGTTCGGTAAAGGTGACCGCCGGATCCAGATAAGTCACACCTCTTGTCTCAAAGAAGTTCACTTCTTTGGTGAAAGCGGCTTTGATCACATTCGGAGCACCGGCTACAATCGGGCAGCTGGCAGAGTCCATCACATTGTGCAAATGTGTAGGGATATGGGTGATGCATGGGAAAAAGAGATAATCCAAAGGTGATTTTTCATGATGCTTGAATAACAGATTGTGAACATGAGCTTGCGCCACTTTCGAAGGGTAACACGGATCGATGGATCCGTATTTTCCGCCTTCCTGCCACATTTCCTCACTGGTATTATCGCTGAATACGATGTTCTTCTGGTCGATGCCCAGCGTCTCGAAATATGTCCGCCAAAAAGGCGCTGTGGACCAAATGTTGAGCACCCGGGGGATCCCGATGCGAAGCTTTTTCCTCCGTTCCATCGCCTCGGGGGAAGAGCGATCGAATGGACGATGTTGTTGGTTTTTTCGCACGCCGCCTAAACCAAACCAACCCCGTTTCATCCGAACCTCATCCATTTGCATGTCCGATTCGGGCAGCGATTCGGCATCAAAGAAATGTTGGAACATGCGGCGGGCCTCATATTCAACTAGATTAGGGTAATGTTTTTTCAGTTCCTGTCTTTCCTTGGTCAGCTTGACTACAGCTTCCTTATCTTCGACTGTTCCCTTTTCACAGGAGAAACCGGAGATATATCGGGCGGTTTGACCATCCGGCGTCTCGGAATCGATAAAGGTACGGCTGCAGTGGTTCGGACAAAAGTAACAGCGGGTGGATTCATCATTACGCGACTTATAGCGCAGGTTTATAGCGGTATCCAGTCCTAAGAAGGTGGAGTATCCACGCCGTTTGACCACGCGTAGCGTTTCCATCGCCGCCCCGATGGCGCCCGCTTCACCAGGATGCGGATGTACATAAACTTCAGCATCGGGAACCCGCTGTTTGATATAGTCGACTTGCGCCTTCACCGCAGCCAGGTTATATTGCGTACCGCCTTGCAGAACGAATTTCCGCCCTAATTCCGACATGCGTGGAATTTGTACGACGTACTGCCATACATTTTTCGGCAGAACCATAGCAAGACCCGCCAACAACTCCTCCTTGGAATAACCTTCTTTCTGGAAATTAACCCGGTCCGCATCCAAAAATACAGCACAACCATACGAAAACTTGGGACTTAAGCCTGCGCTGAAGGCTGTATCGGCGTATTCCTGAACAGGAATACCGAACTGATCCGCCATCGCTTGCAGCAGCATCCCGTTTCCGGCGGAACATTGATTGGACAGCTTGAAATTCCGGATATCTCCGTTTTTCAGAAACAGGACTTTAATGTCCTGGCCGCCGATGTCGCAAATGACATCGATATCGCCGAACTGATTCACCGCGCTCATCATATGTGCGACTGTCTCTACAATATTTACATCCGCTTTTAATGTCTTTTCCAAAACATCCGCTGCATATCCCGTCGACCCGAAACCGATGACTTCTAAATCGGCCCCCTGTGCTTTCACTTTATCTCGAATCCGCATTAACATTTCTTTCGTATCTTCAAGCGGATTGCCTTTGGAAAGCTGATATTCCTTAAGCAGGATGGTTCCTTCCTCATCAACCAGAACAGCTTTGGACGAAGTGGAACCGCCGTCAAGCCCGATCACGGCTCTCACCTTCTGTCCCGGTATGAAGGATGTCGGTGTAAACTTAGGGATTCGATACTGCCGGCGGAATTCATCCAGCTCCGGACGATCCATGACCAGAGGCGGACCTGCTTTCTCGCCCAGTTTTGCTTTCCGGCCATGTGCAATAAATTCTTTCAGCCCTTCCAGTCCGGAATAAATTCCAACGCCTGCCGGCTCGTGCATACCGTATAAAACGGCTCCGAAAGCAGCGTAGTACTGTGAGTTGTCAGGAACAAAAATCAATTCATCGACGGGCATATCTTTAGGATAATCGTATCCTCGATCCTGCCAGGTTTGCGGTATTCGCTTTCGCCAGCACTCTTGCAGGAAAGGCAAGTATGTATTCGGTCCTCCGAGCAGCAGAACACGGTGCCGGAGCGTATTTCCGCGAGTCAGTACAGAGAGGTTCTGCATCACAATGGCATCGGCTAGAGAACACATGATTTCAGGCGAAGGTATGCCGCTTTTCACCAAATTGACAATGTCCGTTTCCGCGAATACACCGCACTTGGCGGCCACATGATGCAGTTTGCTGTCATCAAAGTGAAGTTTACCGACCTCTTCCATCGGCATGCCTACTTTAATCATGCATTTGTCAATGGTGGCCCCCGTACCTGACGCGCACTTGTCATTCATGGAGGTCAGGGCTTGTTTATTACCCGTTTCTTCATTTTCTTTGAAAATGATGATCTTTGCGTCTTGACCCCCTAACTCAATCACGCTTCCCACATCAGGGTGAAGGTGTTCCACCGCCATCGTAACAGCATTCACTTCTTGTACAAACTTGGCCCCTATATGCGGTGCGATCGGACCGCTGCCGGAGCCCGTCGCAAAGACACGGATGTTGTCTTGCTTCATATCGGGAAATTCATTGCCAATTGCAATCAACAATTCCAGCACCTTTTCCGCCTGCTTTGTATGGTGGCGTTGGTAATCCGACCATAAGATTTGTTTGCTTTCCGGTTCCACCACGGTAGCTTTGACAGTGGTTGAACCTACGTCAATGCCGATGATTAAAGTGTCAATATCTTTATTAATACTTCCCATCGCCTAACCCCACTTTTCCATTTCATGTCATACAATAATATATCCTAGAAGTGTGACTTTTATCACACTAAAAATCAGACCGTAATATCCCATGTCAAAATAGAACCGTTTGGGGACAGGATAAACGTGATATAGTAAATACGACCCTAAGGAACTACTCTCGAATCGATGCAAAATGCGGTTCCCTATCGATACGTCCGACCAACCCGTATATCCGGATGACACACTGCACGACATACTTAGAAAAGTTAATTCCCTGCCTGTTACCGCTAACAATGAGACAACTAGCGAAACATCATATAATTTCATTCTTCAACAAGCGGATTAATTATCGCAATCATCGAAAAATTGTAGTTGTGGACGGGAGATCAGATTCTTCGGGGAATTAAATATCGGTGATGAATACTTGGGGAAACACCTGAAATCGGATATTGGCGGGATACGCATTTTAAGATAAAAGGCGACGCGGTAATGTGGATTCAATCTACTTTGTCAACGGATTGGTACGATGTTAAACAGCAGTTACTCACCGATCCCGAATATTATCCTTCTCGGGACTGTCGAAGGAACGAAAGTATACAAATAATAAATTCCGGCCCGGATGAAACGATCAGCTAAGAAACGGATTTATATTGAAGCTCCATATTTCGTTCCCGATCCCCGTCTTTTGTTTGCTTTAAAAATGGCAGCAATGCAAGGCGTCGATGTTCGAGTCATAATTCCTGCTGTTCCTGATTCAAAACATGTTTACTTCGCTTCATTGTCTTACGCCCGGGAATTACTGCAAGCAGGGATCCGGTTTTACCGTTATCAAAAAGGGTTTATTCATGCCAAAGTAATCATTTGCGATGACAAGGCATGTTCGGGTAGCGCCAAAATGGATATCCGCAGTTTTACCGACCAATTCGAAATTAATGCAATTTTTTTGACTGGAAAACCGTCAACCGCATGATTTCAGATTTTAACCTTGATCTAGGTGAAAGCGAGGAGATTTTGTCGGAGGAATTTGAACAACGGACGACTGTTCAGAAGGTGAATGAAGTATTTGCACGCTTGCTTTCCCCACTCTTTTGAGCAAATCACCTTACACCACCTTCAACACATTTCTTGCAATAATTTCACATAACGTTTCCGCATCCACGAAACCGAGAGGCTTAAGGCGCTTTAGCGCCGGGTCGAAGACTTAGCCTCGCAGGGTTGTCTGCAGTAATAACTTCTTCGCCTTCGCTTCTGCAGACCAAGGGCCCGACAGGGGCCGCAGCGTGAATGCAATGTTATATGATGCCAATGCCTCCGTGATTCTTCTCTAAAGTAATAGGTTTATTCAAGCTTCTGATCATTAGTTCTCTTATCTATATATTCATGTGTTCTATTTATTTCTAGATCTCCTGACTCTAATAATCCTATCATTCTACTTGCTTCCTTTAATACGTTAGGCCGGATCGAAAGAAATCTGTCTTTATATTCTTGTTTATTTAACTGGTCATCATAATCATATTCAATGTAAGCTAATGCAATATTTCTTAAGAAGTAGTAACCCTTTATGTACTCTGTATAAATATCTCGGCAACAATCAACATAATCTTATATTGAATCTATTGTTCTTGAAAGTAAGTCTCTAACTCTAAAGTCCTCATGGTTTCTGTAGCCGAACCATTCTACCACTTGAAATTCTGCTTTTTCTGCGGCTAATTTTGTTCTGTAATTAATATTTATTAATTTGAAGTATTTAAGTCTTCCTAAGTATTCTTCAAGTCTGTCTTCATTTAGATACAACCATTATTCGAAGATCTCTAGTGAAACTTTCCTTCTAATAAACGCTAATAAGAATGTTTCTATCTCTTTATCTGTTTGAGGCATTTAAGTTCACCTATCTCTGCATTGGTTTCACATAACGTTTCCGCATTCACGACGTCCCAACGCCTTAAGTACCGAAGGTCCGGCTGCCGCTTGCGGCAGTTAGGCGGTGGGATGTGTCTGCCTGGATTGCATCCTCGAAATGCCTCGGGCAGACCAAGGACCGCTTGCAGCCCGTAGCGTTGAATGCGATGTTATATGACGTAACACTCTTCTTCGAAATACTCACATTAATTTTGTTTATAATCTCGTGTTATTCCTTTATCAATAAAATTATTCCTTATATAAAACCGTTGTGCTGTAATATTCGACAGCATTGTATCAGTATGTAAATAACGAATATTGTTGTTATTCAAATGTTGGCAGATCTTTGTTATAAATTTAGTTCCCAATCCCAAGCCTTTAAATTTATCATCAACTCCGATCCAAAATAAGTACGCTCCATCTTTCGATTCGTCATCTGTTAAGGTATCAAAAAAAGTAACTTGAGCAGTTCCAATTGGTTCTCTCGCCTTAAAGGCTTCATAGTAATATTTACCGTTGATTGAAGTGATCTTTACATCAAGTTCATCATTCAAATTTTCTTCAAGTTTTAATGAGCTCATGTCCAAGACATAGTAAATATTCTCACAATCAATTAGAAATCGATTTGATAATAGTAAATTCTCTATGTGTGTAAATTTTGAATGTAACTTCCCGTGATGTGCATTACAACTAACACCAAATATATGAAAAAACGCATGAACCTTCTCATATTCTGATGAACTCATTAAAGCGATTCTCAGTAATTGTTCTCCTGCTTCTATTATATTCTCATCAAAAAAGAAATGGCGAATGATTAGAACATTTGGATTATAGTACTTCTCACCTTTATCATTCCAGCAAAAATTAGGTATTCCATATTGTATAAATCCAACTACCGAACCATTATCAATTGCTAGGTAGACCTCTGTGGATGAAAATTTATCTTCTCCATCTAATTGATCATTAATCATGCACTTCATCCATTTTGATTTAGATACATTTAAAAAGTACGGAATTTCACGCCCTATTTGTTCCCAATAAGTAAAAAGAGAATCTAGATCTTGAAATTCAAACTTTTTGATTTCCATGTATTTGCTCCTTATGGTTTAGTGGTTTGTCACATAACGTTCTCGTGTTCACGACGTCCGACGTAGTCGGATGTGTCCGGTGCTTCCGCTTCCCCGAAATCCCTCTACCGGACCGAGGGCGTATGCCCGATGCGTGAATATTATGTTAGCTGATGTTCCTGACTTCTTGGAATGCAATCAAAAATATTCATCTTTCAAAAACCAAAGAAGCATCTTTTGCTTCATTTGATTCGCTATTTCTTCGTCTCTCACCTTAATCCATTTATGTAATGGTTCTTCTATAAATCCTAGTAAGTCCTTTTTACATTTCTCAAGGCCCTCAAATAGTTCTTTATAGGTAAACCTTATACTAAATAGTTCTTCCTTTTGTGTTTCTGGATCATCTGACCATACTAAAACATAATCATCGTAATATATAATTCCAGGTGATGGATCATGTCCAAGCCATGGACTTTGTTTAGCTTTAATTGAGTGGCTTATTGATTGTATTTCTTCAAGCCCACAGCAACAGCTAGGCATAATAAATGCTCCATCATCTTGAATAAAAGCCACTCCGCCTAAAATTGCTACTTCATCTTCTTTAAAAAGCTCTTTAAAAGATTCTTCTAAAGATATTGAGACATCGATTCTGTTGTAACCAAATAAATGTAATAAAAACAATTCAACTTCAGCTTCACTACTATTCGAGGATAAGAAAGTGAACTCCTTTCGATTTACTTCATTCTCAATCCATATAGGTTTATCATAATAAGGTTCTAGAATTACAGGTTTCATATATGACATCTTGGATTTTCACCCTTTTAATTTCTTTGTATCAATTTCAGGAATTTCAGCTAACGTTCTTGTGTTCCCGACGCCTCACCGCCCTAAGGCTCCGTAGGAGCCGGGTCCGCTTGCTGACTTGGGCGGTGCAGGTGTGTCTGCCTGATTCCGCTTCCTCGAAATGCCTCGGGCAGACCAAGGGGCGTATGCCCCGCAGTGGGAACACGGTGTTATATGAAGTAGCATGGCTCCTTGAAAAACCTACAACATTAGTAAATCAGTTCACAATCATGATGTTCCCAAACATCAAATAAATTTCCGTCAATATCTTCTAATACAAAGAACTTCCCATACTTTCCTTCATCACTAATGTTTCCGACTTTAACTTCTTCTGATTTCAAATAGTTATGTAAAGATAAAATGTCATTAGTAAAGAAAGTGATTACCCATCTTTTCTTATGATGTACTTCAAATATAGCTCTTGAATCATTTTCGCTTTGTATCAAGTCTAAGATCGGTCTATTATCCCTAAAAAGACTTAAATATCCTTCTCTTTTATTTCTGATGTTAAATCCAAAATGTTTAACAAACCAAGCTGCAGATTTTTCTAAGTCTTCAACAGGAATCACATTGTAGGCAATACCTAAGATTCTTCCAACTTCCATGAGCTACCTCCGATTAGGTTTTTTAGGTTTTTATAATTTTTTCATGCTATTTCATATAACGTCTCTCGTATTCACGAACCCGAGAACCTTAAGCCCCGAATGGGGCGGCCGACGCGGTTAGGTTCGCAGGGGTTGTCCGCCTGATCCACTTCTCGAAATACCTCGGGCGGACCGAGCAGCCGAATGGCTGCGATGCGTGAATACGATGTTATATGAAGTAACAAGCCATCTTCGAATTACTTACAAAAGAAGTTCTGATATCTTCTCCCGTTCTCAACCCAAACCCTTACTTCTCCATCCGATATGTCTTTTATTACTTTATCCCAAAAAATCTGTGCGGGAATATTGTTCTCGAGTTGATACAACTCCCACTCTCCCTTGTATTTTTTCAATATTATTTCTGCTGCTTTCCGGCCAATTCCTGATCTTCTAAATTTACGAAGAATAAAGAAATGGGCTAAATAGTTGTACTTCCTAGTATCCTCTGTCTCTTTCATCAATATAAAACCAGCAACTTCACCGCCTGCTTTAATCAGATATATGTGATTCTTGTATTGTTCACTCCAGTAAGAATCTAAATCAGGCAATGTTCGAAAAGTACCATCTTCAAGAATTGATGCTCTCGTAAATTCTGTAAAATCATAAATATAAAACTGCATCAGATTTTCAACATGATGTCTTTCAGACAGCGAAGCTGTCGTAATATTCACTTCCATGTTCTCACCTACTATTTATTTTTTGCTTGTTATTTCATATAACGTTGCTGTGTTCACGAACCCGAAAGGCTTAAGGCAGCTTGCTGCCGGGTGGCTCCGCCACTTAGCCTTGCAGGGTTGTCTGCCTGAATTCGCCTCCTCCAAATCGCATCGGGTAGACCAAGGGTCCGCCAGGACCCGCAGCGTGAACATGGTGTTATCAGAAGTTGGCACCTTCTTTGAAATACAATCAAAATACTGTTTTCAAATATCTTGCTACTCCATTATTATTGTTACTTTCAATTATTTTGTCCGCTGTATTTAAGATGATTTCATGTGCATTTTTTACTGCATATTTCTCATCCGCTACTTCAAACATGGGTAAGTCGTTTAAGTTATCTCCAAAACAAACCAATCTTTCAAAATTTAATTTATTCTTTAAATATAATACTGCTTCTTTCTTCGTTGCATGACGACTGGAGATTTCGAGCCAATTAAATCCCGGCGTATATATGTCCGGCCCAAAATGACAAGTACATTCTTCGTTGTTAATATATTCTTTGTATGCTTTTTCGAGATTTTGCGGACTAGCTATAGCGTTTACAGTAATAATGTTCTCATGAATGCATTCTTCGTAATCCTGAATAAGTCTAAATCTCATATCGCCTTTGCTTAATCTGTTTTTTATGTAATTCTCCTCGCTCTTATTAAAAATACCTCTATAGTAAATACGCGAATTTCCAATTGTATCAGTTGTGTATACTAGAGGGTTAAGCCCTAATTGCAAATAAGTTTGAACGACCCGAGTACCCAATTGACTCGATAGATAATTATTCTGGATGGTTTGGGATTTCTCAGTATCGAAAATAAAGACCCCATTAATTAAAATAATTGGCAACTTTAAGTGCAATTCTTTAACTATCTCCCTGACAGATTCAATCGAACGAGCGGTTGCAATTGTAAAGTTCAAACCCTTGTCGATTAGTTGATTAAGTATTTCAATGGTTTCATTATCTATCTCTTGATTGTCATTCAGCAATGTTCCATCTAAATCTGAAACATATAATACTCCCATGAGATCACTTCCTCTTTCTATTATTTCGTGCCAATTTCTGATAACGTTCTTGTATTGATATGACGAGGCCTTTCAACCCCTTTGTTTTTTCTCTTAATACCTCGGCGCGAAGGCAACAGTCAACTCGACAGTTGGCACACTGATATCCGTGGGCTGGTTACCACATTTTATCCGACCGTCTGAGAATCTGCTCGCTAACTCACGACGCACGTTCACCCTCCGGCTAGTGCAAATACAACTCGCGATTCTGTTCCCCTACCGCGTTGCCTTCGGGCCCAGGTATCAATTTTGTTCCTCGTATTGTCCTCTATTTTTTCTTGCTCTTTATGGATCATTTATTTTAACTTGCTGCCTGTTTCCGTTCCACTTCCAAGGCGACTGCCCACACGAATCCAAGCAACTCTCCGGCGATTGCCGTTGCTGCAACACATTTTTGTTTTCCTCGTTGCATGATAAGACGGAAATAACGTCCGTGTAACCGGTGTTGTGCCTTCCAAGCGATGGATTGAATCTTGGTGCTTTGCTTTTGGCTTTTCTGCTGCATTCTCTCTGTCATAGCGGGTCGATGACGATATTGCCATGCTGCTTCTGTAACCACACGTCGGATATGAGCATTCCCCGACTTGGTTATTCGTCCCCGCCAACTTGCTTCCCCTCTTGATCGCTCCTGCGGTACTATACCTGCATACGCCATGAGCTGCTTCGGATTCCGAAACCGTGAAAAGCTGCCAATCTCAGCAACCAAGGTCATCGCCGTTAGGAGTCCAATTCCACGGAGCGACTGAAGCGCTTGAATCACCTCTGTCTGGGGCGCTGCATCACTTTGTCGTGCCATTTCCTGTTCCAGTCGTTCCAATCGTTGTTCACTTTCAAGTACAACCTGCAGGTAGTCCTGGAACACATAATGTTCCGCCGATCGCTCAAATTTCAGTGCTCCCAGCCACTTCTTGTAACTCTTGGTCCACCGCTTTTTCAAGTGTGCAGGATGAGAAATCTGATGACGAAGCAAAAACTTGATCATCCGCTGTCTGGCGCGGTGCAGATCTTCTTTCGCATCTTCCCTTGCTCTCACCAAGTCTCTTAATGCCTCTGTATCTCGATCGGGTACATAAACGCTTGTAAGTTCCCCGGCTCGATGCAATTGCGCCAACCGAATCGCGTCACGGCGATCTGTTTTTACACGATCCCCTGCACGTTTCGGAATGAGCGACGGCGCGACAACTATACACGTTATACCCATGC
Organism: Paenibacillus apii; assembly: GCF_011043685.1. Taxonomy (NCBI): domain Bacteria; kingdom Bacillati; phylum Bacillota; class Bacilli; order Caryophanales; family Paenibacillaceae; genus Paenibacillus; species Paenibacillus apii. Next base: position 178,665 of record NZ_JAAKGU010000011.1, on the reverse strand, counting down.
CCGTTAACCAACGGAACAGTTCATAACCGGTTGGCCCAGCTTCATAGCAGACCTCCAAATTTTCATTGCCGCCTACCTGCTTCAACCATTTTCTTACCGCTTCCGGCTTATGAGGGATTGTCCCCCAGAATCGCGGCTCCTCTCTCCCCGATTCGGCGATGGCAATGGCAATGCTTTCTTTGGATACATCCATTCCAACATATTTTATGGTACACTTCATGATAACCAGCTCCTTTTTGTTTGTAGCTCTGCAACGGTTGTTCTCCAACACCATTGTAACCTACGATGAACAAATCGGGGCTGGCCTCGTCATTATTACTCACGGCGTCCATTCACCCTAAGCTGTACGAGTCGTGCGACTAGCACGATCTCGACCGGCCGCGACCGTGGTTGGGTGAATGGATGTGTCGCCTAAGTTTGCTCCCTGCTGCTGAAATTCCTCTTCGAATCAACTTCTGACTTCTGGCGACTGAGGGGCTTGTCCCCCGATGCGTGAACACATTGTTATCGGATGCCGTCTCTACTTTGAGTTACAATCACTTTATGTCTTTAATACTTCTTTCTTATTATGATATGATTTATTCTTTTAATGTCCTTTGACTCAATTATTTCAACTATTCCCTCCGGATATACCGGCCTTTTATGTAGCGCTCCAATCGTTTTCCAAGTCAGTTTTATTTCATCCCGTTCCTTATGCCATAAGGTAAAGATTAATTCTTCTTCTACCTTTAACTTGCATAAATGAAATAGAGTACAATCATGTCGTTGTTTCCCTTCATATTCAATAATGCTCTCGTTGATCAGTATTAAATGATTAACTTGTACTTCCAATTCAAATTCTTCTATCAATTCTCTAGTAATCGCTTCTTCTGCTGTCTCTCCAAATTCAATTGATCCACCAGGAAATCGATAAAAAGTTTCATCCTTATCGCACTGGACTAATGCCCTTGATAAATATGATTCCTTCAGCCCTTAATAATGTTTTTGATAATTCAGCAACCTCATTTCTGAAAGAACTTATCATGCATTTAGACGGTTTCCGATAACGGTTCTATATTCACGAAATAACCCAGCCTTAGATAGCTCCTATCTTAGGCTGGGTCATTTGTTGTCTGAACTTTCTTCCATGATTAATACATCTGACAACCGAGGAGCGATAGCCCTGATGCGTGAATACTTTGTGAGCTGATGTTGCTGACATCTCTGAATATCTTACGATTCAAACTGTAAAAGCCCTTGTAAGGGCTATGCTATGGTCTCATGAATATTCTCAATTAGCCTATTTATATAAGGTTCACCATTTCCAACTTTTATACATATCTCTATTAAATTATCCCGACTATACTTGGATTTTCTTTTTGGAGCATTCAAAAAATATAGCAATAGGTCAAATAATATTTTACCTCTAATTTTTAAATCATAATTTTCTAAAACTTCAGCTAAAGTTTCTTTAGAAGGTTCAACGAAGTTTCTTCTCTTTAAAAAGGTTTCAGAAAGTGATTTTTTATCTTGAGAAAGCAACTCGTTAATGTGGCAATCAATATTTATTTCTTTTTGATCCCTATAGAGTTCCACTTCAAAAGCAAACCATTTTGAAATCTCACTAACAATAGTTATCATTTCCTTTTTTTCTTGCTTTGTTAAGAGCTGCTCAAATACGACTAAAGAACTTGCATATAAATCATTCTCAATGCTGTAGCCTGTAGTCCAAACAATTGATGAAAGTTCTTGAGGTATTGTTGTGAACAGCCACATATCTTGATCGGCAAGAAAGACAGTTTTTAAATTATTAAATTCTGCTCTTCTTGAAAAAATATTCAACAAAGCTTTTCTTCCACCACAAGGTAGTATGCTTGCATTAAAGGTACCTATTTTATCTTCAATATACCTATAAATTAATACATCATCGTCACCTTCTACAATGATTGATGGTAATGATGATCTTTTTAATAAACTAACTATTTCATCTGCTGTTGGCCTAGGAAGTGGCATTAATATCCACCTCTATCTTCAGATAATAATATTTCTTTATCTTCGTATTTTGAATAAATAAAGGGGGAGTGTGTTGCTACAAAAAATTGATTATTTGATGATTGAGACATTAGTGTTGGAAACAGCGTACGTTGCCAGTCGACATGCAAACTAATTTCAGGTTCATCAATAAATATGCTAGAATTTTGAGAAAAAGCATTGTAGCAAAGAAAGCTAAGCATTTGTTTCTCTCCAGCCGACAACTTGTCAGAAAACATAGCTTCTTTAGTTTCTCCTAATGTTATTTTATCAGTAACCTTTATCCCTTTATGTTGAAATATTTGATTAATTAAATCAGATAACACTGTAAATGGCTTCAAAAAGCTTTCTCTTTTTGTAGATATTTGTACTAATTCTTCTTGAATTTCATGTAGGATCTGATTTGCATTATCTAATAGTCCTTTATCAGTTTGAACAGGAGTATATGAAGCATCCTTAGAATATTCCGAATATGTTTTTATTTTTGATTCAATGTATGTAGATAACTCGATATGTAATTTATTGGTCTGTTCTGATATATTTGCATAATGTCTAGTTAATAGGTCAACTATATCCCTGGTCGAAACGGACGTAATGAAGGTATGGTTGCTTGTTGACAGCGAATCAGATATAGAACTAATTGCATCTTGGAACCGTTCTGCCCTCATATATCCATTGTTATTTCCCATAGAGAAACCACCTTCTATTCTTCGAAAAGTGGGAAAGAAAATAGATCCTCCGGAAACTTCTGAAATCTCATGATTCAGTTCATTAATGAAATCAATACTATTTCTCTTTGATGGTATACGTGTAACTCGGTTTAATAATAATGTTGGGATTTCATAGTGTTTTTTAGTATCATTATGAACAAAAATTATATTAGTGTGTCTATCTTCAATATTATTCGTCATACTATTCTCCGCTACATCAACTTGATTGATAATTTCAAGTGAGTATTTGTCACCTTCAAGCTTAACATACTTAAAATCAATTTCTTCGAATACTTTCTCTATATTTCCACTAATTAGATACCATATTAGCTTAAGAACTGTTGTTTTACCTGAACCATTCTTACCTGTAAAAATGTTAATATCCTCATTAAATTGAAGCTTATAATTCTCTCGCTGATTGAGTCCATGTACCTCTATTCCTTTTATCATAAGTCACCTTCAGATCTCAGATTTTTTCTTTATTATAATATTAGAATCTCAGTTATTCCATTTTTTTCTACAGCAATTTCAGCTAACGTTGTCGTATTCACGAACCCGTAGGGTTGTCTGTCTGAACCCGCTTCCTCGATCTAACCTCGGGCAGACCAAGGAGCGAAAGCGACGCAGCGGGAATGCTATGTTATAAGATGTCTCCGTCTTCGATGCATCCCCTTTAAGTTATGTTTTTTGATATATATATGATTCTATTCCCATTCGCAAGGTAAAAATAGCCACAGATCTGGAACCTTTACATACTTTATAGTCTTTAGTTCTTAATAAAATATTCTTTAACATAGGTATTACTCCGATCGTTATTAGCTTCTACTTCTTCTAAAACCTTTGATACATAAATTTTCTTTAGTTTATGTTCATCAATTTAAAATAGATGGATAACCAATCTTTTATTTCTCTAAAATTACCAATGAATATACAGCATTATTACCACCACCGCCACCCATCGCACTTTGGCTAACTAATTTCCATCCGGTGTTTAACAATTCATTTAATTCCTCTAAGTTATTTTTCTTCTCAGTTAAAAAATAGACTACTATTGCTTTTTGCATTTTTGCACTTCCTTCTTCTTTATAGTTTTACTCATAACGGGGATTTCTTATAACGTTCCTGTATCTACGAACCCTCACTGCCTTATAGACCGGAAGGGTCCGGCCGCTAAGCGGTTAAGCAGTGCAGGGTTGTCTGCTGAACCGGCCTCCTCGAACCCAACTCCTGCAAAACAAGGAGCCGCAGGCTCCGCAGCGTAGATATGGTGTTAGGCAAAGTTACTTCTTCTTTGATTAATCCCACTACTTAACGCACTTTATAATCTTTTTTAAGTAATGCATATATAACAGTATCAACAAACCGATTCCTCCAATAAAAATGTTCCTTCAATGTCCCTTCTTCACTAAATCCAATTTTCTCAAGCACCTTTCTTGATCCCACATTCTCTGGTTCTACAAATGCTTCAATACGGTTTAATCCAAGATTGTTAAATCCGAATTCAATTATCTTCTGTATCACCTCAGTCATATAACCTTGCCGCCAATATTCTGGTGTTAATTCATATCCAATTTCAGCTTTATAATGATTTTTCATCCATCCATGAAATCCACATGTTCCAATTACTCTGCTTTCCGACCGCAAAGTGATTCCCCAGCGAATGCCCTGATTTCTTTCAAACTTTTGATTCCATCTATCAATTAGTTCTTCTGCTTGCTCAATTTTCGTAAAACTCTCCAAATCATAAAATTTTGTAACTTCATCCAAAGAGAAATATTGAAATATTTCTCTTGAATCGTCTTGTTTAAGCTGTCTTAGTATAAATCTCTCTGTTTCTAATATGGGGAATTGAGACATATTTTTTCTCCTTTCATGGTTTAGGTCATTTCGCCTAACGTTCTGGCATTCACGAACCCGGAGGGTTGTCTGCTTGATTGCACTTCCTCGGTTTAGCATCTAGCAGACCAAGGAGCATAAGCTCCGCAGCATGAATACGTTGTTAGGCGATGTCGTCTCTTCTTCGAATTTCTAACATTATAATTTAGTCTTTAATCATCTTTTTAATAGCGTTTTTTCTTTGTTGGTTTCATAAATTATCACTTAAGATTATTCTTGGAAGGATTAAATGCTTTTTTTATAATTTTTTTCAGTCCATTTCCATACCCATAGCCCCCAAAAGTAACCACAAACAGGTAATATTATTAAAGTTTTTAATAAGGACATATAAAAGGAATAATCGAAGGTAATAGAGTGATCATTCTCTAATAATTCAGTAAAAAAAGTAAATATGATCGCCGTTGGTATTCCCCAACCTATTACCCCTCTATAGAAAAGAAAATGCTTCCTTCCTTTAGATCTTATCTTTTCCCATTTACTTCTTTGCGCTGTTTTCATATATCTTAATCACCTTTTCTTTAATTATTACTTCAGTGTCTAGACGGTTTCGTCTAACGTCCTCGTATTCACGAACCCGTAGGGTTGTCTGCCTGTTTCCACTTCTCTGAATAATCTTCTGGCAGACCTAGGGCCGAACGGCCCGCAGCGTGAATGTATTGTTAACTGATGTTCCCGTCTTCTTCGAAATATTCTATATTCCATTCTTATAACAGCTCTTTTAATTCCTTCGAGGTTTCATTAAAAAAGCGATTTATTTTGTCGGTTTTAAAATAAATCGGTTTGATTCGGGGCTCATTCTTTAGATCTTGCAGCCATTCTACTTTTCTATCCCTATACTGATTCACTTCAAGCTGCGTAACAAATGGATCGATTGTAAATCCCTTAGCCTTTAAGAGTAATGCGAATAATTTTTCTGTGCTATCCAGCGATCTTATAAGATTAAATTCTGCTTGGCTAACTTCATGGTTATATGTCTTCCGTATATCGATTTTTTCGCCTTTATAGTTATTTTCAAAATCCTCATATACGGTATCCGTCCATCTTAAATCCGTATAAATATGCAAAAAGTAACCCAATACAAATTCCTTCCACTCCGTCTCCGATCGTTTCGACAAATATTCACGGCACTTCTCCATGATCAATTCCTTGGCCGGTAATTTATCGTTATGTACGAGATGGGTCACGCCTTTTTCTTCCCTGGACACGTAGCCTCTCATATGTATGGCATCCGGAGCGATACTGCCTAATAATAGATCTGGAGTAGAATTACCATCCGTTAAGATTTCTGGAATTGCAAAATGAACCATAGGCCAAGGCAAATCAATTCCTCCCTTGATATTCCCCTCAATTATGCTCTTGCTGGAATTTCAGTTAATGTTGTTGCATTTACGAACCCGAGGGGCTTAAGGTGCGCCAGCACCGGGTCGAAGACTTAGCCTCGCGGGTTGTCGCCTGTAGATGCTTCTTCGAGATACTCCAGTCAACCCAGGAGCGGTAGCGACGCAGCGTGAATACGTTGCTATCAAAAGGTCTTGTCCTCCATGAAATAATACCTAGCTCTCTTCAAGTTTTTTTAATTTGTAGTAACTACTAATATTTATATAAGTCCATATTTGTAAAACTGTCATAGCCAAAAGAAAAGCAGTATATACAATCGCTAGTTTTAAGCTTAAATTGATTCCAAATAACAAATAATTTGCAATAGGTATTAATATCGAACCAAATGAAATCAATACTCCAATTCCAGAAACAAATCTATAAGTTTTTTTAAGTAATATGGGCAGCAAAATATTTAAGAAGATTATACAAATAATTATTAATGATAAATACGAAAGTATTTGAAGATTTACTTTTAATAGTCCATTGCTGGTAATTGTATTTAGATTAAAAGCCAAAAGGCTCAAAAATATTAATAAAACAAACATAGGCAACAATAAATTTCCTAAGGTGACCACCATGATAAAATTCTCTTTTTTCTGTTCTTCTCTATCAATTCTTGACTTCTTACGAGACTGCATAGCAAATGTATAAGCAACAAATACTAATCCAATTAATGTAGCGCATGTACCTACTAATGTCGTAAAAACTGAAGTGATAATTGAGATCTGTTCTGACGTCATAATACTACTCCTTAATTTTCACATGACTTTCTGATAGCGTTCCTGTATTCACGACGTCCCACCAACTTAAGGCTTCGTCAGAAGCTGGCCACAATGTGTTTAGTCGGTGCGGATGTGTCCGCCTGATCCAGCTTCTTTGTATGTCTTTTGGTAAAGTTGAATCCTTTTTTTCCGCTTTATCTATTGCATGCTTCATTTGCATTGCTGCCTCAAATTCATGAGCGATTAATAAGCTTCCATTAACTAACTTTACAATTTTATAGTCGCTTCTCCCGGTTCCTTATATCCTGTAATTGAAAATACCCGTTTATTCGGATTCATCAATCTGTTCGAAGAGAGTTGATACTTTGTGAAGTTACTAGGAATTGGTTCATCAAATTTAGATTACTAAACAATAATTGCAGTCTTGTGAAATACACCAGCGGCAAGAACATTGGATAGCTTAGGGATAACATCAATCCCCATCGCAGTATCCTCAAAATTTTCATTCTTTTCATTTTCAATTAATGAAAATGCTATACTAATTCTTTCTCTAGGATTTTCTATTGGTTTCAAACATCTCTCTTTTAATGATACGAACCCATAATCATCCTCAGTTTCAGAACGTTCTATCCAGTAAAACATTCCAGTAATCTTCCACATCGAGCGAACTAATAGCTACGCTTCGTAATCATTAAATCCTTGATTATCTTCTAAACTTCCAAAAATTTTTGAGACTGGTAACTCCAATATTTTCCTAACTAAGTATTACAATCCTCACAAATTGGAATTACACAATGCTTCCCAGGTATTTTTTTATTTTCCTGTTGTTCCCTTAATTGGGTTGGGGAAAAAATTGGTTTTCTTCAATAACCATTGAGGAAAAATATGTCCTTTGTTGGATTTTTTATCTTTTTCTGCGCAACAAATACATATTTGTTTAACTAACTCTCGATCTTGATTTTCCATAATTATTTACTCCTACTCATTACGAATCTTTCAGCTAAGGTTTCCGTATTCACGAATCCGAGGGGCTTAAGGCCCGAAAGCGCCTGATGAAGACTTAGCTCGTGGGGTTGTTTACAGCCATAACCTCTTCGTCCCTTAGCTTCTTCAGACCAAGGGATCCCAAGGTCCCGCAGCGTGAATTTTATGGTATCGGATGCTTCCCAATTCATCGAATCACCTAAACTAACTTAGTAGCGTCTAATAGATCAACAATAAAAAAAGATAAAATAGAATTAATAATGCCTAAGCACATTATGGATAAAGAAATTGAGTTTTCTTTAATAAAAGTAGATGTTAAAAATTTGATTTTTGGAATTCTGAAGTCATCTTTAACTTGAAATAAACAATCATTAATATCCAATAAAACTTCTAAATAGACGAAGAAAAAAGCTGATAGTATTATCCAAATGTTTTGTTCAACTTGTTCCATTGATGAAAATTGCACGATTATTACTACCCATACTGTAAACATTATCTTAATTAAAGATTTGACTAGAACAATTATAAATTTCAAATTCATATACCCTAGACCCATAAAAAAACCAACGGTCATAATGTAGATTTTTAGTATAGTGTCTAAAAGATCATAATATGCGGTTCCTTTAAGGGTATTAGCCCACAATACCAAAGTTAATATATAAATAAAAAAACTAATTATAAGAATAATAAGCATCTTTGGAATACTTAAGACTTGCTTTCGTATTTCTTTCTTTCTTTTTTTAGACTTTTCAATTCTTGTTTCCAATGTTTTCTCCTTTAGTTGGAAATTTCCGATAATGTTTCCGCATTCACGAACCTGGAGGCTTAAGACGCATTAGCGCCGGGTCGAACACACTTAGCTTCGCAGGTTTGTCTGCTGTCTTAACTTCCTCGCTTTACCTCAGCCAACAAGGAAAGCCAGTAACGCAGCAGAAATATGATGTTAGATCAAGTATTTCTCTTCAAAAATTATTCGCGATATCTTAGTTTACTTATTTCTACTTCCATTACTATGTCACTGTTTATAGAATTAAAAACTCTTTTAAATCCTAGCTTTTCATAATAGTTTACTAATTTTATAGGTTTCATCTTTCTTTTCCCCGATTCTATTTCCTGAGTTATGGGTTCCTGAGGAATAAGAAAAACCATCCCATTATAATCTTTTATAAAATGTTCGAAGGCATAGTTTATAAGTTGCAGCCCTAGTTTTTCTCCTCTAAAGGCTTTATGAACTTTTAATGTTTGAATATAATATAAGCTTCCAAAATCAAAAGGATCATCATAAAGCTCTCGATCTAAAATTTCATCTGCCCGTGAGCCTACTACTGCATGATCGCCATCTATCGCGTCAAGCCAGTAAAACCAATTAGGTCCTATTTCATCTTTCCACTCATTTGGAAACTCAGTGATATGTAATTCTGCGATATCAATTAAATTCTTATCCTCATCAATAGCATAACTCTCTTTTAATCTCTGTATAATTTCTTCAGAGTTATCATATTCATCGGTGAGTAGATCAAGTGAGGCAACAAGCTTTACAGTGTGAAATATAAAGCTTGAACTCGGGTCGAAAGAAGGTTCAGGAAAATCTAAATCGTTGCATTGGGATTCATAACTTATAAAAGGATAAATTTCATATTCATTTTCAATACTAGATTGGTGAAATTTTATAATCATGTGTTAGCTCCTATAAGGTATTTTAATTATTTTATTAACGTTTCTGCAAAAACAAACCCGAAAGGTGTAAGATTTAGCCTTACAGGGTGGTTACTGAATATCCTCGCTTTATCTTTAAAATTCCACCTATCTACGCTAAATAGAAATATGAACATTCCAATCCAATACAGCTAGCTGTATCTATTATTTTAGAACCACTATTAAAATGTTAATATTTCATGAAATAAACCTATCTATTCCACTTTAACAATTCTTGCTTCACTAAATAAAAATTATCACCGTCATCTTCTTCGGCTGCATCCCAATCTGAATTAAATAGGGCATTTGAACGAATTAAATATTCAAGCTCAATTCCTCTACCTTCAATTATTAGTTTTACAACGTATGATAATCTGTTCACCATAAAATTGTTTAATGTCTTCATATCTGTTTGTGTTAGTTGATGATTAGAGTGTATATCTTCAACAGGGCCTGATCTAAAAGCAAAGTTTGTTAACGCCTTCGATATCGTATCAATATTTTCAGCTATCATAACTCGTTCAAACGCCTTTTGGTTTAATTCATGATAATCTTCATCTATATTATTTATTAAATCTTCTATTATCATTTCTTTTCTTGTAATCCCCAGTTTCCTTCTCTTTTGTTGTACTTTCGATTAGACACGTTAAATAATTCAGCTATCTCCCAATCAAATCTACCTTCATTCCAATGTAATTGCTTTAATTCATTTAATGTTAATTGATTAAAATCGACAACTTCACCATTTGCTTTTTTTAACTGATAAGATTCAAAAAGTGTCATCAAATTAGATCCTTTCATTTTTTATAATATTATTTTTCATACTTTCCTATAACGTTCTTTGTATTCCCGGACAATGCGTCGTGAGTAACATTAGAAAAACTGCAACTTGAAATACAAAATCACTTCCCCATCACCCTCTTCACATACTTCTCCGCCTTATAATCTTTCCGAACCTCACGCAGTACCGGCTTACTCGCCTCACTCCACGATTCCAAAATCATTCTCGGCTCCGATTCAATAAGATCCTGCGCCGCTCTAACGTTATCCTTTTTAAAAGCTTCAATAATATTAATCAAGTCCGCTCGATCCAGCAGCTTTACATAGTTAATTCCTGCTAATGTCTCACAGGGTTCGGTAAACTTTGCAGTAGCGATTACGATGGCTTTCTTCGCCTGGTAATATCTCATACAAGAGAAGACCTCTTGCACAGCGCTGATGCCGACTGAATTACCTTCAGAATACCGCTTTGCTTGCACAACATTTCTGATGCCATCTCGATCAGTAAAAACGACGTCTGCTCCAAAATCACGACTCCCGACAGTCTTGTATACACCTGAGTAGCCAAGTTCTATAAAAAGTCTGTATAGGTACATTTCAAACTCTGAACCATCTAGCATCTTGTCAATATCAGCAATCGTAATCGACTTTAAATCGTAGTTTTCTTCAAGAGACTGAGTAGATTTTTTTCGTTTTTGAAGCATGCTGAAGAACAAGAAGCTGACACCAAAAAACAAAATAACGATTAACGCTATAAATGCATAGATCAATAGAACTACCTCCGTTGGCTTAATGGTAAAATGATACCATAATTTTCTTGGGATATAATCGACAAAATTGGGTTTTATGATACAAAAAAGAGACAATCCTACTGGAGTGCCTCTCTTCGCCATATTCAAGCCCAACTTTAAGCATAAAAAACCTCCCGAAGCTGCGCTTAGAAATCAACACAAGCTTGGGAGGCACGTAATCCGCAACCCTGAAACAGCGTTCCCTAAGTTGTTAACGCCGGACTTTCGGGATTGTTAACATTCCATTTCACCGGCGAAATCCTCAGCTCCGAACGCTCGATTGGACCGGGATGCCGGCTCGGCTACCGTTCAGATCAGCTGAGAAAAACCGCGTCACTCCAACGCTCAGCAAGGCTCCTCGCTAGGCTTCCCCGCGTCCGTTGCCGTTCTGAAGCTGTGCCCGCAGCCGCAGGTGGCGGTGGCGTTCGGGTTGTTGATGGTGAAGCCGCCGGACATGCCGGATTCCTCGAAGTCGATTTCGAGGCCGTCGAGCAGGCGCAGGCTGTCTTTTTCCATAACGACCTTGAGGCCTTTCACGTCCATATAGACGTCCTGATCGGTTTCGTTGTCGTCAAAGCCCATCGCGTACGAAAATCCGCTGCATCCTCCAGCGGTTACGCCAAGGCGAAGGAACATATTCGGGATCTCCTGCGAGTCGCGCATGGTCTTCAGCTGCTCCGCAGCCGTATCGCTGATTGTAATCATGGTTTCCAGCCTCCTTTAAAATATATGGGATCGGCCGTGCTTGGCCAAAAGTTATTGTCTATATAAAATAAAGTATACTTCACTCCACCCCGCTCCACAAGCCGCAGATGAGGGGACAAGAACGGTTCCGGGCGGTTGCTCACCTTTCAAGAGAGGTTTATAATAGGAAAAAGCACTATGCAAAATTCGAAATTTTGTCACGCGCGGCCTATGACTCCATAGAAAATGAAATTGCTGCCGCTTCGATATGTTGTTCTTGAAAACATCTGCGTCGTTTTTCCGTTTGCGAGAAACAGCGGGGTGTTTTCTTATTGGTAGGCCGCACTCGCTATCGTTTGCCCATGCTGGCTGAGCCTCTGATCTCAAACCTTACTAGGAGGAATCATAATGTCTACACTTATTACGCCCCACACCGATGCCAGAATGGCGGATATTATTGAAAAGGTTCATGCCGGCGAGCGATTGACCCTGGAGGATGGCGTTTATTTATATGATAGTAACGATCTCCTGACGATCGGCCAGCTCGCAAACGAGGCCAACCTTCGGAAGAACGGAAACAAGGTGTATTTTATCGAAAATATGAGCCTGTACTTCACCAATGTGTGCGAATCGCGCTGCGCGTTCTGCAACTTCCGCAAGGATGAGGGAGAAGAAGGCGCGTATACCCTCTCCGGCGAGGAAATGATCTCCTATGTGGAGCAGCATATCCACCCCGGCGTGCGCGAGTTCCATATTGTGGGCGGGCACAACGCAAACGTTCCTTTCCAGTACTATGTTGATTCGCTTCAGGCGCTGCATGACCGTTTTCCTGATGTGACCTTGAAGGCTTATACGGCGGCGGAGATCGATTTCTTCACCCGGATCAGCGGTCTGAGCATCCGCGAAGTGCTGGAACGCTTGCAGGCTGCGGGTCTTAAGACCCTGACAGGCGGAGGAGCGGAAATTCTGTCCGACCAATACCGCCAAAAAATGCACGTCGACAAAGCGAATGTCGAACAATATCTGGAGGTGCACCGGCAGGCGCACAAGCTCGGCATGCGGACCCATACGACCATGCTGTACGGCTCCATTGAGTCCCACGAGGACCGCGTCCGGCACATGCTGCAAATCCGCGAGCTTCAGGACGAAACAAACGGCTTCATGGTGTTCATCCCGCTGTCGATGCAGCCCAAGAGCAAGAATGCCGGCATTATGCGCCGCAACTCCGCGTACGAGGATCTCAAGACGATCGCCATCAGCCGTCTGATGATCGACAATATCGACCACATCAAAGCTTACTTCATTAATATCGGACCGCAGCTGACCCAGGTCTCGCTGAGCTTCGGCGCTTCGGACGTGCACGGTACGATTCTGAAGGAACGGATCAGCCATTCCGCCGGTGCACTGACTCCCGAAGGTCTTACACGCGAAGAACTGATCTGGCTCGTGAAGGGCGCCGGCAAAATCCCCGTTGAGCGCGATACCTTCTACAACGAAATCAAGGTATACGAATAGCCAACCCATTTCACAGCGGAAAGGAAGGGCGCACTGCATGAAGAAACTGCTTGTTCTCGGGGGCGGCTATGGCGGCCTCGCACTGATCCAGGATTTGCTTAACCACCAACTCCCCAACGACGTGGAAATCGTCCTGATCGACCGAATGCCCTTCCAGGGCATCAAGACGGAATATTATGCGCTTGCTGCCGGTACGGTTTCCGACCATAATCTTCGCATCGCCTTTCCCGTTCACCCCAGACTCTCAATCAAGTACGGCGAAGTCGGCTCCATTGATCTGGAGAGGCGGCTCGTCCTTATGGCAGACGGCGAGCCTGTCCCTTACGATATCCTGGCCATCGCCCTCGGCTGCACCGATAATTATCACGGCATTCCCGGCGCCGAGGAGCATACCTGCAGCATCCAATCGCTCCCTGGCACCAGAGAGACCTACCGCCGCCTGAGCGATGTGAAGCCCTACGGCACCGTCAACATTGTGGGCGGCGGCCTGAGCGGCGTCGAGCTTGCCGCCGAGCTGCGCGAAAGCCGGCCTGATCTGAACATCTCCATTCTCGACCGGGGTGATCGTGTGCTGTCCGCTTTTCCGGCCAAGCTGTCCGAGTACGTCGAGGAATGGTTCAGCGAGCATCAGGTGCAGACGCTCAGCCGGATTTCGGTCTCCCACATTGAGAAGGATGCGGTCTTCAACGGCTCACAGGCAATCGCTTCCGACGTTACGGTCTGGACCGGCGGTATTCAGCCTGTCCAAGTTGTACAAAACCTCAATGTGGCCAAAGACCGCGGCGGAAGAGTGCTTCTCGGCCAATACTATAACATCCCGGAGTATCCGGAAGTCTATGTGATCGGCGACTGCGCCAGCCTGCCGTATGCGCCCAGCGCTCAGGCGGCGGGCGCCCAGGGCGAGCAGATCGGGCAGATTTTGCGTGCCCTGTGGCGAAACGAGAAGCCGAGACTGCATAAAATCAAGCTGAAGGGAACGCTCGGTTCCCTGGGAAAAACCGAAGGCTTCGGCCTGCTCGGCAGCCGTTCCGTTATGGGCCGGGTGCCCCGTATCTTAAAGAGCGGCGTGCTGTGGATGTCCAAGCGTCATTTTGGCTAAAGGCCGCTTAGTCGATTTCGAGATTGTCCCAGGCTTCCAGTTCCTTGATCTTGGAATCAATGGCGGCTTCCAGCTCTTCGGGCGAATCGGCGGCGACGACTTCTCCGTTTACCATCGCGAACGGCTCGAAGCGGCATTGGCTGCAGTTGCCCAGGCAGGTGTATTCGATGACATCGTAATCGAGATTCTGTTCCAATTTATTCTTAAGCGCTTCGGTGCCATGTCCTAGGTTGCTGACACAAAATTCAATAATTGGTCTCATGTTGATCTCCTTGGCCCTTACTAACCGTTTTATTTTTTAAGTATTTGTACTATAATATACGTACGAAAGGAGTGATTGAGAAATGAGTGAGAATACACAAAGCACTAGCATGTACGATGAAGTGCTGGAAGTTCTTGATAAACTGCGTCCGTTCCTCCAGCGCGATGGCGGCGACGTTGAGCTCATCGACGTTGAGGACGGTATTGTTAAACTGAAATTGATGGGTGCCTGCGGCAGCTGCCCAAGCTCCACGATTACGCTGAAAGCCGGAATTGAACGTGCTCTGGTCGAAGAAGTTGAAGGTGTTGAGGAAGTCGTTCAAGTATTCTAATTTTCGCGTACACACCGTCCCGGTGCTTTGCCCTATGGCAAACGCCGGGATTTTTTGTGCCTAATTTGCGCCTAATCTATCGGTCAATTATATTAAATTTAATCTTTCGCCACAACCTTGTCTCTTAGCGGAACCCGAACCCGTGATCTCCATGAAAAAAATCCCGCACGCCCAAAACGGGCAGTACGGGATTGGTTTCAGCTTGCAGTCAATTAGAACGCCGGGATGATGGAGCCTTGGTACTTGTCTTCAATAAATTTCTTCGCTTCCGGGGAAGTCAGCGCGGCTGCCAGCTTCTTGATGGCGTCTTTCTCCTTGTCGTCCGGACGGGCTACAAGCAGGTTCGCATATGGAGAATCTCCGCTCTCGATGAACAGGGCGTCCTTCGTCGGAACGAGTCCCGCTTCCAGCGCGTAGTTGGCGTTGATCAGCGCCAGGTCGACTTCATCCAGCTGACGCGGCAGGTTAGCGGCTTCCAGCTCGATGATTTTGAGATTCTTTTTATTTTCCGTGATATCCGATTTGGTGGACGCAATATTGTTAGGGTCCTTCAGCGTGATCAGACCGTTCTTCGCCAGCAGAATCAGCGCGCGGCCGCCGTTGGTGGCATCGTTCGGAATGGCTACTTTCGCGCCGTCTTTCAGTTCGTCGATCGATTTGATTTTTTTGGAGTAAGCGCCAAAAGGTTCAACATGGACAGCGGCGACGGAGGTCAAATTCCAGCCGTTCTTTTGATTCTGGTCGTCCAAGTAAGGTTTATGCTGGAAGAAGTTCGCATCCAGTTGGCCTTCGGCCAGCTGTACGTTCGGCTGAACGTAATCGGTGAATTCCTTGATTTCAAGCTTGATGCCCTGGGCTTCAAGCTGCGGTGCGATAGCCTTCAAAATTTCTGCGTGCGGAATCGGAGAAGCTCCGACAACAAGCGTAACGGGTTCTGCGCTTGGAGCAGCCGAGGCTCCGGCAGCAGGCGCACTGGAGGCGGCAGCGTTGGAGGCTTTGTTTCCTCCGTTGTTAGCACCGCAGGCAGCCAGCACCGTAATCAGCGTCAGGCTGAGCAAGGTCAACAGCATTTTTTTCATTTGATAAATCCCCCTCTGAAAGTGTATGTGTGTTAACGGAGGCTTGTACGGTTCCCCAACCGCCAGCTCTGCCGGTTTCGGCGAAAGCCTCTGCTTCCATCGGAAGCGGAAGGCGCCCTCGCCTCAATAAGGTATTTTTATATAAATAGGCCTTATTTTCGTGTGAAATGTCTTACCAGCCGGTCGCCCGCCATCTGCAGGAACTGCACCAGCACAACAAGCAGAATAATCGAGACAATCATGACTTCCTTCTCATAACGCTGATAGCCGTAGCGGATCGCCAAATCCCCAAGTCCCCCGCCGCCGACCATGCCTGACATGGCTGTGTACGACACAAGCGTAACAACGGTTATCGTTATCCCCGCAAGCAGGCCAGGACGGGCTTCCGGCAGCAGCACGCGCATCACGATCTGGGTTGTCGAAGCTCCCATTCCCTGCGCGGCTTCAATCACGCCACGGTCCACCTCGCGCAGCGACGTTTCCACCAGACGGGCAAAGAACGGCGCGGCTCCGATGACAAGCGGCGGTATGGTTCCCAGAACCCCGATGGACGTACCGACCACGGCCCGGCTGAACGGGATCAGCGCAATTACGAGAATAATAAACGGCACCGAGCGCAGAATATTAACAATGAAGGAAATAACCGCGTATAAGCCTTTTACAAAAGGAAGCTGTGATCTCCCCCATAAATATAACACAATTCCGAGCGGTAAACCAAGGATTATTGTAAAAATCGCGGAACTGCCCAGCATTTTCAAGGTATCCACCGTACCGGTAATCATCTCATCCCAGTCAACAGCTGAAAAATCAAGACCGAATATCATGACAGCACCTCCACATCAAGTCCCTGCGCGGTCAGCTCGGAAATTGTTCTGCCGATGGCTGTGGCGTCTCCTTCGAAGCGGACAACGAGCTGGCCGTACGGAATGTCTTTAATGGTGGAGATGGTTCCTTGCAGGATAGCGAAGTTCACTCCAGTACCGCTGGCTACGCGCGACAGTGTTGATTCGTACGTCTTTTCCCCAAGGAACGTAATCTTGACCGCCGTCGTCCCGTCGGGATGCGGAGCCTGCAGCGCCGCAAGGAGCGGACTGTCGTCATGGGCTTCGCTTTGGATGAACTCCTTCGTCACCCCATGCCTTGGCTTCAGGAACACATCGGCCACCCGCCCCTGCTCGACAATGCCCCCGCCGTGAATCACGGCCACCCGGTCGCAAATGCTCTGGATGACATGCATTTCATGCGTAATCAGCACAATGGTCAGATTGAACTGCTTGTTGATGTGAAGCAGCAGCCTAAGGATCGAATCGGTCGTCTGCGGATCAAGCGCCGAGGTGGCCTCGTCGCACAGCAGCACGTCCGGATCGCTGGCCAGCGCCCGGGCGATGCCGACCCGCTGCTTCTGCCCGCCCGACAGCTGAGCCGGGTATTTGCTCCGGTGTTCGGTGAGGCCCACAAGTGCGAGAAGCTCATTCACCTTCCGGTCGACCTCGGCCTTTGGTGTGTGCACCAGCCGGAGTGGAAAGGCGATATTGTCATAAACCGTCGCCGACGAGAGCAGGTTGAAATGCTGATAAATCATGCCGATCTTCCTCCGGCGCTCCTGCAGCTGGCTTTTGCCAAGCCGGGTCAGCTCCGTGCCGTCGACCCACACTTCGCCTTTCGTCGGACGCTCCAGCAGATTGATGCAGCGGATCAGGGTGCTTTTGCCCGCACCAGAGTGGCCGATTACGCCGAAGATTTCTCCTTTTTCAATGTGAAGATTTACGCCCGAGAGCGCAGTGGCGGCAGTGCCGCCTTTTCCGTACACTTTGGTCAAGCCTTTTAACTCTATCACTTTCTATCCTCCCCATGCCCCATAAACCACAAATCAAAAATCTATCCAAAAAGCCCCCCGACAATCCATGCAGACCGCGGGAGGCTCTCTTAACTGTAAAAGACCATGCCTTCTCATCTGCACAAAGCCGTGAATCTGCCACAGCTATGTAGGAATTAGCACCATGACACTGATGCTCAGGGCGTATGCGTACGCCGCGCATCAATCGGTTGCCGGGCTTCATCGGGCCTGTCCCTCCGCCACTCTCGATAAGATTGGATATGAAATTTTCATGCCTTAGTATAAAATCTTTTACATGCTTTGTCAAAGATTTTTTAAAGGTTATCGTTTACTATCTCTTGATTTTTCCAGACTCTTGCCGAGCAGCTCGTTGCTGTACGTGAAGACTTCGACCAAGGTTTTGCATACCATTTCCATCCCCTGACGTAAATCCTCCAGATTCTCGTCGAGATCCTCAAGCCGGATTTTGTCGTGCAGACCCTGATGCCGCTGCCACAAGTCATCCTGCATTTCGGAGTTCATATAATGAATCTCGGCGTTGCGGCGATTTCGCAGCTTCTGCATCGGATCGCGGTACGATTCCTTGATCTCATCCAGCCGGCCCGACAATTCTCTATGCTTCTTAGTGGAACGAAACCGCCGGAGCACGGTAAAGTAGGAAAAATGCGCTTTAACCCGGACCGTATTCAGGTCGTACAGGGTGTTCAGCACCGTTCCCAGCTTGTCGAGCAGGGAGAAGACGCGGATGAAGCCGTTTTTGTAAAAATAGACATAGCGCGCGTAATCCCCCTGTTCGCTGACGGACATATCGTCCATATAGCCCGCCTTCACCGATTTGCGGAAAAAGCAAGCGGCGAACAAGCTCTGCTCAAGCTCATCCAGCGAGGAGATCAGCCCGCGAATCCAGATTTCCAGCTTCCGGTACTCATGGTCCCGATCCTCGTTGTCATTCATTTCCGAGCGCAGCATGGACGCCATTTCCGCCATTTTGTCCATGGCATCCGCCAGCACGCCGGTATTTTCACGGGGAGGCTCCCCCAGTAATATCCGCAGCATATCCGTCCTCCTTGTGCATTCGGCACGGGATGTATCATTAAAAAGCTTGTTTAGGGAAATAGTTCTTCCAGTTGCGGTCGACCAATTCCACGATATCCTCGCGCGGGAACAGCTCGTCCGGGTACCCCGGCTTCATGCGGGCGTCAATGACGACCGGAAGTTCGTAGGCGATGTGATGATTTTTAACCGAGGCTTCGGCAAAAATATCGGTCGCCGGATTGAAGCGGGTGAATACCGTCCATAGGAACGAGGTTTGCGTCTTCACCGTTTCGGCGGCATTGTCGACCAGAATAACGAGCGGCCAGGAGGTGTTCTTCTCCCGAAGCGCGCCTACGAGGCGCTGCGGCAGCTCCGGGTCCTCCGTATAGGACGGGCCTGAAACAACAAGGCAGCCGCCGCAGTAAGGCAGCGCCGAGTGAATGCCCGGAAGGTTGCCCTCCTCGTAGCTTCGCGGAAGCTCGCGTACCTTGCTGCCGATGCCCATCAGGACGCCTTTGCTGCCGTGATTCATTCGCTGTCCGGTGTAATCGAGCGTATCATGCGAGGTTTTGTTGAAAATAAACAAGTCGACCGCCGGATTGAACCGCTCCAGCACCGTTTCCAGCAGCTTCGGGAAATCGGCCAGATCCACGGGCTCGTTCGTCAGAATCAGGAATTTGGTGAGGGACAGCTGCCCCTCGCCCAGGATGCGGAACGCCGAAACGAGCGCTTCGCGGGAATAGCTCTCCCGTACGACGGCGGACGCCAGCGTATGGGAGCCCGATTCCGAGTACGCCCACAGGGAGCGGACGGACGGCATGACGAGCGGATAAGCCGGAGACAGCAGCCGCTGGAGGAAATCGCCGAGGTAGTAATCCTCCTGCCTTGGCTTGCCGACAATGGTCGCCGGATAAATGGCGTCCTTGCGGTGCCACATGCGCTGCACGTTCATCACCGGGAAGTCATGCTTCAGCGAGTAGTAGCCGTAGTGGTCCCCGAACGGGCCTTCCGGTCTGCGCTCATGCGGCGGAACCAATCCGCGAATAACAAATTCCGCCTCCGCCGGCATCCGGTGGCCGCCCATCGGGTCTTTGACCATCGGTAGACGGCCGCCCAGCACCATGGAAGCCAGCAGCAGCTCCGGCATGCGCTCCGGCACGGGAGCGATGGCCGTGGCGATCAGGGCCGGCGGACCGCCGATGAAGACGGATACCGGCAGCGCTTCGTTCCGCTGCTCGGCCTCAAAATGGTGGAAGCCTCCGCCCTTATGAATCTGCCAGTGCACGCCTGTCGTTTGATCGTCGTAGATTTGAATCCGGTACATCCCGAGATTATGGTCTTTGGGATTGGAAGGGCTTTCGGTGTACACAAGCGGCAGCGTGACGAACGGGCCGCCATCCTCCTGCCAGCTTGTGACTCGCGGCAATCCCTTCAAGGGATCGGTGCTCCGGCAGACATTCAGGATGGGCGCGTCTCCCTGCGGCACATTCTTGATGCCAACCTTCAGCAGGTCAAAGAGCAGCCCTTTTTCCTTCCAGACGCCAGTCACTGTAGGGGGCAGCAGCGTTTCCACCGCGCCCATCAGCGACTTCATCAGCGCCTCAGGACGGGGGCCAAACGCTTGATCTACCCGGCGGACCGTCCCGAACAGGTTGGTCACTACCGGGAAAGGAGTTCCTTTTACATTCGTAAACAACAGCGCCGGCCCCTCTTCCTGGATGACGCGGCGGTGAATCTCCGCCAGTTCCAGATAAGGATCGACCGGCGCTTCAATAACGGCAAGATCTTTATCCTTCCGCAGTTGCTCTATCCATTGACGTAAATTGCTGTATCCCAATATATTGTTCCTCCTCCAAACAACTCTATCCAGAACGGCTGATTTGATCTGAAGCCGCCTCATTTTTTAACCGGCCAAGCTGCCAGACGCGTACACTCATATAGCACAGCACGCCGAACAGACCGGAGATCAGTACAATATGTGCCAATGCTGCGAAAAGGTACCACTGCTCGTTATCCAGCGTGAACACGACGCCCGCTCCGCTAAAAATCTGCAGCACGCACAAAATAACGGCGGCAATGCCAAGCTTCTTGAACTCGGGGTAATTGCCGTAGCGCCAGAACGCCAGATGCCCGAGCGCTGCCACCAGAACGAACAGCAGCATCGCCGCGACCCGGTGAAAGAACATAATGGCGACTCCTCCGGACAGCTCCGGAATCACTTCTCCGTTGCACAATGGCCAGCCTGAGCAGCCCCCTTGCGAATCGGTATGACTCACATAAGCGCCGATATAAACGACGATATACGAATAAACGGCGGTCACCCAGGTCAGCAGGCGGAAGCCCCCGGCAAGCGGCGGAAGGCCGACGGGCGTTTCGGCAGAGGGACTTCTTCCCGCGCCGAGAGCCAGCATCAGGGAGCTGGCGAAGGCGATCAACGAGAAGCCCATATGCAGCGCCATCACGGCGGCGGATTGCGGCCGGACAACAGCCAAAGCGCCCATGGCCGCCTGGATGACGACGAAAAGCAGCGTCAAGAAGGCATACGCCTGCAAATCACGGCGGTCCCGGGCATAACGGCGGAAAGCCACGGCTGAAGCCAGTGAGAACAGGCCCGCCAGACCGCTCAGCAGCCGGTGGCTCCATTCGATCATCTGTCCGAGCGTATAAGCTGGTACCAGCTTGCCGTTGCACAGCGGCCATTCATTGCCGCATTCGAGTCCGGACCCCGTTTTCGTGACCACCGCACCGCCAAGCAGGGCGAGAAACATAATGAGACAGGTTATGTATCCAAGCCATTTCAACTGTTTCGCCGTCAATCCGATCACCCGCTGTCTTATGAAATTTTATAGCTTCCGGGTCTATCGCGACAAAAAGTTATGCGTTTCCATTATAACCGATAAGTACGTTTCTCGTAAAAATATAAGACCAAATGATAAGCGCCCAGCTTATACATTCTTTTATTTGAAAAAAAGCCGCCTCCGCACGAACCTTTGCGAAAGCGGCGAATCGCATTACTTGTGAATGGTCTGGTACACCTCGGACGCCCGGTTCAGGAAATCTTCAATTTCCTGTCTCGACTTGCGCAGCTTGTTGACGAACCGGACCAATTCTTTTCCCTCCGAGTAAGCGACAAAGCTGGGGATGCCGAGTATATTCTGTTCCTGGCTGACATCGCCAACCGCATCGACGTCCACCTCAACCAGCGTCAGTTTATCTGCGAAATTCCGCTCTACCTCGGGAATAAACGGATTGATAAATTTGCAATCTCCGCACCAGTCTGCCTTGAATACGGCCACGGTCAGTCTTGGAGATTGGATGGCCTCCTGAAATTCGGCCGCAGAGCTGATTTTGTCCATTACTTACACCGTCCCTTTCTAATATGGCAATAATCTCTTCTTACTCTTTAAGTGAAGCAAAATGCGCAGCGGAAGTCAAATGCCCCTACTCTCTTTCCCGCATGCGCGACGGCTGCAGCTTCATGAGCGGGCTTAGCAGCCTGCGCACCGGACGCGGATAGCTTGCAAGTTCCTGCGCGCTTAATACGCCCAGCACAATCAGCATAACGAGATAAAGAATGACAACCGCCGCTCCTGCTGCGAGACATGCAATCAGATAAGCCAGCCGCGCAGGCATCATTCCAGCCAGACTGATTCCGGCTTCGTTCAGACCGTAACCGGCGGCGCCCGATACGAGCACAGCCAGCAGATACCCTCTCCAGCGCTTGCCCATGATCTCGAACGGCACAATGGTCCGAAGCAGGCGCAAGTTGAGGGCGGTGATGACAATAAAGCAGAGCGCCGTAGCGATAATGATGCCGTAAATGCCCATGAACCGGCTGAGCAGCACGCTCGCCGCCAGCTTGACGATAATCCCCGCCAGCACGTAGAACATGGAAATGCGCGATTTGCCCATACCGAGCAGAATGGAGTTCGAAGTGGTCATTGTAATCTGAAAAATCGTGCCCAGCGTCAGCAGCGCGATCATGCCGCTGCCGGAAGGGCTTGTAAAAAGCAGGCCGTTCACCGAATAGGCTGCGACGACAAGCGACAGCACGATCGGCGTTCCGGTCAGAATGGCGATGCGCATGGCGAGCGTAATCTGCCGCTTCAGATGCTCCTCGTCCCGGCGGGCGTAGGCCGCCGAAATGACCGGAATGAGCGAGGTGCTGAGGGCGATCGCCAGCACGGGCGGAATGCCCGCGATGCTCTGCGCCTTCTGGCCGAGAATGGCTAGCTGCCTGGTCGCCTCAGGGACGCCCACCTGCCCGCTGAGCAGCGGAACGATCAGGGAAGAGTCGATGAAATAGACGGCCTGAATCGTCATGGACGACAAAATGATCGGGATGGATAAGCTGAAAATATCTTTATAAATCCCCAGCAGCGGCAATTTGGCTTCGGAGGAAGCCTGGATGCCGCTTTGCTTGTCGCTCCGCTTCATCTTGATCGCGGCATACAGCATGATGGCGAAAGCTCCGATACTGCCGAACACGCTGCCGAACGAGGCTCCCGCCGCCATAACCGGGTTGCCGTACCCTTGATGAAGCAGGAGGAAAGCCAGCAGAATAGCCGTCATCACGCGGGCGATCTGCTCCACGATTTGGGAAATCCCGTTGGCCATCATATTGTTGCGGCCCTGCGAGTACCCGCGCATCATCGCGATGGTGGGGAACAGCAGCAGCGCGGGAGCGATCGCCCGGATCGCCAGCGTGCTCTCCGGCACGCCTGCATGCTTCGCGAACAGCGGAGCAGTTATGTACAGCACCGCAGAGATGATCACGCCGGCAACGGCGCCAAAAATAAGCGCGGCCCGGTAAACCTGGCGCGCTTCATCCGGACGGTTCAGAGCGTAGCGCTCTGAGACCATTTTGCTGAGCGTGCTGGGAATGCCCGCCGTGGCGAGCGTCAGCAGCATCAGGTACACATTGTTGGCCTGCGAAAAGGCCGCATCCCCAACATCATCGAACAAATGCTCAAGCGGAACCCGCTGAAAAATGCCAAGCACGCGCGCCACCAGCGCGGCGGCGGCGAGTATAATTGTGCCTTTGACAAAAGAATCCTTCTTCGACAACCTGTTTCCCCTACTTTGCAGTGAATTTAATACCGGCCGATCCAAATAAAGAAGAGGATGACCATAACGATTTGAAGCACGACTTTAACCACGGTGCTGCTGAACAGCCCGAGCATGGAGCCGGCACTGACCTTGAGCGCTTTGCCCGGATTCGATCCGGCGATCATCTCGCCGATAAACGCTCCGAGAAGCGGCCCGATAATGAGGCCGAACGCGGGGATCACGAATGGTCCCGCGATCAGGCCGATGGTGCTGCCGATCACGGAGGCGCGCGAACCGCCGAATTTTTTGACGCCCCATGCCCCCACGACATAGTCCGCAATGAACAGCGCGGCGACGATCAGCGTCTGGATGATCCAGAACCATGGCCCGAACGGCGCGAAGCCGAAGAACCAGCCATAGACGAAGAAGGCAAAATAAATCGCCAAGGCTCCCGGCAAAATCGGATAGACGGCTCCGGCCAAGCCGACGGCAAAGAGTGCGATAATCAGAATCCAACCGAGAATAGTCAAGCTTGGTCCCTCCTGTGTTTATATTGTCCGCGTTCCCTTGGCAAGCAGGTCTTACGCATCAGGTCAGGACTTGCGCTGGGAGGCAGCCGCTTCATCCAGCAGAATAAAACGGCGGATCACCTCGGCAATTCCATCCTCGTTATTCGACGAAGTTACCGCGTCGGCTTCCTCCTTGACCGTATCCTGGGCATTGCCCATCGCAACGCCAAGGCCGGCCTGCTGAATCGCCGCCAGATCGTTCAAGCTGTCGCCGACCGCCACAACTTCTTCCATCTTGATGCCCAGCAGGCCGCACACTTCCTTGATTCCGGCCGCTTTATTCACGCCGAGCGGATTGATCTCAAGATTGTAAGGCGAGGAGTTGGTGATCTCCAGACCGCCCATGTCCTGCAGCTTCAGCAGCACCTGATGGCGGATATCGTTGTCTTCCGTATGATAGCCGAACTTCAGCCACTCCCGTCCATCGATATCGCCGTCCCAGCTTTCCTTGTTATACACGCCATCGACGGCATACGCCCAATACCAGATGCCGGCCTGGGCCGCGATCGCGTGCATTTGTTTGACGAGCTGCGGGTCCATCAGTGAACGGCGGTACAGCTCATGCGGCGCCCGCCACACTTCGCTGCCGTTCACCGTCACCATCGGTGTCTTGAGTCCAAGCTGCTCGGCATAAGGATACGCAGAGTCGAAAGAGCGTCCGGTGGACAAGCACACATGGATGCCCGCGTCGACCGCCTTGTGAATCCATTTTACCGTCTCCGGTGTAATCAATTGTTCGTCATTCAGTAAGGTCCCATCCATATCCAAAGCAAGCAGGCGGTATTTGGCAGTCATTGCCACCCCTCCATTTTCTGTTTTATTGGTTTATATTAACCGGTTGATTCTGCTGGAGACTCTTCTTCGGCACACCATTCAGCCCGTACTCCCAGTCGTAAGCGTCAAAAATCTTCCGCGCGACCGGCGCGGCGCTGTTCGAGCCGAAACCCCCTTCGGGGATCACGACCGCAACGGCCAGCTTCGGATGCTCACGCGGAGCGTAGGCGATGAAGACACCGTTGTCGACCGTGTGTTTGCCATTCTTATCGTAATAATCCTGCTGCGAGGTTCCCGTCTTACGGGCAAAATCGTAAGGGAAGCCGTCAAACGCGCTGACTTTACTGTTCATGCCCCGCTTAACTTCGTTCCAAAACGCATCGTTGATTTTAACGGTATTTAATACCGTCCGGCCGAACGTTTTGACCACATTGCCACTCGAATCCGTGATTTTGCTGACCAGATTCGGCTTGATCCGCTCACCCTTATTGGCCAATGTTGACGCATACTGGGCAAGCTGCAGCGCCGTATATCCGCCCTGCTGGCCGAACGAGGCATAGACCAGCGCTGCCTGGACGCTGCCCGCAGCTTTAATTTTGGTGTAGTTGATTTTCCCCCTGCGTTCTCCGGGGAGGTCTACTTCCGTATAGACACCAAGGCCAAACTCCTTCATATATTTATCCCATACGTCAATGCCTTTGGAACCATATTTCTTTAATAATCTCTTGCCTACCATTTCCACCATAAAAACGTTAGACGATTGTGCTATGGCCTCAGACGGATCCATTCTACCTAAAACGTGGCCGGATGCGTTTCGAACGCTGGTCTCATGGCCGGCTCTGCCAAAATAAGCAATCCCTGTATCCGTGTACTTGTCTGATGTTCCAAAGAGGCCTTCATTTAGCCCTAGCAATACACTGAGCGGCTTGACGGTGGAACCCATCAGAACTATCGAGTCAAAGTTATGGCCCGATCTGCCTGAAGCATTTGGAGTAATCGTACCATTCTGATAATAATCTTTAATTTTATTGTAGGTTGGAGTATCAATACTGCCGCTGGTCCACGCGTTCGTATCATAATCCGGCATGCTGGCCATGGCCACGATATTTCCGGTATCGACTTCCATCGCCACCGCATAGCCTGTTACAGCGTCAGGATGCGTCTTGCCCTGAACGGCATGGGTATGCAGCCATTTCAATTGATCAGTGATCGCCTGCTCCGTCTTGAGCTGCACATTTTTATTAATCGTCATCCAAATGTCATTGCCCTTGACGGGAGGAACGACCTTTTCAACTTTCTCGGCCATGTTCTGCGGATTGATGGAGACAACCTGATAACCGTTCTGCCCACGAAGCTCCCGCTGATACTGCCGCTCAAGGCCATCGAAGCCAACAAATTCCTCATCTTTGTACATCAGCCCCGAGTTCGAATTCTTCTTCTCCATCGCGTTCAGAACGTTCTGGTACATGGGAAGACTGTTGGAATTCTTGAACAGCTTGATATACCCGACCGTTTGGACAGCCACCGTATCCTTATCGTAATGCCGCACGTTCTCTTCCACGACTTCCAGGCCCGGGTACTCATACTTGTGCTCCATAAAATAAGCGACTTCCTTGGCGGAGAGTCCCACCTTGATCCGGCGCGGTGTATAGCCGTTGTATTTCCTGAACTTCAGGTCGAGCGAGTCCTTTACGTCCTCCACCGTCAGCTTCTCCCCGCTCTTGTCGCCTAGTTCATTGAATTTATTCACCAGATTCGTCGCCAGCTTGTCGACAGCGGTCTTCGCTTCCGGAGTATAATCCGTAATCTTAGTATCCTTGTCCGTCTTCTTCGCGGTGTATTCCTTGGTGAGCGTAATGTACAGTGACTGGACAGGGGATGAGTAGGCAATCTTCTCGCCTCCGGCGGCGAGAATCGAACCTCGCATGGCGGCCAGCGGCACATCTTTCGTATCCCGGTTCGTCTCCACTTCGGTCAGCGTTGGTCCTTCTACAAATTGCAGTACGGCAAGACGGATAATAATGACGCAAAAGATAACAAACGTGCTGAAAAAGAATACATTGGTCCGCAGCGCCAGGGTGCTTTTGCCATTGGTCTCGTCCGAAGGCGAGATTTGATTGCGAAAAAGGTTCACTTTGTTCTCTCCTTAATTATAACATTAAAGAATACCCTATGAATCCCCGGGAAGCAGGTTAAAGTCCAAGGAATCCATTTCCAAAGTAACCCATTTATTGTAACACAAGCACCGCTGAGCCTCGAATATTTTTCAGCACATTTCTGTGGCCTGTCATCAAAGAAAAAGACACCTTCTTGTGTGGTATAAATACAAAGAAGATGTCCCCTCTCTTAATATACGATTAAAGGCTGCTGTCAGTTCCTTTAGTTCGTACCTGTTGCGCCGCTCTCGTCAGGACTGCCGCTTTGACCCGCGGATTGCTGCTGGAGACTCTTTTTCGGCACACCATCCAGCCCGTACTCCCAGTCGTAAGCGTCAAAAATCTTCCGCGCCACCGGCGCGGCGCTGTTCGAGCCGAAGCCCCCTTCGGGGATCACGACGGCAACGGCCAGCTTCGGATTCTCTCTCGGCGCGTAGGCGATGAAGACGCCGTTGTCTTTTAAATCACCTCTCGCCGCCTGCTGCGAGGTTCCCGTCTTGCGGGCAAAGTCGTAAGGGAATCCGTCAAACGCGCTGACGTCACTGTTCATCCCCCGCTTAACCTCGTTCCAGTAAGCATCGTCCATTTTGACGGTATTCAGTACCTCACGTCCAAACGTCGTGACCACTTTACCCGAGGGATCCGTAATTTTGCTGACAAGATGCGGTTTGATCCGCTCACCCTTATTGGCCAGGGTAGAAGCATATTGGGCAAGCTGCAGCGTGGTGTAAGCTCCCTGTTGACCAAAAGAGGCGTAAACCAAAGCTGCCTGGGCACTGCCTGCCGCCTTTAGATTCGTATAGTTGATTCTTCCCAGAAACTCATTGGGCAGATCAACTCCAGTCGACACGCCCAGTCCAAACTCCTTCATATATTTGTCCCATACTTCGATGCCTTTGGAGGCATATTTGTCATACAGTCTCTTACCAACCATATCAACCATAAAAACGTTGGAGGAATGCTCAATAGCCAAGGCGGGGTCCATTCCTCCATAGACGTGGCCGGAGGCGTTCCGAACCTTGGTTTCATGGCCTGCCTTACCGAAGGAAGTAATCCCCCTATCCGTGTACCAAGTGGAGGTCGTGAAGAGTCCCTCGTTTAGCCCAATCAATACGCTTAACGGCTTGACGGTGGAGCCCATCAGAACGGTCGATTCAAAATTATTGCCCGATCTCCCGGACGAAAAAGGAGTTATCGTGCCATTCTGATAGTTGGTGATGTCCAGGATTTTCGAAATACTTCCGTCAGTCCACGCATTCGTATCATAATCCGGCATGCTCGCCATGGCCACGATATTTCCGGTGTCGACCTCCATCGCGACCGCGTAGCCCGTTATGGCATTGGGATGCGTTTTGCCCTGAACCGGGTGCGTATGCAGCCATTTGATCTGGTCCGTTATTGCCTGCTGGGTCTTGAGCTGCACATTTTTGTTGATTGTCATCCAGATGTCATTGCCCTTTATTGGAGGAACGACCTTCTCGACTTTTTCCGCCATGTTCTGCGGATTGATGGAAATCTCCTGATATCCGTTCTGCCCGCGAAGCTCGCGCTGGTACTGAAGCTCAAGACCGTCGAAGCCGACGAATTCATCGTCTTTATAAGTGAGGCCCGCTGTCGGATCCTTTTTCATCGCGTTTAGAACGTTCTGGTAAATGGGAAGACTGTTGGAATTCTTGAACAGCTTGATATACCCGACACTCTGAACGGCCACCTTATCCTTGTCGTAATGCCGCACGTTCTCTTCTACAACTTCCAGGCCGGGATATTCATCCTTGTGCTCCATAAAATAAGCGACTTCCCTGGAAGAAAGTCCCACTTTTATCCGGCGGGGCGTATAGCCGTTGTATTTTCTGAACTCCAGATCGAATGAATCCTTGACCTCTTCCACCGTCATCTTCTGCTCGCCTGGATCGCCCAGCCGATTGAACTTATCCACCAGGTCAGCCGCCAACTTGTCGGCCTTCGCCTTGGCTTCCGGAGTAAAATCCGTTTTGCCGGTATCCTTGTCCGTCTTTTTGGCGGTGTACTCCTTGGTCAGTGTAATGTACAACGACTGAACGGGTGTCGAGTAGGCGATCTTCTCGCCTCCAGCGGCGAGGATCGAACCCCGCATGGCGGCCAGCGGCACATCTTTCGTATCCCGGTTCGTCTCCACTTCGGTCAGCGTCGGTCCTTCCACAAATTGCAGCACGGCAAGACGGATAATAATGACGCAAAAGATGATAAAGGTGCTGAAAAAGAATACATTGATCCGCAGCGCCAGGGTGCTTTTGCCGTTGGTCTCGTCCGAGGTCGAGCCCTGCTTGCGAAAAAGGCTCACTTTGTTCTCTCCTTTATGATTAAAATAATTAAAATAAATGCCTTAAAGCACACTTTCCTTCATATGGGTGGAGTCAAAATCCGGCGGATTGAACCAGTTTCCGCTCTTGGCCCATGTGGAGTCCAGAGGAATCCACGCCTTCCGCTCGGCGATATACACCTCGTTCCAGGCATGCGGCCCGTATCCGCCCTGACCGTCATAGCCGCGGCCGGTCACCACCCGCACATCAAGGCCCTGCGATCGGGCCATCATGGCATACAGCCGGGCATAGTCGATGCATACGCCAAGCCTGGTATTGAAGGTATCCTGCGGCGTCTGTTCTTTCCATATCCGATTCTGCTCATAGTTCTCGGCTTTGGCATAATCGTAGGAAATTCTGCTGCCGACCCAATCGTAGAGCAGCCGGGCTTTCTCCTCGTCGTTCTTCGCGTTCCCCGCGATGTCCTCCGCCGCTCCGGCAATATCCTTGGGTACATCCCGGTCGATGATTTCGTATTTGCGCCGGAGAATTTCGTTCATCTCGTCGGCGACCGCCTTGGTCAGCACCGGCAGATGGTCCTGCACCGTGGTACCGGCCACGGGCTTGATCACGGATTCGACGCCCTGCCGGTACACCGGCGACTCTTCCACGTAGCGGGACAACCCGCTGCTTGGACTCAGTCCGGTCCAGACATACAGCGCGATGATGATCAGGAGGCAGCGGACGGCGCCGATGAACAGTCCGATGCCCGCACCGCCGAGGCGGCTTGCTGCCGAAATTCTCCGGCCAGGCAGACCGGGCCGCCGGCTCCGGGGAAATGGCAGCAGCGGGACCAGCAGCCCCAGGATGATCCGAATGAGGCTGTAGCCCAGGATCAGCAGGAACAGGAACCGCAGCAGCGGAAGTCCCGCAAGCGCCGACACGGCAGTGTAATAAAGCTGCTGCCACTGCTTCAGCTCTCCTGCGGGCGCGGTTGTTTCAGCCGCCCACGTTTGAACGTACGGCGAGAAATACGCCGCGGCCAGCGCGGAGAGAACCAACGCCGCAATCGTCGCAATGCCCGAGCCGAGCAGCCCGAACAACCTGCCCGCGGACAGGGAAAATCCCCGGAACCAGCCCTGAATCAACGAAAAGGCGGCAACAACCAGCAATAATAGCGTGATGATATTGGCATCGCGCAGGCTCTGCAGCCATTCGTTCAACATGTCTTCCCTCCTGCTCTAACACCTGTCTTGTATTTAGCTGCGGCTATGATTAATCCGGTACCGATCGTTCTTAATCCCTTTATTGACCCGTTCCCTGCGCTTTCCGCGCTTCATTGATGAAGCTGCGCAGCGTATCGTTCACGCTCCACTGACCGAGGCTGACGCCGCGGAAGGTTACGCTCACCTTATCCTCGCCGGCCTTGCCCTTCACCTCGATATTGGGCGTCGTAATCGTAAAGGTTCCGTCTTCATTCGCGGTGTAGACAGCATCCTTCGCTTCCTTCAGCATTACACTCTGGGCTTCGGTCTTCAGCGTGTCGACCGTTCCCTCCTTGACCTTATTCACGGCATTTCCGATCTGATCTATGGTAACGCCGCTGTAGATGAGCAGCCCTGCGACAATGACAATGGCGATCGCCCATTTCAGCACCGTTTTGACCAAATTGACAACAGCGAACAGCAGCACAAGCCCGATAACGATCACGAGCCAATTTTCTCTAATAAATTGCGACCACACCTGAGTATCCATCAATCCTGCAACACGCTCCTGTACCTATTTGCCCCGGGCTCCGCTCTGTACGGTTTCGCTTAAGCGCAATTGCCACGGATATTGATTATTATACATGATCATTCCGCATATTTCACAAATCGGTCTATATAAGTTGAACTTAAGATTTTCCCATCAGATATCAGTCGTAACTACGAGAAACGTTTGGACTTCCGGCCGCTGCCCATCTCCAGATTTCTTGATTTAAACCGCTCCTCGCGGATCTTATATTTTAAAAAACCAGCATATGCCGTCCCGCCCTCACGTAAAGTACAAGTAGCGATTGTCCACACCTTCCGGGAAGGTGTCTCTTCATTTTTCATTTCTGTCCGCCCTGACCTGGCAAGCCTGGGACGGCTCATGGAGGTGCACAGCCGCTTGAAGACCGCACTCTGGCTCTATCTGTTCTTGTTTCTGGCCTACTTTGATCTGCATGCGCAGTATCCCGTTCTGACCCCCTTCGCCATCTCGCTGGGCGCCGGTCCTGCCTTTATCGGCTGGATGATGGGCATGTATTCGCTTACGCATCTCCCCGGCAATCTGCTGGCCGGCGTGCTGATCGACCGGAAGGGCAGCCGCCGCTATATCGTCTACAGCCTGATCGCCGCGGGCGTAATCCTGCTGTTCCAGGCGTATGCCCGTCTGCCGTGGCATCTGCTGCTTCTCCGGGCGGCGAGCGGCTTTGCGCTCGCGTTCCTCTCCCCCGCCTGCATGTCGCTGCTCGCCTCGCTGTCAAGCGATTCGGAGAAGCAGGGGAAGTACATGTCCGGGCAGGGGATCGTGCATACGCTCGCTTCCGTCCTTTCACCGGCAGCCGGCGCTTTCATCGTAGCCAAAGCCGGCTTCTCAGGCACGTTCCTGAGCCTGGGCTGGCTGCTGATCGCTACCGGCGTAATGGCGTTCTTCAGTGTGCCAAGGGCTGCAAGGAACCAGCCGGCGAAGGCGGTAAGCGCAGCGGCGGAAGACGGGCACGCCAAAGCGCTGATTTCGCCGGAAGCCGCTTCAACGAAGCTGGTTCCCTTGCGCTTTCTCCTGCTGCCTTTCTTCATTGCAGCCGCACAGGGCGTACTGTTCTTTGAGCTCCCCTTGTCGCAGGCAGCAAACGGAAACAAGGGCATTCTTTCAACGGGAATTTTGCTTTCGCTGCTCAGTCTCGGCGCGCTCGTCACGTTGAGCATGCTGTTTATGAACCGCCTGCCCGCTCTATGGCGGA
Source organism: Paenibacillus apii (assembly GCF_011043685.1). Taxonomy (NCBI): domain Bacteria; kingdom Bacillati; phylum Bacillota; class Bacilli; order Caryophanales; family Paenibacillaceae; genus Paenibacillus; species Paenibacillus apii. Next base: position 146,042 of record NZ_JAAKGU010000011.1, on the reverse strand, counting down.
TCGGCGCGGCGCTGCTTGGCATGGCGCTCTGCTTCTTCGGCCTTGCCGCCGTCCCCGGAATCCCTCCGGCGGTCATTCTGTTTCTGATGGGCACCGCAAAGGGCGTGCTGTTCCCGGCCTTAGCCTCGCTATTCATCAGCATCGGCGGACCCGGGCGTATGGGGCGAATCTTCTCGCTGCAGTCCATCGCCACTTCCCTCGGGGCCTTCGCCGGCCCTGTCGCGGCCGGACAGCTTCGGGGGTTCGTTTCGCCTTACTTCATCGCCTTCGTTCTGGTGATGCTCGCCCTGCTGATTATCCCGCTTCCAGGATCAGGCAAGCTGTCCGCCTACCGTCCCGATTGGGAAGGTCCGGCGATTTGATCTATACGCAGTACAGCCGCCTCCCTAAAGTCGAGTCTTGCCGTCCGTCGTTAAATGGGCAGGGACACAAACCCGGTAGATAAATCGACATATAATACATCGTAGTCAAGAATCCACTGCGAAAGAGAGTTGATTTACAATGACGAATCCCTGCTGCCCTAAACCCGTTGTGGCTCCGGTTCAAACCGCTCCGGTGTGTCCGACTTCTACCGGCGTTATTCTGGTCCTCTACGTTCTGCTCGTCATCATCCTCAAAACATGCTGGCTATAAGACACGGACTCTGCTCTCTATAGCGCATATTCCACGAAATCATCCGGACAGCCGTCAGGCTCCGGATGATTTTTTTACTGTCCATGTACGGGTTTCAAGCTGCGAGATAAAATTCGCGGCAGATTCCGGCGGATGATGCGACATTTCCCGGGGAATGACTACAATCCTGCGGCCGCTTCTGTTAAAAGTGACAAACCTTAGGTAATATATAGTTAAAGGCCCGGCAGCCGTCATGCCGCGCTTCCATTATCCGCCGGAGGTGACGCCGCCATCATGTCCATTACCATCATTGTCGAAGGAAAGAATGACCGCAGCCGGTTAAGGCGTCTGCTGAAGCCCGAGATCGACATTCTGTGCACCAACGGCACGCTCAATACGCTCAAGCTGGAGGCCCTGCGCAAACAAGTTGGAGATAATGAAGTCTACCTTTATATGGACAACGACAGCTCCGGCAAAAAAATACGCGGCGTCCTGCGCGAAGCTTTTCCCGACGCCGAGCATATCTACACCCGCCGCGGTTACGCCGGAGTCGAAGGCACGCCCGATGAATACAATATTGCGCAGCTTGAAAAGGCGGGGCTGGAAGAATTCATTATCTATCCCGAGCCGCTGCCCTACTGAAGCAGCCCGAGTCCTTATTTCCACAAAAAACGCCTTTTTCCGCTCCTCCCCTCCATGTCGGCACAAGGGAAAAACGAAAAAGGCGCGTTTCCAAACAAAGCTTACAAATCCAAAGCGTTACTCGCGGGCGAGCTTGTTCACCGCATCCGCCAGAAATTCCGGGGTCACCTGGTCCGTGTCGCCGGCATTGTACAAGGCGCGCAGCCGGTTCTCCCGGTCCACCAGCCCGATCAGGTTCGCGTGGGCGAAATTGTCCTTGCTGTTCCCTGCGATCAGGATTTTGAACGAATCGGCCGCCAGATTCCGCACCTTCTCCTGATCTCCGCGCAGAAAGTACCAGCCGTCATAGTTCGCATGGAAACGGTCGGCATACGTCTTGATCGCTTCGCGCGTATCGTTCTGCGGGTCGAATGAGATGGAGAGAAAGGCCGCATCTTTGCCAAAGCTGCCGTCCTTGATCAGCAATTTCTGAGTCTGCGACAGGGTAAAGGTCGTAACGGGGCATACATCCGGACACTGGGTAAAAAAGAAATAGACCAGCCGCACCTTGCCCTCCGTATCCGACAGCGTCACCGTGTCACCGTTTACATTTTCAAGGGAGAAGTCATGCACTTCCCCGATAACCGGGAGCTTCCCCGTTCGGGAAGACCAGGAGCTTGCGGCCAGATAGGCCGCCATGGCCAGCGCGAGCAGCAGCATCAGCCAAGTCCATTTGTACCGTAAGAGGATGCGCATGATCTTCTCCCTTCGTTATCCGTTAATCGTATTGAGCACCATAGCGATCAGGCTGAGCGTCAAATAATTAATGGAGAAAAAGAAGTTCTGCTTCGCCCAGGCGTCATCATCCTTTGCCCAGAGGCCTTTCAGCGTCAGATAAAGCCAGGTGACGGAGAGTCCAGCGGAAACAATCAAATAAAAAATGCCGGCGTAATGGTACACATACATGTACACCGAAACCGGAACGAGCAACGCAACATAGGGAATCATCTGCAGCTTGGTGCGCCGCGTGCCTTTCACGACCGGAAGCAGCGGAAATCCGGCGGCGCGGTACTCTTCCTTGCGGCGGATGCCAAGCGCCCAGAAATGTGGGGGCTGCCACAGGAACAGCATTGCGAACAGCAGCCAGGCGCCAAGATCGACCCTGCCCGTTACGGCAACATAACCGATCACCGGCGGCATTGCGCCGGAAATGGCGCCGACCGAGGTGCTCCAGGTGGAGGTCCGCTTCAGCCAAAGGGTATATACTACAACATAGACGAACATGCCGACGATTCCCAACAGACCCGCCAATACTCCGGAAAAAACGAACAGCGAGACGAGTCCGGCGATTCCGAGCCCTGCAGCGTAGACCAGAACCGTATTCGGCTTCAAGCGGCCGGTTGGCAGACCCCGCTTCTTGGTCCGTTCCATTTTCATATCCAAATCGCGGTCGAAGTAGTTGTTGAACACACAGGCCGAAGCCATCACAAGCATCGTGCCGATGAGGGTCAGGATCAGTTTACCGTAATGGACGTCCCAACCGGAGGCCAGCCAGAAGCCCGCGAACGCGGCGATCAGATTCGACCGGATAATGCCCGGTTTGGTTACCGTAATGAAATCGCGCCATGTGGCGCGTTCGGCTTCAGGGGGGAGTTTGGCGGACATGGCCGCGGATTCGGAAGAGGCTTGATATCTCCATTGATTATCCACGTATATGAGTTCCTCCTTAATGCTCCGCCTTTAAGACGGAACGTACTTGCAAGCCTGTTTCGTAGTTTATACTGACGAATATTAACCTTCCGCTGTTAACTTTATCATAACAAACGGCAAAATACTTTGACAATCATTGACCAAGATGTTCATCAATTTGACAATTGCGTGACGGAAAATATTTCAGTTGAACATAAATATTAAGGAGTTAAAATGGGTAGTTATTAATAGAGAACTTCCGTACAAAGGAGAACTGCGCTATGGATACCGCTACACACTTCGTTATGGGTTTTGGACTCGCGGGGCTCTCCTTCGTCGATCCCGCCGTCTCCTCGCAGCCGATGCTGGCGGGAGCCGTCATGCTGGCCACCGTTATCGGCTCTCAGGCCCCGGATGCCGACACCGCTCTTCGGTTGAAGAGCAATGCGGTTTATATCCGAAATCACAGGGGAATCACTCACTCCCTTCCCTTTTTGCTTCTGTGGCCCGGGCTTATCACAATGGTGCTTAGTCCGATTTTCGGACTGAACGATGCGCGCTCCGTCGGTCATCTTGCCCTCTGGAGCTTTATCGCCGTTGCCATTCACGTGTTTAGCGATTTATTCAACACGTACGGCACCCAAGCGGCCCGGCCGATCACGGAACGCTGGATTGCCTGGAACATTATCCATATTTTCGATCCCTTTATTTTCGGTACTCACGTAGCGGCTATCGCGCTGTGGGTTACAGGCCTGATCCCGCCAGCTCCCTTGTTCGTCACACTGTACATCATCATCGTCCTGTACTACATCTGGAGAATCGTGGCGCATGCCCGGATCACCCGAAGCATCAAGCTCAAAGACATCAAGCATGACCCCAGCGACAAATATATCGTCATCCCCACGATCAAGCCAAGGCGCTGGAATGTCGTCAAGGCCAAGAAGGAAGGCGACTACTATGTCGGCCAGCTCAATTACGGACGTCTGGAGTGGTTTAAGCACGCGGTCAACTCCCGGCATCCGGCCGTGGAACACTCCAAGTCCCACCCGGATATCCAGGCATTTCTGTACTTTACTTCCTATGCCGTCGCCGAGGTGGAGGAATTGTCTTCGGGTTATATTGTACGCTGGGGAGACGTCCGTTATTTGCACCGCAAGCAATTTCCGTTTGTCGCCGTGCTTGTCATGGATCACCAATATCACCCGCTTCAGACTTATGTGGGCTGGCTCAGCAGCGAGAAGCTGGACGAACGGTTCGCCATTGAGCCCGGGTCGATGAAAGTATAAATAAGCGTCAAACTTATCCATATAAAAAAATCCCGAAGCCTTTCATGGCGCTCCGGGATTTTTAGTGTCAACCGACCTTATTTCATTATAGAATATTCTATTATTGGGCAGCCGCCTTGATCCAAGCCCGTTCGGGCTTCGAAAGGCCTGCCTCGAAACGGAGGCATTCCATGAGTAAAGGGCTCTCGCTATGGTTCGCGCTTTCTTCGATCCTGCTCCTCGCCGCAGCCTCCATCGCCCTCAGCTACCGGCTGTGGATGGCGCTCCTGTTGGGCGCCTTATGCATGCTCAATATCGGCTGGGGATTCATCATCAAAGCCCGCAGCGAAAGGGAATGACAAGCGTACGCTGCTAAGAGCGCAGACTATAAAGGCAGGGAGAATGCCGGGGTTCAGAAGAGGCCAACGGGCTTAACGCGCCGGCAGGAACCCCATCCGATCCTTGACCCCGGCCAGCGTTACCGACGCCACGGCCCGGGCGCGCTCGGCTCCCGACGCGAGGATGTCGGTAATGGCGCCGGAGCTGCGGATCTCGCGGTAGCGCTCCTGAATCGGCTCCAGCGTCGCCACGACGACTTCAGCCAGATCCTTTTTGAAGCCGCCGTACATCTGTCCTTCATAGCGTTCGGTGATTTCCGCAAGCGACAGCCCGGAGCATTCCGAATAAATGCTCATCAGATTGCTGACCTCCGGCTTGTTGGCCGGGTCGTATACGATTTCCCGTCCGGAGTCCGTAGTCGCCCGGCTGATTTTTTTGCGGATGACATCCGGGGAATCGAGCAGGGCGATGTAGCTGCCTGCGTTCGGGTTGCTCTTGCTCATTTTCTTCCGCCCGTCATCTAGCGACATGATCCGTGCGCCAACCTTCGGAATATACGGCTCCGGAATGGTGAAGAACTCGCCGTAGCGGTGGTTGAAACGCCCCGCCAGATCGCGGGTAAGCTCCAGATGCTGCTTCTGGTCTTCGCCCACCGGAACGAGATCCGCGTTGTACACCAGAATATCGGCGGCCATCAGCGCCGGGTATACGAACAATCCCGCGCCCACGGTGTCCTTGCCCGAGGATTTGTCTTTAAACTGCGTCATCCGTTCCAGTTCGCCCATCGCAGTGAGCGTCGTCATAAGCCAGCCCAGTTCGGCGTGCTGGGGCACATGGGACTGCAGGTACACATTGGACCGGGCGGGATCGATGCCCGCCGCGATGAACAGCGCGGCTACTGCTTCGGATTGCTCACGCAGGCTGGCCGGTTCCTGCGGTACGGTGACGGCATGCAGGTCTACCACCATAAAATAACACTGGTGCTCTTCCTGAAGCTTGACGAAATTTTTCATCGCGCCGATATAGTTGCCGAGCGTCAGCGAGCCGCTGGGCTGTATGCCGGACAGAACTTTTTTCATAGTATATCTCCTCCGATTCAAATTCATGATGATTGGCCTAAAAAAAACGCAAAAAAGCCTCACTCCCAAGGGACGTGAGACCGTGGTGCCACCCTTATTTGCCGCTGCAGCCTTTCTGTTGCGCTTACCGCCTGGAAGCGTCATGAAATGCTGCAAACCGCCTTAAGACTTCCTGTAACGGGGAAGAACCGGCCGGTCTACCAGGGAGAATTCTCCCGTTCGATCGCGGCGCTCAGGGGTCCATTCATCCGGGAGGCATTCTCCGGTTCGCATCACCCACCGGCTTTCTGATGACCTGCCACTCCCGCCTACTTATCCCCGTCATCGCATTGACAACATCGTTAACTGAGTTCATCATAGAGCCCGGAGAGCAGGTTTGTCAAATGAGTGTTTAGCGAAATAACGAATTCTTTAACCGCGCGAACATAAATCTGTTATGATAAGGATATCGTGTTCACATCTATATTTTCGAATCAAGCGTACGAAAAAAGGAGCATGGATCATGAAACAGGTGACCAAAGGGCAATGGTGCGGTTATGACACTTACATTTTGCACAGCCGCGATTTGGAAGTCACGCTGCTGCCGCGTCTCGGCAACAACGTAATCTCCCTGTGGGACCGAAAGGAAGGGCGGGAGGTTCTGCGCCGGCCGGAAGAGGCGGATCTGGATTTCTATATGCAGAAGCCCTATCATTTTGGCATTCCGCTCCTGATTCCGCCAGGACGAATCTCCAAGGGACAATTCGAATTTGAAGGCGCACATTACCAATTTGACCGCAACACCGCCGGCGACAATCATATTCACGGCCTGCACCGGACACAGTCCTGGTGCGTCAGCGATATTGAGGAAGACGATGAGGGCTGCGCGGTAACCACCGAATTCAAGACGACGGACGATCCCCACTGGATGCAGCAGCTGCCGGCTCCGCTTCAATTCGAAATGACCTTCCGGCTGCAGGATGCGGTTCTGTATCAGACCCTGAAGGTGACCCATCTCGGCAACGGACGGAGCATCCCTTTCGGGATCGGCTATCACACCTGGTTCATGATTGACGGAGAGCCGCAGCGGTGGAGTCTGAAGTTGCCCGTAGAGAGCATCTACGAGCTGAATGACCAGCTTCTGCCCAGCGGAAAGGTGCTTCCGCTCGGCCCGCTCGAAGCCCTGAATGAAGGCATGAACCTGCAGGGGACCAATTTCGACACCGCTTTGCGGATCGGCGCGAAGACCCCCGTTCAGGCACTGCTGCTTCGTGACGACGGCTACGGACTTCGATACAGCGGCGACGGGAACTATTTCCGTCATTGGGTCGTTTATACGAAAGGACCTGCCGACCAGTATCTCTGCGCCGAGCCGTACACATGGCTTCCGGACGCGCCCAACGTTTCCCGGGACCCGGAATTCACCGGACTGCTGACGCTTTCTCCCGGCAAGAGTCTCGAACTAAAAACCACAATTGAAATCATATATCCCAAAGAATGAAATAATCGTGGTATTACAAATACCGCAAGCAGCGCCAAGAGGGCAATCCGCCGCTACAAACCGGGTTGCCCTCTTGCTGTATTCCGCAGCCGGTATTAGCTTGGTAAGGACGCGGCGTTTCCAAGGAAAAATCCGCAGCTGACGCGTGAATTCGCCGTCTTTTTATACACTTATTCCCAGCCTTTGAACCTTTCTTTATCATGCATGAATTCCCGCCTTCGCGCTCATACTATCTCTACCAAGGACGAAGGAGGTGACACACATGGGTCAAGTAGGTCAAAACCAAGGTCGCAGCAGCCGTTCCAACAACCTGGTCGTTCCTCAAGCAACCGCTGCGCTGCAACAACTGAAACTTGAAGCGGCGCAAGAGCTTGGAGTAACTATTCCTCAAGACGGTTACTATGGTAACTACACTTCCCGCGAAACCGGTTCTCTGGGAGGGTATATCACCAAACGTCTTGTACAACTGGCAGAGCAACAACTCTCCGGTCGTGTGTAATGCATAGTCCATCGTTTTTATTCAGCCGGTCCGAATAGGCCAGCCGAACAGCTAGTCAGCCTCCCGCTTCGCTGAAGCGGGGGCTTTTTCAAATACAAGTATGAATGAACAGCGAAGTTATCCGCAATAATGATCAGTCTCGGCCTGCGTGTTCCGGGGATAGCGGATCATCAGATTAGCCATGTTGTAATTGGATTCCATTACGGCGTCGACCATTACAACTCCCTGCCTTACGGCAAATTCATAGCTGATTTCGCCATGCGTCCACCGCCGTTTGAATTTCAGACTTTCCAGCGCCATCAGGCGAAACGAGGACAGCTGCCCGGCGGTAAGCCCCTCCCCCTTGTCGGTGAATGTGCCGCTGCGTCCGGATAGAGGATTATGGCGGATACCGAATTTGCCAATGACATTATTTCGTATTTGTACAAATACGGTCCCGGAAGACAATCCCGACAATTCCTCCTGAAGCTCTTTAAACACCAGATCCATCTGCCTCGCCAAAGACAATTGTTCCGTCTTAAGCATATCTTTCCTCCTCTTTATACATACAGCCTTACTGCCTAAGGCTTAGGACTCATTATAGGATATCGGACCGAACCGTACAACAATTATCAACATAATTGGGTTATTATCCCTATAAATGCGCATTTTTCAACGTTTTCTTTCATCTTCCTTGCTTATAATCGATTGTTTTCGACAAATATCCATGAAAAACGACCCCCACAATGCTACGCATCGCAAGGGTCGTTCATATTCGCACAGTAAAAACGCAACCGAATGTGCTTTTTTTCCTCAAATCTTACTAACTTTTGCGTAAATCTGAAGTCAAGCTAAATGCTTCGTCATCTCCAGGAAGGCAGAAATGTCTTCAAGAATCAGATCGGCGGCTCCCTGCCAGAAGTCCGGCCGGGTCAGATCGACGCCCAGGTGCTTGCGCACCAGATCCTCAAGCGTCATGACGCCGGTATCCCGCAGCAGCGCATCGTACTTATCCGCGAAGGACGGCCCTTCCTGCAGAGCAAGGCGGTATAGCCCCGTGCTGAACATATAGCCGACTGTGTACGGGAAATTGTAGAACGGCACGTCGGTAATATAGAAATGCAGCTTCGACGCCCAGAAATGCGGATGGTAGCCGGACAGCACTCCGCCGAACGCTTCCTTCTGCGCCTCCACCATAAGCGCGGAAATCTCCTCGGCGCTGACCAGTCCCCCTTTGCGCTTCTCATAGAACCTTGTCTCGAACAGGAAGCGGGCATGGATGTTCATAAAAAAGGCGACGCTGTTCTGAATCTTCTCCTCCAGCAGCGCCAGCTTCTCTTCATCGCTGTCCGCCGCCTTGACCTGGGCGTCCGATACGATTACCTCGGCGAAGGTTGAGGCCGTTTCAGCTACGTTCATGGCGTAGTTCTGATTCAGCACCGGCTGGTCATCCAGCAGGAAGGAGTGGTAGGCGTGGCCCAGCTCATGCGCCAGCGTGGCGACATTGGAAGGCGTGCCGCTGTACGTCATAAAGATCCGGGATTCATTTATCAGCGGGAACGAGACACAGAAGCCGCCGGGACGCTTACCCGGCCGGTCCTCGACCTCGATCCAATCGCTGTCGAACGCGCGCTCGGCGAATTCCGCGAGCTTTGGGCTGAACTTGCGGAACTGGGTGACGATTTCTTCCGCCGCCCGGTCGTAAGGAATCTTGCCCGAGGATTTCGCCAGCGGGGCTTCCACGTCCTCCCAGCTGAGCGATTCAAGTCCCAGCAGCTTGGCCTTGCGCTCCAGGTACGAGATGAGGACCGGCTTGCTCTTGACGATGACATCCCACATGGCGTCCAGCGATTCGCGGGTCATGCGGTTGATGCTGAGCGGCTCCTTCAGCACATCGTCCCATCCCCGGCGCTCATACAGCTTCAGGCGGAAGCCTGCAAGATGGTTCAGCGTGTCGGCGGCGTAATCGGCGACGCCTTCCCACGCCTGCTCCCATTTGGCGAACATTTCCTTGCGCGCCTTATTGTCATTGACATGCAGCTTGTTGAAGGCTTGGCCCGCCGACAGCTTCTTCTCTCCATCCTCGTCGGAGTAGGGGATGGCAATTGAGCTGACGATCGTCTCATAGTGCTCGCTCCAGCCGTGATAGCCGTCCACCGCGAGTTCAAGCGCCAGGCTCTCGAGCTCAGGGCTCATTTTCTCGCGGGCCAGGTCCCGGCTTTCACTCAGCACGAACGACAGCGGAGCGATTTCGGGCCGGGCCATCCATTCTCCCCATACCTCGTCACCGGTCTGGCGCAGTACATTCTCGAATTCCGACGTTACGCCCTGAAACCGGGCGCTGAGCCCGGCCACGGTGCCCGAGAGACGGACGGCTCCTTTATCCTGCTGGTTCTGCGCGCCAAGGCATCCCGCGAACTCCGATGCCTGAACCAGCCGCGCGGTACAGCTCTGCAGCAGATCGATCACACCGTCAAGCGACCGGGTCGACTCCAGATCGGCCGGAGCCTGCACGGCTCTTACCTTGTCCGCAAGCGTGCCGATATCCTTTTCCAGATCGCTTAAGAAGCGTTCAAACTCGGGAGAAGACGATCCTCCCGGAAAGAGAGAATCGAGTTCCCAGGTTAAAGACAACGGCTGTTTCATCTTCTATCACCATTCCTTTACAAATGATCCATTCCCCGGAACTGTTCATGCAACATTGCTTTGTCATCTGCCGCATCCCATGGTAAAGTGAATAACACACCTTACCTTTAAGCATTGCGCAGAGATCCGGAGCTCCTGCTTATTCATCGTAATCCAAAGACGGGAATGCTTCAACTCGTCTACAGCTTGTACACCTAAGCGTTCGAATCCGGGTGCTGCCAAATGCCCATTTCATTTTCAAAAGGACAGGAGGATTTAAACCATGCGGCCACTTCAAATTTCGCCGGAAACGGCCTTGACGCTCTCCAAGCAGCTGGGTGTGCCCCTTGAACACTTGATGCATATGCCCCAGCATATTTTATTGCAAAAAATAGCCGAGCTATCCAAAAAAAATACGGAAGACGGTAACGCGGAAGACGGCGGTGAAGGCAAGGACAAAGCATGATTCCATTCAGCCACGCCTGGCCTTATGAAATCATATTGGGCGATGTGTACGTCCAGTCCTGTCCATTCTGCCATACGGAGAACGTGCTTCTCCCCATGAAACCAAAAGAGCTGCAGAGTGTCCGGGAAGGCAAGAAGAAACTGCTTGTCTTCCCGTGCTGCAGCGAAAGGCCCGTCGTCGTGGACAGCGACGGCGATTATTTGTTGTTCGACCGGGCGGTGCGCTAAAGCACCGCCTCTTTTTTATGGTGATAACCAAGCAGGTTCCCCGTTACGCCCCCGTCAGAGTCGTTCCCGCAGCCGGACCGCTCTCTTCCCCGAGCATCTGCTCGCGGAGGACCGACCACTGCTCGCGCGCTGCTCGAATCATCGAAGCATCCATAATCCGCCGGTCGTTGATCAGACGGGAGAACCATTTGACGGCCTCGGAGAACTGGCCGATCCGCCGGTAGATCTCGCCGATCAGGAACATCAGCCGCGCATCATTCCCGCCAACTCCGTCCTGTTCAAACACATGGATATAGGACTCCAGCGAATACTGGAGAAAGCGCTGCTCCTGCCCGTTATCGCCTTGATAACGGTAGAGCCAGGCAATATGGTGTAGAAGGCTTGCGACGATGCGCTCTTTGTCGTGAATGAACTGCGCGCAGAGAAGCGCCAGCTTATAGGTCTCCATTGCTTCCGCCCAGCTGCGCTTGCCTCCGAAATCCCGGGGCTGCCACCGGCTGCTGATCCGCTCGTTAATCGCCTTCCGCTGCCAATCGGCCAGCCTGGACACGGAGTTCTCCGTAGAGGCGAAGCCGCACGAGGGACATACCCGGACAACATAGTAATCCGGATTCTCTTCCTTGTAGTAGGCGCAGAAATCGGCATCCCGGCGAAAAGCCCTCTTCAGGCTCGGACGCACTCTGGACGTTTCAAATTCATGTTCACAGTTGCAGCACACTACTTTGATCGTATACAAAGGCTCCAAATAGGTCATATGCCTCATTCCTTTCTCGTCCGTCACGCTTATTCTGCTGCGGGGGGCATGTTGACGAAGTGGCGGGCCGGACCTGCCAGCCGCTGTAGTACAAAAGTCCGAAGCGGCTCCTCTACGCCGGTTTCCTCCAGCGCCTCTCCCATGCAGGCCAGCCACTCTTCTGCCCGGTTCTCCGTAATCGGCACATGCATATGCCTCGCTCTCATCATGGGGTGTCCGTGCACCTCGGAATACAGCGGCGGGCCGCCGAAGAATTGGGTCAGGAAGCGGTACTGCTTATCCATAACGGGAGAAATATCGGCCGGAAAAAGAGGACCAAGCCGCGGGTGGGCCTGCACTTTGCCATAAAACACTTCCACCAGCCTGCGCAGTCCTTCGGCTCCCCCAAGATTTTCATATATGCTTTCATTCGGATTCATTGAAGTAACCAACTTTCCGCCGTTTTTAATTATATCGGCCTATTGATTATAACAAATTAGGGGTCATTCGACATCTTTCGCACTAAATTTTACTTATGACAAAAAACCCTTACACAGTAAACAAGACCCGTTCGGAGATATTGTTCTGTGAAAAGGTGCCTATGAGTAATATTCCCCCTAATAAGTGAAAAAAGACGCTAAAAAAGCCAAAAAAGACGCTAAACAAATGTTTAGCGTCTGCAGCATATTAATAGGTCCGCCAATCCTCATCGCCGGGAGAGACGAGGGAGGCCCGGATGACATAAACAAAGGCGCAAACGAGAACGCCGGCAACTACGCTCATCATCATCACTCCATCCCTGAATTTTGAAGTTTTCGAAAGGGTGCTTTAATTAATTTTTATATTACCATAAATAAAGCGAAAATGCACTCCCGTTTGTAACCGCTTTCCTATATTTTTTTGGGATGTTTGTCCCTAGTACCGCATATCTTACCATAGACCGGGAGGCGTAAATTATGACCTTGAACAAGTTAAAGGGGCCGTTTCTGGCGCTGGTGCTCGCCGGCTGCATGCTGCTTCTGCTGCTTCATCCCGAAGCCGCCCTTAGCGCCGCGCTGCGCGGGCTGGCCATCTGGTGGGATGTGCTGTTTCCGTCGCTCTTTCCCTTCTTTGTCATCTCCGAGCTCATGCTTGGCTTCGGAGTCGTCCACCTGTTCGGCGCTCTGCTTGATCCGCTGATGCGCCCGCTGTTCCGTATCCCCGGAAGCGGCGGCTTTGTAATGGCGATGGGCTATGTGTCCGGCTACCCGGTAGGCGCCCGCCTGACGGCCAAGCTCCGGGAGCAGAATCTGCTAACCCGGGTGGAGGGCGAAAGGCTTGTGGCCTTCACGACGTCCTCGGACCCGATCTTTCTGCTGGGCGCCGTATCGGTCGGCTTCTTTCAGAATGCCGCTTTGGGTCCCTGCCTGGCAATCGCCCATTACGGCAGCGGCCTGCTCGTCGGACTGCTGATGTCCTTTCACGGGCGCAAGGAAGAGGCGGACGCCGCGGCCACGCCCAGGTCCGTGGCGGAACGGACAGCCTCCCGCTCGGCCACGCCGCCGCCCTCCAAAGCGGGGGGGATTCGCGCCGCCCTCGCCTCCATGGCCGAGGCCCGCCGCCGCGACGGGCGTTCATTTGGAGAGCTTCTGAAGGAGGCGGTACAATCCTCTCTGCACCTTATTATTGTCGTAGGCGGCCTGGTTGTATTCTTCACAGTGCTGATGGAGCTGCTGAACCGGGCCGGAGTGATGTCCTTCCTCATCTCGCTGACGGGAGGACTCTTATCGCTCTTCCGTTTCCCCGCCGGGCTGAACGAGGCGATTACCAGCGGCTTCTTCGAGGTTACGCTTGGCGCCAAGGCCTCCGGAACCGCGGCGGCCGCGCTCCCTTTCAAAGCCGCCGCGGCCGCCTTCATTCTCTCCTGGGGAGGCCTGTCCGTGCACGCTCAGGTCGCGAGCATATGGAACGGCACCGGGCTTCGCTATCTGCCGTTCATGACCGCCCGCTTCCTGCATGCCTTCCTGGCGGCCGGATTTACGCTACTTCTCTGGCGGCCGATGATGGAGGCATCCCCGGCGCTGGCTTTCCCGTGGACGCCCGTTCCCGGACTGTATCCGCCCGCCGCAGGATTCGCGCTCCTTCCCCTCCTGCTCGCCGGCACTCTGCTGCTGTCGCTTGCAACGGCTGCCACCGGCAGGGTTCTGCGGCTTCTGCGTCCGCGCGGAAGCCGCCCCCGGAGCTGAATTTGCGGGACCTTTAGAAAGGGCCGCCGCCGCCCGGGCCGCTCCCCTCCTGTGATAGCCTCCCTTGCCGAACCGGGCAGAGCGGCCGCTGCTTCATGGGCGCTTTATCCTTTTGATCCGCCAAACATTGTGTTCCGGACTCAGATTGATTATGATCGGTGTATGACAGAACCTAACAAAGGAGTCTATTCACCTTGAGATATTATGTCCTGGACCGCGGCGATCAACTGTCCATTGATCTCAGCGAACAATTTCACAAGCTTGCGAAGGAGCGGGGGCTGCAGCTCGACGCCGAGTCACCCGAAATCGTCGTTTCCATAGGCGGAGACGGCACAATGCTTCACGCCTTCCATACCTTCATTGACCGGATTCCCGAGCTGGCTTTCGTCGGCGTTCATACGGGCCATCTCGGCTTCTATGCGGACTGGCAGGCCGATGAACTGCCCGCCCTCGTCGATTATATGTCCGGAAACGGAGACCATCATCCGCATAAGCCGAAGATCGTTAAATATCCGCTGCTGGAGCTGGAGATCCACAGGAAATCAGGAACCTCTTCCCATATCGCCCTGAATGAGGCCACGCTGAAAGGGGTGGACGGCACGGTTGTTCTTCAGATCGACATCAACGACGAGACGTTCGAGATGTTCCGCGGGGACGGAATCTGCATTTCGACGCCCTCGGGAAGCACGGCCTATAACAAAAGCCTCGGAGGCGCAATGATCCACCCTTCCATCGAGGCTCTTCAGATTTCCGAGATCGCATCAATCAACAATCGGGTGTTCCGCACGATGGGTTCCCCGCTGGTACTGCCCAAGCATCACCACTGCGACATTTTTTCCTGCAGAGAACAAAAGCTGATGCTGACGCTGGATCACATCAACCATCCTATCGACGATCTGATTTCCATCCGGTGCCAGGTGTCGGAGAAAAAGATCAGCTTCGCCCGTTACCGTCCGTTTCCATTCTGGAGCCGGGTACGTTCGGCATTCCTTGTATAAGCAGCCTGCGGCAATCGCACGCGCATAGACCTGAAACGAGCCTGTGCGGCAGCCACCCCGGCTGTTGACGCAGGGCTTCTTTTTGCCTGCAATCTATCAGAACGACCGTGTTATGCCGATAGACATAGAAAGAGACCAAATGGTATAATGAGGCTATTTTACAAGAGGTTACATAAAAACATGCAGAAAATGGGATATTCCGATCTAAAAGACAATGAAGCGGCGGGGCCTCAGCAGACCTCTGCACTTACCGGAGAGGGGTTTACCGGCCCTGGAACGATTACATAAACGAAAATGACGGGAAATTCGGATAGACGGCACTTTATTAATCAGCAGCAGCTTTACCGTCTCCAATACAAAGGCAGGCGGACCAAATAATCCGTAAAGGACGTTATAAAATGACATTTAAAAAGTTAACAGCGGCGGCGGCCGGCACCTGTCTGGCCCTGTCGCTGGTTCTGTCTCCTGCAGCAATGGCAGCGGACAGCGCGCAGGCATCCGGCCAGGCTGCCCCGGATACCGATTTAATCTATGAGGTCATGCAGTATATCGAAGATTACAACCTGACCGGAGCCGACAAGGACGCTTTGATCCGCGCCGCGATCGACGGCATGGTGGAGTCGCTGAACGACCCCTATACCCAGTATTTCAGCAAAGTCGAGAGCAAGGAGCTGCAAAGTCAGCTGGCTCTGGATTATGTCGGCATCGGTGTCCAGTTGGTCTACTCGGGCAACGAACTTTATATCGAGCAGATCATGCCCGGATCGCCTGCCGAAAGCGCCGGACTGAAACGCGGTGACACCATTCTGAAGATCAACGGCGTGAAAATCAGTGAGCTCGAAAGCGACACCCTGAGCGGTAAGGCGGGCACCAAGGTGACGCTGCTCATCCAGCGCGGCGGCGTTTCCAAGACCTACTCCGTGAAGCGGGGAGAAATCGAATATCCGTCGGTTACCGGCAAAATCATAGGCCCCCAAATCGCCTATATCGAGCTGAACGGCTTCACGGAGGATTCCGATGAAGAATTTGCGGCCGTGCTCCAGAAAATGCGAGCTTCGGGAATGAAGTCCATGGTTCTCGATCTCCGCAACAATGGCGGCGGATATATGGATACGGCTTATAATATCGCATCCCAGTTTATCGACAAAGGGATTATGATGTACACGGCAGACAATTCGGGCGTTCTTACCCCGGTAACCATCACGAACGGGTCCAAAATCGATGTGCCTGTCATTATCCTGACGAATGAATATACCGCCAGCGCCTCCGAAGCGCTGACCGGAGCGCTGCACGACAATGATCTGGCCACGATAGTCGGTACCAAATCGTACGGAAAGGCCCGGATTCAAAGCCTGGTGGAGCTGTCGGACGGCGGCCTGCTGAAGCTGACAACGGAAAGGTATCTGACTCCGGATAAAGTCGATTTCAACCATATCGGCCTGACCCCGGATATCGAGGTTAAAGACGACGCCGCGCAGATTATCACCGCGCTTCGGCTTGCGGGCATGAAATCGATCGAAGCCGCGGGCGACAACCATATTCTCGACGTGAACGGTTCCGCTTTTTCCGGAAATGTCGGTCTGGTGAAGCAGGGAGGCCGCGTGTACGCTTCCTCCCGTGTGCTGACGGCGCTTGTTAATGGCACTTTGACCTGGGATGCCAAGAACAAGAAAGTCATCGTCGCCGCAGGGTCCGGCAAGACCTTCGGCTTCAGCGTCTCCTCTCAAGAGGCGCTCTCCCGGAACGGAGAAACGTTTATCGCACTCAACACCTTTACGAAAAAATTCCCAGCGGTAATCTGGAGCTTTAATCAGGCCCAGAACCGCCTGACGATTACTATAAAGCCTTAGGAGCAGCAATTTACGCCACTGAACTTATGCTAAAACAATAAAGGTGCCGCAAAGCGTTCATGGAACGAACGCCTTGCGGCACCTTTTATCGTCATCCCGGCTGCTAACAACGTTTCAAAGAACGTTACGACGGTCCCGAAGGACCTTGCGGCGGTCTTTGCTGGGAGGCTCTGCCCTGGGCTTCGCGGCCCTGATTCTCCCGGGACGGATTACCCTTCGGGTGGTTGCCCCGGCCTTGATGATCCCGGGACTGGTTCTCGCGAGGGCCTTTTCTGCTCTGGTAATCCCTGTTCCGGTTGTCTCTTCCGCGATCCTTGGCGGGTCTGTCTTTGGAAGTATATTCTCTGGACGGCACCTCTTTGGAAACGGCCGATTCCGCCTGAAACTTTCTTGAGGAAATCTGCGGAATGCCTTCCTCTCTGGCAGCGGCCGTCTGGGAGACCGGTCCTTTGTCCGGAATCTCCTTTGAAGCTTCGCCAGGCTCCTTGACCAGAATATCTTTGGCGTCCGGGTCCTTCGGAGCATCCTTCATCTTGCGGAGGACAAAATAGGCGCAGCCGAAGTTGCAATATTCATTAATGTAGTCGATCAGACCCGAAATGACCGTATCCCGGTTCGCCTTCGGATGATTATCCCGATAAAAGCCTTTCAGGCGCAGCTGGCTGTAGCCCCAATCGCCGACAATATAATCATAGCGGTCGAGCACCTCGCTGTATCTTCCACGGAAGCCCTCCGGATTCCAGCCCTCCTTATGGTTCACCATAAGCTCGTAACATTTGCCGCCAATAACGATCAAGCAAGACTCGCCTGCCTTTCACAAAAAAATATATGTCACGGGGTCAGTTCGTTACCGGCCGCCCTTCGCGGGCTTTTTCAGCCGATTGAACCTGCTCATGCGCATGATAGGAGCTGCGGACGAGAGGTCCCGATTCCACGTGACTGAAGCCGCGCTTCAATCCTTCTTCCTTCAGCCGCTGGAAATCCTCCGGCGGATAATATTTCACAACATCCAGATGCTGCGGGGACGGCTGCAGATATTGCCCCAGCGTCAGGATGTCGCAGTCGACCTCGCGCAAATCGTCCATCGCCTGCAGGATTTCGTCCCACTCTTCCCCGACTCCGAGCATGATGCTGGACTTGGTCGGAATATCCGGCTGCATTTCCTTGGCCCGGCGCAGCAGTTCGAGCGAGCGGCGGTATTTAGCCTTGGCGCGAACGCGGTCGGACATACGCTCGACTGTCTCGATATTATGGTTCAGAATATCGGGCTTACTGTCCATCACAATCTTAAGGCTGTCCCGGTCCCCGAGGAAATCGGGAATCAGCACCTCCACGCTGCACAGCGGCAGACGTTTGCGAATAGCGGCGACCGTCCCGGCAAAAATACTTGCGCCTCCGTCCTTCAGATCGTCGCGCGCCACACTGGTTACAACGCAGTGGCGCAGGTTCATGTTCTCCGCGGCTTCAGCCACCCGTTCCGGCTCCTGAAGATCCAGTTCGGTAGGCATCCCGGTGTTGACTGCGCAGAAGCGGCAGGCGCGGGTGCAAATGTCGCCCAGAATCATAAAAGTTGCCGTCCGGTTCGCCCAGCATTCATAAATATTCGGGCAACGCGCCTCTTCACAGACGGTATGTAAAGTTTTGGAGCGCATCATGCCTTTAATATCCTGATAATTATCGCCGGTTGTCAGCTTAATACGAATCCAATCCGGCTTGGGTTGTTTAGCATCTCTATTCTTCATGGTAGCAAACCCCTCTCCGACTGAATGTGAAAATGTAAAGTTACTGCCTTTCATTATAGCATGCGCCATCCGGAATTGCCTGCTTTTGTGAAAGAAGGGTGACAAAAGCAAAGCCGAACCGTTAGTGAGACCCCGGCTTCTTTTCGTTCCTCATGGATAAAAAATGCGATTTGGTTCAATCTAAAGGAAAAGCTGCTGCTGTAATCGCCCTTATATCCGTAAAAAGGAGGCTTGTAAACCTTGCCGTTCCTACGAACAAGAACGCAGCGGGCGCTGATCTCCCTGTCCGCTGCGGCCGCCCTATGGGGAAGCTCCGGCGGCGCAACCGCTGGAACCGCCCTTAATCCGCAACCCGGGAACAAAGGATTGTCTCATCAGGGAAACCGTATTGCGGTCCGGTCCGAAGCCGCTGCCGGAGATACTCTTGCCGCCCGCCAGCACCTATACGACCAATTGAGCGCAACCACCAATATTCCCTGGTACCGCCTGGCGGCCATCGACCAATATGAACGAACCCTTGCCAAAAAAGGAAAATCAATGACCGACGGGCCTCAACGTCTCATTGGAATTTCGGTTCCCGAGCCGATTTGGTGCGGTCCGCTGAATCCGGATCAGGAGGATACCTCTCCCTCGTCCATTTCCTTCTTTGACGGATTCGGACGCGACGGCTCGGGAGACGGCAAAGCCGATCTCCGAAACGACATTGACGTTCTTTACAGTATGGCTGCCTATCTCGCCAAATACGGAAACTCCGCCAGCGACTTCAACATCGCCGTCTGGGAGTATTACCACAACGGCCGCGCTTCCCAGCGCATCGACCAATTCTCCAAGCTGTATCGGCACTTTGGCCGGCTAGACCTTTCGGGGAGCGCTTTTCCGCTCCCGCTGGGCAGCACATACTCCTACCGGAGCACCTGGGGCAGCGGGCGAAGCTGGGGCGGCGCGCGCATACATGAAGGCACCGACCTGTTCACGCCCCACGGCGTCACCGTGCGGAGCACCTGCTACGGCGTTGTGGAGACCAAAGGCTGGAACCGCTATGGCGGCTGGCGGATCGGCATCCGCGACATTGAGAACCGCTACCATTATTACGCCCATTTGTCCGGCTTCGACAAATCGCTGTCCGCCGGCGATATCGTCATCCCCGGCCAGCAGCTCGGCTGGGCCGGCAGCTCCGGGTACGGCAAGCCGGGGACGCAGGGGAAATTCCCGCCCCATCTGCACTACGGCATCTACAAGGATCGCGGTCTTACGGAGTGGGCCTTCGATCCTTACCCGCTGCTGAAGCAGTGGGAGAATACCGAAAGAATAGCGCTGAAAAAGAACAAGAAGAGCCGCTGAGCAGAACCAGCGGCTCTTTCTCTCGGTTCAGATATCCTTTCTGCCAATTCCGTATTCCGTCAGCTTGCGGTACAAGGTCGATTTGCCAATTCGCAGCAGCCGGGCGGCCTCCACCACATTGCCGCCGCTTGCGGCCAGAGCGCGGCGGATGCTCTCAAGCTCGGCCTGCCGCATGCTCTTGACCGCGGGAAGGGCCTCCGGCGCGGATGCCTGAAGAGGCGCCCATGTAGAGTCCCGAAGCCCGCTGTCACTCCGGCTGACCGGAGGCGCTTCCCGCTCCGTAATGCAGTCCCCGGCGCATAAATAATAGGCCCGCTGGACGGCATTTTGCAGCTCGCGCGCATTCCCGCTCCACCGGCGCTCCTTCAATTTCTCCAGAAATCCGGCGCCAAACCGTTTGGCCGGTCCGGGATTTTCCTGGTTGCATTTGCGCAGGAAGAGCCGGGCAAGCGGCGGTATATCCTCCGGTCGCTCCCGCAGCGGGGGCAGCTTGAGATTGATGACATTCAGCCGGTAATACAGGTCGCCCCGGTATGCCTTCTGCGCAACTTCCTCCAGCAGATCTCGGTTGGTAGCCGCGATGACCCGGACATCCAGCAGCCGCTCATGCTTGCCGCCGATCCGCCGGACCTTGTGGTTATCCAGCACCCGAAGGAGTTTGGCCTGAACTTCAAGAGACAGCTCGCCAATTTCGTCGAGAAATATCGTCCCACCGCTGGCCAGTTCGAACTTGCCGGGGTTGCCTTCGCGCAGGGCGCCTGTAAACGAACCTTTTTCATAGCCGAACAATTCGCTTTCCACCAGCTCCTTGGGCAGCGCCGCGCAGTTAATGGCGATAAACGGTCCGTCCGCCCGCGCGCTGGCGTTATGGATGGACTGGGCGAACAGCTCTTTGCCTGTGCCGCTCTCCCCTTCGATCAGAACCGTGCAGTTCGTTCTGGCGATTTTTCGGGCAAAATCGATCTGCTCCTGCATATAGGGATGCTGCGTGACAATGTCCTCAAACCGGTAATTGGCCTTGAACCCCGCGAGCTGATTAACCTCCTTGCGCACCTGTACCGCTTCCCGAATGGTGAGCGACGCCCCGATCACCCGTTCATCCAGCGTGTAAGGACAAATATTGACCATGCAGTCAATCTTCTTCCCTTTCACCGTTAGCGTACAATCCGCATACCCGATACGGGTCCTGTTCCGGAACACGCCGTCCAGATCAACCTCCCGCAGCAGCTCCTTGATGTCCATCTCCCGAATCTCATCCATCTCCAGCATAAAAATGGAAGCCAGCCGCTCATTGAACGACCGGATGCGGTACTCTGTGTCGATCACAAGCAGCCCGTCCTGCATCGATTGAAACACGGCGTTCATCAGCTGGTTCGTCTCCAGTACATTCAATTGTTCTTCGATGCTCTTGACGGCGGAAACGACAATGCCAAAGGTATGGGGATGCACATCCTCCGCTTTGCCGGAAAGATCGAGGCAGCCAATGACCCGCCCGGAGCTGTCGTGAATCGGCGCCGCCGAGCAGGTCCAGGCGTGATGCGATTCGCAGAAATGCTCGTCCCCGACCACCTGTATCGGCAGGCCGCCCGTCAGCGCGGTTCCGACGGCGTTGGTGCCGACGCTGGCTTCATCCCACCTGGCCCCCTCGATAAAATTCACTTTCGCGCACTCCGGCTCAATTTCCTTGTTAAGTATCGTGCGGAGCAGCACGCCGTCCTGGTCCGTCAGCACGATAGCGTAAACCGTATCCTTGATCACCTGGTAGATGCTGTTCATCATCGGCTGGGCCACGGAGACCAGCAGCCGCTTCGTTTCGAGCCGCTGCCCAAGCTCTTCCGCGGACACCTGCACCCCCCGTCCCTGCAGCGGGTTGACTCCTGCCTCCCGGCATCTATTCCAGGAAGCCGCGATTTCCGGACGCGTTCCTTCGGGAATTCGCCCGCTCTCGATAAAAGCTTCCCATCTGCTCGTCGTATTCGGAAATCCGATCATTCCCTGTTCCCCCTCTGTCCGCTCCTTCGGCCGGACATACATATCCTGCAGCCGTTATTATTGTATGCGCTTACAATATTCTACCTTTATTATAAGTGCCCGTTCCTAGATTGATAACGGCAAAAAAACGGATAAGATGAACTTCTAATGACATTTTCCCATAACGGGAAACGCCCATCGGGTTCATTCATCTTATCCGTACCCGCGGCAGAGGGGGAACGTCCTGCCTAATGCGAATGAATCGCGCGGTGATTCACGGCAAGGGCCGCTTCCAGCAGCGCTTCGGAAACGGTCGGATGCGCATGCACCGTCGTTTCGATCTCATCCAGCGACGCTTCCAGCCGAAGCGCCAGCGCGCCTTGTGCGATCATATCCGTCGCTCTCGGACCGGCGATGTGCAGCCCGAGAATCTCGCCGGTCCGCTCATCGGTTACATACTTGACCAGCCCGTTCGTTTCGCCCATGATCATCGATTTGCCGTTGGCCTGAAGCGGGAAGATCCCCGTCTTCACATCCCGTCCCTGCTTCCGGGCTTCGTCTTCGGTCAGTCCGACCGAGGCCAGCTCCGGTCTCGTATACACACAGGACGGCACGGTCCGGAAGTCGACCGGTGATGGCTCGCCCATGATGTGCTCAGCCGCAACGACGCCTTCCGCCGAGGCGACATGCGCAAGCATGACTCCGCCGACGCAGTCGCCGATGGCGTAAATGGATGGCACCGCCGTCCGCATGCTGCCGTCGACTTCGATGGCGCCCTTGTTGATGGAGACGCCAAGGATCTCAAGGCCGAGTCCCGACGTCTTCGGACGGCGGCCGATGGACAACAGCACCTTCTCCGCTGTGACGGTAATCGGGCCGGAAGGCGTAACCGCCGTTATGGACAGCCCCTTCGGTGTTTGCTCAATGCGCTCCACCCGGGTGTCCGTATGGACATCGACGCCTGCGGTGGAGAATTCCTTCCGCAGGCAGCGGACGATGTCACGGTCCATCACGGCGATCAGCTCCGGCAGCATCTCGATGATCGTCACCTTGCAGCCGAGGCTGCTGTAAATACTGGCGAACTCGCAGCCGATGACCCCGCCGCCGATAATGCAGAGGCTGCCCGGCACCTCCGGCAGCGACAAAGCCTCGTCGCTCGTGATGACTGCGGAGAGCTCCGTCCCGGGAATCGGAACCCGCGACGGCTCCGATCCGGTGGCGACGATGGCCCGGTCAAAGCCGATCGTCTGCAGGCTTCCGTCTTCCTTGCTCACTTCCAGCTCGTGAACGCCGGTAAACCTGCCGGTGCCGATGATTTTCGTCACTTTGTTCTTCTTAAGCAGGGCGTCGATTCCGCCCGCGTTTATGCGGATCATCTTGTCCTTGCGCTTCTGCAGCCGCTTCCAGTCCACCGCAATCTGCGGGACCTCCAGGCCGATCTCGGCCGATTCGCGCTTCAGCGCCGTGTAGAACTCTGTCGTATGCAGCAGCACTTTGGTCGGAATGCAGCCGACATTCAGGCAGGTTCCGCCTAAAGCTTTTTTCTCGATCAGCGTCACTTCCGCTCCCAATTGAGCGGCCCTTATAGCGGCGACATAGCCGCCGGGACCTCCTCCAAGCACGACTACCTTCATCCTTTGTTCTCCTTTCACAGCAGCAGCAGCGCCGGATTCTCGGCGTACGCCTTGATTCGCTGCATAAACTGGGCCGCGACCGCGCCGTCCACCGCCCGGTGATCCGCAGTCAGACTGAGATTCATCAGCGGCTTGACAACGACTTCGCCGCCCACGGCGACCGGCGTATCCACGATCGCATTTACGCCCAGAATCGCCACTTCGGGCTGATTGATAATCGGGGAAAACGACTCCATGCCGTACATCCCGAGATTGGTTATGGTAAAAGTGCCTCCGGTCATGTCGGCCGGGGTCAAGGCATTGTCTCTCGCGGCTGAGGCAAGGGAGCGCACTTCATCCGAAATTTCACCCAGTCCTTTCCGATGGGCGTTGCGGACTACGGGGACGACCAGGCCGCCCTCCAGCCCCACGGCCACGCCGATATGAACCGATTTGTGAAGCACCAAATCATTTCCTTCAATGGAGCAGTTAAGCAGCGGATGCTCCTGCAGCGCTTTCGCGGCGATCGCGATCATCAGGTCGGTGTAAGTGATCTTCCGCGAATCCCGCAGCTGTTGTCTGAGAGCGGCCAATGCAGAGGTGTCCACCCGCAT
Organism: Paenibacillus apii; assembly: GCF_011043685.1. Lineage (NCBI taxonomy): Bacteria > Bacillati > Bacillota > Bacilli > Caryophanales > Paenibacillaceae > Paenibacillus > Paenibacillus apii. The sequence continues at coordinate 122,074 of NZ_JAAKGU010000011.1, read as the reverse complement.
GTTGTAAGTGACGGCGGGCGAAATATCGACGCTCTCGCGCATCCGTTTGGCGATGACCCGGCGCATCGCGCTCATCGGAACCCGCGACACAGCCTGTTCCTGCAAACTAGCGTTCGAACTTACGGCAGCCGCTTCGGGAGATACGGTCCCGGAGACAGACCCCGGGACTTGATTCGGCCCGACTGGAACCGCTTCTGTTCCAGCGGCGTAAGACCGGACATCCTCCTTCATGATTCGGCCGTCCTTGTGAATGTCGGCGGGATTTATGCCAAGCGCCGCCGCTTCCTTCGCAGCGGCCGGAGAAATCCGGACCTTGGGCGAACCTTGCTTGCCGCTCTCGGCATGCCGCCGCACGTCGCCGTCCGTTATCCGGCCCTGCGGCCCCGTGCCTCTTACCGAAGCCAGCTCGACGTCCAGCTCCTTCGCCGTTCGCCGGGCCAGCGGCGAGGCCTTGATCCGCCCGCCGGGCGCGGCCGGTTCGTCCTGGGCGGCTTCTTCCTCGGCGGCTACGGCTTTCGCCCCGGAACTGCCAAGGCCGGATGCCACGGACCTTGGAGACGCCGCTTCTCCTTCCGGCGGATTTCCGGAAGCCCCTGCCGGAAGCAGCGCGGATATATCCTCATCCGCGTCCGCTATAATCGCCAGCGGATGAAAGACCTCCACCGTCCCTTCCTCGACCAGAATCTCCCTCAGCACGCCGCCGGTTTTGGCTTCGATTTCATTGGATATTTTATCGGTCTCCACATCGAACAGAATGTCTCCCTGCTCGACGCGGTCTCCCTTGGACTTCCGCCAATTGGAGACGGTTCCTTCCGTCATTGTAAGGCCCAGCTTGGGCAGTACGACCAATTCAGCCATGACGCACCTCCATGATTTAGAACATCTCTTTGACGCCCTTGACAATATCCTCTGCGCTCGGCAGCACCAGCGACTCCAGCACCTGGGAGTACGGGACCGGCGTATCCAGCGCGCCGATCCGCACAACGGGGGCGTCCAGCTCGTCAAAGCACTGCTCCGAAATCAGCGCCGACAGCTCGCCGCCATAGCCGCCGCGCTTCACTTCCTCCGTAACGACAAGCGCCCGGTGCGTCTTCGCGACCGACCCGAAGATCGTCGCTTTATCCAGCGGATAGAGCGACCGGAGGTCTATCACCTCGGCCTCGATGCCGTCTTTGGCGAGCGCAGCCGCCGCCTTGAGCGCGTCATGCACCTGCTTGCCATAGGTAATAATCGAGACATCGGCGCCTTCCCGCGCAATTCGGGCGGAGCCGAAAGGAATCGGATCGACCTTGTCCGGCACTTCGCTCTTTTGCGAGTACAGCACCTTGCTCTCGATGTACACTACCGGGTTGTCGTCGTCGATCGCGGTCAGCATAAGACCCCACGCGTCCTGTGCATTGGACGGGTATACCACTTTAAGTCCGGGCACATGCGTCACCCACGCCTCAAGGGAACCGGAGTGCTGTGCTCCGGCGCTGATGCCGCCGCCTGCAGGAAGCCGCAGCACGAGCGGCACGGAGATTTTGCCGCCGAACATGTAGCGCATCTTGGCCGCCTGGTTCACCAACCCATCCATGCCAAAGGTGAGAAAATCAATGAACATCAGCTCCGCCACCGGTTTCAGACCCGTCGCTGCCGCTCCCACCGAAGCGCCGACAATCACTCCTTCCGATATCGGGGTGTCCCGCACCCGCTCTTCGCCGAACTGCTCCCACAGCCCTTTCGTGACGCCGAAGGTGCCGCCGTAAGGACCGACATCCTCGCCCAGCAAAACGACGTTCTTGTTCTCCAGCATTTTCTCCCGCAATGCTTCGCGGATGCCCTCGCCGTAAGTAATTTTTCTCATCTGATTCGCGCCTCCTCAATCAAATCGGAGTAAATATCCCGCACGGAAGACTCCGGAGCCGGATACGGGCTTGCATCAGCGAACTCCAGCGCTTCCCGGATCTCCTGATCGATCTCCTGCCGGATCGTCTCAAGCTCCTCCTCCGTCAGGACGCCGTTGTCCAGCAAATAGCTTTCGAACCTTGGAAGCGGGTCCTTTTGCAGCCAGGCCTCGACCTCCTCCTTGGGCCGGTAAGCGCCAGCGTCGCCTTCAAAATGGCCATGATGCCGGTACGTCTTAAACTCCAGCAAAGTCGGCCCGCCGCCCGCGCGCGCCCGGCTCACCGCTTCGCCCACCTTCTCATAGACCGTAAGCACATCGTTGCCGTCCGCCGAGAGCGAAGGCATGCCGTAGCCGACGGCCCGCTCCGAAATATCCTGTATATTCTGGTGTCTCGCCTGGCTGACGGAGATGCCGTACAAATTGTTCTCGCAGACGAAAATCACCGGAAGCTTCCATATGCTGGCCAGGTTCATCGCCTCATGGAAGGTGCTTTGGTTCGTGGAAGCGTCTCCAAAAAAACATACGCTCACTTGATCGGTTCCTCTGTACTTCGCGCTCCAGGCCGCACCCGTCGCGATCAGATGCCCGGCCCCGACAATGCCGTTGGCGCCAAGAATGCCCAGTTCCGCATCTGCGATGTGCATGGAGCCCCCTTTTCCTTTACAGTAGCCCGTTTCTTTGCCGAACAGTTCCGCCATCATATACTTCAGATTGCCGCCTTTGGCAACGATATGCCCGTGTCCCCGGTGGGTGCTGGTAATGTAATCGTCGTCCCTCAAGTTCGCGCAGGCGCCGACAGCAATCGCTTCTTCCCCGATATATAAATGCACAAAGCCCGGAATCTTGCCTTCCGCGAAAAAGACCGACGCTGTCTTTTCGAACTTGCGAATGCTCTGCATTTTTCGGTACATCCCGCTCAACAATTCTTTTGGAATGGTCAAGGTGAATCCCTCCCGATTCTTTAATAGTCCCTGCTGCCGTTTCTTGATGGAATCTCTGCTTCCCGTCAGGCGCCCCACCCCCGGATTAAATTGGCCTTCGCTTATATTAAAGATGCAATTTCCGTGCCAAACTCAAATGCCTGAAACATAAGGCCGCACTAAAAAAACCTTTCCCATTCTGGGAAAGGCCGGGAGAATCCTTCCCATTTCGGGAAGAATCGGGAAAGACGGGTAGTAGGCTGAATTTCGAATAATTGGCGGCTTATTTTTCCATGATTAGCTTCTCAAACGCCGGGGCATCAAATCGGTCGCCCTGTATGAGCCATTGCCCGTTCACGTTAACAAGGGTCAGTAGCCCATCCAAAGGAACGCGTTTCCTTTCCTTGCCTTCAAGGTCCGACAACACAAGGTCCAATGTATAATTCAGCTCGACTGTATCTTGTTTGTGTTCTTCCGGATTGAACTTTAGGTTCGCCGGTTTAAAGGAAAGGTTCTGATTATGTGCAGCTTGCAAAGGCAATAGTGTGTACCGGGTGTCGACCGCCTTTTGATAAAAATCATCCGTTAAAAAGGGCTTCATCTGTTCATTTCGCTGCCGGATTGATGCTTCGGACAAGATATCTTCGGACGCCTTGACTACGTACTCGGCCTGTTTGTACTTCTCTGCGGCCTGAACAGCCTCGTCAACAGCCGTTGATGAATTGCAGCCCGCAAGGATCGCCAGGGAAAGGAACGTTACGCTTAACAAGCACCAGATTTTTCGCATAGCAGCCACCTTTTCAATAAATTGGAAATGATAGTGATGATTTTACCATATTTTTGCTATTTATAGAGTGAAAAAAGCCCTTCCCAAATGGGAAAGGCTTGACGCGGTCTCGGGCGCGTATAGGAAAAATGCAGGTAAACCGGATGTTACATGGAAGAAGCACCTTGGATGAACCGGTGAACCTTGTCCAGAACCCTCTCTTTCTCCTCGCAGTAGCACAGCATATGCCCGCTGCGCTCGACCAGCAGGATTTCCTTGCCCGAAGAGCCGATATTCCGCTCCAAATAGGCCGCGCTCTTGGTTTTGACGAGATGATCTCTCGTTCCCTGCACAATGAGCGTCGGCGCCTCGATCTGCGGGAACAGGTCAAAGCTCTCACGGACGATCCGGTTAAATTCGCGGTTGGCATGGATCGGCGTCGAGCCGAACTTGCTCACATAATTTTTCAGCATCGCAGGGCTCCCCAGCGTCTTCACAATCTCCCCCGGATTCAGCGGGAAGACCGGCGCGGCGAGCAGGGTCAGCGATTTGACGAGACTTTTGTAGCGGACGGCCAGACGGGAAGCGATTAGCGCCCCCATCGAAAAGCCAATAACATGCACCCCCTGCCCGCTCTCCGCCAACTGCCCCAGCTCGCTCCCGGCCTGCCCGTACCAGTCCTCCCGGGTGGCCCGCCGCATATCGGCCTTACGGCCGGTGTGCCCTTTTAGCGTGAACGTATGGGTTAGATAATGATGCTGTTTTAAATATTCCGACAGAGGCTCGATTTCAAAAATGCCCCCGGTAAATCCGTGGATGAACAGACAGCGTTCCATGATCATTCCTCTTTTCGCACGGCTTAACGTTGTAATGGGTTCATTATACGCCTGCGGCGGAGGGGATACCAAGTTTGGTGGCGTGAAGGTTAAAACCTGTGATGGGCTATAGCTGTTCATGACCGAGGAGTGGAGGATTTGATTAAACAGTGAAAAAGACTCTTGATTCGGATGCTTAGATCGGTTGCCGGCGGGAATTCCTGCAGCCATGAAATAGCCAAACGGCATAAAAGCTAGAGGAAAAACGGCAACATGGACAGCGGCCAAAACGGCATGATAGCCGAGCTGAAACAGCAATATGGTATGCAGATAAATGGCACGATGACCGAGGCCAAACAATAACATGGTACGCAGATAAATAGCACGATGACCGAGACTAAATGCAGCGGTTACACACAATAAAGAAATTCAATGGTTTTTCCTTTCCGCCATTGCGGAACTGCATTATAATGGGTCTATGACGAAGAACGTCCTGTTTCACTCAACCGAGTGAGCCGGGGCGTTTTTTATTTTGGGGAGGAAAAAATGGACTTTAACGAAGCCTATCAGCAGTTTATTGAATATCATCTTGCACACCGGACAGGAGAACGCCAATCGAGGCTGAAAAGGGGGCATCTGCACGCTGAATCATTGTTTCTGGAAAAGGTCTGGTGGCCTTTGATCGGCCATATGAATGATCTGCATCCGGAGTATGAAGTATTGGATTGGCGCGGCAGGTCTTATTTTGCCGACTTTGCCTGGCTCCCGGGATACGCCAAGCTAATTATAGAAATCAAAGGATTTGGCCCGCATGTGCGCGATATGGACCGGATGAAGTATTGCAATGAATTGAACCGGGAAACCTTTCTGCACGCTATGGGATACCATGTGATTTCCTTTGCCTATGACGATATTGAACAGCGTCCACAGTTATGCGTCACCTTGCTGCGCATGGTGCTGAGCCGCTACCAGCCATCGGCTGCGCCCGTCTCCAGAGCGGTGCTGGCCGAGAAAGAGGTACTCCGGCTCGCCATTCACGCCGCTAAACCTCTGCGGCCGGTGGATGTTGCCCGGCATTTTGAAGTCGACTCCAAGACGGCTGTTCAAATTTTGAAAAAGCTGTGCGTCAAGGGCTGGCTGATTCCTGTCCGGCGCGGCAAAAGCGAAAGGGCGGTCGGCTATGAACTGGCTAATGGCGTTCTCGACTATTACCTGTAACGGAAACTCTCCGGCTTAATTCTCATATTTCATCCAAAAATGTACATTAAGGCGGAAAAGCTCCAGCTTATTCCTCCCCCTGCCCCGTAAAGTAGACAAAAGGGAGAAATAAACAGGAGCTTTTCCAGTTTATTTGGAAATTCAGAAGATTTAAAGATTATAAACGGGAGAAATTCCCGTTCATTCAGAAAATCTTCGGTCGGGCCTTGGGCGCCCGCCCGGCGCGGCCCGCCGCCACCGCCCGGCGCAGCCCCGCCGCCGCTCCGCCCGCCTACGGCTCCGCCGTCGACGGCGCGCCACCGCCGTTCGCTCCCGTGGAGCTGCCGCCGGCGGCCGTGCCTCCCGCCTGGCCGCCCTGGCCACCCCGCGCGCCCGGGCTTTGCGCGCCGCTCCCGCCCGGCGCGGCACCGCCCCCGCCCGGCGTGCTGACCCCGCCGGAGGACGGGGCGGGCACGGCGATATTCGGTGCGCCGGCGCTTCCCGAGCCGACCGGTCTGCCCTGGTTGTCGTAGTAATACATCGGGACGTCCCCGACAACCATCAGATAGGATACGGGAATTTCCGTATCGACCACCTGCGGCTCCATGTCGAACGGCACGACCACCGCTACCTCGGTAACGATATGGATATACACCTCAACCAGAATCATGTTGATTCCCGCATTTTGCTGGCGGGTGTTCAGCTCGACCTTGACCGCGCCCTGCGGCTCGATCTTGATCGGAACATCCGGCCCGAAGGAGGCGATCAGCGGACTGTCCAGCGCCTGGCCGAGCGGAATATGCTCGGTCTGGTTGTGCAGTCCGTCCAGGGTGGACTGAATCACTTCGGCCGCCTGCGAAGTAATCCGCATATGCTCCGCATAGTTGAGCATAAAGCCGGAGACCTTGCCCGCGCTGTCCGTCTTCCAGTCGATCAGCTTCTCGGCGTTGCTGCCGCTCGCCACCTGGGAGGCGATGGCTTTGTTGATCGCCTCGGTTGCGACCTGCTTCACCCGGATCTGCGCCAGATGGATGATCGGCGGTGTCAGATGCCTTTCCACATAGCCAAGGCCGAATAGCACAGCCGCCAGCATCAGCAGAACGGCGGTGAGCCAGAACCGGCGGCGGCTTCCCGGTCTCCGCTGCCGCCCCCCGTTCACTTGCCGCACGCCGCCGCTTGGCCGCTCGCCCCACTCCCTCGCCTTACGCGAAGCTCTGGCGGGCCTGGACTTGAAGCGGGCGCCCCCCGGCCGCAGCGCCATCCATTCCCCGTCTGCGAAGCCGCCGCCCCCTCCGCTCCGGTGCGCCCGCCGAAACATGCCGGAGCCGCCGGACTTGAACCCGCCTTTACGCGCGGGCGGCGTGAAGCTGATCCTCGGCAGGCGCAGCCGCCCGAAAGCCGGCAGCTGAAGCCGCCGGTTTCCCCATTTTTTGATTCTGCCCATTGCGATGGTCCCTCCCGCCGCTCTCGGCGGTCAAGCCGCCTTCAATAGTATCGTATTCGCCGCCCGCCCAAAAAAGAAGAACGCTTACCCGGCACGATAGCCGGACAAGCGCTCTATTTTTGCTATGTATAGGTGTCTATGGGCTGCAATCAAACCATCCGCTCCCGCTTATCCTCCTGAAGATGACCCCAATGCTTCCAGATAAATACGGCGACCAGCACGGCAACGAACAGACCGTAACCGGTCAGATAGAAGCTCCACTCCTCTCGCGGGACGATAAGGGAAGAACTGATGGTGCCGAAGAGCCAGATGTAAGACAGGTTGCCAAGCGACGTCCCCCAAATAAAAGCGGGAAAGGGCAGAGGCGACACCGCCGACATAATATTAATGATATTGTTGGGGATGATTGGGATGGTGCGGAGCAGCACCAGCGTCCAGATGCCGTAACGGTTCAAATAACGCTGCCATCTATCGTAACGTTTCAGCTTCCTGCCAAATTTCCGGTCAAACCAGTGAAACAAATACCTCCGGGACAGATAAAATACGAACACCCCTCCCAGGTTACAGACCAGCCAGCTTACCAGCATCCCGCCGATCACATCAAATACCGAGACATGCAGCACGATCAATATAACGAACGGGAAAAATCCGAACAAGCTCTGAAGAAGCGCAAGCGGGATCGTAACCAAGAGTATTGCGGGCCCGCTAAGGCCCAGCGCCTGCAGCAGCCAATCAATCCAGGCGTTTATCATGTCCGTCATGCGTCGGCCTCCTCTCTCTTGCTGTTTGCCCTGCATCCCTGCTTCTGAAGCATATTCAGATATTTCAAAGAAAACACCCCGTATGGGGTGTTTTGTATACGAAAATTTCACTATAATCTATCATTTAAGAACAAAAGAGTATAAAGTGCGACTAAATTTTCAGCCGAGTTCTCTCCATCATAGCATACTTATTAATCTACTGTAAAATAATAGCGTCGCTTGTAAGAAAATCAATCGTTTTCCCGGTCTGCCGCGTCTTACTGTTAAGAACATGAATTTAGATAACTTCTCCAAATACCAACACCAATAAGAGAGAGGGGGAGTGGTGAATGGTGGGAAATACAATGGACGAGGTCCGGTTGGCGGATTTTGCGCGGATGGATGAAGAAGCTTTTTTTGAACGCCTGTACGTCGAACACCGCAAAATGTACGCGATCGCCTTCAGCTACCTGGGAACGGAAACGGACGCGCTGGAGGTAGTGCAGGAAGCGTCTTGCCGGGCTTGGATGAATCGCAAAAAGCTTAAAGACGAGCAGGCTTTCACGCCCTGGCTGATCCGGATTACCATCAACTGCTGCATGGACGAACTCCGGCGCAAAAAGCGCATGTTTCCGGCAGAGAGACTGGCGGAGGAAGCGGCGCAGGAAATGAAAAGCAACGAACGGATCGACCTGGAGCGGGCGATGAACCGGATGAAGCCGAAATACCGGCATGCCGTGATCCTGAAATACTACCAGGACATGACAACCGCCCAAATTGCATTGGTGCTGAACAAACCCGAAGGCACGATCAAAACCTGGCTGCGCGAAGGATTGAAACAGCTTCGGAAGTATCTGTAGATATACGGGAGGCGAATGGTAATGATAGAAAAAGAAGAACGCATTCTGCGCCAGAATGCCCAAGATGTGAACCGGCACGCCGAAACATTCCAGGAAATGAAAATCTACAACGCCATGCGAAAAGGAATTACAGAGGGGAAAAAGCGCGAGAAGCGGCGCATCTATTCCACCGGTATGGGTGTGACCGCTGCCGCAGCGGCTGCCGTTCTGCTTACGTTCTCCTTCTTAAATGGAGCGCCGGTAACAGAAGTTTCTGAACATTCCGTGCAAACGGCCAGCACTAAAAATTGGGACGATTTCAAAGCGTACCGCTTGAGCTCCAGATTAGATCCTGCACTTACAAGCGCCCTGGAACAGAATCTCGTAAAGCCGGTTCGCCAGAGCGCGGAAAGCAAAGGCTACCGTGTCGATGTGGCCGGCGCTGTTACGGATGGCCGAAAAGTGTTTGTCCTGTACAGTGTCCAGAACAATACGGACAAAGAAATCGATCACGCGGATTTCTCGCTTCAATTTGGAGCCTTTAAGGACCCGTATCCTGGTAAAGGCACAGTATTAATGATGCTGGGTCCCGAGAGCCGAATCCCGCCGGGCCAATCCGTAGATTTTATATACTCCACCAACCTTCCCCCATCGGTTCATTCGAAGGAGGCGAACTACCATGTTGCTCTTACCGAGACCTCAGAGGAGGCGCTCGCTTCCAGCGGTTCCCGCAAAAGCAAGTACCGGACTGATCTGGATATTGCGTTCGAGCTTGACCCCGACATGTTAAAAGACCAGCAGCATACGTTAACGGCTGATCGCACCTTGACCGTGGACGGACAGAAAATCAACGTGCGTCAAGTGCTATATACCCCGCTGAGCACCTATGTGGATTTGGAGTATGACAAGAACAACGAGAAACGAATCTTCCAATTGATTAATCCTGTTCTGATCAGTAAAAAGGGGGACACTACCGAAAAATTATATTACCCCGGCATCATTACATCTGACAATTCCGTAGCCTACTCGGACGATTCCAAGGCCACGCTCGTTTTCAAGAACAGCCAGTACAGCCAGCCAGACTCCGTCTCATTGAAAACATTCGGCATTTCAGCTGTCGATAAGGATCAGATGAAAATAGTCGTCGATTTAAACAAGAAACAGATTATTGAAGCGCCGGGGAGTGATCTTGAACTTGTCGAACCCACCCCAGAGAACAATGCGGATACGGGAGAAATTCTGTTACGGCAAAAGATTGACAATGCCCAATATTTTAACACTATTACCTGGCTGGCCGACAGCTTCACCGATGCGCAGGGTAAAGTGCACAAAAAAGCGATTAATCCCACCTCATCAAGCAGCTACGGCGTCTCTAAGTCAATGGATGGTACAGCGGTGCACGAGATTCCTTATAACTTTGGAGAGGAAGCCAAGAATTATCCGCAGCCTCTAACCATACCGATTGAGAAGTTTATAAATCCGATTTGGGACACGCAGGCCGTAGAGCTGTACTCGAAGAATTAGGGGCTAAATCATAATCCGCACAAAAAAGAGAGGTGTCCCAGCAGCCAGTTCACGGCTTTGGGACCCCCTCCTATTTTACATCTTTCCCTCTTGTCATTCGGAATCCCGTCAGACAAGCTTACTCAGGTACCCTTAATCCATTCATTCACTTTGTCCGGGTTGGCTTCCACCCAAGCCTTGGCCGCTTCCTCCGGGCTCTGGCCGCCCTGAATGCCAACCATCACCTTCGCCATATCCTCCGGCGTCCATTGGAACTGGTCCATTACGCGGTAGACATCGGGCTGATCGTCTTTCAGGCCTTTGCTGACCATCGTATGGATCTGCTCGTCACCGCCATAGACGCCTTTGGGATCGTCCAGGTATTTCAGATCCATGTTGGCGAACATCCAGTGCGGCGTCCAGCCGGTCACGACAATCGGCTGATTGGCGTCATAGGCTTTCTGCAGCTCCTGCGCCATCGCCGCCGACGAGCTTTCCACCAGCGTGTAATCCTTCAGATTATAATCGGCGAGCGCTTTTTCCGTGGCCGACATAATACCGGCGCCCGGCTCGATGCCGATAATTTTATGATCCAGCGAATCGCCTGCGGCGCTGTCTTTAAGATCCTCAATGGAGTTAATCTTCATATAGGCCGGAACCGTCAATCCGATCTTCGTTCCGTTCAAATTGGCGCCGAGGTCTTCCATATCGTTGCCGTATTTCTCCATGTAGGAAGCATGGGTGCTCGGCAGCCAGGCGGCCACCATCGCGTCTGCGCTTCCGTCGGCGATGCCCGCGAACATCGGACCGGCGTCGACCTGCAGCATTTCAACCGTCTTGCCCAGCTTCGATTCCAGCACTTCCTTGACCACATAGGTGCTGGCGATTTCTGAATCCCAGGCCACGTAGGCCAGTTTTACCGTTTTGGAGCCGCCCGCCGAAGACGAACAGCCGGTCAGCATAACAGCTGCGGCCATGACGGTTAATAGGGCGATGGACAATAAGCTCTGTTTGTTTCTTTTCTTCATTAAATATAACTCCTCCTACTTATGCTTGATTTTCAGCGCATTTTGCGTCAGACGATCCAGCAGAATCGCCAGTACAACGATGGCGATCCCCGCCTCGAACCCGGCGCCGGTCTTGGCCTGCGATACGGCCCGGTATACATATGCGCCGACTCCCTGCGCGCCGATCATGGATGAGATGACGACCATCGACAGAGACAGCATGATCGTCTGGTTAATGCCGGCCATAATGGTCGGCAGCGCAAGCGGAAGCTGCAGCTTGAACAGCTTCTGCCTTGGGGTCGAGCCGAACGCGTCGGCGGCTTCGACCAGCTCCGGCGAGACCTGGCGGATGCCGAGGCTCGTCAGGCGGATCGTCGGCGGAATCGCGAAGATGATCGATGCGATGACGCCCGGAACGACGCCCAGCGAGAAAAAGGACACCGCCGGAAGCAGATAGACAAACGCCGGCATCGTCTGCATAAAGTCCAGAATCGGCGTCAACACATTCCGCGCGGCGGCGCTCTGCGCGCACAGAATGCCAATCGGCACGCCGATCAGCACCGCCAGCACGGAGGCCGTCAGCACAAGGGCGAGCGACTGCATCGAAGGGGCCCACAGCCCTAGGTTATCGATCAGCAAGAGTCCGATCAGCGCAAACAGCGCAAGACGCCACTTCCCGATCCAGTAGGCCAGCGCCGTAATCAGCAGGATAACAGCAATCGCGGGCAGAAAGGTCAGACCGGCATTGATACCTTCCACCATGCCGCCGATGACGGCATGAATGAAATCAAAGACGGGGCCGAAGTAGAGTGTAAGCCACTCTTCAATCTGCTCGATCAGGCGGCCGAGCGGCAATTTTGGAATATTCATATCAGATATTCCCTCCTTCCGGCACCGCGTTGCCCGCAAGCGCGGACAGCACGGCGCCTTTAATCACGATTCCTTTCAGCCGTTCCCGCTCGTCCACGACCGCCACCGGCAGCGGCGATTCCGCCATCAGCTCGAACAATTCGTTCAGCAGCGCATCCGGACTCACGCTGGGAATCTCGGTTCTCAGTACATCGGAAATCGTCTTTTGCTCTTTCAGCGCCCGCGCAGCGTCATCGGCGGTAATTACGCCCAGAAGCTTCATTTCTTTATCTGCCACGTACAGGCTGGACACGCCGCTGTCGCGCATCAGCTGCAGCGCGACGCGCGGACCGCGTTCGGGCCGGATCATCTCCGGCTGCTTCATGACATGCGCCGCGGTCAGCACCTTCGATAAGTCAACATCCTCCACGAACCGCTCCACGTATTTGTTGGCGGGCTGGATGAGAATTTCTTCCGGCGTGCCGATCTGCACAATGACGCCGTCCTTCATCAGGGCGATCCGGTCCCCGATCCGCAGCGCTTCGTCCAGATCATGCGTGATGAAGATGATTGTCTTCTTCACCCGTGACTGCAGCTCCAGAAGCTCCTGCTGCATATCCTTGCGGATCAGCGGATCAAGCGCGCTGAACGCCTCGTCCATCAGCAGGATGTCCGGGTCGTTCGCCAGGCCGCGCGCAAGTCCGACGCGCTGCTGCATCCCGCCGCTGAGCTGATCGGGGCGATGGTTCTCCCAGCCGCCGAGGCCGACCAGCTCCAGCGCCTGCTGCGCCAGCTCTCTGCGTTTCTTTTTATCAACACCCTGCACCTCAAGTCCGTACTCCGCGTTGCCGAGCACCGTCCGGTGCGGGAACAGGCCGAACTTTTGAAAGACCATACCGATATTTTTGCGGCGGAACTGACGTAGCTCCTCGGCATTCATCTTCACAATATCCTGTCCCCGGAACAGAATCTGTCCCGCCGTAGGATCGATCAGACGGTTAAGCAGCCGGACGAGCGTCGATTTACCGCTCCCCGACAAGCCCATAATGACGAAAATTTCGCCTTCTTTAATATGAAAATCGGCCTGATTCACTCCGACCGTCAGCTTGGCCTCGCGGGCAATCTTCTCTTTGGACCAGCCTTGCTGCAGCAGGGTGAGCCCTTTGCGGGCGTCCTGCCCGAAAATTTTGGTCAGCTGTTTGACCTCCAATATAGGCATATCGTCCTCCTTCTCCCGAATTTTCCGGGTCGACTCACTCGTTACAGTCTACCGGAAGACCGGAAGGAGAGGCAAACACTATATACCGTAATATTTTATCGTACAGTTTTTACTTTACGTACTTTACATAAAGAATACTCCGTTTTACTCCAAATTACGTTTCAAACCGTATCTTTACTTCGAATGGGGGAAGTGATTACAATAAGCTAGGAGAAGTTCTATATATAAGCTTCCTTCAGGAGGGACAGCATGAATGATTTAGAAGGACTCGCGCCCGAGCAAATTGAAAGAATCAGCAAGGTCCGGGAGCGCGTCATTGATTCGATCGGCAAAAATATGGACTTATACGGCATCACCCTGTCCATTGGCCATTTGTACGGAAATATGTATTTCAATCAGGGGCCGGTTACGCTGGACGAGCTGAGCAAGGCGATGGGCATGAGCAAGACGTCCATGAGCACGGGGGTCCGCACGCTGCTTGATCTGAAAATGATCGATAAAGTATGGGGCAAAGGAACGCGGAAGGATCTGTTCGAGGTGTCGTCCGACTGGTACCAGAATTTCAGCGACTATTTCTCGATTAAATGGAGAAAAGCGGTGGAAAGCAACATGAATGTCCTGTCGAAGGCGTTAACCGAGCTTCGGGCGATGAAAGAGGAATATGGCGGGCAAGAGGAGCTTAGCTCCCTGCTATATAAAGACGAGCGCAAAATCGAAGACGCCATCAAATATTACCGCTGGCTGCTGAAGCTGATCGAGGCGATGGAGACCGGCAAAATCTACGATTTGATTCCGAAGGAAGAATAGAATCCTTGTTGGACGAAGGCGATGGAGCTTGGCCGGGAGGCTGCCATCGTCTTTATTTTTGCGCGGGGGCAGCCTAATAACTTCGCTTGTTGCCTTTTTTCACATATTCCCAGTCCTGTTCGACATTCCGCCTCACCCTGTTCAAGAGCTTGTGCAGCGTCTGGATTTCCTCAGCGGACAAGCCCGCCAGGGCCGATTGGTCGGAATAGTCGGATTCTCTTTTTAAAAAAGGATACGCTTCCTCCCCTTTAGCGGTCGGATACAGCTTCTTGATCTTCCGGTTGTCCGGGTCGCTGCGCTTCTCGATAAACCCTTGAAGCTCCAGCTTGGCGATGGCGCGCGCTGCGGTCGTCCGGTCCACCTTGATCATCTCAGCCAGCTTCTCCTGAATCACCCCGGGCTGCTCGCAGATGCGAACCAGGTATAAATACTGCCCCTTCGTCAGCTCCAGCTCTTTGAATTCGATGTTGCTGATGGAGTCGAAGGCTCTGGCAATCATTCCGATCTCACGTAAAATCTCTCTCATGTCAACGCTCCTGTTTCGATAATTATTGTAAATACAACAAAATAAAATTATACTTATAGACATTATGACACCTTGGTTCCATTATGACCCGATCCGAGGCTGAAAGCCAGAAGCGGATGCGGCTATTGGGGAACTTCGGCAAGAAATCCAAGACTTTTATGAGGTGAGTGCTGATGAACTGGCATCTGAAAGCTTTTAACGAGCTGTCCAATCTGGAGCTCTATCATATACTGAAGGCAAGAACCAATATTTTCGTCGTTGAACAGAACTGCCCTTATTCCGAGGTGGACGGCAAGGACCCGGCCTGTCATCATCTGTATCTGGAGGATGAGGGCGAGATCGTCGCCTATCTCCGGATTCTGCCCCCGGGCGTGGCATATCCTGAAGCGTCGGTCGGCCGGTTCATCGTCGATCCAAAGCTCCGGGGAACGGGCCTTGGCCGAGAGCTGTTCGGCAGGGGGCTTGCTTTTGTCCGGGAGCATTTACGGGAAACCCGCGTGAAAATCCATGCGCAGGCTTACCTTCAGGACTTCTACGCTTCCTTCGGCTTCGAGCCGGTGTCGGACATCTTTCTGGAAGACGGGATTCAGCATATCGAAATGCTTCTGTCGCCAGAAGATTAAGCCACTCACGTCTTTCGTCTTTAGCCGGGCAACCGGCCCGAATCCCATTTTATGCATCCATTTCCCCAGGTAAGGAGTGTTGGCATTGGGACGCATTATTGTGCTGTACGGACCGTCCGCTTCCGGCAAAAGCGAGATTCAGCGGCAGCTTACAGGTCCGGGATTTCCCCGGATCATCACGGCGACGACCCGTCCGCCGAGGACGCATGAAATCAGTGGCGTGCATTACCTGTTTCTGGACAAAGAAAGCTTCCGGGAGAAAATGTCGCGCGGCGAGCTGATCGAATGGACCGAGTATAACGGTGAATGGTACGGCACGCTGCGCTCCAGCATCGAGGAAGCGATAGCCGGCCCGGACGATGCCAATATCATCCTGGATTTGGCCGGCGTGCTTGCGCTTAAAGAGCGCTACAAGGAGCATGTTGCCGCCATCTACATCGGTGCCGACCTCCCTTCTCTCGCCAGAAGGCTGGCCGAAAGAGGCGGAGACACTGCCGAAACGGCAAGCAGGCTGCAAAAGGCCCGGGAGCAGGAGCTCACCGAGGCCTATATGCAGCCTGCGGACGCCGTCATTTGGAACAGCGACGGCGCTGATTTCGGGGATACGCTGAAGCGGGTACGGGAAGCTATAGCTTCCTTTGACGGGCGGGGGACGCAATGACGGCCTTGCCTGCCCGCGCCGTTTTAAGCGCTTTGGTGAACATCTTAATCGCGGACAGGATCAGAATGAAGCCTAGCACCAGTTTCAGCAAGCTGGAGGACACGTAACTGATCAAGATGCCGCCGATAAACGAACCGATAATCGAGCCAATCCCCATGGGAACGACGAGTTCCTTCCATTCTTTTTTCTCCGCATAGGCCCCATTGGAACCATGTCTAATCATCCCGATCACCACGGTCGGCAGACTGATCAGTACGCTGGCGGTGCCCGCGATTTTGATATCCACCCCGAATACGAGCAGCAGCGTCGGAATAATCAGTTCCCCTCCGGCAACCCCAAGCAAACTGCTCACGATCCCAATCCCTGTTCCGAAAGCGATTCCAACGAGAACGGCAACTGGTAAAGACATTGGTATTCCGCTAGCAACCAACGGTGAAATGCCTTCCGCAATCAGCAGGATGCCGATGGAGACGAGCAGAATGAGGATGACTTTCTCGAGCGTCCGTTCGGACAACCGCTTGGAGTAGTTCGCCCCTGTGTAGGCACCAACCATCCCGCCGGCGATAAAAGAAACAATGACGGGCAGAATCGCCGTCAGCGCTGGAAGCGAAGCCTGGGGAAGACGCATGATCAGTGAGGAAATAAGGGTGACCAGGCTGACGGCCAAATTGAACGCCACGGCCTGACGCGTCGGATACTTGAACAGACCCACCAGCACAGGAAGACGGAATTCCGCTCCGCCGAGTCCGATCAATCCCCCAAGACAGCCAATGGGCGCTCCTGTGATTACGGCGAGCAACGATTTTTTGCCTTTTTCATTCATAAATCAGGGTCTCCCTCCCACAAAACCGTACAAAACACCACGAAACACAACAAAACCGGATTTAAAAAAAGTGTATCCTAGCCTATAATAATTGACAAGAGCAAGTTATGAACGAATATTGACGAGGTGATCTTCCCCATGCGAGACAGCACTCTTTCTTATTCACCCGAAGAGGTATCCAAAATCCTTAACATATCCAAAGGCACCGTGTACGACCTGATCAAACGGGGTGAGCTTCCGTCCTACCGGATCGGCAAAAAGCTGCGGGTCGCCCCCGCCGACCTCGAAGCCTACACCCGCCCGTCCTATGCAGCCGAGAAGCCTCAGCCTGCAACTCCGCCGGTATCCATGGAGAAGCTGATCATGAACAACCAGGGGCTCATTATCTGCGGCCAGGACATTGTTCTTGATGTACTTGCCACCCATATGGAAAAAAGAACCCCCGCCATCCGCTCCCTTCGTTCCTACGTCGGCAGTCTGGACGGGCTGCTGTCCCTCTACCGGGGCACCGCCAATCTCGCGGCCGCCCATTTATGGGACGCCGAGACCGACGAGTTCAACATTCCCTACGTCCGCCGGCTGCTGCCCGGACACCGGAGCGTCATCGTCAATCTGGTGTACCGCAATCAGGGATTCTATGTCGCTCCCGGCAACCCGAAGAATCTGCGTTCTTGGGAGAGCCTGCTTGCGCCGGGTATCGTCCTGGCCAACCGGGAAAAAGGCTCGGGAACCCGCATCATGCTGGATGAATGGCTGCGTACTGGCAGGATCGATCCCCATTCCATTCAGGGATACGGGCATGAAGAGCCGAGCCATATCGCCGTAGCCAGCGCCGTTGCGCGGGGCATTGCCGACGTGGGGATCGGTACGGAGAAAGCGGCGCAGCAGGTATCCGGCGTCGATTTCATTCCGCTTAAGAAGGAGCGGTACGATCTGGTCTTTTACAAGGAGGATATGGACAAACCGCAATTCCAGGTGCTTCTGGCCACGCTGCGGTCGCCCGAATTCAGGCATGAAGTAAGCGGGCTCGGCGGGTACGATATTTCAAGCTGCGGGGAGATTGTCGGAGAGGTGTGACCGGGAGGATCGGGGAATTTAAAAAGGACAAGCCCGGCGAAATGCCAACGGCTTGTCCTTTTTTATTCATCTATTCGCCAATCATCCTGGCGTAGCTCTTCTCATCAACCACCCGGCGGGCGGTAACATAACGGTCCTGGTAATATGAATCGGACAGCCTGCTTATTCTGACTCCCTTGCTGCTGGAGGAGTGGGCGAACTGGCCGTCGCCTATGTAAATTCCCGCATGGGATATCCCTCGGCCGAACGTATTGAAAAATACCAAATCTCCGGCGCGCAAATCATCTTTGGCCACAGATGTTCCCACCTTGGCTTGGGACTGCGAGGCGCGCGGCAGATCGCCGATGTTAAATTTTTTTAAGACATAGAGGATGAATCCGGAACAATCGAACCCTGAAGTAGTAGTCCCTCCATAAAGGTAAGGTGTCCCCACGACTTGGTTCACGACACTCTCAAGCTTAACTTCGCTTGCATATGTACTGGGAGCGGCGGAAGTAAATATAGCGGCGGCTGCGATTAGCGACAGAATGACTTTCTTCAGAACCTTGTTCTCCCTTCAATGCCTGCGGAGTTAGCTTTGAGCGGCAATTAGTTAATATTTTGTAACTATTGATACTTTATTATATGGAAAACAAGACTGTCAATCCTTGTGTAACCTCGTTTTTTATAAGAAAAACAAGCACGATTCTGCAACCATCCATTTCGTTAATAAGAACAAATTTGTAACTATATCTTCCTATATCCCAGGATGTGGAACTCACCCGCGAAATTGTGACGAAAATATGCTTATTTAAAATAACTATCATAAATTCCGGAAGTAATTGAGGTTAATCTTATTGACATAAAGAAAGCCCAGAAGTTATTATGTGCCTAATTGAGAATAATAATCATTGTCTTAGGGGGATGTTTGAAATGATGAAGCGTAAATTCTTTGCTCCACTGCTTACGGGAGTGCTAGCTGCCGGTCTGCTGGCCGGATGTGGAGCGGACAAGGCGAGTGAAGCCGGTTCGGCGAATACACAAGCGACGGCTAAGCCGAGCGCACAGGCTGCGGAGCAAGTGGTCAATATCTATACCGCCCGGAACTATGATGTGGACGCGCTGCTGTATAAGAAATTTACGGAAGAAACCGGCGTCAAAGTGAACGTGATTGAAGGCAAAGCGGAGGAACTGATTGAGCGCATGAAGCGTGAAGGCGAAAGCACACAGGCCGACCTGTTCCTCACGGTAGACGGCGGCGTGTTGAATAATGCCAAACAGGCCGGACTGCTCCAGCCGGCCACTTCGGAAACGATCGACCAAAACGTGCCGAAAGAACTTCGCGACCCTGAGAATCAATGGATAGGACTCTCCACACGCGCTCGCGTAATCGTCTACTCCAAGGATCGCGTAAAACCGGAGCAGCTCTCCACCTATGAGGATCTGACCAGCCCGGCCTGGAAAGGCAAAGTGCTTGTCCGTCCGTCCTCCAGCTTGTACAACCAGTCCCTGCTATCCTCCTTCATTGAATTGAACGGCGAAGCGAAAGCGGAAGAATGGTCCAAAGGATTGGTAGCCAATCTGGCCCGCACTCCGGAAGGAAATGACCGTGACCAGGCCAAGGCCATTGTCGCCGGTGTAGGCGATGTGGCGCTGATGAATACGTACTACGTGGGCCTGCTGATCAATTCGGATGATCCGGAAGAAGCGAAGGTCGGCAAAAGCATCGGCGTCTTCTTCCCGAACCAGGAAACAACAGGCACCCATGTGAATATCAGCGGCGCGGCTGTAACCAAGTACAGCAAGAACAAGGACAACGCCGTCAAGCTGATCGAATTCCTGACCGGCACCGAAGCGCAGACGATGGTTACCAATGAAAACTTCGAGTTCCCTGTTAATACCAAAGCTGAGCTGCCCGAGCTGCTCAAATCCTGGGGAACGTTCAAAACGCAGCAAATCGATTTCAACAAATTAGGCGTTCATAATGCCAAAGCGATTGAAATCATGAACAAAACAGGCTGGAAATAACATATGCATCTAAACACGGTTAAGGTACAGATACAAAGACGCCTTAGCGGTTGGCGGATCGTAAGCTTGGCGGGGGCGGCAGTTATTTTGCTGCCCATTCTTTTTGTACTGCTCTCGATCTTTAACCCGCCAAGTGACAATTGGGTTCAAATCAGGCAGTACCTCGTAAAGGATTATATCGCCCAGACGGTTCAGCTGACGCTGACGGTTGCCGTACTGACAGCATTGCTCGGGGTAACGCTGGCCTGGCTTACGGCGGTCTTTGATTTTCCAGGAAAACGGTTCTTTAGGTGGGCGCTGATTCTTCCTCTAGCTATTCCTCCATACATCGCCGCCTTTACATACAGCACGATGTTCAGCTACACCGGAATTGTCCAGACCACGCTGCGGAACCGGTTCGGAATTGTTCCCAATCAGGAGCTGATTACCGTCTCCTCCATGCGGGGCGCGGTCCTTGTATTTACTTTGTTTCTTTTTCCTTATGTATATCTGATTACCAAATCGTTTCTGGAAAGACAGAGCGCCTCTTATATCGAGAACGCCCGGCTGCTGGGAAGAAGCGGCCTGTCCATATTCCTGCGGGTCGCGCTTCCTTTATCCCGGCCGGCGATCGCAGGCAGTATAAGCCTGGTCATATTTGAGGTGCTGAGCGATTACGGGGTAACGAGTTATTTTGGCATACAGACCATTTCTACGGCGATCTTCCAGACCTGGTTTGGGATGTATGATGCCGATTCGGCGATGCGCCTTGCCGCCTGGCTCATGATGATTGTCATCGGCTTGTTCCTGGTCGAGATGCTGCTGCGCAAACGGCGCGCTTACAGCTCGACGACGAGTAAATCGAGACCGCTTGTGCCGAGGCGCTTAACGGGAGTTCGCGGGTGGGCGGCTGGCCTGTTCTGTATGATTGTATGGTGCGCAGCTTTTTTGTTCCCGCTTCTGCAATTAATCGTATGGGCGGGCTGGACCTTTGACAGCATGTGGAATGCGGGATTGTTTAAGTTGATCTACCAAACCCTGATTGTGGCTGTCGTCTCAACGTTGATCATCATGATTTTTTCGCTGATTGCCGCCGGGGCGAACCGGACGCGTTCCACCGCTTCCTTTGTGCTCTCCAAGGCGATAACCGCCGGATACTCGATGCCCGGGGCTATTATCGCCATCGGTGTGCTGGTCGTTTTTTTGAAGCTGGATAAAGTCTGGGCGGCCTTTCATCATCAACTCACGCTTGGGGGAATCCCCCTCGTGCTCAGCCTGACTCTCGCGATGCTGATCGCGGGGTATGTGATCCGGTTTATGGCTACGGGGTACAACGCCGTGGAAGTCGGGTTTGAGAAAATCGGCCGGAAATATACGGAAGCGTCCCGCATGCTGGGTCACGGAATGACCGCAACCTTTTTCAAGGTGGATCTGCCCTTAATTAAGGGAGCGGTGATGAGCGGATGCCTCCTGACTTTTGTAGAAATCTGCAAGGAGCTGCCGCTGGCTTTAATCCTCAGGCCTTTCAATTTCGAGACTTTAGCTACAAAAGCTTACCGGTATGCGAGCGATGAACAGATTTTCGAGGCGGCCATTCCCTCTTTGCTTATCATTGGCATCAGCTTGATCTCGGTTTACGTTATGCATTATTTAGACAGGAGGTGGGAGCAATGAGTATCGTAGACATCCGGAATCTATCCTTCTCTTATGAGCGGGGCAAGTCCGCAGTGATCGACCGGTTCTCGTGTTCCATTGAAAAAGGGGATATTGTCGGGATCGTAGGCGCAAGCGGCAACGGAAAAAGCACGCTGCTTCGGCTGATCGCGGGTCTGGAGATTCCTGCGGGCGGGGAGATTCGGATCAACGGGGCTCCCGTTGTGAATGAGGGCTGCTACATCCAGCCGGAGCGGCGGGGCGTCGGGATGGTGTTTCAGGATTACGCCCTGTTCCCTCATATGACCGTCCGCAAAAATATCGAGTTCGCCCTGCACCGTCTCCCCCGCAAAGAACGGGCCAAACGGCTGGAAGAAATGCTTGAGCTTGTCCAACTCGGCGAATTCAAGGATCGGTACCCGCATGAGCTGAGCGGCGGACAGCAGCAGAGAGTGGCGCTCGCCCGGGCGCTCGCCCAGAAGCCGGCGGTTTTGCTGATGGATGAGCCCTTCAGCAACCTCGATGCGGGACTGAAGGACGCGATCCGTTCGGAGCTCCGGACGATTCTGAAGAAAGCGCAGATGACCTGCCTCTTCGTCACCCATGACCATCAGGATGTGGAGGCGATCAGCGACCGGTCGATTCATCTGGGTCCGGGGTCTGCTCCGGGCGTACGGGTGCTGACCTGCAAAGCTTAGGGAATCGGCCTATTCCTTCCTGTCTCTTTAAATGAAAGACAGAAAGGCCCCGCCGCTGTATTGCGGCGGGGCCACGGGGCCTCCATTCATTTCTAATTTCGGAAATATTCATGCGGAAAGTGGGCTAAAAAACAAGTGCTACCTTATTTGTTATAAATCCTATAAAGGAACACTGCAGCTTCAGCTCTTGTTGTATTTCCTGCAGGATTAATTCTACTTTTGGATCCAACAATTAAACCTTCCTTAACCAGAGCCGCAATGCTATTTGCTGCATACCCTGAAATCACTGATTTATCGCTGTATTTGTCCAGATCAGAGGAAGAACCTGTTGCACTTATTTTCTTCACCATTCTTAGGGCTCTTTCTGTAAGTACCATCATATCCTGCCTTGATATTGCAGCTTTAGGGTTAAACAAATTATTCCTTGATCCCGTAGCTATACCAAGCTTTTTAGCAATACCTACTGCATTATAGTAATAGTCTCCCTTATTAACATCCCCAAAGTTGCCGTTCACGTCTGCTGAAAGTCCAAGTGTCTTGACAAGCAGCATCATAAAATCAGCCCTTGTAATGTTAGCTGCCGGTGAGTAGATTTCTGCCCCTGTACCTGAGATGATGCCTTTTGATGCTAGCACTTCGATCTGCTTTTTCGCCCATCTATAATTTCCTATATCGCGGAAGGTGTTATATACCGATACAACTGCATATTTGCTGAAATGGGTGGTGCTGAATACGACCATGCCTGTTGCCGGATCATATTTCGCACTCGGCACAGGGATTAAGCTTCCTGACCCGTCGATGTTGAATACGGTAATATGCTCCGGATCATTCAATTCCTGCGCAGTCGGAGTATACTCCACTGCAATGGTAACCGGGGCGTTATTATTGCTCCAGACAGTTGATTTCCCATCAACTACCAGTTCTAGGTCAATAACAGGCTTATCGCCTATGTATGTTCTGGCTGCTTCTGTAAGCGTTGAAACATCTGCTTTGGAAACACTTAACGTTACGTTCTTTGCATTCGCTCCTTTTACTTTATCTAGCATGTTACCCGGTAAGGTGACTGTCGCAAACTCTGTTTTCAGTTTTACCTTCTTTTCAGAAGTATTTTGTGTTAACACGCTGGCTGGAAGAGTAATCCAATAGGCTTTTATCCCTTCTACCTTTGGAATGACCACAAGGACTGTCTTTGATCCATCTAAGCTGCTCTGAACCTTTGAGAATTCGGCAGTGATTGATTCCAAATCTACTGCTGCAGTCGCTATTCCTGAGTCTTTATCGAGAATCTGTATTTCAGCCGTAATTGTTCCAGCCTTCCCCGAATCGGCACCGACAGTGATCGTATAGGTCATTTTTGTTTTCCGATTCTGGGCAGTCACAACAAGGGTATCCCCTGTGGCAACAGGGTCATGCACATTGCCTGTGTCCCAGGTTTGATGGCTTTCTCCTTTGACAAGATGACTAAGGAATGACTCTTTTGATGTGTTCACAGGTACATTTTTTATGGTTCCGCTTGTCGTACTTGTAGTACTGACGGTATATTTATCCGATGTGATTTTTGCTATTGAACTTAGACCCACTTGTTGGATGATGAAGGAGTATCTCCCATCCATCCCCAATATCGGTTGTCCGTTTTCATTAGTTGACTGTCCGGAACCGCCAAACAACCCGGCAATTAAATTCACATAAACAGGCATGTTGGAAGAAATATCGAAGTCCGGCGTCTTGGGCAGTTCATAATAGATCCACATGGCTGCCGGATCAACAGTATCCATTCTGTTGTCACCGCTGTAGTTGATGACATATTTGTTGGAGCATAGATTATAGGGATTCGCTGAATCGAGCCCTCCGTTCGTGATTTGATTCTCCACCTTCAACCATTCTGGACCATCCGCAGGTGTATATGTGGTAGAGCTTCCGCCGCTGTAGCCGGTAGCATACTTGCTTGTACGGAAGAGATTTGTAAAGAAGGTGCTCATGTTCTTGGCACTGGCCCACTGCGTTGGACCCGTACGGGTATCAACCACGATCTTGATCAGCTTTTTCCCTGTGCCGTTTGGCCCCATTGTTCCGCCATCGCGGATGTCCTCTTCGGTCAGTTCATTTCCTTCTACCTTTTTAACATAATAGGTGGAACTATAGGGATATAACGATGAAGTATTTTTATCATAACTATTTATGCGGCTATTAAAGGAAAATACGCCCGCTTCGTTTGCGCGGCTCGCATCGACATATTCCCAAATCTCCGGATGCAACTTCACCTCCTGAATTGTGAAATAGCTGTCGACTCTAACGACATCATTTACACCTTTGACCACGCCTGCAGGAAGCTCGGCAGACAGCAGGATATCGCAGTTCGCAATCTGGAAGCCCCCATTCACTACAGGTACCGAATTCGTAAAGGTGGAAAAATAGCCGTTTGCCGCATCCTTTGTGCACCGGATTACCAGATTCCCGTTACTGTCGACACTGACGGTTGCTCCAGCTTTCAGAGCGTCTATGATGCCCTTTTTCACGCCGGGATACTGTTTCTTCAATGCGTCGGTGACTGAGGCAATACTGCTTGCTCCCTTGGGATCCAATCCTACAAAGCGGTCATATGCCGTAATGCCATTGGTTTTATCAACATATGGAAAGTATGCGCTGCTGTATGCATTCAATACACTCGTAATAAACGTATCATATGAAACCACATCATATTCGTTTTTCGATTTGTTGAACTTCACACCGTTGAATATCAAACCGTCGATAATAGCATCTTTATATGCTGAGACATTGTCTGCAAAGCTGTATCCACTGCTTAACGTAATAGTGATCGTCAGCCCATCCCCGTTAATATCCCATTCCGTTACCGTGTTTGTTCCTGAAAAACTGGCCGTTACAAGTGATCTGATACTCTGAACTACCGTCACATCCTTATAGTCCTGAGCTTTGACCACAATTGTATAGTCATTGGTACTGGTGAAGAGGCTGCCGTTCACACTGATTTTCCCTTCACTGATTGTATACCTGTCAGCCGTCAGAATGGTTCCGTTCACACTGATGCTTGTAATCGCTGCCCTGTAGGCGGCATCATCGGCAAACGTTAAATCTATTGTCTTTCCGACATAATTGTCAGTATCATCTGCAGTAAAATCAGGCGCTTTCTTCTTTACCGCTATGGTATTAACCGTTATGGTATAATTTGCTTTTGTTGTGCCATCCTGTGCAGTTACAACAAGGGTATCCCCTGTTACGACTGGGTCATGCACATTTGCCGTGTCCCACGTTTGATCGCTTTCCCTCTTGGTCAGATTCCCGAGAAATGTCGCTTTCGAGGTATTATACGGCACATTGGTGATCGTTCCCGCCGCCGTATTGACGGTGTAGTTGCTTGAAGAGATTGTCGTTACCGTGCTGGGTACGGTATTAACCGTTATGGTGTAAGCAGCTTTTGTTGTGCCGTCCTGGGCAGTTACAACCAAGGTATCCCCTGTGGTTACAGGATCATGCAGATTGTCTGTATCCCATGTTTGATGGCTTTCCCCCTTGGTCAGATTCCCAAGAAATGCCGCTTTCGAGGTATTATACGGCACATTGGTGATCGTTCCCGCCGCCGTATTGACGGTGTAGTTGCTTGAAGAAATTGTTGATACCGTTGATTTTGGGCCGTCTGCTTTAATGGTAAAGGAGAATCTTCCATCCATCCCTAATATCGGCTGTCCGTTTTCGTTAGTAGACTGTCCGGAACCTCCGAAAAAACCGGCTATTAAATTCACATAAACAGGCATGTTGGAAGAAATATCAAAGTCTGACGTCTTGGGTAGTTCATAATAGATCCACATGGCTGCCGGATTTATTTGATCGGCTCTGTGGTCACCGCTGTAGTTGATGACGTATTTGTTGGTGCCCACATAATAGGGATTCGCTGGATCCAGCCCTCCGCTTGTGATCTGATCCTCCACCTTCAACCATTCCGGGTCATCCTGAGGCGTATAGGTGGTAGAGCTTCCGCCGCTGTAGCCGGTAGCATCCTTATTGGTGCGGAAAATATTAGTAAAGAAGGTGCTCATATTCTTGGCGCTGGCCCACTGGGTGGGACCCGTACGGGTATCAACCACAATCTTGATCAGCTTGTTCCCTGTACCGTTCGGTCCCATTGTTCCGCCATCGCGGATGTCCTCTTCAGTAAGTTCATTTCCTTCTACTTTTTTTATATAATAGGTGGTACTGTAGGGATAAGGGGATGAAGTATTACTATCATAACCATCTATGCGGCTATTGAATGAGTATACGCCCGCTTCGTTCGCGCGGCTCGCATCAACATATTCCCAAATCTCGGGATGCAATTTCATCTCCTCTATTGTGAAATAGCCATCCACTTTAACAGCATCATTTACACCATTAACCACCCCTGCAGGAAGATCCGCAGACAGCAGAATATCGCAGTTCGCAATCTGGATGCCCCCATTCACTACAGGTACCGAATTCGTAAAGGTGGAGAAATAGCCGTTTGCCGCATCCTTTGTGCACCGGATTACCAGATTCCCGTTGCTGTCGACACTGACAGTTGCTCCAGCCTTTAGAGCGTTAATGATGCCCTTTTTCACACCGGGATATTGTTCCTTCAATTCATCGGTGACTGAGGCAGTACTCCTTGCTCCCTTGGGGTCCAGTCCTACAAAGCGGTCATAGACTGTGACATTGTCTACCGATACACCGTCTTGTACATTAAGAAACGGGAAATAAGAGCTTCCATACGCATTTAAAGCGCTAGTTATAAATGTATCAAAGGGAATTACATCGTATTGGTTCGTCGTTTTGTTAAACAACTCTCCGTAAAATGTCAGCCCGTCAATAATGGCATCCTTATAGTCCGAAACATTGTCTGCAAAGCTGGAGCCACCGCCTAACGCAATAGTGATCGTCAGCCCATCCCCGTTAACATCCCATTCTGTTACCGTTTTTGTTCCTGAAAAACTCGCAGTCGCAGTATAGGTTGCTTCATAAACAGAAGTGTTGACGCTGGCATAGGTTGCGGCCGCTTCGCTGCTTGAACTTGAAGTGTCTGCAAGCACCGGCATTGTACCAAATATGCTTGTCAAGATGAGTAAGAAACTAAGCAGCAACGTGAAGTGGGAATACCCCCTCATTCTTCTTTTCTCTGTAGATCTTTGCATCTACTTCACTCCATTTCATTATTAAAATAAAGGCAGCGGTTTCTGCCCAGTTTTTTTCAAAGTTATATAAAAACAGCGATATCTACTGCTTTAGGCAGCATAGCCTGCCGTCTGGATTTTCAATTTAAAAAAAAGAATATTTTGCAGAAGAGCCCATGGACTCTTCTGCAAAATATTGATTTACCTTATTAGAATTTAATAGAACGCGGTCTCTCAAAAATCTCGATCGAGGTTTTCTTATATAGCCAATTGCTGTTTGTTATAGCCCCAGCTTGTCCATGAATGTTTTGAGCATAACCGTACCTTCAGCACGGGTAGCATGACCCAGCGCTCCAAAGCTTCCATCCGGGTATCCATTGATAATACCCAGGGTGTATACGCTCTGAACTGCATCATTGGCCCACGCGCTAATGCTGCCTTTATCGATGAAGGCCAAATCTGTAAGTGTACCTATCTTGCCTCCTGCATAGCTGTATGCTCTATTGATCATTACTGCCATTTCCTGGCGGGTAATAGAATCACCTGGATGGAAGTTGCCGTCAGAGCCCTGGATGATTCCGGCTTTTGCTGCCTTCCTCACATCGTTTGCGTACCATTCACCGCCCGTTATATCTTTAAATGTACCTTCATCTGCAGCATCAGACAGCTTCAGTACTCTCGACAGCAAAGCAGCAAATTCTGCACGGGTGATATTGTTCTGTGGAGCAAAGGTATCTGCGTCTGTTCCGTTTATGACATGTCTTGCCACCATGACTTCGATATCAGCCTTAGCCCAGTGGGACACAATATCTCCGAAAGTCTTCTGGGATTCAGCCACCATGTATTTTGAGAAGTGGTTTGTATTGAATACCAGTTTACCGTCAACGATTCTTCCTCCCATGTAATCCCATTGCCCGGTTGTTTCATTGAGGTAATAAACCCCTAATTTCCCCAGCTCTGTCACCCCGGCTGGAATTGGAAGGGTTATTGAAATTGATTTAGTAAAGTTATGAACTGCCGTTTCACCAGCCCATGCATCGAATGAGTAGACCGCTTTGCTTTCAACATGTTCAGGAGCTGATGCAACTGTCTGACTTGACACCTGGGTTGTGCTGAAGGTCATATTCTGTCCCTGTATCAATACTTCAGTCGGAATAACTATTTTCAGCCCACTATCCTGAATGACTATTGGTTTATTCGCAGCTATAACAAGGTTTATTACTTCAGCTGGCAGCTGTACTGCTTTACTTTGGCCTGATCCTGCTGTTACTTGTGAAAGGTTGATAACCAATTCACTTTGTGCAGCGTCTTTCAGCTGATCAGCTACTTTTTTTGCATCTACTTGTAAGGTTGCCGTGCTTCCAGACTGGATAACCTGCCCTAAGTCCGTAGTAGATGTCTGCTGAGTGGTGGTAGGTGCCTGCGGGCCGCCGCCGCTTGTTGCCGCAGCATTTACAGTAACCTGACAGGTATCTTTGAAGCTTCCGTCTTCCGTTGTAACCGTTATGGTTGCTGTCCCTGCTCCTACTGCTGTAACAACTCCCTTAGCTACTGTTGCTACAGTTGAGTCACTGGTTGTCCAAATTACATTTTTGTTTGTTGCATCCACTGGAGCTACTGTAGCTGTTAATGTTCCAGATGCTCCTGCGGTCAACGTTATCGCATGCTGGTCAAGTCCTACCCCTGTGACTGCTACTGCTGCTGGACTTACAGTTACTTCACAAGAATCCTTGAAGCTTCCGTCTGCTGTTCTAACCGTTATAGTCGCTTTCCCTGCTCCTACTGCTGTAACAACTCCGTAAGTCACTGTGGCTACTGTTGAATCACTGGTTGTCCAGATTACATTTTTGTTTGTTGCATCCGCTGGAGCTACTGTAGCTGTTAAAGCTCCGATTGCTCCTGGGGTCAATGTTATCGCATGCTGGTCAAGTCCTACTCCTGTGACTGCTAGTGCTGCTGGATTTACAGTTACTTCGCAAGTATCTGTGAAGTTTCCGTCTGCTGTTCTAACCGTTATGGTCGCTTTCCCTGCTCCTACTGCTGTAACAACTCCGTAAGTCACTGTGGCTACAGTTGAGTCACTGGTTGTCCAAATTACATTTTTATTTGTTGCATCCGTTGGAGCTACAGTCGCTGCTAATGTTCCGGTTGCTCCTGGGGTCAATGTTATCGCATGCTGGTCAAGTCCTACTCCTGTGACTGCTAGTGCTGCTGGATTTACAGTTACTTCGCAAGTATCTGTGAAGTTTCCGTCTGCTGTTCTAACCGTTATGGTCGCTTTCCCTGCTCCTACTGCTGTAACAACTCCGTAAGTCACTGTGGCTACAGTTGAGTCACTGGTTGTCCAAATTACATTTTTATTTGTTGCATCCGTTGGAGCTACAGTCGCTGTTAATGTTCCGGTTGCTCCTGGGGTCAATGTTATCGCATGCTGATCAAGCTCTACTCCTGTGGCCGCTACTGCTGCCGGATTTACGGTTACTTCGCAAGTATCTGTGAAGCTTCCGTCTGCTGTTCTAACCGTTATGTTAGCTGTACCTGCTCCTACTGCTGTAACAACTCCGTAAGTCACTGTTGCTACAGTTGAATCGCTGGTTGTCCAGATTACATTTTTGTTTGTTGCATCTGCTGGAGCTACTGTAGCTGCTAATGTTCCGGTTGCTCCTGGGGTCAATGTTATCGCATGCTGATCAAGCTCTACTCCTGTAACTGGTTGTAAACGGATGGTATAGTCAGCCGTCATCACGTCACTATCTTCCCCATTTGCTGAAGCATATGCCTTTATGGTCGTATCAGAGTTAATGACGATGGGGTGATTATATAAACCAAATGTCACTGTTGCCGGATCAATTCCTGCTGGGTAAACAGCATAGTAAACCGATGCTCCAACTGTCGCAGTGCTTAGCGTAACCGTTGTGCCAGGTGCTACCGCTCCTGCTGCAGGATTAGCTGTAGGCATTACCGGATGAAGGATATCAGGGTAGCTGTAACCGTTGAATACATTGACGCCACTTTTATTTTCCCAGGCAGGACCCAGATTTGACGCATCTAGAGTCCCTGCTGTAAAGGAGAAGCAATTGCCAAGATCAATGTCAGGAGGAAGAGTGCCTTCGCCAATGATAGAACCGCTCATGCCGGACAAATACCAGGTGTTGGTAATATTGAGGGTGCTGAGGGTTGGGATGGAGAAGGTATTGTAGTTGATGTTGGCGACCAAGGCACCGGTGATGCCGCCTGCGTTAACCAGAGAAGCAGCCACATAGCTGTTAATAATATTTACGTTAAAACCGGTGTAGATGTGCCCGATTAATCCGCCCACCGGATTGCCGGAGGTGTTGCTGGTGAAAGTCCCCAGTGCAGCGGAGTTAATAATCGTCATTGTATGGCCGGTGGTGTACCACTGGCCGGCGCCCATCTGGCCGACCAGGCCGCCGACGGAATTACTCGCTCCGCCACTTAGGGTCAAGCTCATGTCGGCAATGCAGTTTTGTATGGTCAAGCTGCCCAAAGCCCGTCCGACAATACCGCCTATAAAACGATTGGAGTTCACGCTGCCGGATACTTTAAGATCTTTGATGGTGATATCTGCAACCAGATTAAACAGGCCCCCCTTAGGCCCTACAGGTTGTGCGTTAGTGAGCGAAATTCCAGAGATCGTATGACCATTCCCGTCAAAGGTACCCGTCATGCCAATAAAGTTCTGAGGCTTTCCAATACCTTGCCAGTTGGATACACCAGACATATCAATGTCAGCATCAACTTCGACATAATAATCGCCCATAGACATATTTAAATTGTCGCCTGCGGGTCGTGAGTTGATCGTATTTGCAAGATCCACAAGATCTTGGGCTGTAGAGATATGTACCGTGGTTTGTGCTGCTTGCGCCGGCGCGACACTAATAAGGCTGATCACCATCGCCAGTACAAGGAATAGGCTAAACTTGCGGGTAAAAGCTTTAAACTTTGATTTCATTTTGTTCTCCCCCCATATTCCTACGATAAATCTTGAAAACCGCCTAAAGTGCAGTATTTTAGGCGATTTTCATAGCATTGTTTTCTGGTATTACTGCCAGCTTAAAGCAGGGTAGCTGTAGCTGTTGAACACGTTGACGCCACTTTTTGTCTGCCAGGCCGATCCCCCGTTATTCAGAGCTGACGCAGTCAGAGCCCCTGCACTAAATGATGTGCAACCGCTAGTATTCGTGCTACCTGTGTCTGTGCCAATGATATTACTGCTCATACCGGACAAATAATAGCAATTGGTTAGAGTCAGGCTAGTGGAAGCATTGTTGGCAACCAGGGCACCGGTAGTACCTCCCGAGTTGTTAAGAGAAGCAGCCACATAACTGTTGCTTACTGTTACGTTAAAACCGGAGTAAATGTGGCCGACCAATCCGCCCACCGGATTGCTAGAGGTGTTGCTGGTGAAAGTCCCCAGCGCAGCAGAGTTTGTAATAGAAATTGTGTTGCCGCCGGTCGTCTGGCCGGAGCCGAACTGGCCGACCAGGCCGCCGATGGAATTACTCGCACCATTGCTTAGGGTCAAGGTCATATCGGCAATGCAGTTTTGTATGGTCATGCTGCCTAATGCTCGTCCAACAATACCGCCAATAAAACGATTGGAGGACACGCTGCCGGATACTTTCAGATCCTTGATGGTGATATCCTGGACCAGATTAAACAGGCCACCCTTTGGGCCTACATACTGTGTGTTAGTGAGCGAAATTCCAGAGATCGTATGACCGTTTCCGTCAAAGGTACCTGTAATGCCGATCCAGCTCTGGGGCACTCCGATACCTTGCCAGTTGGTTATACCGGACATATCAATGTCGGCATCAATTTCGACATAATAATCGCCCAAAGACGGTGTGGTGCTTGTGCCGGCGGATTGTGAGTTGATCGTGTTTGCCAGATCGACAAGACCTTGGGCGGTGGTGATATGAACGGTGGTTTGTGCCATTGCCGGCACGACACTTATAAGGCTGATCACCATAGCCAGTGCAAGGAATAGGCTTACTTTGCGCGTAAAAGCTTTAATCTGTGATTTCATTTTTTTCTTCTCCTCTCATTTCTACCCTTTTAGTT
This sequence comes from Paenibacillus apii, assembly GCF_011043685.1. Classification (NCBI taxonomy): domain Bacteria; kingdom Bacillati; phylum Bacillota; class Bacilli; order Caryophanales; family Paenibacillaceae; genus Paenibacillus; species Paenibacillus apii. The sequence continues at coordinate 89,810 of NZ_JAAKGU010000011.1, read as the reverse complement.
TTTGCTCGCTTCTTTCATCTTGTATTTGCCTGCCCCAATCATAGATCATCTCCCCCTAGCAAATACCGTTGTTATGATATATGTTTGCTGAATAACAGCGAAACTCACAATAATAGCTTTTATTGGGTATAGATTCTGTACAGGATGACCGCAGCTTCCGCCCGGGTAGTGCTGCCAAGAGGATTAATAAGGCCATTCGCCCCCGTTACCAAGCCTTCGCCGATCATTACGGACACACTATTTGCCGCATATCCTGACACCTGCGCCTTATCCTTGAATTGTTCCAGAATCTCTGGTGATGCCGACCCTTTGATCTTATTTGCAGCCCTTAATGCGCGTTCGGTCAGAACCATCATGTCCTGTCTGGATATCTCAGCTTTTGGATAAAATCTGTTGTCACCGGAGCCTGTCGCAATTCCTGATTGTTTGGCGATGCCAACCGCCTCATAGTAATAGGCCCCCTGCTTTACATCCTCAAAGTTCTCTTTTATATCCGCCTTCAAGTCCAGTGTTTTTACAAGCAGCATCATGAAGTCGGCTCTGGTAATATTGGCGCCTGGAGAATAGGTTGTTGCCCCTGTACCTGAAATGATTCCTTTGGATACAAGTGCTTCAATCTGCTTTTTGGCCCACCCGTAGTTTGCAAGATCATCAAAGGTTTTGGCACTTGTGTTATCCGCCTTTATGGTAAAGAGGTATCTCCCATCCATCCCCAATATGGGCTGACCGTTTGTTGTGGTTGACTGGCCGGAACCGCCGATAAATCCGGCAATCAAGTTTACGTAAATTGGCATATCGGATGTAATTTGGAAGTCCGGCGTTTGGGGCAGCTCAAAAAATATCCACATCTTTGCCGGATTTACCGTATCCATTCTGCTGTCGCCGCTGTAGTTGACTACATACTTGTTCGTGCTTACATTATATGGACTTGCGCTATCTAAGCCGCCGTTTGTGATTTGATCCTCTACCTTCAGCCATTCCGGATCGTCGGCCGGTGTATAGGTGGTATTGCTCTTGCCTCCATACCCGGTTGCATCCTTATGGGTGCGGAAGAAGTTGGTAAAGAAGGTGCTCATATTCTTGGTGCTTGCCCACTGTGTAGGGCCCACACGGGTATCCACCACAACCTTGACCAGCTTCCTGCCGGTTCCATTCGGTCCCATTGCTCCTCCTTCGCGGATATCTTCCGCGGTCAGGACATTCCCTTCTACCTGCTTCAAGTAATAGGTAGTGTCATAAGGATACTGAGAGGTCGTATTCCGATCATAACTATTAATACGGCTGTTAAAGGGAAATACACCGTCTTCGCCCGCACGGCTCTTATCTACATATTCCCATATTTCGGTATGTACTTTTACCTCCTGGATCGTGAAAAAGCCGTTGACCTTAACAACCTCATTGACATTCTTAACTACACCCTTCGGGAGTTCTGCAGACAGCAGGATATCGCAGTTCGCGATTTGGATACCTCCATTTACTACAGGCACCGAATTGGTAAAGGTTGAGAAATAGCCGATGGCGGCTTCTTTGGTGCATCGGATCACCAAATTCCCGTCCTTGTTGACACTGACAGTTGCGCCTGCTTTCAAAGCATTCAAGATCCCCTTCTTCACACCAGGATAAGCAGCTTTCAATGCATCGGAGACAGCTGACGTACTTCTTGCTCCCGCCGGATCCAGTCCTACAAAACGGTCATAAACCGTAATACAGTTGGAAATATCAATATACGGGAAATACCCTGAATTACCGTATACATCCAATGCATTGGCTACAAACATTTCATAGGGAACCACATTGTATTGGTTCGTCTTTTTGTCGAATAACAAACCGTTAAAGGTCAGTCCGTCGATGATTGCGTTCTTATAGTCCGTAATATTGTCTGAAAAGCGATAGCCATTACGGAGTGCAATGGTTATTGTCAAACCATCAGCGTTTACATCCCATTCCGTCACCGTATTGGTTCCTGTAAAGCTGGCCGTCACCGTATTTTCTGCCGCATCCTCTGCATACACCGCAGGAGTCAGAACGGTAAACAGCATAATCATTAACAACACGAAAGACAGACATGTATTTTTTTTCTCGATCCTAACCATCGCTATTCTCCTATAAAATTCAATTTAAGGCGTTTCAGAAATCATATACATCTTTCCTGTTACAGGATCCTTATACAATATACCCATTTTCTGGTATTTATCATCTTTATTCATCATCTGATCCAGATTTTTCTGCACGGACTCTAGATTATTAACTTCCTTGCCCAGATCAACGTTCACATCCACCAGCCCTGAAGATGTATTACCATTCAGAAATACAGACAGCATAAGGCTGCAGGCTAATACCAACATGGCATCAATGATGTTGACCATTCCTTCCAAAGGACTGCTGTTATCTTTGCTTCTTTTATGCCGCAATCCGCTGCCGCCTCTCAGACTACTCATGACCCTATCATTCCTCCTTCAAAATACATTCCATTAAACTTTCCATAGAAACCAAATAACTGTCATACCATCCCCTTCTGATTTTGCTGATTACCAGGCATACTGCCGCACTAACCAAGCCGCCTATCGTCATGTCAAATGCTACCAACAGAGCATTGGCAAGAGTCATGGTATCTCCCTGTCCTAAGGCAATAATACCGGGACCGAGTGGTATTAATGTACCCATCAATCCAAACATGGGGGCGATTTTAGAGATCGTATCCGTCCATCCCAGAATTCTTTCATACCGTTCTTCCTCAGACACAATCAACCGTTTCGCAATTGCCCTCTTCTCTACTGATGTCAGGCTGCTATATTGGATCAACTCTAACAAAATTGCTTTTTGCCGCTTCAATAATTTACTCTCTTTAATAATTAGTGATAATTCTTCTTTGTCTTTGCCATGAAATGATGACAGCAATAATGGAATATCCTCTTTTAACTCCCTGCGTTCCGTTAATGCTTCCGAAATAATGCTGCCGATCGCCCATACTGCCGCCAGACTTAGGAAAGTCACAATGACAATAGTAGGCAGCATCAGCCCCTGAGTAAATGTGTGAAATATATGTTGAGTCTCATTTTGTATGTTCATATTAACCTCTCTCCCCTTTATATTTTTTATATCTACTTCCGGCCCCCGCCAATACCAACCATCCTATTGCAATGAAAAGTACTGCAGTATTATGATCCTCTTCCATTGGAATTTGAGCCTCCGTCATGCCGTTCACTTCATAAATGTGTACACCCTTCGCATTGGAGGATTCCGGTAAGGATTCCTGTGAAACTTCGGATGGTCCTGCTGCTTCTGTTGCTGCTGTTGATTCTATCGCTTCTGGTTCTTTTGTTTCTTCTGTTTCTTCTGTTTCTTTTGTTGCTTTTGTTGCTTCTGTTGCTTCTGTTGCTTCTGTTGCTTCTGTTGCTTCTGTTGCTTCTGTTGCTTCTGATGATAATTTCTTATCCGGTATTTGTGTTTGCTGTGAAGCTGTTCCCTTACTTTTTGCCCCAATCAATGAAGCATTTTGAACGCCGGTCCCCTTTTCATCAGGCGGGCTTCCCAGCAACTGGATTTCAACCGAGTCAATCCATTTAACATGCCTGGATACCGTTTCAGATCTCGTATTGGTTTGACCGAATATAAGCTTGAACCTGTTATATCCATTCACCTTGTAAAAGTCAGGCGCTGTAGCTCCCTGCTGCTGCAAATCCCGGAAGGCGATGATCGTGTCAACCTGAAGCGCATCTACCGCAGCTCCTGCAGTTGGACCAGAGCCATTCCACCGGAGCGGAAGGTTAGGATAGAAATACCGCGGTGTATCCAGAAGAAACCCCCTTGAAAATGAGAGACGCTTCTTCTCTCTGTTTTCTGTAAAAGTAAAAGTGATCTTTTCTACAGAATTTCTATCGATACCCGCAGCTGCCAAAAGGTCTTTGAGCCTTACACCCACGGCGGTCTCCATCACTACCTTTCCAGACGAATCAACTGCTGTGTATGCTTGCGTAACTCTCGGCAGCGACTTTATTTCCTCGAGTGAAAATAATTTTCTTGGCGCATACTCAAGCCCGAAGTAACCAACGTTGAAAGCTAGAGTCGTAGGAAGCTCATCCAGTTTATCCCCAGTTTCTTCAGAAACAGCCGGTCCAAAAACATCATTATCATCAATGGTCTTTGTCTTTGCCTGCTCTGTTTCATTGATTTTAGGTGCTACAACAATTTCCATCCGGTTGATGCCGTATCCATACATCGGACTAACGACGTCGGAGATTTTCATCTGTCCGTAGCATATCTTTATTCCTTCCTTATTGCCGATCGTATCCCAACCCTGCAAATTCTTATCCGTCCGCTCTGCGTACCTTAAGGCCAGCATCGGCAATACTTCCTGATATTCCTTACTTTTGTCTATCATTCCCCCTTCTCCATCATCCAGATTACCGCTGACCAACTCAGGAAAACTGTAACGTTTACGATCAAAAAGGAATGTTTTGGTAAAACTGCTATCAAGACCGTCGGCGTAGAAAAAACGGAGATTTTTGACATCATTAAAATCCACTCCCGCAGACTCAATCAGCTTTATGATGGGAATTCCCTCAGCCAATGTGGTCTCCGGCTCACCCTTTTCATTTATGGAAGTATAATACTGCCGTTCCTTCTCAAATTGTTCGAGCTGTTGAAAGCTGTATGGAATCTCACGTTTAATGTCATCAGTCCCAACTCTTATGCTGATTTTAAAGTCCGGCTCCTTTTTTTGCCCGTATGTACTGTCCTCTTTCAGTATGACAATGATCTTTTGAATATTCTCTTTCAGCATGGCACTGCTGATTTCGTCCGGATTCTGCTGACCGTAGCATAAACGCAAGCCTGATGTGCTATCCAGCGCATCCCCATTCTCCTTCTGCTCATCCAATACCGTTGACCGCAATGCCAGCATGGGCGGAACTTCGATTCCAGCAGGCGGGTTATATGTTTGCTCCGTCACTGTTCCGGATTCTGCTATCGATGTATCCGGTTCTGTTTTTAATTGATCCGTATAACGATACCGCTTTGTTTCCAGCAGTTCTTTTGCAGTAAATGCAGCAGGAGCCCCTTCTTTCCAATAAAGATATATATCCTGAACTTCCTCTAAGTTAATTCCCAGAGCTTTCAGATAATCTGAAAGTGTAATCCCCTCCCCCAATATCGTTTTGCGTTCCCCATTCTCGGTCATTGTGCTGTACTGGTTGCGGACCTTATTCAAATTCTCATTCTGCTCAGGCAACGCAGCTTTTTCCAGCACTTTGCGCTCTCCAACCTGTACCAGAAGCATCGCCCCTCCTGCCTCCGCGCCGCTAACAATCCCGGGATAAGGGTTCATAGCAAACAGCACCATTACTATTAAAAAAACAGGGATGCATCTATTGCAGCCGATCTTGCGGTAGTGTTTTTTTAAGTTCATACTATTTTTCCTTTTCTCCTGAGCTTTTGTTTCGAATCCCGTTGCCGGAAAGAATAAGTTCGTAAGTATGATCATCGATTTTCAAACCGAGGATATGGTTATAGAAATCCAGCACTTCTTTCTTTAAATCGACATCTTTGTACTGTTCCGGGTAAATCGTAGTTCCTAGCCATAATATGGCAAAAAATGTTTCCAGGCTGCCTCTCTGTCCCCATCTTGTTGCGCCTACGGGAATGTTATAAACCCTATCCTCCCTGACAGCCCTCAGTCCCTGCCATTTTGAATCCTCCATCAAATAGACCACCGTATCTGCCTCATTGCAGATTATGATATCCGGATCCCACTGATAGATCTGTTCCATGCTGGCAAAGTAGTCGTTCTCATAAAACTTAAGCTGACCTCCAGCGGATATGTCGATGGCTCCCACGGACGAAATCCAGTCATTTCCCAGTGTTTTAGCCCCATCCGTACGCACGATCTCATTAATTGCATGGTAAACGCGGAATCTGTCCTTCTCGGGTATTTGCTTTTGAATCTCCTTAGCCTGAGCAATAACTTGCCTATAATATTGATTGATGGCTGCCGCTTTTTCTGCCGCGCTTGACCCAATGGACTCTCCTATCATATGTAAAGCATTAATCTGCTCCTCCATACTGTCATATCCAACGACCAGATAGGGTACGCCAAGCTTATCCAGCTTCGCCCTCTCTCCCTCTGTTAAATACATGGCTTCCTTAATAAAAATCAAATCCGGCTGTAAGGCCATCAGAGTCTCTGCATTGATTGCAGCGCCCGCCATCGGAACTCCAACTTTCTGCATATTGGGGTAAATTCTTTGTAAAAGGAGATCTGTCTTGACTCCGTTAGGAGCTGCTATCATTTTATCGCCAGCCCCTATCATCACCATGGCTTCTCCTGCAAAAGAGTCCAGCGCAGCTATTCGTTGCGGAGAAGCTGGAACTTCTACTTTTCGCCCTATGCAATCCGTGGTTAGTTTGTATCCCTCTCGCGCTGCAACACTTCCATTCGGTTTCTCAGTCAACCTCGAAGTATTACCGTAACAGGCTGTAAGTGAAGAAATGATTGCAATAACAAGCATGATGCAAATCAATCGCCAGATTTTTGATCTTTTGCTAGTATTCATAGGCAAAACTCCTTTTTCATTCACACTTTCACAAGCTGCCACGTGGTATGATCTGACGCATGATTCCTTGTTCATCTTGATACACAGCCCTTTTAGCCTCTATCCGGTATACTTTTCTGATCGTTTCCTCTGTAAGCACTTCGTCGGGTGTTCCTTTTTGAAGAATAGTCTGATTCCCCATAACAGACACTTGAACAGATAGCCCCTTGTTTTCAAAATAAAACGCTTGGTTAGGCGAGTGTGTAGCCATCAAAATACCCACATTTTTTTGTTGCACCAGTTTGGCGACCGTCTCCATAAATAACAGTTCGTTACGGAAGTCCAAGTGTGCTGTAGGTTCGTCCATTATGATAGCTGGAGTTTCCTGCACCAATGCCCGTGCAAGAATAACAAGCTGGAGCTCTCCTCCACTGAGCTTTGTATAAGGCCTCTCGGCCAGATGCAGCATCCCCACAGTCTCTAAAGCCTCAAAAGCTAATTCCCGATCTTTTTTATTCGGACCGGCAATCCCATTCCCATATGTTGTCCGTCCCATCAGTACAATCTGTTCCACTGTATAAGGAAAGGAACGCGTATGCAGCTGTGGAACATATGCGATTTGCCTTGCCAAATCTGCAATTTTGTATAATAAAAACGGTCTGCCCCCTAAAAAGATTTCGCCGCGGCTTAATCTTAAAAATCCCAAGATACAATCAAGCAATGTACTCTTTCCGCATCCATTCGGCCCCATCAGACAACAAATCTCTCCTTTAGAAACCGAAAGATTCACATTATTAAAGATTTCTTTCTCCTCATAAGCAAATGATGCATTTCGAATATCTATAAGAGTCATTACCGCCATCCCCCACCCTTGGTTTTCTTAATAAGGTAGATAAAAAACGGTGCTCCGACCAAAGAGGTTAGAATGCCTAGCGGGATTTCCGATTCTATGATTATCCTGCTGAGCGTATCAATCAGGATCATAAAGGCAGCACCCAGTGAAATGGACAACGGAATCAGTTTGCGGTTGTCGTTTCCGGCTACCATACGGCCAATATGGGGAATTACCAGGCCAACCCAGCCTACTACGCCGGCCATACAGACCGCTCCTGCAGTGGCAAGTGTTGCCCCCACAATAATAATGGCCTTCGTTTGTATAACATCGACGCCCATGGTTTGCGCCTCTTTGTCACCCATGGAAAGCACGTTAACCTTCCAACTGAACCCGATCAGAATCAGAATCCCCATCCCAATAGGGATCAGCGCCCAAAAATCCTTATAAGCTACGGAAGATAAACTTCCCATCAGCCAATACACAATCGCCGGAAGCTGGCGATCAGTATCTGCCACAAATTTCAACAAGGAGATTAGCGCATTGAAAATGCTGGATATGATCGTTCCGCCCAGAACCAGCATAATGGTAGGTACGGTTTTGTAAATACGCGCAACCCAGTAACTTGCAGCTACCGCAATCAATCCAAAAACAAAAGCAAATGGATAGGTCGCCCAACTGGCTTTAAAAAGAATGATTGCAAGTGCTGCTCCAAAACCCGCACCAGAGCTAACTCCCAAGAGACCGGAGTTAACCAGGGGATTATGAAAAACCCCTTGAAATGCAGCTCCACTTACAGCAAGCCCAGCGCCTACAAAGGCAGCAGCAATAATTCTGGGTAACCGCAGCTGCAGAACAACAGTAGCACTCTCTATCCCCACATTCGTTCCGCCCTGGGTAAACAACTGGGCAAACGTCAATAAAACCTCTTTGGGATGAACTTGATACCGCCCCAAGAACAGACTGACCACAGACAGCAGAAATGGTATTATTCCAATAAGAATCAGATGTCTAGTTTTCATAATGACTGTTCCTTGCCATAATGATCCTTTATTTCCGTAAAAGTCAGACCTGGCAGCTTTGGAGAACCGCCCCATTTTATCCTGACAACTGTCGAAAGAATAAACGCCAAGATTAGTATTGCAGCTACTAAAATCCAAGATATTCGGGAAGCAATTCCTGTACCCTTTGCCTGTGTCTGCGTCTGTGTCTGCATCTGTGTCTGTGCCTGCGGTTTTATCTCAGCCTCCTTTTGCACTTCTTCTTCTTCTTCTGCTGCTTCCTCCTTTACACTTTCCTGTGCACTCTGTATCTGCGTCTGAGTCTGCAGTTTTATCTCCGTCTCCTTTTGCGCTTCTTCTTCTGTTTGAGCCGACATTTGAGAAACATCTGTCTGCTGGACTAACGCCTCTGACTCGATCTGCTTATCATCCGGAAAATCTTCAGATTGGATTGAATGATCAGAATTATCCGTGCTATGTGCATTCTCGATAGCCTGCTCCTCTCCAGAAGCCTTATTTTCAATGTCTATCAGCAAAGGCACTGAATAATTTTTACTTCCAGTAACAAAGCTAAATTGTTGTTCCTTTTCTGTGGCCATACCGTTTTTGGCCTGTACTCCTTCTTGTACACTAACGTAATACTTCGTATTTTCTTCAAGCGAATTTATCGGAGATAAATATATGTATTGGCGTTTGTCAAATTCGATTTGAACATCTGCCGCAAATGCTCGGATTGGAACATCCGTCCCATCCTCTTTTCTTAAAGAAAACAATGTTTTATTGCGCTTCTGGACTTCAAAATGTGCCACATTATGGCTGAACTTGCACTGGATTATTGGATTTATACTGATATTGGTCTCACCATCACGGGGATATGACCAATCCATATAAAGCGGAACAGCAGGACCACCTCCCCCTCCACTTCCATCACCAACCTCAGCGAATGTGGTAAGAGGCCAATACATAATCGCAGCCGTCAACAAAATAATAAATATAGCTATTACCCGCCACCAGCTTTTACGTATTACCACAAATTCACTCCTTTCCTCATGGAAGTCCAAGCAAAGTATTGATCATTTTGCATGCTTCTGCTCTGGTTACATTGGCCTGAGGCGCCAACGTTTTATCAGAATAACCATGAATAATCCCATTTTTAATTGCTATTTCCATACTATCCCTTGCCCAGTCTGACACAGCAGCCGCGTCTATGAAGTCATGCAACGTTGTTGCACTGCTGCCCTGATACACTGCTGATGTGACGGTGCTGCCCTGATACACTTCTGTTGTGACGCTGCTGCCGCTGCTTTCCTTACTGTCGTCTTCGGAGGGATTCTTGTCTTTCAAATTCAGCCCCGATGCCCGGATCAGCATTACCACAAGCTGCTCACGTGTGACCTTTTCGTTCGGAGCAAATCTATCTGCATCAAAACCTTTAACAATACCGCTTGCAGCAGCAGTTGATATGTAATTCTCAGCCCAGTGGTTCTTGGTGTCATTAAATGAGATTGTAGTATTACTCTCCAAGTCAAAAACTCTCACTAAGATAGCAGCGATTTCAGCTCTTGAATTATTTTCATTCGGATGAAATGTCCCATCAGCAAATCCATTAATTATCCCCAAATCAGCCAACGCATTTATTTCATCCCTTGCCCATGAGTTAGCAATATCTGTAAAGTAGGTGAAGTTATTTTCAGCAACCTCTTGATCCGCATCATCATCCGATCCCGGCTTTACCGTTTTAAAATATAAGTTGATCGGGCTTGACATTGTGCTTCCGTTTTTCGCTGATAATTCCTTTACAACAACAATCTTGTACTCCGTACCCTCCTTTAGCGGCAGAATAGGCTTAATCACAAAATCATTGACCGTTCCCCCCGCTTTCACCTCAATAGGAATTGATTGTGTGCCCTCTTCAAATAGGAAAAACAACTCGGAATTATACGTCACCATTTCCGGTCCGGAAACATTAAAGGAAAAGGTCAGCGTTATAGATGTGTCCACAGGAACTCCCTTTTGTGAATTCTTTATGGACGACTCTGTCATATACAAAGGAGGAATCGTGACATTATTAATAGGAAGCGGTACTGTCGGACCCCACTTTATTACCTGAGGATCAGTAGATAGATTAAATAAAATCTCATACGGCGATCCAAGGCTGTTGCCCATGTTGGCGTATAAATCCTCATCTATGTACAGAATATAGTCGGTTTTTGGATCCAATCCTTCCGCATATACATAGAAGTATTTTGATTCTTCGGTATGCTTAAGTGCTTGAGGATGAGGCGTCACTTTAACAGGAATTTCCTTACCGCTCTTTGCTTCTTTCATATGAAACTTTGTCAGGTTTTTAGCATTATAACCGGTCATATCATAGCGGTCTTCCTGTGTCTCATCAATAAAGCTTACATTATTTGAAAATTTCAAGTGAATTTCAAAGCTGCTGCTTTGTCCGCTTGCAATCTCAACCTCATCCAATTTTGGATACATCTTCAGCGGCCTTGTATTATAGGCTGCAAAAGCCGGAACAGTTGCCTGGAATATGAAAATAAACATCATCCAAAAGCAAATCACCCACCGCATCAAATGTTTATAGTTGTCATTTTTCATAAAGTCCCCTTTTCCTTCCCGTCATCCATAACCAATCAATCAATTTACTTATATAATAATATATCTATCTATATCAAAATCACTAAATAAACAACCATTTAAGCATGATTCGTTATATTTAACTATATTTCGTTATATTACAACATTATACGTCACTAACTCCGAATAACAATCAGAGTTTAACGTGTAAATTCAACAATTTTATTACAGAGTGACCTTTGATGTAAAAATAATGTATCATTAAGTGACATAACAATCCCATGGGTTAAGACACAGAGCGTGATAAATAAGTTAGGTGGGGGCAATGAGTATCGTAGACATCCGTAATCCATCCTTCTCTTATGAACGGGGCAAGTCCGCAGTGATCGACCGGTTCTCGTGTTCCATTGAAAAAGGGGATATTGTCGGGATCGTAGGCGCAAGCGGCAACGGAAAAAGCACGCTGCTGCGGCTGATTGCGGGTCTGGAGATTCCTTCGGGCGGGGAGATTCGAATCAACGGGGCCCCCGTTGTGAATGAGGGCTGCTACATCCAGCCGGACCGGCGGACAGCAGCAGAGAGTTGAGCTTGCCCGGGCGCTGGCCCAGAAGCCGGCCGTTCTGCTGATGGATGTGCCTTTCAGCAACCTCGATGCGGGGCTGAAAGACGCGATCCGTTCGGAGCTGCGGACGATTCTAAAGAAAGTGCACATGACCTGCCTGTTCGTCACCCACGACTATCAGGATGTGGAGGCGATCAGCGACCGATCGATTCATCTGGGACCGGGGTTTGCTCCAGGCGTACGGGTTCTGACCTGCAAAGCTTAGGGAAGCGGCCAATTCCTATCTGCCTCATTTAACCGTAAGACGAAAAAATAGCTAATGTTTGTCAAGAAACCGGTCTTGGATATTTTTAAATTTGCTGGTACATTGGAGAGAATGGAGTAATGGAGACAGCATTTCCGCCGGATTCCTACTCCGATTACTTGGCCCCGGAAGACGGCTATCAATTATTAGGATCAATCAAGGAGGTGCTCCGATATGTCTAGGCAAAATGATATTGACCATTATGGGATGGATGTGAAAGACTTGGATGCCAGCCCCTTTGAAATGGTCGAGATGCTCCGGCTGCGGAGCAAGATCCATTCGTATTTCCGAGAATTTACCGACGAAGAGAAGCTGGAGGTTAATCGATATGATTTGATCCTCCTGTCTAACGCCAAGGAATTCTACGATAAACTGAAAATCATTCATGACTTTCAGAATAGCAATAAGCCAGAAGACGAGTGGTGGTGGCATTTGCATAACGTGGTAAGGGCCTTCTATAGAAGGAGTTTCTCCATTAGCTTTGCAGACCCCCACGGGGATCTGATGGTCAACATGGTATAAATTAGATAGAAGCCAAATTCCACGTCGGGTGGGGTTGGCTTTTTTTACTTATATGGCTTTCGACCAATCCTTTTAATACGAAATGCCCCTCCGCTACAGCGGAGGGGCAAACTGTTATTATCGTTATCGGTTCCATTCATCCGCTCAATCTGCGGCAATCGATTCGAAAAAGTGCTTGCTCCGGCGTATGACTTCCACTTCCCCCAGCTTGTCCTTTTCGTCCAGCGACGGATAGTGCGGGTCAATGGTCATTACGGCCTGCGGATCATGCTTGGCGATGGCCGACATGACTGGTTTGTGATCGTAATCGTCCTGTCCGGGAATGGCAAAATTCCCGAACTCGCCAAACGGATTTCCCTCTTTTGCCGAATCCGGCTTACGGTATGCCCCTTTGATATGGGTCTGCCATACGTATTCTTTGACATGCTCGTAGGCTTCTACCGTTGGGTACTCTCCGGCGCGCCAGCCGTTAAGTATATCCCAGTTAATTTTCAGCCTGGGATGGTCCGCGTAGCGAATTAACAGGCCCAGCTCCTTGGCGTTGCTCGACATCGTAGGGGGCTCGTTTTCCACCAGCAGCATTTCCCCCCGCCGCTCCGCATGTTCGGCATGCCGGCGCATAATGGACGCATTATAGCGGTACTCCGCTTCTTTTAGTTCATCCGTCCACTCGTCAAACCCTTCCGGGCGATGCAGAGAATAGATGCGGACATGCGGCGCATCAAAGATATCGGCCAAATCAAACAGCCGATCCAGCACCTCTGTCATCTGCTGATGATGTCCTTCATCGTGACTGTCATACTTCGGAGGCCCGGAAAAGGCGCAGGAATTAACCGCCCATGAACTGACACTGCTTACATGCAGACCGTGCTGATCGATCTGTGTTTTCAGCTCTTTCGCCTTCTCCAGCGAGATGGTGTCAATCGTGTCGCCATCCAGCTTCGCACGCAAATCAATGGAGGAAAAGCCGAGCTCCGCCGCGGCCATTAGAGCATGCGAAAAGGAATCGAACCCCAGCATATCGGTAAACACGCTAAATTTCATCAAATGTTCCTCATCCCTTCTTGGTAATAGTCTTAGCCGATGGTGATCCATTTGCCGGAACGCTGCTTGAAAGCGTCGAAAATCTTGGTAAGATGAAGCGAATCTCTCAGCGTGGAGCGTTCTATTTTTTTGCCTTCCAATACGGCATTGGCAAAGTAATTGACGCTTTGAACCATTCCTTGCAGGAAGAGATTTTTGTTATACACTTGGCCGAGCGAAAACTCAGGCTCCCATAGTACAGGCCCGTCAGCCGGATCGTCTCCGATATACACCGGCGCCTTGCCGTATTCGCCGCTTCCTTTTGACCCCTTATAATAAATCAGGCGCATACCGTTATCTATCACCACATTCTGATTGCTGCCGATCACTTCGAAGCGCTCCAGCGGACTGGTTGGCGCCTGCGTCGAGGCCAGCTGAAGATTGCCGATTCCGCCGGATTTGAACTGCAATAAGGCCTGTACGTTTCCGCTTGGCTGATGCTCTATGAAGCACATCTCTTTGACTTCGCCCATGAGGTAGTGAATGCCCGACATCGGATGGCAGATATCCTGGAACCAATGCAAGCCCGTTCGGGTAGCTATATCCTCTTGGTAGGGACTGAGCGTGAGCGGATAACGGCCGTTAATTGAAACCGGTTCGCCAAACCCCTCCAGACCAATGATTTGCTTCGCTTTTTCAAACGTCGGATAGAAGTAGCGCTTGTTGGCTACCAGTACGAATTGTCCGGACCGCTCCTCCACTTCCAGCATCCGTTCCACTTCATCAGCGGTATAAGCTGCAGGCTTTTCCATCCAGACCGGCAATCCGGCCTCTAACAGATCCGGAACAATCCGGGGATACATCGGACGACCCTCTTTATCGAAATTAAGCACGACGAAGACGGCATCCAATTTCTCCTGCTTGATCATTTCCTTGTAATCCGTGTATATGTTCTCCGCCCCGAAACGCTTGCGATAGATTTCGGCACGTTCCGCATTCAAGTCGCAGACGGCTACCAGGTCAACCGGGGCATAGTCAAACGTAGGATACACGTTGCGAAAGGCATGGGCGCCGCAACCGATAAAGCCGGCCTTGATTTCGCGGTCGTACTCATAGTTGAATTTAATTGGGTTCATTACGGTCAGGCCTCCTGTTCAATGTTGTATATGAGGTTGATAAAGTGTAGGGATTATTCGCCGATGGTCTGACGGTCACCCGCCGAGTAAGCAATGATCATACGGCACGGCTCCCAGCTCGTCACTGTCGCGTTATGGGGCACACCTCGCGGAATACGCAGCAGCATGCCCGGCTTCAGGTGAAATACCTCGTCCCCGAGCGAATGGTCGCATTCACCCGAAAGCACGAAGATCACTTCCTCGCAGTTGGGATGGATATGTCTTGGATTGGATTCTCCCGCGTTGATATATACCATGCCGAAGGTCATTTCCGCCTCGGGGTCGATCTCTTGTCCGTACAGCCACTGGATGCCTCCCCAATTCTGCGGAAAAGGAAACTGTTCTTTGTTCAAATCGGTTATCGTTGCCATGTCCATTCGCTCCTTCGGTTGGTTATTTGTTCGACCCGGCCGACATGCCTTCCACAAACTGCCGCTGAAAAATCAGGTAAACCACAATACTCGGGATCATGCTGATCAGCGTGCCGCCGAAAATAAGTCCGTAGTTCGAGCCGTTGTTCCCCTGGAAAGAAAGCAGCCCAAGCGGAATCGTATACTTGTCCTCGGAAATCAGAAGGACCAACGGCAGCAAAAAGTCGTTCCATATATTCATAAAGGTGAATACCATTAATGCCACAATGCCGGGCTTGGCCATCGGCAGCATGATGTACAGGAAAGCTCTCCACTCTCCCGCTCCATCCACATAGGCGGATTCACGCAGCTCTTTCGGCACGTCCTTGAACGTGTTGCGCATCAGAAATACCGAGAAGGGAAGCGCCATTCCGACCGAGACAAGGGTGATGCCCGTCAGTGTATTGACAAGGCCCAAGGATTTCAATTGGAAGAAGACCGGAATGATAATGGCCTGAACCGGCAGCGACCATCCAAAAATGAACAAATATAATAGAAGCTTATTTCCCGGGAATGATATCTGCGCGAACGCATACCCTGCCGGACACGCAGTCAGGAATACAATGAGCATTCCGATGCCGGTGATAAACGCGCTGTTGATAAAATAGGTTTTGAAATTCCCCAGCTCCCACGCTTCTCTCAGGTTGTCAAATTTCCAGGTAGATGGAAGTGAAAACGGATGATTGGCAATTTCGAAAGTGGTCTTGAAGCTTCCCAGAACCACCCAAAGGATCGGCATGATGATAACCATAAGCGAAATCGTCAAGAACATCAGCAATAATACCTGTGATTTCCCTCCGGCAATCAGCTGTCTCATACGCTATTCCCGCCTTTCCCGCCATTGATTGAACAAAATGGTCAGCGTGATGACAATAACGGCCAATAGAACGCCGCCTGCTGTTGCGTAGCTCACTTTGTTCATGCCAAAAGCTGATTTGTAGATGTACGTGGAGACCACTTCACTTTTATAGAACGGTCCGCCTTGGGTCATGATCCAGATGAGGGCAAAACCTTTAAAGGCGTAGATGATAACCATGCTTATAACTACATTCATGGTGTACCGCAGGCTTGGAATGGTAATGCTGAGAAACTTGCGGACCGGTCCTGCCCCGTCGATCTCGGCCGCTTCGTATAAGGAAGGGTCAATGTTCTGCAACCCTGCCAGGTACAAGATCAGGAAAGACCCGTAAAACGCCCAGGTTCCGACGATCACCAAAGCAGGCAGCACCGTCCATTGCTCTCCCAGCCAGTTATGCGCCAGAGCTCCGAGGCCCGCTTTCTGTAACGTGACGTTGATCGGACCCATCAGGGGATCGTAAATCTTGGCCCAGAGCACCCCCACCACCGCCAATGAAATGACGGAAGGAAGGTAGAACCCGGCACGAAAGAACAATCTGCCTTTTTTTACTTTACTGATCAGGACCGCAAGCACGAGTGTAGGAATAACCACCAGGGTAAGGCTGATGACAACCCATACAAGGTTATGGAACAAAGATTGCATGAATACATCGTCTTTCAATAAGTTCATATAGTTGTCCAAGCCGATAAAAGACATGGTCGGGGAAGCACCGTCCCAATCGAATAAGCTAAGCCGGACCGCGTCGATCATCGGATAGAGCATAAATAGTCCGTATAAAAGCAAGGAGGGAGCCAAGAAGGAGAGCACCACCGCAAAACGTTTCGCTTTCCGGCTCCAGTGTCTGACTTGCAAATGGGATCTTATATTAACAGCACTTTGAACAGGCAGCGGATTCATTGTATTCTTCACTTCCTATCTAGTTAATTGGTAACCGGCCTCCTGATCCTTTTTGACGCCTTCAGCGATTTTTCCCATCGCTTCCTGCGGCTTCACCAACCCTCCGACAAGTCCGACCAGGTTTTGATAGTAGGCCTCTTTAGCTTCACTTCCGATAAATACGCTCGGGTTATAGCCTGATCTCGCTTTGATAGACTGAATCGCACCTGCCAGCAGCGCACCCGCCGGCTTGACGTTCAATGCCGCTTGGGAAGTAGGAATCAGATTGTAAGACGGATCACTCAATACGACGTTGGCATAATCTTCGGAGACAATGAAATTCATCCAGTTCTCAGCCTGCTCGGGGTGAACGGCTTTTGTCGGAACGACCCAGGTGTAGCCGAGACCGCCTGTCGGTTCTGTCTTCTCCCCGCTGATAAAGGATGGCATCGAGAAGGTTCCAATGCTGTCTTCCACCTGCTTGTCCACGATCGTGGAAATGAGGTGGGTTGGCGAGATCATCATAGCCACCTTTTTATCCAGGAAGCTTAACTGAAGGTCGGCGAGATTAAGAGACATGGACTCTTTTCCGATGTATCCCTGCTTGGCCCAGTCCGCCAGCATTTCCCCCGCTTTGACAAACTCCGGATCGGTCCATTGTTTCTCTCCATACAGCAGGGCTTCCACGGCATCTCTGCCTGCAACGGACTCCAAAATATTGGAGAACAGGCCGCCAACCGTGAACGAAGTACGGGCTGCCGTATTCAGCGGGGTGACTCCGTTATCCTTCAGCTTCTTCATTGCTGCTACAAACTCGTCGCCCGTTTGGGGAACCGGAATGGCATATTTTTCAAAAATATCTTTATTGTAATAGACCTCAATCGCATCGACGGTATGGGGCAATTCATAGATTGTATCGTTGACTGCCGCCATTTGATAAGCAAACGGCTGAAGCTTGTCTTTCCAGCTGTTCTTCGCATACCAGTCATCGAGCGGCTTAATCAGTCCCACATCCGACAAAATACTGACACGGCCCGGTCCTGCATTCATGAGGATAGCGTCAGGAGGGGTAACACCCGATTGCAGAGTTGTTGTCAATTTTCCTGACTCTGTGTTAACATCACCATTAGACAAAGTCACTTCAACACCAGGGTTTAATTCTTTGAATTTGTTCACTACACTTTCCCATTGATGCTTTTCCGTATCGTTGTAAAAGTTAGGAATCAGCAAGCTTAATTGCTTATTATCCGCGGCTGCAGCTGCGGCCGGCTCTTTATTCTCCGTCGGGGCATTGGAGCTTGAGCCCGTGGGTGAAGAACACCCGGCTACCAAGAGTAACGAAACGGAGGCAGTCGCCAATAATTTTTTAAGATTGCTAATTAGCATGAAATTCACTCCCTGATGTTAGTTTTGTTGACGGCCGTCGTCTTATCTAAATTTTAAAATAATCTGGATGATATACAATGGTTCAAATCGTGGAAAAAGGGGGCGAAAAAGTGGAATCCTTGAAAGGAAGACCGGCAGCAGTGCCCTTCATCCACTCGATTTTCTTTAAACTTTTAATCAGCTTTCTGCTGTTGTCGATCGTTCCTTTGACGTTGGCGGGGCTTCTGACCTACAGCAATGTCTCCGATTTATTGACCCGGAAATTGAATAAGGATGCCTCCTCAGTGTTAGAGCAGCATTCCAAGGTACTGACCTTCTATCTCAACGACTTGATACGAATGGGTGAGATTTCAAATACAAGCCCCGCGGTCTCCGACTTTCTAAAAAACAAGGATTACGATAACTATCTGCGTTCCTTTCTCCCGCTGGATCAAGTGTTTACCGGCATTCATGTCATCCGGCCTGAAAACGCGGGGATTACTCTGGTAAACGAGCAGGGCTATGTCTATACCTATGGTTATTCATTGAATCGGGAGCACAGCGGCTTCTACAACTATCATTGGATTCCGCAGCTGCCTCCGTTATCCATGGAGCACAGGCTGACCCCTCTGCACGATCGGCCATACAGTAACCAAGAACCGCAAGAGCAGGTGTTTTCTTATGTGCAGCAGGTGTTCAGCAGGGATTTGAAAGCCAAAGGCCTGCTGATTATCGATTTTAAGCGTGATGTGCTGGCAAGCTTGTTTCAAAGCTCCTCCCTTTCGGATAGCGTACCTGGAGAAACGGAAATCGGCCTGCTGATCACCAACCGCAGCGGTCAATTGTTATATCCCCAAGATACCGGGCGGTTCCGTCCGGAAGAGCTCAAGAACTTGAATCAGGCGGAACGGATCACCGATCTTAGCGGCAATGTGTATCGGCTGGTTACCCGGACAAACAATGAAACGGGCTTGATATTAACGGGCTACTTTCAGGAAGACAAGCTGTATGAGCCCATCCACCGTATCCGCAATTCGGTCTATTGGATCATTTTGCCGAGCATCGCCTTTTGCCTGCTGGTCTCTTTTTACTTATCCCACCGCATATCCGGCCCGATCCGCTATTTGCAGTACTTGATGGGAAAGGTGGGCCGAGGGGAGTTTTATTCTCTGTTCAAGCTGAAGCGAAAGGACGAGATCGGCCAGCTGGGGCTCGGGTTTAACCATATGGTGGGGAAGATCAAGGAGCTGATTCAGCTCGTTTATGAAGAACAAAGCAAGAAGCGTGACGCCGAGGTGACCGCGCTGCAGTCCCAGATCAACCCGCATTTCCTGTACAACACACTGGAGTCTATCAACAGTCTGGCGCGTAAGCGGAAAGAGCCGCAAATCAGTAAAATGATCGTTCTCTTAGGCAAGCTGCTGAGAGCGTCGATCAGCACGTTCGATACGATGATTCCGATCTGGAGAGAGCTGGAATACGCGGCCTGCTACCTGGAACTGCATCAAATCCGCCTGAAAAAGCCTATTCAGTATTCCATCGATATCGACGAAGAGATCCGAAGCTTATTTACGGTGAAATGGATTATTCAGCCGATCGTGGAGAACGCGGTTCTGCACGGGTTAGACCCCATAGCGAGTGAAGAGGTCAGCGGACGCATTGAGATCAAAGGCTGGCTGGAGCAGGACGCCGTCTACCTGCAAGTAAGAGATTACGGTGTAGGTCTGGACAAAACAGCGCTGAAGGAGCTGCGCCACAACCTGGAGTATCACTCCGAGAAGCTCACCAAGTATGGGAAAAAAGTGGGCATACTTAACGTTCAGTCGCGAATCCGTCTCCACTTTGGAGAGGCGTACGGGCTGTCCGTGGACAGCGCTCCCCAGCAGGGCATGAATGTGACCATTAAACTGCCTAGGAGGTTCGCCAATGAGAACAAGTAAACTGTTGATCGTGGACGATGAGTGGATGATCTCTGACAGCTTGCGCTCGATGGAGGAGTGGAAAGAGCGGAACATAGAGGTGGTCGGCACGGCGGCCAGCGGACGAGAAGCCTTGCAGTGGGTGGAGCAGGAAGACCTGGATATGATCCTGACAGATATCCATATGCCGGACATGAGCGGCCTGGAGCTGCTGCAGCGTCTTTATGAAACCAAGCCGGGAATCAACGTCATTCTCATCAGCGGGTACGAGGAGTTTACCTATGCGTGTACCGCCCTGCGGTATCAGGCAAAAGGATATGTAACCAAGCCGATTGATACCGATGAGCTGTTCTCCATTGTGGACAGCCTTCTGGACGCGGAAACCAAAAATGGAGAAGAATCTGGCGATGCCGAGTCTCCCAAAACGTATCACGAGGCCATTGTGGAACGGGCGATCACCTATATGAAAACAAACCTGGACAAGCCTCTTTCTTTAAAAAGAACGGCAGAGGAGGTTCATCTTACCCCCCATTATTTCGGACAAGTATTTAAAACGGTGACCGGAGAGACGTTTGTCAATTATCTCACAGGGCTCCGTATGGAAAAGGCGTGCCTGCTGCTGAAAAACCCCGAGCTGAAGCAATATGAAATATGCGAAAGCATAGGGTATCCGGACACCAAATATTTTGCAAAAGTGTTTACCAAATGCTTTGGCATGTCTCCGCGCGAATACCGGAGAGATTATATAAACAAGAGCCGTCAGGCCAAAGACTTAACCCAAATTTAAACAAAACCTGCCCGCTGAATTAACCTTGATTCGTTATGATATTGTCAAACCAGATGAATTGAGGAGATTATGCAATGCGTATGTTGGAAATGACCCTGGCAGCGCTGGATTTATTGGTGTTGATCTATTTTTTTGTTATTGGCAAGTCAACCTCTTCCCGCAAAACAACGAATATGCTGATTGGCGCCGGATTGCTCACGTTTCCGGTGCTGCAGCTGCTTCTGGAAGGCTACCGGTGGCAGCTGATCCCCCTTTATTTCGTGACTCTCATCCTGCTGGCAAGCATTCTGCTTAGACTATTCAGACCGGTTCCGATATTTAAAAAAAGGCGCATTCTCCGGTATATAAGCGGCCTCGCGCTAAGCGGACTGGTTATACTCTCTGCCGTTCTGGCCGCAGCCCTGCCGGTTATGGATTTACCCAAACCGGACGGAGCGGACGCGGTCGGAACGGTTACCTTTGATTGGACCGACGGAAACCGCGAAGAGACGCTCACCGCCGATCCGGGAGACAAGCGCGAGCTCATCGTGCAAATATGGTACCCGGCGGAAAAATCATCCGGAGAGCCGCAGTTTCTTTTTCCCCAAGACCCGCAAATTTTTCACAATTACATATCAGCTTTTGCCGAGGGGCTTCATCTGCCTGCATTTGCCCTGGATTACTGGAAGTATGCGCGCAGCCATTCCTTTCAAGATGCACCCGTCCTCCCCTCCCCCAAACCTTATCCCTTGGTCATAATAAGCCATGGCCTGGGCACCAGCCGAATGCTTCATGCCTCGCAAGCCGAAAATCTGGCAAGCCACGGGTACATCGTAGCCGCTATCGACCATACGTACAGCACGGCGGCGACAGCATTTTCGGACGGCCGGATCACAGGGTTCACAACAGAACTCTCTGCCGAGGATATCTATGATAAGGCCCGCGTTATCGGAGAGATTTGGACTCAGGATGTGGAGTTTGTCCTGAATCAATTGGATTCGCTGAATGCGGGACGGATCGAAAGTGATTTTACAGGAAAAATCGATATGAACAACACTGGCATCATGGGCCATTCGTTCGGCGGAGCAACCGCATATAACGCAGCTTATACGATCGGCAAAATCAAAGCCGGGATTAATATGGACGGGACACTGATTGATTTGGACCGGGACCAATTGAACAAGCCGTTTATGTTCTTGCAGTCCGATGATTCCGCAAACATGGCTGAAGCCTTGGACGATCCTGCGGTTCCGGAGGAGATAAGAGGACGGATCTCCAAAGAGTTGAAGATTGCCCGCCATGTTATTGAACGCGGAGGCCAAAGCATCCATATCAAGGGAACGGCCCATTTTAATTTTACGGATCTGCAATTCTATTCGCCTTTGATCAAATATTTGGGTATGACCGGCAGCATCGACGGGTACAGAGGGGCTTATCTTGTGAACCGGTACGTTCTGGATTTCTTCGATAAATATTTAAAGGGAGGCGCGGGCGAGCTCATCAACCGACCTCATGCGGATGATCCGGAGATTGATTTTCAGAAGCTATAAGGTTTCCGCATTTCTAACGCTCTATATCGTGTATGAAAGCTGCTAGCTCTTCAGAGCCGGCGGCTTTTTTCTTTGGATACATTTGCCATACTAATAGACTAGTTTTATAATAAGCAATGTTTTAATATACAAATTTGATATGAAAGGATTTTCACTATGACCTCATTCGTACGATCCATCACCTCACCCAAAAAGTTTATTTGCGGACATGGCTTGCTGGCTCATTTGAATGAGCACATTCAAAGCTTCGGCGACAACGCCTATGTCATTTGCGACGAGTTCATCCTGGAGCGCGCAAAGAACGAAGCCGGCGACTCCATCGCTACGGCCGGAAACAAGGCGACGTTCGAAAAGTTCAACTATGAATGCACCAAGGAAGAAATTGAGCGCCACCGTGATCTGGCCCGTAAAGCCGGAGCCAACATTATCGTAGGCATCGGCGGAGGCAAAACACTCGATACGGCAAAAGCGACCGCCTATTACGAGAAATTGCCGGTTGTCATTTTCCCAACTCTCGCATCGACAGACGCTCCTTGTACAGCCCTGTCCGTCATTTACAAGAAAGACGGCTCCTTTGACGAATATCTCTTCCTGCCGAGCAATCCGGATATTGTGCTTGCCGATACAGGGATTCTGGCGGCCGCACCGGCCCGGTTCTTTGCCGCGGGCATCGGCGATGCGCTCGCAACCTATTTTGAAGCCCGGGCCTGCTATGCGGCCAACGGCGATAACCTGGTGCTGATGAAGCCTTCCACAACAGGCCTTGGCATCGCCAAAATGTGCTATGAAGCGCTGCTTCAGCATGCGGTCAAGGCGCAGCGCGCCGTCGAGCAAAAGGTTTACACCCGCGCAGTAGAAGAAACGATCGAAGCGACGATTTATTTGAGCGGTATCGGCGCCGAATCCGGCGGACTGGCAGCCGCGCATGCCATCCATAACGGGATGACGGCGGTGCCTTCCCTACATAGAGCCCAGCACGGGGAGAAAGTAACCTTTGGTCTGCTGGCCCAGCTCGTGCTCGAAAATGCGCCGCTCGATGAGCTCGAAACGGTGATCAAGCTGGTTAAGGATGTAGGCCTGCCTTTGACGCTCGAAGACCTGGGATGCACGGAATTCATCGAGTCCGAATGGCGTCAGGTAGCGGAAGCCGCCTGCGCAGCGGGGGACACGATGGGCAATATGCCGTTCCCGGTTGAACCGGACGATGTGTATAACGCGATTGTCACAGCGAATGCGATTGCCAAGACATATAAATAAGGACCGGGATAACGACATATTTAAAAAAACAGCAAGCCGGTCAGTCAAGAGTTTATCCTTGACTGACCGGCTTGTATTTTGGTCTACTATATATTTTTGCAGAACTTTCCCCATATTTAAGCGTCTATACACATGTGAATATATTCCATTTTTAGAAGGGGGAGAGATAATGAAAGCTCTTACCATCCCGTGTCTATTGTTGATTAGTATGTTAACTTCTGCTTCTTTGACCGGAGCAAGTCCTGCTGGCAAAGCTTTTGTGGCTACTTCTAAACAGCATTATAGTACAGCTACAAAATCTGTCCTTAACCTTTCCGCGGACGATAAGCTTACTACAACTACATACAACTCTATTTATATCCCTATCAAAGATATATTCGCTAAACAAGTGGATTCGCTGACTTGGGATAACACCAAAAAATTAGCAACGATTACAAACGAGGGAAAGCAATTACTAATTAACCTCTCTGGTAAATCAATTGCTGCAAGTGATAACCAGGTAATACTGCCATCTGAGTGGGTTAGAATCGTAAACGGAAGGGTTAGTCTTAACGCTTATGTACTTGCTTTTATTTTTGATCGATATGCTGATAGATATAATGATACAGAACAGGTTTCCGCTGAAAGAGCACAATGGGAAAGTAAATTATCCTTCCTCAATATTGATTGGACCGACGGACTTGCAGACAAAGAGCACTATATACATGTAAACGTCGTATTTAAGTAACACATCACTCGAATTTTCAAGTAAACACAATATAGAATCAAAATAGCCATACAGGGCTCGTATCGGGAAAGTACCCTAGTACGAGCCTTGCCTTTTAGAGAATGCCTGTTTTGAAGAGATTATACTCTTATAGAAGCGTATCTAATTGACGTGTAACAGTATCAACGAAATGCTTTATCGAAACTCAAATTAATATATCTATCATATTCATTTTTAACAGCATCAAATGCTTCTATTGCTTTAAGCCGATTATCGTAAAACAATTCCAGTTCGTTCAAATCGCGTGTCTCATTATATTTTAATAAATGACTGACAGCAATATTATAATTCTCTGCACATGTAAGTGATTGTAAAAATCCTTCCGGTTTATCACCAATTATCGCCAACTCATCAATATATTTATATGATGCTCTCGTAGAAGTTTGAACCTCGTTTATTAACTCCTTTAATTTTGAATCATCTACTTTTTTATTAAGAAGAACATTACCCAAGATATTTAATGATTCCTTGTCCAATTCATTTATTGAATCCATGAACCCCCTTCTGTATAGGTCCAATAAATATAAATTATTTATGTATTTTTTTCGGTTATCTGACAGGTACCAAGAATTGTCCTGCTTATATACAGAGATATTAGCTTGTTTTAAAAGATAAACAGGAACATATAGTCTATTATTGATAATTAATGGTTTCCCTGATGTTTGATTTAATTCTTCTTTGCCCCAATAAACTTTAAAATTACTGTCCGCCCAAGCAACAGAACCAATCAACAAAAAAGTTATCACAATACAAAACATTGTTTTTCCCTTCAATTTAAAACCTCCAGTTGAAGTATTAGTAATTTGTTATTCCATTCCATATTACCAAGGAATGGTATCTTTTTGTTTATAAAATGAAAAAAGAGCGATCCCCAAGTCATCTAGGATGACTTAGGGATAACCCCTACTGTGACTAATGTCTATTTATGGCATTCGAGCGCGCTTACCGATTACCACGCCGACCGCAGCTTCCAGATATCCAGCGACGCGATATTCGCGCTGCCGCCGTTTGCGAAGACCTCCAGCGCAATGCTGGCGGGCTCCGGATAGATATTATTCGTCATGGCCGTACGGTAGTTATCCGTATACAGCTCTACTACACTGGTGTCGACAAAAATATGCAGTCTAAGCGGCTCTTCGCCCGTTCTTTCCAGAGCTGCCGTTCGGATGCCCTCGCTCCAGCCATCGGAGCGGGTCCGGTCAAAGCGCAGGACTCCGGTCTTCGTATTGTAGACGAGCAGCGTCTGCTGTGAGCCGTCACCTGCGCCCCGCAGCACGAATCCGATTTCTTCGGCGGTGCAGCCGGACATCTCGAACTCCGCCTTGATCTCCAGGCAATCGCTGCCCACATATTTGGGGATGATCGGAGCGCCCGGCGCAACCTCGGTCGGCCCGATATGGAAATGCTCCCGCCGCAGCACCTCCAGTTCCTTGACCGGCTTAAATATCAGCCGGCTGTCGGTGTCCAGCTCCACGGTGCGCGGCGACGACATGGCGCCGCACCAGTGATTAGCGGCGGTCGGCCCGAAGTCCTTGAACCACGGCATCCAGTCCCAGGCATTCAGCCAGGCGATGATAATCCGTCTGCCCTGGCCGTCCAGAAAGGACTGCGGAGCGTAGTATTCAAAGCCGTGATCCACATCGCCCATCGTGTCCCAGGTGAACCGGCCGGTTTCATAGTCCATGTCCCCAACCAGATAGATGGTTTTGCGCTCTCCCATGCCCATCGGCGAGAACAGCAGCACGTAGCGTCCATCCAGAGGGAAGAAATCCGGGCACTCCCACATCGTCCCCATCGTTCCGTCGCTTTCGGCCAGCACGCCGACGTAGTTCCACGCGCGAAGATCCGGCGATTTGTAAAGCAGCGCTTTGCCAATCCCGTCCTTGCTCGAGCCGACGACCATATACCACGTTCCGTTATGCTTCCACACTTTCGGGTCACGGAAATCGGCGGAGCCGTCCTCCGGCGGACCGGGAATGACCGGGTTACCTTCGTACTTCTCGAAGGTGATTCCGTCCTGGCTGGTAGCCAGGCACTGGGACTGGATCAGCGTGCCGTCTTTGATGACCGTCCCCGTATAGAGAACGGACAGAATGCCGTTGTCGTCGACCGCGCTGCCCGAAAAGACGCCGCCTCGATCATGCAGATCATAAGGCTCGCTTGGGGCAAGAGCGATCGGCAGATGCTCCCAGTGCACGAGATCCTTGCTTTTGGCGTGGCCCCAGTGCATGGCGCCCCACTCAGCGGCGTAAGGATAATGCTGATAGAACAGATGATATTCGCCTTTGTAAAAAATCAGGCCGTTCGGATCGTTAATCCAATAGGCCGGCGCCATAAAATGATATTTCAGCCGGCCCGGGTCCTTGCCGACGGTATCCTTGATCCTGGAAATGGACTGTTCCGCCTTTAACAACGTATCCCGGTGCAGCAACGCTCCTTGAGTTGGCAGTTCCACTAGTATCCCTCCACCCTCTCTTATTTGGACAAGAACGAATCGCGTACGCTTTTACTTTGCAGGATATTGCCTTCGGAATGCCAGGACACCCGGTCCGTTTTCATTTGAACCTGCTCTTCGCGCCCTTTGGCATAGCCCTCCATCCGTTCTGCGGCCAATCTGAAGGATTCCGCCATTTCTTCGTTCAGAACGGCTGGCTTAAGCGGCCCGGGGCTCGGGAATTGCGGCATCCGCTGAATCCGCTCCTCCACCGGCAGAATGCCAAATGGCTTGGATGGCAGGGTCTGATACCAGTAAGCGGTCGACGACCAGTCGTCGGACAGGTGATTGGCATGGCCGTGCTCAATCGTCACCTTGAGGCTCTCCGAGAAATGAACCGGGTCGGTGATATGGAACCGGTAGGAGACCTGATAGCCCGGGACATCGCTCTCATGCACAATGGAGCCGTGGAACGGGAACGCATTCTTTTGCATCCCCCAGGCATGGTTGAAATAATCCTCGGCCCCTGTGCCGACGATGCTCGGCAGCTTCTCTCCGTCGATGAAGATCATATCGTCCCCCTCGCCCCACCAGCTGCCCTGGAAATGGGTAACGGAGAGGTTGCAGCCGATATAGTGGCCTTTGCCTTCGGCCTCCAGAATGACGTAGTTGCCCTCGCCATCCAGATTGGCGACCCGGTTGACCTCCGGCGTGTTCACCTGAAGATCCGGCCCCCAGCCGTCGCATGTATTTTCGCGCCGCCACTGTGCATGGAAATAAGCGGTCTCCTCGCCAAGCGGCTGCTTATACAGCTCGTAGTCGATGTGGAAATACAAGCCGAACGGCACATCGTTCTCGTTAATGATCTCGATCTTGGCCCGCTTGTTGAACGGCATCGGCAGATAGCAGTTGACCGAAGCCACGCCGCCGAATTTGAACTGCTCCTCCGGCTTCACCGAGACGGTAAACGGTAGGGACGCGAAGTTGCCGGGCATGGAGTGGCCGATGCAGAAGAAGTCGCCGTACGGCACAAGCACGCTGGGATGAGACTCATCGTCCCAGGTCATTCGAATCAGCACCTTGCGGTACCAGGCCGGATCGGCCGATTCCCAGGTCACGCCGAGCGCGTTGTGAATTTCGTTGACCGGCGCGATTTTTCCGCCCCACTCGGGGTTCATTACACTCGGTCCGTGCACGCGGCGGCAGAACGAGGTCATCCAGATATGATTGATGCTGCCCGGTCCTTCCATATCGCCAAGCACGACGGTGCCGCCGGCCGGAATCATCCAGTAGTCCTGATTTCGCCCGTCCTGATCCCAGCTGGATACGCGCGCCGTGCGGACCTCTTTCACCTGGGTCAAGTTTCCAAGCAGGTTCAACGATTGAGTATGCATGGTCAGATCTCCTTTGCGTGAAATAATTTTTTCTATATAAAATAGTTGTTGCCGCTTAAGTCTTACACTCTTAACCCTTTACAGCCCCGGCCGTCATGCCTTCGATAATGAATCTTTGAAAGACGGCGAAGAACACCAGCTGCGGAATAATAAGTAGCGTGCTTGCCGCGATAATGCCGCCGTAATCAATGTTGAAGCGGCCTTTGAACTGGGAAATGCCAAGCGAGATCGTGGTCATCGTTTCATCACTGATCAAGGTTACCGCGAACGGGAACTCATTCCAGATATACAGCATGTTGAAAATAAACACTGTGGCGACCACCGGCATAATAATCGGGAATACGACCGATCTGCCCAGCGTGAGGAGACCGCAGCCGTCGATAATTGCCGCTTCCTCCACCTCCCTCGGAAATCCGCGGAGAAAGCCGGTAAAGAGCAGCGTATTGAAGGAAATCGAGGTCGCGATATAGGGAATGACCAGCGAAGCGTACGTGTTGAGCAGCCCGAAGGACAAGGTCAGCCGGTATACCGGGAACAGCAGGATGAACGCCGGTATGGCTAATCCGGCCAGTAGGAACGCGGTCAAGGAATTCCTCAAGCGTTCGGAGCGGAATACCATCCGCGTCAAGGCATAGGAGCTCATGAACGTAATCAGCACTTCAATCACGATCGTGATGACGGCGATGATGAACGTATTTTTATACAGCAGCCCCATATTCAGCGTCGTAAACGCCCGCTCGTAATTGTCAAAGCTCAGCGTCTTGGGCAGACTGAACGGATTGTTCAGAATGTCGCTGTTTGTTTTGAATGACAACAGAAGCATCCATAGAAAAGGCAGCAGAACGATAAGGGTGACGAGATAGGCGAGCAGGTTCATGCCGGCACTTCCGTTCATGCGGCCCTTCTTCATGACTTTCGCCTCTTTCACAGCGGAGCCTGTTGCGGTACCCGATACATAACTCATTGAACTCTCCCCCTATTCCTCAATGCTCTTTCTGCTCAGGGTCATATAGATCAGGGAAAAGATCAGAGTCAGCAGAAAGGTAACCGTAGCGATGGCCATGCCGTAACCGTATTCGCCCGAGGTAAAAGTGATATTGTACATGTAGGTAACCATGACCTCGGATAAATGATTGGGGCCTCCATTCGTCAGCAGCAGCACGGTTTCAAAAATTTTGAACACACCCGTAATAATAAGAACGACATTAATCTTGACCGTCTCGTTCATCATCGGAATGGTGATCCGGAACATCTGCTGAATCTTGTTCGCCCCGTCCATGGAGCTCGATTCGTAGACGTCCCTTGGAATCATCTTGAGTCCGGCCAGAAAGATCGTCGCCAGAAAGCCGATCATCTGCCAGGTAAACACAATGCCGATCGAATACGGAGTCAAGGTCTTCCCGCCAATCCAGGACAGAGCGAATTGCCCGAGACCCAGCTTGGTCAAAATAACGTTGATCAACCCCATTTGCGGGTCGAGAATGAACACCCAGATCAGGCCCACCAGAATCGGAGCGACAATGCTTGGCGCAAAATTCAGCGCTTTGACGGCGTTGCCCGCTTTCACCTTGACATTGAGCATCAGGGCGAGCAGGAAAGCTCCGGGTAGAAGGAGTAGCAGCGAGACGACCAGAACAATCAGTGTGTTCTTTAGCGATATCCAGAACAGGGAATCGTGCCAGAGCCTGCTGAAATTATCCAGACCGATAAATTTCGCCGTGCCGATACCCGTATATTCGGTCAAGCTGTAGTAGAAGGAAATGAGCACGGGCATGATGATGTAGCCCAAATAGATAATCATTGTGGGAATCAGCATGAAAAAAATGGTTCTTCGTTTACTAAGCCAGATCATTTCTTTCTCCCCCATCCGACAGAGGTTGCTCCGCTTCTTGTAGCCGGCTTGCCGTTATACTCTGAAATGGCTTCGGACCTTACGGAACTTGCCGAGACAATCAGCAGAAGAATCAGCGCGCCCAGAGCAAAGCTTCCAATCATGACATCAACCGCCTTTCCGAAGGTTTGGTATCGGCTGCCGCTTAGACGCCGGAGCGCTTGGCGGCAGCCTGTGCCTCCCTGTTACTTCGTAACTTTCTGGTCAATCAGATCGAGCGCTTGTTCCGGCTTGTAAATGCCGTTGATGACGCCGTAAATGCTGTCGTTAAGCTGGTTGGCCACCGCCTCGCTCACGACCAGATCGGGCTGCGCCTTCGCCCGCTCCCAGCCCGGCTCATTCAGCTTGCTGATTACTTCCGCGTATACCGGATATTTCGCCTTGTCCACGGTTCCCGTATACTTCACGACCGGCGGCGCCTCGTTCTCGGCCATTACCGCCGCTCCTTCCTGGCTGTAGAAAAAGGCGAAGAACTTCTGAACCGCGTCATACTTGGCCGGGTCGTCCTTGACTTTCGTGCTTGCGACCAGCGGAGCCGCGGCGACAGCCATGGCAATCTTCTGGTTGCCGACTCCGTCGGAGAAGGTCGGACCCCAGGAGAAGCCGGCCGTTTTGCCGATTGGGCTGCTTTCAATCTTCTTCGTCTCCCACACGCCGGCATCCAGCATGGCGGCCTTGCCGCCGGTGAACATTTCGACCGCCTGGAAGTAAGACAGCGTCGAGACATTTTCCGGGAAAGCCCCGTTCACCCGAAGCTCGTCAATCTTGTTGAACAGCTTCAAAAAGTCGGGATTGTTGAACTTCTCTTTGCCGCTCTCAATGTCGCCAATTTTGTCAAAGAATCCATACCGGGTCAGCATGCCGAGGAAAGCCCATGTGCTGAACGTATCCTTCGAGCCCTTCGCAATGGTAACGACGTTGTTCGCTTTGAATACTTTTGTTGCCGCCAGCAGCTCCTCATATGTTTCTGGTACTTTGACTTTGTATTGATCGAATAACGCCTTGTTGTACCATAACCCGGTCACAAGCGCCTGATACGGCAGCCCGAACTGCTTGCCCCCATCCTGGTAATCGCTTACCATTTGAGAATCAATGCTTGATGCAATATCAGGATTGCCCTTCAGGAAATCGGTCAAATCCAGCAGCAGTCCCGCCTGATTCATTTCCTTAGCCGGGGCCGGCAGCATCCAGAATATATCCGGAAGGTTGCCCGACTGGGACATCATTTTCATTTTCTTGACATGCTCCTGGGTTTCCGCACCCGTAAGGTCGATCTTGATATCGGGGTATTTCTCCTGGAACTTTTGAATAATGCCGTACATATAAGGCTCTTGTTCCTTAACGTTGGCTACGTGCATGGCGATCGATATCGTGACCGGACCCGCCTCGGATGAAGCGTTTTCATTTTTGGGAGTGCTATTGCTTCCGCAGGCTGCCAAACCGAGAATCAACAAACATGCCATCAGAACAATCAGAAATCTTTTCTTCATAGCTCGTATGTCCCCCTCTGTATCGAATTCTTCAAGATGGCAAATATTGCTTCTGCCTTTGAAGTACATCTTTATCGTAACCCCTTTTTTATGCCGCGTATTTAGCATAGCTTATTTTTTATTTATCATTTCTTGCTTTTGTGATACGCTTTCATTTAAAGAGGGGGAGGGCTTGATTATCATGATCCTGCATCAGATTTCGCCTTACATCCGCGTCGCCATGGACAATATCGTGGAAGGTCGTTCCTGGGTGATTAAAGAGAGACAGTTGTTTGATTATGAGCTGCTGTACATTATGGAAGGCAAGGTGAATGTGACGATCGAGGATACGGTGTATGAAGGCGTTCGCGGCGATATTTTTCTGTTCCGTCCAAAGCAGCGGCATAAAATCACCAAGGTCGGCAAGCAGCGCCTGCGCCAGCCTCATATCCATTTTGACTTCTTCTATACGGAGGATAGCGAGAAGGTAAAGGTGTCGTTTCGGCCGATCGAAGAGATTGAACCCGAGGAATTGGCCTATTTCCGGCCGGATATTATCGATGAGATGCCCGTCCCCCTATCCAGCCACCTGCGGCTCAAGAACCCGGTGCTGATTGAAAAAATGCTGCTGGACATCATCTACGAATACGAAACAAAAATGCCCTACTACGAGTTCAAGGTCAAAGGGTTGTTCATTCAGCTCTGGATTCAGCTGCTCCGTGAAAATTATTGGAGCCTCAACTCCCATGTCGAGACCAATATGCATTCCCTGATGCACATTAAACAATATTTGATGCATAATACGAACCGCAAAGTCAGTCTCGATGAAATCGCCAAAATGTCCGGAATCAGCAAGCACTATCTGGTCCGCCTGTTTCAGCAGGCCTTCGGCATGAGTCCCATCCAGTACCACCAGCTCATGCGCGCCCACGCCGCGAGGCATATGATTCAGTTCACCGCCGACCCGCTGACCGTCATCGCCGAGAACATGGGTTTTTCCAGCATTCACGCGTTCAGCCGCTTTTTCAAAACCGTCGAAGGCAAGAGTCCGTCGTATTACCGGCCCAAAGGTTGAGGCGCGCGGGGCAGGTCTACCTCCTGCTTTGGCCAATCAATGAGGATTGCCGCAAAAAAAAGGGACCGGCTAAAGTATCCAGCCAATCCCCTGCCTGTTAAAAGCCGGCCTATCGCTCTCATTTGAACAGGCTATGTCCATTCGTTGCTATAACTTCCTTGTACCAGTGAAACGACTTCTTGCGGTATCTCTCAAGCGTTCCCGAGCCGTCGTCATGACGGTCCACATAGATGAAGCCGTAGCGTTTCTTCAGTTCCGCGCTTGACGCACTGACGAGATCGATGCAGCCCCAGCTCGTATACCCTAGGACCTCCACGCCGTCGGCAATGGCTTCAGCGACCTGAACGAGATGATCCCGCAAATATTGAATACGGTAGCCGTCCTCCACCGTCTTGCCGCCATTCTCGTCCGTCACGAGCCGGTCGACGGCGCCAAGCCCGTTCTCGACGACAAACAGCGGCTTCTGGTACCGGTCGTTGAACGCGTTCATGATGTAGCGCAGACCCTTGGGGTCAATCTGCCAGCCCCAATCGCTGGCTTCCAGATAAGGATTCGGGACCCCGCCCAGCAGGTTGCCTTCCCCCCGGATCTGTTTGTCCGGGTCGGCCGTTTCGCAGATGCTCATATAATAGCTGAACGAAATGAAATCCACGGTATGCTTCAGAATCGCTTCGTCTCCCGGCTCGAAATGAATATGGATGCCGTTCTCTTTGAAGAAACGCTTCATATAACCCGGGTAATAGCCTCTGGCGTGGACGTCGGCAAAGAACGTGTTTTTGTGATCGCTCTCCATGGTCTTGATCACATCGTCCGGATGGGGAGTGAGCGGATAGATCGGCATGCTGAGCACCATGCACCCGATTTGGAAGTCCGGATTGATCTCGTGTCCGATCTTAACGGCCAGGGCGCTGGCCACGAATTCATGGTGAATTGCCTGGTACAGCTCCTGCTTGCCCAGCTTCTCTTTCGGGGTGTTGATTCCGCCGCTCATAAACGGGAATTCCAGAATGGAATTGATCTCATTAAAGGTCAGCCAATATTTCACCTTGTCCTTGTAACGGGTAAAAATCGTTCTCGCATAACGCGCATAAAAATCAACCAGCTTGCGGTTCACCCATCCGTCGTATGCTCTTGCGAGGTGCAGCGGGGTCTCATAATGGGAGATGGTGACCAGCGGCTCGATGCCGTATTTATGACACTCGTCGAACAGGTCGTCGTAGAACTGCAGGCCTTGTTCGTTCGGCTCCAGCTCGTCCCCTTTCGGGAAAATCCGGGACCAGGCGATGGACGTCCGGAACACCTTGAAGCCCATTTCGGCAAACAGTTTGATATCCTCTTTATACCGGTGATAAAAATCGATCCCGATCAGCTTCATATTATCTTCGGTAGGGACTTCCGTGGGAGGCGTCTTGACTCCATGCGGCATGACGTCCTGAGTGGACCACCCTTTGCCGTCTTCCTGATATGCCCCCTCCAGTTGGTTCGCGGCAACCGCGCCGCCCCATAAAAAGCCTTCCGGAAATTGCAAGCTCATGTTTTTTCCCGCCTTTTCTGTTGTGATAAGATAGAAATACTGCTCTATTTCCGCATCCTAAACCTTGGAACGCGTTACATGTCAAGCACTTTCTTGCGAAGGAGAACAAGTCCTATGTCCACACTTGACGAGATTGCCAAGCTGTCAGGTTATTCCAAAGCCACAGTGTCCCGGGTCCTGAACCACTCCCCCCACGTCAGCCCGGAAACCCGGGAGAAAATTCTCGCCATCATGAAGGAGAAGGACTATGTGCCCAACCGGAACGCCGTTTCTTTATCCAAGGGCCAAACCCAGCAAATCGGCATGATCACCATGGATCTCAGCGAGCTTATCCTGCAATTTATGAAAGGCTTCGTCGAAACTTCCGTCCGGTACGGGTTTCAAACCATTATTTATACCACCGGAGGAGATCGGCACAAAGAGCTTCAGGCCTTCGATGATCTCAAAAGAAAAAGAGTCGACGCCCTGCTCATTCTGACCTCCGTGAACGATACGAACGTCATTGCTTCGTACTGCAAATACGGGCCGATCGTCTCGTGGCAGCGCATGGACCATCCGGAAATACCGTCGGTCGCCATGAATCAATATGACGGTTATGCCCTCGCCCTGGAGCATTTGATCGAGCGGGGCTATTCGCGTATCGCCAATGCTTTCGGCCGCCCAGGCAGCATCAATACCAGGAGCCGACGGCTGGCCTATGAACATATCATGTCTAAGCACAGTCTCCCCGCTGCCGAGAAATGGTATTACTCCTCCATTTACAGCATTCGCGACGGCGAGCGGGTGGTGCAGTCCCTGATGGAGGGAACGGATCGGCCCGATGCGATTCTGTGCGCCAATGATTTGGTCGCGGCGGGCGTTCTTAGCCAGGCGCGCAGGCAGCAGCTGGACGTGCCCCGGGATCTGGCCATCGTCGGTTTCGATGATTCGGAGCTGTCACGGACTCTCGGAATAACCACCGTCCGAAATCCGATCGCGGGCCAGGCGGAGAACGCTTTTCTGCTGCTGGCTCCGGCGCTGCTCGGGCGAAATCCGCAGCTCCAGCCGCTCTCGTTCAGCCTGGTGGAACGGGAGACTACATAGTCATTTGTACCTATCCATTACATTCTTAACAGGTTAAAAAGAACCATTCCTTGTTTGATGACTAACAATTTCTCTGCACTGGTCCGATACTACTATTGAACTGCTGGAAGGTTTATATAGGCTGTATCGGCTATCATTTTCCACATATTTCAGACCTTTTTTCCCACTATTCTCTTCCCTCCCGCCTATGCAGCCGCAGCCGCAGCTGTTTTCCACAATGATCTGCCGCCTGACGCGCAGGTCCTGAGTTTCACATCTTTTGCATCATTCCAGCTTCACCCATTGTGACAAAGGCAAACTTGTCGAAAGGCAAGGACGCAAAGCCATAGGGCCTTCTTCGTTCCCCGTCATGCGGAGGACGAAGGTGGCAGCCGTGCTGCCGGAAAAAGAATGTCCTTGGTTCGCTATGCCCATTATGGAGCGCGGCAGCCTGGCATTCCGGGGGAAGAGCTTTTTGAACGATTGCTGCCGTTTGAACGAATTGCCGCGTTTGTTAAAAGTTATTCCTCCTCCGCCCAATCCGGGCACTGGTCTGCTTACCCGAGCAAACCGGCGGCGTAAAGGGATATTTTGAACCGGAGGAGAATTCACCATGATGAACCAATGCCAATCAAAGTGTCAACCTGTCCCCGAATTACCCGAAAAAACCCCAAGAAAGGCTTCACGTTTCCGCTCCCGCATCCTCGCCAAAGGCATCACTGCGCTGCTTGCGCTGGGGCTTGCCATCGGCAGCCCGTCCAATCCCGCCGGCATCGTCTTCGCCGATCAGCAGACGGGCGGCTCCAATCCTGTGTCTGTTTCACAAGACGTGTACGGTGATTCCGCAGCCGCCACAGAGCCGGAGTCGGTGCCTGCCGGAACGCTCTGGACCATCGGCGTCCATAACGGAAGCTCCGCCGAATTCTCCGATTTCAAAGCCATGACCGCTTCTTACTCCGTCTATTCGCCGGATGCCGAGTCCGGCAATTGGAAGTCGTTCCCGAAAGGGATGAAGGCCAGCGTCAACAAAACGCTCAGCCTCAATTACTCACTTCCAACTCTGCCTGCATACGGCCTGGAATTCGACGTTCATATTCTGAACGCCTATATTTCCGTTCCTCAAATGGCCGTCTATTCAAACGGCAGGCTGGCGGGACTCATGCAGATTGCCGGTACGGCCGGCAGCGGCGGCGCCTTCGCTTACCGCGACCTCTACCGTCTGTATATACCGAATGAGCTGCTGAAGGCCGGAGACAACACGCTGAAGCTAGAGGTATACGCAGGGTCCTATTCCAGCACTTCGGGAGACGGGTACCTGTGGTACGAGTGGGACGAGCTGTCGATGACCGCGCTCTCCGCCCCGGCCTCCGAGCCAATCCACGGCCGGTATGTTCATCTGGGCACCGCCATCACCAATACATTCGTGTTCAACGATGATGTAACCCGGCTTCTGCCTGATTTAACAGAATGGCTCGGCGTTGCCTACAGCGGAAATATGATGCGGACTGGCTTCTGGTCCGACACAAGGAAACTGTGGCAAAGCGGCATCGTCTCTTACCTTCAGACCCTGAAGGATCTGAACCTCCAGCCAGTGACAGGGATCTTCGGCACGGACTTTATGAACAGCGCCGACATGACCGCCGGTCACGTACCGGACAGCATGAAGGCGTATTACCGCCAGTTCATGGCCGATTACGGCTCGTATTTCTCTTATATTGAAATGGACAATGAGCCCGGCGTGTTCAATCATAACCAAGCCTCGCTTGTAGAGCTGGCCCAGTTCCTGAAGTCGGAGCAGGCCAACACCCCTTGGGTCAAGATGGTTGCCCCCGGCTGGGCCTACTGGCCGACCAAGGGTACACCGTACGGCTGGGAAAGGGACCCCGCGCAGCGGCGGCCGATCGAAGCGCTGTCGGACCTGACGAACGGCCACAGCTACGGGCTGTCCGGACTTGCGCAGGGACGCGGCGGCGCCTTGAACGAGAACCTGCTTACCTATGGCGGCGGCACGGAAGAAGGGCTGCCGAAGGAAATGGTCATGACCGAATCGGGAGCGAACGATCTTCATGCCGACCAGAGCAAATTCGGCGCATCGGCGTATAAATTCGCCGCCGCCTTCGACCGGGAAATGCGGGGGAACATCGGCTATGCGGACCATATCATGCAGCATACCGCATTCGATTCGTCGTCCCCGAACTATGCGCTGTTCGCCCGTCCGGCGAATTGGAGCACACAACGGGCGGCGGACACGGCGGCCTGGGCGGCCAACTCGGCGGAGGGCGGCGAGACACGGCTGCGCACCTTCCGCCGCCTGGCGGCGGCGTATGCGACTCACGGCGCGCCGCTGCCCTACACCTTCCTGAGCGGCGACGAATCCGCCGGCCGCAAGATCTATGTCCGCGCCGTCGATACGCGCGCGCTCGGAGCATCCCCGATCGGCGCTTCATCCGACAAGCGGATCATCAGCGTCGTGAACTTCGAGCCGGCCGGCACCCCGGCGCGCCATGTGAGCGT
Organism: Paenibacillus apii; assembly: GCF_011043685.1. Lineage (NCBI taxonomy): Bacteria > Bacillati > Bacillota > Bacilli > Caryophanales > Paenibacillaceae > Paenibacillus > Paenibacillus apii. Next base: position 52,134 of record NZ_JAAKGU010000011.1, on the reverse strand, counting down.
CCGGGTCACCCTGCCGGAGAGCGGCGCGTACCGGGTGGAGCAGTACCGGGACAGCAGCACGCTCGGCGCCGCCTATTCGGTGGACGACCGAAGCGTGTCGCCCTACCTGGACCTTGACCTTACCGTAGCCGCCGGTGAAGCGGTCCAGCTCTATTTGACGCCGAAGGAAGACCAGGCGCCGGAGAAACCGGTCATGGCCGGCGCGGCAATGACGTCATGGAATTCCGCTTCGATCGACTGGAACGAAGCGGCCGACAACCGGGCGACGACCGGCTACCGCCTGTACCGCGACGAAGAGGAAATCGCGGCGCTGCCGTCCTCGGTGACGCGGTTCACGGATACGTCGATCGGCTACGACCGCACCTACGCGTATACGGTTCGGGCGGTCGACGATTCCGGCAACGTCTCCGCTCCGAGCGACCCGGTGCAGCTCATCGTGCCGGATATGCCGGTTACCCCCGGCGGTCCGCTGTATGAGGCCGAGAAGGCGCAGCTTGGCGGCATCGCCAAAACGGCGCTGGACCCCGCCGCCTCCGCCGGCAGCTATGTCCGCGACATGCACGGCAACGGATCGAGCATCAGCATCATCAATATCATGCCGGGAGCCGGCAGCTATTCGCTCCACGTCGGTTACGCCACCTCGGCGGATGCCACGCTCAATCTGTATGTCAACGGCAAGATGATCAAGAAGCTGACCTTCGTTTCAACCGGCAAGAACTCGGGCGCCGGAGCCTACAAGAGCATCATGGCCGATGTCACGCTGGAGGACGGGCCGAACACGATCATGCTGCGGCATGACGGCAGCAATACGGGAGGCGTAAATATCGACCTCGCAGAGCTCACTCCCAAGCAGTCGTTAACGGTGGATTCCGGCTGGCATGATTACGCCTTTAACGATGCGGGCGTCTATTATTCTCCGGGCATTGTGACCAATGACAACGGAAGCTGGAACGAAACCGAAACGACGGCGGAGGTCGCATCCTTCAGCTTCACGGGAACCGGCGTCCGCTGGCTCGCGAATGTGCAGAGCAATTTAGGCAGAGCCGATGTCTATATCGACAACGTGCTGCAGGATACGATTGATCTGACCTCCGCCGATCTCGAAGGGTATAATAAAGTCGTATTTGAGAAAAACAACCTTCCGGACGGCGACCATACCTTGCGGATCGTCACCCTGGAAGGCAAAGTAACCTTTAACCGCTACAGCGTCAACGGCCTGCAGCAGACCCTGCGGCTGGCGAACTAAACGCTCCAAGACAAGCGTTAAGCACCCTAAACCGCAATCTCTTTTTCTGCAGGTAGCCAAGCACTTATCTCGTCAGTTGATCGTCAACCAGCCCCGGTCCGATATTTTATCGGCCGGGGCTTTTCATGGGGGGATCAGGAATGATGAGAACTGAAGTCATTGCAAAAATGCCCCCGTCTAACTTACAATTTTCAGCAGGTGTTAGCGGTGCCTGGAGAAGACCATAAATTCTGTTCAGAAAAAACAGACAAGGAGTTCAAACATGAGAAAAAAGCTTTTGATTACCGGGGCTTTAATTGCTGTCTTTGTAGGAGCGTATGCCATCGGGGGCGGGGGCAAAACAAAAGAGACCGCCAACCAGACGGTCCCGAACATCAAACAATTGGTTAACGATTACAGCGCGGGGAAGCTGGAAGCCAAATCCGCATCGATTACTTCGAGCAAGCTTACCGTAACTGCCGAGAACAATAACAAAACGACCTACAGCCTGCCTGATGACGAGTTTTTCGTGTCCATTGCTCCCTATGTGAACAAGACGCATCCCTGCGCCACGCATAGCCTGACCGGCTGCCAGGGAGAAATGGAGAAGGAGAAATTCAATGTAACGATAACGGATGCGGACGGCAAAGTCGTCATTAAAGATGTATTTGAAACGTTTGACAATGGATTTATCGATTTTTGGCTCCCGCGGGACCAAAAGTTCCATGTTCAAATTGAGCAAGGCGGCAAAAGCAGCGAATCCGAAATCTCTACTTTTGAAGGCGATAACACCTGTATTTCCACCATGAAATTGACTTGATGATAGGAACGTTCATGTATTGAAAAAGGCCGTGTCCCTGCAGGTTACTGCATGGAACACGGCCTTTGCCGTTTATCGCTTATTATTTCGTGGCTCTGTCGTAGCCGTCCTGTTTGATCTTCAGCCATTCATCCAGGCCGAGGCGTTTCAGCTCTTTCTGATAATCGCCCCACTGCTCATTCACTTTGCCGTTCTGGTACCATTCGGTACGCATTCTGAGGACATAGGCGAACAGGTCGGCTTCAATCGTAGTCAGGCGGTCCAGCTCTTCAATCGAGTTGAATACGCTTGGCATTACGTTTTCCTCTTTCATGTGCGGAGCCATGATGTTCTTGATGATATCCATTCTGCCTTTGGCGTCATCCGGTACGGTCGTGTACTTGCCATAGTAGGAGTTAAGGACAGCCAGCGGTCCGCCGACGCTCGTTTTCTCACGAAGCTCAACCGGAGCCGCGCCTTCGAGCGGCAGATGCTTCAGCATGCCTTTAGCTTCATCAAATTCAAAGATATTCTGCTGCGTGGTGTCTCCATAAGTTCCCCAGTTGTCCTGTACGGACTGAACCGGCTCATACATCTGATCGACCCATTTTGCAGTCGCCTCCAGATTTTTATTCGCGCTTGTAACAACCATTTTACCGCGGGCAAGGCCAATACCGTTTGTACGGGTTACGTTAATTTGACCATCGGGTCCTGCGAGCGGCGGCAATACTTGGTAAGATTCGTTTGCGCCGGAAATGTTGGCTTTATCCCAGGAGAAGTAGAGACCGTATCTTTGGGCCTTCCCTTTGGCCAGGTAAGTGCTCCAGTCCTGTGTATACGCTTCCACATCAATCAGGCCTTCTTTATACAGCTCATTGATATAGGAAACCGCGTTCTTGTAGCCTTCCTCTGCCGGCGAAAAGATTACTTTACCGTCATTGCTTACAACCGCATGGTCAGGGTTCTCGCCTTCACCGAATGCGGCAAAGAGGTATGTCAGATCTTCCGCACCCGGCTTGTTAATAAAGGACAAAGGAATTTCATCCGCTTGACCGTTGCCGTTCGGGTCTTGGGTCTTGAACGCGATCAGCACTTTCTTCAGTTCTTCCGTTGTTGTCGGCATTTTCAGCCCAAGCTTCTTGAGCCAATCGACATTGATCCAAGGCATGCTGTCTACAGCCTGAATACGTTCTTTTCCTTCACCCAGCTCTTCAATCCATGGAAATCCATAAATCTTTCCGTCCGGAGCCGTAATCATGGCCTTGTATTCAGGGGCTTCTTCCAGCACCTTTTTTAAGTTCGGCATATTTTTGTCAATCAGATCATTCAGCGGAATGATGGTGCCGTCTTTGGCAAGCTTCAGCAGCTCATAATCGCTGTAGTCCGCATTGAAAATCGCATCAGGAAGATCGCCGCTTGCTACCGCCAGGTTTCTTTTTTCCACGAAGACGTCTTTGGTGAAGTTCTTCCAGTTAATATGAACATTCGTTTTTTCTTCGAGACGTTTATTGATCAGCTTTTCATTGGGATCGGCCGGTGCCAGCGGAGAGCTTTGTGTAATGACATTCAAGGTTACTTTACCGTTTGGATCCTGTTCTTTGCTTGCCGAATTTCCTCCCCCTCCACTGCTGCATGCCGTAAGGAGAACGAGGGAAGCGATTACAGAAGCGGAAGCTGCTTTTGCTAATACTCTTGATCTTTTCAGCCTTTTCATAGGATATGACCTCCAGATTAGTATGGATATAAATATTTCATCTATGTGCAGCTCGTTTCCTATTTAAGGGAACCGACCATGACACCTTTTTCAAAATACTTTTGGAAGAACGGATACATCACAAGGAGCGGCAAACTCGACACAACAATCGCGGCATACTTGATGATTTCAGACAATTTTTTCATTTCCGCCATGGCGAGCTGATCACTGATCATGCTTGGATCGACCTGATTCTGAATCAGGATGGAACGCAGCACGAGCTGCAGCGGATGAAGGCTCGGATTATCTAAATAGATCATGGCATCAAAGTAGGAATTCCACTGGCCGACAAAGGCATAAAGCGCAAGTACGAAAATAATCGGTTTGGAGAGCGGCAGTACAATGCTCATGAATATCTTCATCTCGGACGCCCCGTCCACATTGGCAGCTTCCCTCAGTTCTTTGGGCACTCCTTTAAAGAAGGTTCTGGACAAAATAATGTTCCATACGTTGACCGCTCCGGGAATGATCACGGCCCAAACGGTGTTAAGCAGGCCCAGATTCTTGACCAGCAGGTAAGTTGGAACAAGTCCGCCGCCAAAGAACATCGTAATGAGGAACAAGGTCATAAAGAAGCCTCTTCCCTTTAGCCTCTCATCCGACAAGGCGTATCCTGCACAAATCGAAACCATAACAGTGAGTATAGCAAATGCGGAAGCGTAAAATATAGCGTTGCCAAATCCTCGAATCATGGCTGGATTCGTAAGAATCTTCTTGTATCCCTCTATTGTCCAGTCGGAGATGTGGAATGATAATCCTTGGTTGAGCAGCACCGACGGGTCCATGAATGATGCGATCACCACATAAATCAGCGGCAGAAGCACCATCAATACGGCAAGAATCAAAAAGGTGGTGTTCAGCATGAGAATAAATCGGTCCAGCCGGGAATGTTTGATGAACATGACTTGCGACTCCTTTCTTAGTAAAGACCTTCATCCTCATTCAGTTTCTTCACAACGAAGTTAACCGTAACGAGCAGGACAACGTTGATGACCGAGTTAAACAATCCAACCGCGGACGAGTAAGCATAGTCGCCTTTTTGCAAACCGATTTTGTAAACGTAAGTCGGAATGATCTCGGCTGTCGGCAAGTTCGTCGCCGTCTGCATCAGGTAAGCCTTCTCAAAACCAATCGACATAATGTTGCCCGCCGCAAGGATAAAGACAATGGCCATAATCGGGCGGATGGTTGGAAGATCGATATGGCGGATTCGTTGAAGAAGATTGGCGCCATCCAGGTTGGCCGCATTATGCAGCTCGGGATCGACGTTGGCAAGAGCGGCCACATAGATAATCGATGCCCAGCCGGCCCCTGTCCAAATATCCGAAAGAATATAGATCCAGCGGAAGTACTCCGGTTTGGACATGAACATAATCGGCTCATTGGTAATTAAGCTGAACAGCTGGTTGATCGGTCCTGTAGGGGACAGGAAGATAAACAGCATCCCAACCACGACAACAACGGAAATGAAGTTAGGGGCGTACAGCATTAATTGGATGTTCTTCTTAACGCCGGCCCTGCGCACCTGATTCAGCATCAAGGCAAGCAGGATAGGAACGGGGAAGCCCAAAAGCAAGCCGAAAAGACTCAATTTAAGCGTATTCATAAGTATATCTGTGAAATTGGGAGAAGACAGGAACTTCTCAAAGTTATAAAAACCTACCCAATCACTTCCCAAAATCCCTCTGATCGGACTGAAATCCTTAAAGGCGATAATTGCACCATACATAGGGCCGTATTTAAAAATTAGGGTCAGGATCAAAGCCGGAGCGAGCAATAAATAAAGAAAGTAGTGCTTCTTCACATTTTCAAATACGGAGCTCTTTTGTCTAATTACCGGTTTTCTGTAATCCACTTCGACTGAGTTTTGCAACGCCTTTACCTCCATTCTTGTAAAGTTTTATATTTGATGCAGCAAGAGTAATTAAAGGGCTTTCATATCCACTTATTTCTTTCTGCATTTACAATTTACCAAATTACACACCTAACGTCAATACGTTTTGTAAAAATAAATTGTTCATTTGACAATTAAAATGTTTATAAAAAAGCATAATCATATCAGTCTAATTACAAAGTATGCAATATTAATAAGGATTAATTCATCGATTCACCTAATTAAATCCAATATGAATAACAACAATGACAAATTTATGCACACTAAATGTAAATCAAATTGTGCATTAATATAACAATAAAAATACCTGCCGCACTCCACATGGCTTAGCCTTCTTACGGCTTTTACGCTTGCGGTTTGCAGCAGGTTATTGTTAATCCGGATTCTTTGGTTCCGAGCCATTGTTATATTCATTATTCAAATACGGACGGATCGCCGATTCCAATTCGTTTTCATTGTCCAATGACAAGCTTGCATTTCTAATCAATTTCCAAGTTTCCGTATGCGATACCGTCTCCAACGGCGCTACGGTCTTTAATTCACCCAGCGTCTCCAATTCCAGAAAAAGATGATTCGTATAGCATTCAAACGAAACTCCATAATCCGGATAAACCGCATGAATGTTGTGCAGGTAGGTTTTGATAAATAAATGGCCCTTGTTGAAATAGGCGGCCCAGCCCTCTTCATTATTGGTTCCGAATTTAAAAGGCTTCGCTGTTTCATCCTGCTGCAGCAGGATATAACGCTCCCCCCAATAGACACGGTGGTCGTTCATTTGACTTTCGGGCCATAAAGCGAGCACACGATTTGGAAGTACGAGCGTCTCTCGTTTCGCCTGGGGAATAATCGCTTTACCGCCCTCAGCCATGACCGACAAGGCCCAGGGAGCAAAGGTGACCGGCCAGGCCCCGGTATTGGTAATACGATGATGAATCGTAACCTCGCCGCTTTCGGGATTCATCTGCACCTCAATCTCTTTTTGCACATGGGTCCAGGTTTCCGTATCAGGGGTCAGCACAATGCCATTTCCGGCCGTCCGCCACCGCACGGGTCCATTATCCGGGTATATCGTTCGGGGGACAGACTCCGGGCTCGTCCACAGCCGGTGTCCTCCGTAAATATGCCATTCGCCTCCGCCGACAACCGAGAAATCCCCGCCTGTTTCTTTAAACTGCCGCTCGGTATCTTCAAAGAATACATTATCGCCGCCAGTAAAGCCAAAGCGGATAATTCTCGGTCCGAACTCTACCGTTGCGACGAGGCTTATCGTGCCGTTTGTAACTTCCACACATTTTCCATAGTTCCCATAAATAATGGGCCGCACGTATAGCTCTGCCATTATGAACCCCTCGCAAGTTATTCCTCAGTAATAGCCTTCGAATTCCGCTGTGCAAACAGTCTGCTGCCCGCGATCGCGATCAAGCCTAACGAAAATAAGACGATCAACGTATAGACCGCATTAATCTGCGGCGAATAGCCGTGACGGATCATGGACCAGATGAGCATAGGCAGGGTATTGTCCGTTCCGATCAGAAAGAAGGAAACAATAACTTCGTCGAACGAAATCGTCAGCCCGAGCAGCGCTCCGGCCAGCACCGCGCTTCTGATATTCGGGAGTGTAATGAGCAGAAAGGTCCGCATCGGCGAGGCGCCCAGATCCATAGATGCAAACTCCAGATTCCGATCAAATCTTTTCAAACGGTCCATAACCAGAAACATTACAACTGGTGTAATAAACGTGATATGCCCGATAATGACAGTCATCAGAGAAGCATCCACCTGCAGAAACTTGAACAGCAGGTTGAGCGATGTCCCAATAATAATTCCCGGCAAAATGTAAGGAAGAAGAATCAAAAATTGCAGGAATGTTCCCCCGCGTATCCGGTACCGCTGAAACAAGTAGGCCGCCAGTGTACCAAATACAATTGCGCACAACGTGGCAGGCAGGCTAACCAATAAACTGTTTTTCGCGGCAACCCAGAGCTCCGTATTCGAGAACAACCCCCTGTACCAATCAAATGTCAGCTTCTTGATCGGGAGCACCTGGACTTTCGATTCATTGAAGGAGAACAGGATCGTCACCAGAATCGGAAGATACAAGAAGGTGTATACGATGAACGCAAATAGCAGCGCCCCCACATATTTCAAATACTTCATGAACAGCCTCCTTACTCCTCAAAGATAGCCTGTACGTTCCCGATTTTGCGCGCTGCCGCAATGACCGCCAATAGGAACAGCAGCATAATCATCGAAAGCGCAGCGCCGAGAGGCCAGTTATAACTGTTGCCGAATTGCGTTTGAATCATGTTTCCATACATAATACCCGATGTGCCTCCGACCAGCGAGGGTGTCATGTAGTCTCCGAACGAGGTGATGAAGGCGAACATAAACCCCGTCACGACACCCGGCATACTGAGTGGAAAGACAACTGTCCAGAACGCCCTTGATCCGCCTGCTCCCAAATCTGCCGCAGCCTGCAGCAGATTACCGGGAATTTTCTCGATGGCACTATAGATCGGGATAAAAGTGAACGGTATCGCGATGCACAGCATCGTGATGACGACCGCGGAGCTGTTGAATAACAACGACGAGGAAGGCTGTTTTAAAATCCCCGTCAATACCAAGAGCGAGTTAATGAACCCGGATTCTCCCAAAATCGACCTCCAGGAATAGATCCGCACTAAATAACCTACCCACAAAGGAGCCAACACCCCAAGAAACAGGATCGTCTTCAAGGTTCCTCTCTGGTGATTGACGAACAATGCCAACGGATAGCTTATAAGCGCCGACAGCACCGCGACAATCAAAGCCAGCTTGATCGTTTTCCAAAGCAATGACAAGTATATTGGGTCTTGGAAAATTTTCGAGTAATTTTGAATACTAAAGCTGTGAACAATCTGGAAATTATCAATACTCCAGAAGCTGAACAGCAGCATCGCAGAAACAGGCAGGACGATGAACAAGAGTACCCACATGGAAATCATAATCAGCATCAGGTTTTTCCCGTACATCTTAGCTCCCCCACTCTTTGACGATAACCGCATCCTCCGGACGGAAGAACAGATCCACGCTCTCTCCCTCAGAGAATTTCACGTTCCCGTCATCCTTCTGCTGCTTCAATAGAATATGTGTTCCTCCGGCCTCTCTGAACGTCAGCTCTCTATCTGCGCCATAATAGGTTTCTTCCACGAAGACCGCGCTGAGACGGTTAACATACCGTTCATCGTCTTTGGAGGTCCGGAGCTTCTCCGGACGGACCGAAATGTAAACATGCGGCTCTCCCGAGAGATTCGAAGCCTCATTTGTCATCGCTTGAAGCCCGGCGTCACTCACAAAGCGGGTTGGCCCTTCCATTCTTCCTTTAATCAGATTGGATTTTCCGATAAAACCGGCAACGAAGCTCGTTTGGGGCATTTCGTAAATCTCCTCTGGCGAACCCACTTGATGCAGCACGCCGTTCTTCATAACGGCAATACGGTCCGACAGGCTCAGTGCTTCCCCCTGATCGTGCGTGATGTACACGAAAGTGATGTCCACTTCCCTTTGCAGATGCTTCAGCACCCGCTGCATTTCTTGCCTTAGATGAAAATCGAGCGCGGAAAGCGGCTCATCCAGCAGCAGAACTTCCGGTTTGGAAATGAGTGCCCGGGCTAACGCGACACGCTGCTTCTGTCCGCCGCTGAGCTGATTCGGAGAACGATCAAGAAATGGGTCCATGCTTACCATCTTCAAGCTTTCGATCACTCTGGAACGAATCTCATTCTTCGGCACCTTCCTGAGTTTTAGAGGATAGGCCACGTTATCATAGACTGTCATATGGGGAAAAAGGGCATAGTTTTGAAACACGGTGTTCACATTTCGCTTGTAGGGAGGAATATGGTTAGCCGAGGTTCCGGATAGATATACCGCCCCCTCGGTCGCATGATCAAATCCCGCTATCATTTTCAGCGTTGTCGTTTTACCGCAACCACTCGGTCCCACAACGGAAAAAAATTCCCCTCTTCTGATCGACAAGTTTAAATCTTTGATTGCCTCGTAATTGCCAAATCGTTTCGATACCTGGCGCAGCTCCACTACAGCCTGTTCTTGATTGATCATGAGGTCTCTCCTTTCCAAAGCAAGGCTGCGGCCGCTAAGCCGCACCCTTTCATGCAGATGAATCGGTTATTGGGCCGCTTTGACTTCATTCCACAGCTTCACGCGCTTTTCAAAGCTTTCGGGGAAAGCTACGTACACAAGATTGTTGAAGTAATTCGGATCATCCATATGCGAAACCTTTTTCTCCTCGTCGGTCAGCTTGTTTGCCGAATCGGCATTCACCCCGCCGTAGCTCGTCTTCTTGATCAGCTGCGCCTGAACTTCCGACGAAATCAGATAATCGATATATACGTGGACCAGTTCGGGATCTTTGGCATCCTTGCCGATGACCGCATTGTCAATCCACACCAAAGCCCCTTCTTTCGGAATCACTTCTACGACATTCTTTCCTTCTTTTTGAAGATCCGTGATCATTGTTGGTCCCATAGAGAAGCCGATCCAGCCTTCGTCGCTTGCCATCAGATTTTTTCCGTCTTCAAAGCCGGCGTAATAGGTACGAACCAGCGGTTTCTGTTCGAGCAATTTGCTCTTCACTTGTTCCATCTGCTCGTCCGTCAGGTTATACGGATCTTCGAAGCCAAGAAGCATCGCTGTCATTGCCGTTTGATTAGCCGCATCGTCCAGGGTAACGATCTTTCCGCTGTACTTCGGATCCCACAATGCGTTCCAAGAGTCAATCGGTTCTTTGATTTTATCCGTGTTGACCATCATAGGCAGCGAACCCCAGGCAAACGGAACCGCATAGGTCTTTCCGTCCTTTACTACGTGCTTATCATTGAGCGACTTCATATTTGCGATTAGCTGATTTGTATTCGTGAGCTTCGCCAAGTCAATCGGTTGAATCAAATTCATTTTGTAGTAACGGTTTACGGACCCGCCATCCATGAAAATCAGGTCGTATTTTACAGAACCGGACGCTGCTTTGGCGAACATTTCATCAACGCTGCCGGCATAAGTGACTTTAACGGTTACGCCGTATTTTTGTTCAAAAGGCTTCACCCATTCATCTTCCTGATATCCTTCCCAGGACAGCACATTAATCGTTTCACCTTTGAACTTCGCCAGATCCTCGCCGCCATTTGCGGGAGCAGCAGAGCTTGCCGTTCGGGCGCCTGAATTTGTGGAGCTTGCGTTGCCGCCACATCCGCTGAGCCCAACCAGAATGACTACAGACATCAGAACAATCAGTACATGTTTCAGTTTCATGTTCTTCCTCCCTTAATTAATCTGCCCAAGAAATGATTGTCTTTAGACCGGTAAGGTTGCCGGCAAGCAGAATCTCTTTCGCCTCTTCCGGAGATACCACCCGTTCGACCAATGGATTCAACTCGATTTGATTACGTGCCACGCATTCGATCGCTCTGGACCAGACAGCAGGGGAATTGGTCCGACCGAAAATACGGATGCCTTTAAAAATGATTTCTCTGTGCGGAAAATGATCGGTATGACTATCATTAAAACCGTACAAGATAATCCTTCCGCCTGTGCTGGCATATCGAACCGCATCTTTCACGGTATCCGACAAACCAACGGCGTCGATGACCAATTGAAAGCCGCCTCTGTCACGTATGCTCGGATGCTCTTTGAGCGCGGCGGCCTGTCCATCGAATGGGATCAGGTCGTCTGCTCCGAATCTTTGAAGTAATTCCGCGCGCTCCGGAAGTTTGTAAACGACGCAGATGCGTCCGGCTCCCATCATTTTGGCGATTTGCGTATAATACAAGGCGGCGGGACCGTCTCCGTAAATGAGCACATGCTCCCCGGGCAGGAGGCCTGCATTATCCACAGCTCCAAAGGGACAAGCCATAGGTTCGAAAATCGCAGCCGAAACATCGCTCATTTCAGCCGGAATTTTGTGTGCGCTTTTTGCCGGAACCCTGACATAATCGGCCCATCCGCCGTTTTCGTTGATCCCAAGCTCACAATAATTCGCGCAAAATTCCGGCTGTGAAGCTTTGCAGAAAAAACATTCGCCGCAGGGCACTCCCGGATCAATTACGACCCTGTCTCCCTCTTTCAATTCTTTGACATTACCGCCCGTCTCAATTACTTTCCCGGTTATTTCATGGCCTAATATATAAGGCGGGGAATAGGGGAACTTGCCCTTTATGATTTCAACATCCGTGGCGCAGACACCGGTATAGCTTACACGAACCAGTACCTCGGTGGGATGAATCTCGGGAATCGGGACCTCTCTTAGAGCCAGAATCCCGTCCCCTTCCCATATAAGTGCTCTCATCATGCCCGCCATTATATCTCCTCCATTGGCATTCTGGCTTTCAATTGACGCTTTTACGGAAATAAGCCCCTGGTTCTATCGGTCACAGCGGTATTTCTCCAGCGCCTCTTCATTCAACTCAACGCCCAAACCGGGCTTGTCGGAAATTTCGGCATACCCGTCCTTGACGGTAACGTCGCTGAGCAGCATTTCCTGACGGATTGGCGTCTCGGCTACACAGTATTCCAGCAATGCGCCGTTCGGTATGGCCGTGACCAAATGCAGGGAGGCGGCCACAACGATTCCGCTGCTCCAGGCATGGGGCACACAGGTAATATGATGCGCTTGGGCAAGCTGGGCAATTCTCTTCGCTTCGCTGAGTCCTCCGCAGCGGGTCACATCCGGCTGGACAATGTCGACTCCGCCTTGCTCGATCAGTTCTTTGAAGCCGTAGCGCGTCGTTTCATTCTCTCCTCCGGCAATGCGGATGGAGGTTGATTCCGCCAATTTGCGGTATCCTTCGTAATCGTCGGCAAAGAGCGGTTCTTCGATCCAGTAAGGAGTGAAAGGCTCAAGCTCTTTGGCGAGCGCCATACGCGAGGCGGCGTCGATCGGGTGGTCGTCGGAGGGAATAAAGCCGAGGTCGAACAGCAAATCAATGTTCGGGCCCGCTGCTTCACGGCAAGCTTTCACCAACTCTACAATCTCCCGGTTACCCTGTTCAAATCCGCCCCAACCCAATTTGATCGCCGTATAGCCGTGCTCGACCCACTTCTTCGTTTCGTCATAGGCCTCCTGAGGGGTATAGGGCATCAAAGTGCTTGCATACGCCCGAACCTTGCCGCGCTGCGCGCCGCCAAGCAGCTTGTACACCGGCAGATTGAGTGCCTTGCCCATAATATCCCACAGCGCAATATCAATCCCGCTGATGGCATGGATGACAACTCCCCTTCTTCCATAGAAGGTGCTTCCCACATACAGCTTCTCCCAGATACGTTCGATTTCGAAAGGATTCTCTCCAATGAGCATTTCCCCAAGCCCTCGGCAAATGCGGTGGGAGGAAGGAGTATCAATAATCGACTTGACGACCCACGGAGCCGAATCCACTTCGCCAATCCCGGTAATTCCTTCATCCGTATGCACCTTAATAATGATTCCATCCTGGGCGCTGTCATTGATTAATTCAATCGTGCTGCTTTGTCTTACTGGGATTGCTTCAACCTTCGTGATCTTCACGTCATATCTCCTCCTGCTGGGTGTGATGTTTCATGACAATAATATAAAATGTCGATTGTAGATTGTCAACAATTTGTTTTGGTGTATAATATGCTTATCAACGTTCACAGGGTAATGAATCTCGTTGACAATATTTTATTGAAGCAAGTACATTGTTTATTGTAAACAATAACCAGATCGGAGATTCTTTATGACAAGTCCAAACGATTTTGAGAACTTTCAATTTAAAAAAAATGATACCGTTTCTTTGCGTCAGTTTGTTTACCAGGAAATTCGCGAAGCCATCATCAAGGGGCATCTCGAGCCGGGGGCCCGATTGCGCGAGGTGGAGATCTCCAAGCAGATGAACGTCAGCCGTGGTCCGATTCGCGAGGCAATCCGAATTTTGGAGCAAGAAGGCTTGGTCATTTCCCATCCTTACCGGGAAACGGTCGTTGTTGACCTTTCCGAAGAGGAAGTCATTCATTTGCTCGTGCCTACCCGGCGCAATTTTGAATTGTTCGCTGCTCAGAAGGCTGTCAGCGTGCTGACAGACGACGATTTTGCCTATTTGGACAACATTATTCTGAATATGCAGGAAGCGAGCGACCAGGATGATCTGGACCGTCTCTCGGATCTGGATCTGAAATTTCACGAACGGATTGTAGAACAATGTGTTTCACCCGCCATGTTCCGCATCTGGAACAGCATCTCGGGCAAGCTCCACGCACGTTTTCTCATTCAGGGCTACAGCCATTCCTCCTTACAGACCGTAGTGGAAGAACACCGCGAAATGCTTCAACTGATTCGCAGTGGAGATAAAGAACGCATCGAACAGCATTTGCAGACACACATCAAGTAGCATAAGGAGGCATGAATTAAGATGCAGGATGGCAAAAAAATATGGGTTGGTTCCGAAATCTTACATGTTCGGGCGGTAGCTTTCGACAAAGACGGCACCTTGTTCGATTCCGTGAAATTCTGGTCCTACATTGATGAATTGAGAAAGAGCGAATTTACACGTCTTGCAGGTCCCGAAGACGGGGATGAGTGGAGTGCCATGATGGGGTTTACGCAGCCGGATCACGTTGACTACACTGGGGTGCTGGCAGTAGCCACGACGCTGGAGGAAATCATTCTGACTGCGGGGCTCCTTTATCGTCTGAAGGGATGGTCCTGGTTCGAATGCAAGCAAAAGGCGCAGCAAATTTTCGCGAACGCCGACCGGCAGCTTCAATTGGAGCATGCTTTCCACTCGACGGATAACGTGCCTGATATATTTCATAATTTGCATTCCCAAGGGATATCCGTCGGGATCATGACATCGGATGCTTACGAACGCACATCACGGCTCATGCAGATGCTGAAAGTCGATCATGTGCTGGATTTTGTGATAACCCCTGAGCAAGTAAGCAAAGGAAAACCGGACCCGGAAATGGTGCATAAAGCTTGTGCGATGCTGAAGATTTCACCCGGGGAGCTGGCCATTGTCGGTGATTCCGTGGCGGATGTCCAAATGGCGAAAGCTGCCGGCAGTATCGGAATCGGGCTCATTACGTACGAAGGCTCGGAAAAGGATTTGTCTCCGCATGCGGATTTTTTAATCCATTCTCTATCGGAGATCCAAGTAAAATAAAAAATAAGCGCCTGAACCTGTATAAGGTAGAGGGCGCTTATTTGTTCTTTAAGAATACCGATGTCCCCGAAGACTTCCTTCCAGTCGTATGCAGAAATACCGGACTTTATTGTACCTTAAAATCATCGACGTTCAGATGGCCCCAACCGCCGGTAGCGGTATCGACCAGCTTGATATATACGACTTCGCCCAGATAGCCGGAAGCGTCCAGCGTCATTCTCCGGTAGGTCTCGTCATCCTCAAAACCGACGTTCGTCGTTTTCAGCAGGACTTGATCATCCGACGCTCTTACAAGAGCGACATATAGGTTCTCATAGTCATTTCCACCTCCCATAAGGAAGCTGATCTCTCCGCTTCCCGACAGCTTGAAATTGCCCGATTTCAGGACGCCGGTCGCGGCGTCGCCGCCCGCTTCCCCATTGTATCCCCAAAGATGATAAGTGCCGCTGTGGTTGAAAGGAAGAACGCCAAAGAAGTTTTTCTCCTGCGAGACATTCTTGTCGCTGAACGCATTGCCGCTCACTACCGTCCATCCGGTCAGATCGCCGGTTTCAAAATCCGGATTGATCAAATCTGTGGCGGTCGTATCAACCGGCTTCGGAGGAGCGGGCTCAAAATCCGTTTTGTTCTTATAAATGATGTTATCAAAGGCGGTTGTGGAGCCCGATACACCCAAACCGAAGTATCCGCCCGTGAACGAAGAATCGCTGACCGTGATAATCCTTGCTTTATCTAGGTAAACCTGGATCGAATCTTTCTCCGTTACTACTTTCAGATTGTAAGTCTTGTTGGCTGTCAGGTTGAGCCCGTCTTCCGCACCATAAACGGCAAGGGACACCGATTGGCCTCCGGTCGATTTGATTAATTTTACCGTGTTCGTCCGGACATCCAATCTTGCCATATACGCGTTCTCGCCCAACCGGTCGGAACGGAATATCAAATCTCCGGAGCCGACCGGATTCGGGACATAATCCTGATTCGGGTCATTCGGGTGAGAGTCGGTATCGAGAATCCGGATATCGGCTTCATACGAAGAGTCGCCGCCCGTGTTGACCGAAATGGTAATGGCGTCCATACCGGCCGTTTCCCCCTGTTTGCCATAGAGGGTATCCGCCCACATGCCGTTTATCGTGGTCCATCCGCTCAGGTTCGTTTTGACCGGGGATTTGCCCCAAATCGATTTCAGCGGGAAAATCTCCAGCGATTTCAGCTTCACGTCCCCGCCGACACTGTACATTTCAAGCCCCGTGCTGCGCGGGTCGGGGAAGACCTGATCGGTAATGGCAGCGGTACCGTTATTGCCGAATACTTCAATCGCGGAACGATCCACGAAGAGATGCATCTTGACCGTATCGTTCTCCGGCCGCAGCGGCGCCTCATGTTTGCCTTTTACATGGATGCCGTAATTGAAGTTGCCGGATTTCGAGCGGTCTACGAACAGGTTTTGCTTGGCAGTATCATACCCGACCACGACCTGTTCAGGAGTGCCTCCGTGCTTGATCGTGCCCTTGTGCACTTTAAAGCCGAATTCGGAAGCGGTCGAATGAGATATATCAAACTCGGCCAGGATTTCATATACATCCGAGGTCTTGGTAATGGCATTCGCGCTTCCGGCCGAAATCACCTGGTTTTCCATCGTAATTTTGCCGCTGTGGTCGCGGATTTTTTCCAGGCTGACCGGTGTTTGCTTGAGCCGAAGACCGTCTTCGGTCCGGGTCAGCTCCATCTCTCTCGGAAGCGTCAAAGAGCTTCTCCACGTCGTGGTCGGCGTTTTTTTGGCGTACTGCCAATTGCTCATCCAAGCGAGCCAGTACCGCTCCCCGTTCTTCCCTTCTATGTTGTTGTACGGGATACCGGCATAGAAGTCTGCGCCATAGTCCACCCACAGCACCTGATCCGCCGGATTGTCGTTTACAAACCGCTTGCCGTCGAAATCCCCGATGAAATACTGCATGCCGGCCCCGCCGCCGATCGAGCCGTTTTGCAGACTGACCAGCAGCACCCACTTTTTGTTATTGGGATTGCCATCTACCGGGAGGGTAAACAATGCCGGACACTCCCAAACGCCTGCCACCCTGCCGTTCGTCGAAGGAACCCACTCTCCGACAATTCCTTTCCACTCGGTAATCTTACCGCTCTCGTACTGCTCCGGTTCCTTCGGTTCACGGGCTTTATTATCGACTGCCTCGGGAATTGTTCCCGTGTTGTAGACATTGACGTCGTCAACATTGATATGCCCCCAGCCGCCGGTTGCATTATCGACGACCTTGATGTACAGAACCTCGCCCAAATAGTCCGAAGCGTCCCAGACGAATCGGCGATATTTTTCATCGTCCGCCCAGTATTTGTTCTCTTGCCGGATCAGCTCCTTATCGTCGGAAGCTCTCACCAAAGCAACATACCGGGTAGCAATATCATTACCCCCTCCGATCATCAGGTTGATTTCACCCGAACCGCCCAGCTTGAAATAGCTGGAATGGAGCTCGCCCGTCAAAGCGTCATAAGGAGGAACCGCCGCTCCCCATAAATGGCTGTTGCCCTGCTGCCCGAAAGGTCCGCCCAATATTCAGTCGCTTCGGAGACATGCGCGTCCGTAAAAGCATCTCCTCTTACACTTTTCCAGCCCGTCAAATCGCCAGTCTCAAAATCATGGTTCTCAATCTCGGAAGCCTCCGTGACAATATACTTTGTCTTCAGCACGCCCTGGAATTGGACTGAAGCCTTCGAAGCGTGCAGACCGAGCAAGCCTGTGGAGTAGGCCGCATCCTCCGCGTCAATAACCGGCGTACCATTCAGAAATACTTTAATCGCGCTGCCGGCTGCGCTTGTTTTCAGATGGTATGTTTTTCCTGATTCGACGACCGCCTCTTTCTCCGCGATAACCTTGCTTGCGCCGTTTACCGTTTTGATCAGCCGGACCTTGTCGTTCGCATCATCAAGCACGGCTTCATAGCCGTTTTTCCCGTCCGCGTCCGCCCGGAATACAAGCGAGCCAAAGCCGGAGGCGCCGTCATATTGGGAAATGCTCAAGTCGGTCTCATAGCTGAAATCGGAAGCGGTCTCTCCGCTCAGGGTATAGGCATCGTCCGTGGAGCTTCCGAGCTTTCCGGAATTGTTGTTCGCCCATGTCCCCGAAACGGGTGTCCAACCGGAAATATTGGTCACAAAATTTGCGGTGTTGGTAAACTTTACGTTCCGGAAGACCGCGGACGAGTTCCAGGACGACAGTCCGAAGTAGCCGCTTCCGAAAGATGAATCCTGCTGATCGATAACCAGCTTATCGTCCACATAGATTTTCACCCGATCGTCAATCGTCTCGACTTTTACATGATACGTCGTGGAAGCACGGAGATCGGCTGGCTTGGAGACAATTTCCGTAATTGAATCGTTTCCAATTTTTCCGAGCGTTAATTCATCGGTTTCCGTATTCAGCATAGCGACATAGCCGCTCTTCATCTCCGGGTCCGCACGGAATACCAGTCCTCCCTCGCCGATCAGCGTGTTGTTCTCAATGGGCATCACGTCGGCTTCGTACACAAACGACTGCCCACGCTGGGTCGATACGGCAAAGGAGTAGCCCCCTGCTTGCCCGGTTCCCTGGATGCCCCCGTCCGGGCCGAATTCGCTCTGGTAGGTCCAGTCTTTCAAGTTGGGCGACGTATAGAACATAATTCTGTCTTTGGCTGCGAGAGTCATTACCCACTGGTTAGATTCTTCATGCCAGAAGACGTTCGGATCGCGCCAGTCGGCAACGGGAGGATTCGGCATGACTGGGTTACCTTCATATTTTATCCATGTCCGGCCTCTGTCCGTGCTGTAGGCTAGACTTTGAACCTGCCTTGGTCCATTAGCGTGAGTGAAGATGGCGACCATCGCATTTTTGCCGAACCCGGCGGTATTGTTATAATCGATGACTGCACTTCCCGAGAAAATGACACCGTTTTCATCAGGCGCCAGGGCAAACGGAAGCTGCTCCCAATGAATGAGGTCCTTGCTGACAGCGTGTCCCCAATGCATGGGCCCTTGGGTCTTCTGGTAAGGGTCATATTGGAAAAACTGATGATACTCTCCCTCGAAATAAATCATTCCGTTCGGGTCATTCATCCAGTTCGCTTGAGGTGAGAAGTGAAACTGATTTCGGTGAACTTCGTTGTAATAGTTTGAGTCGGCGGCCTGGCCGGAAGCGTTACCGGTCAAGCCAGCCGGAAATGCCAAGGCGAGCGCCAGTGTTAAAGTGGCTAGCGTTTTTCCCTTTTTACTCAAAATGGAACCAACACCTTTCCCTGCGAAAGTGGACTTTTACTTTGACACGTTAATCATCCTATTCACTGCCGAAATCTTTCATTCGTTGTTTGTCTGTTGGGCTATGCCCCCTCCCCCATATATGTATTCGCTTGCAAAATAGTGGGTTAAAGTCCCATAACATGGACTCCCCAACCTATTTTAAAAAAGAATGGAAGCACTTTCAATATGCTATTTGTACTTTATTTTTCACATTGGAGGGGCTGAACGCAACAAGGAACGGCTGCCTTGTTCTTACAAAATAAGCCATAGAATATATTGACAGAATATAAACGTAAAATATATACTTTGATCATTGTATATAAAACCTAGCTATTTAGTATGAAATATTTCTGTGACTACTGCCATTACAGATCACCGGGCGTCAAATGGGATAAGAGAGGATGGATAGCGAATGGGCAAGATCAATTTGAGGATGGCTGAAGTTCAGAATCGCGAGCGGCGGCTCGGCACTATCATCGCCTGGAACGGAACAGCGTCGGATCTGCACACACAATCAGGCTATCAGCAAAGAGGAAGCGGATGTAAAAGCAATAAGGATGGATGCCGGCTGTGCGAAGCCAAAGGACCTTTCACTCAAGGCTCGGTGTGCAGTGAGCAAATGGTTGAATGTCAGGCGGGTAATGTCAGAGATGCGGTGCTGATCCAGCATTCACCGATCGGCTGCGGCGCCGGACAAGTTCCCTATAATTCAATCTACCGCAATGGATTGGCCATGAGAGGCCATAAAGTCGAGAATATTAGAATTATCAATACAAATCTGCAGGAGACGGATATGGTGTTTGGCGCGCTTGGCAAACTCAAGCAATCCATTGACGATGCTTGGGAAAGGTATTCACCCAAAGCCATTTTCATAGGAACCTCTTGCCCTACCGGGATCATTGGCGAAGATATTGAAAGTGTTGCAAAGAAGAAAGAAGAGGAGCTGGGGATTCCCGTCATTCCTCTTTTCTGTGAAGGATTCAGATCGAAGCATTGGAGTACCGGCTTTGACGCGACCCAGCATGGCATTTTGCGGCAGATTGTGAAAAAAAGCACGAAAAAGCAAGAGGATCTCGTCAATGTCATCAGTCTTTGGGGTTCGGATATCTTTACCCCTATGTTCAAAGAGTTTAATCTAAGAGTCAATTATGTTGTCGATATGGCATCCGTCTCCGATCTCGAGCAATTGTCTGAAGCGGCGGCAACCGTAGGCTTCTGCTATACGCTCTCTTCGTATATGGCGGCGGCGCTGGAGCAGGAATTTGGCGTGCCCGAAGTTAAAGCTCCGATGCCCTACGGCTTCGCCGGAACCGATGCATGGCTTCGCGAGCTCGGCAAAGTCACCCATCGGGAAGAGCTTATAGAGCAGTACATCGCGAAGGAACACGCCAGAGTGAAGCCGAAGATCGCCGAGCTCAAGAAGAAGCTTCAGGGCTTAAAAGGATACGTAGCTACAGGCTCCGCTTACGCCCACGGACTGATTCAAGTACTGAGAGAGCTGGATATTCAGGTAGACGGCTCGCTGGTGTTCCACCATGATCCCGTTTATGACAGCGGCGATGCCAGGGAGGATTCATTGGGGCACCTGATTGAACATTACGGCGAGGTCCCGTCGTTTAATGTGAGCAACAGGCAGCAGTATCAATTTTACGGTTTGCTGCAGGAGGTCAAGCCGGATTTTATCCTGATCAGACATAACGGTCTCGCGCCGCTGGCTTCCAAGCTCGGTATTCCCGCAGCCCCGCTGGGCGATGAACATATCGCGATCGGCTACGAAGGCATCGTTAATCTGGGTGAAGCGATTCTGAACATTCTCGCCCATAAAAAATTTCACGATGATCTGAAAAAGCACGCAAAACTCCCCTACAAGCAGTGGTGGCTTGAACAAAAAGACCCCTACATTCTCGCCAAGCACCCGGAATTGATCGATGCGTAAACAATGATTTTCATAGAAAAGGAGAACTACCATGGCTGTTACCAAAAATGAGCACGGGCAGACCAATTCAATCAATCAAGTGCGCTACGGCTGTGCCGTCGGAGCCCTGTACAGCGTCGTATCCATTCCGGGCGCCGTTCCCATCGGCCACTGCGGACCGGGCTGCATGGACAAGCAATACACCAGCCTGGCTTTTTACAACGGCTTTCAGGGCAGCGGGTATTCGGGAGGCTCAGTCTCTCCAAGCGTCAATGCCGGTGAGAAAGAAGTGGTATTCGGCGGCGAGAAGCGCTTGGACGAATTAATTAAATCCACTCTTAAGATCATAGAGGGCGACTTGTTTGTTGTGCTGAACGGGTGCATCGGAGAATTGGTCGGAGATGATGTCGGAGCGGTCGTCAGTAAATATCAGAAACAGGGAGTCCCCATTGTGTATGCCGAAACCGGCGGCTTTAAGGGCAATAACTTCGTCGGCCATGAGATCATAACGACAGCCATCATTGATCAATACGTTGATAAATATGCGGTTGACAAGGACCACAGGGAAAAAGGTTTGATTAATGTCTGGTCAGAGCTTCCGTACCAGAATACATTCTGGCGCGGGGACTTGACCGAGCTGAAGCGGATTCTGGAGGGCGCCGGATTCAGGGTCAATATTCTGTTCGGCGGCAAATCGGGCGGAGTCGAGGAATGGAAGACGATTCCCCATGCCCAGTTTAATCTGGTCGTCTCGCCATGGCTCGGGCTGAAAACGGCCAAGCATCTGGAACAAAAGTACAATCAGCCGTATTTGCACATCCCTGTGTTACCGATCGGTGCGCAGCAGACAGCGGCATTTATTAGACAGGTCGTTGAGTACGCGGGCATTGACCCTGCACCAGCCGAGTCTTTTATCGAGCAGGAAGAAAAAGAATACTATTATTATCTGGAGCATTTCAATGATTTCTACTCCGAATATTGGTGGGGACTGCCGGCAACCTATGCCGTAGTCGGGGACAGCACGTACAATCTGGCCTTAAACAAGTTTCTGGTAAATCAGCTTGGCTTAATTCCAAAGAGACAAATCATCACCGATAATGCGCCGGAAAAATATAGAGAAGCCATCGCTCAAGAATATCAAAAGCTCGCTCATGATGTCGCCACCACGGTCGATTTTGTTGAAGACGGCTATATCGTCGGCAAAATACTGAGAGAGACTGATTTTGGGCATAAGCCCCCGATTATCTTTGGAACAACATGGGAAAGAGACACGGCCAAGGCGCTGAAGGGCAACATCGTCGAAGTCGGATTTCCGGCGTCCTATGAAGTGGTTCTGAACAAAAGCTACATCGGATACAGAGGCGCATTGCAGCTTATTGAAAAAATATTCACTGTTGCTATAAGCGCCAGCGCATAGCTCTCGGCATGGCGCTGCTGATGGAACGGCCGGGCAATGCTCGCGGAGGGTTCGGTTCTCCCGAAGCCAGGGGGCTCTTCGCTCTATTGCCTTGTTTAATCCCCCCGCTGCCGCATCGCCTCAAACAATAAAATCGTTGCCGCCATCGCCGCGTTCAGCGATTCGGCCCGGCCCTTCATCGGGATGATGATGCTCTTATTCACTTGGGCCGCCGTTTCCGGCGAGATGCCTCGGCCTTCGCTGCCGATCACCAGCCACTGGCTGCCGCTGCGGAAATCGTGGCTGTAACAGGAGTCCACGCCCTGCAGCGAGGTGCTGACCAGCAGCACGCCGCGCTGCCGCGCCTGCGGCAGGATCTCCGCCAGATCGGCCTCGACAATCGGCAGATGGAACATCGAGCCCATCGTGGAACGGATGGTCTTCGGATTGTACAGATCGGCGCTGCCGCGGCCTAAGATGACGCCGTCCGCCCCCGCCGCGTCGGCGCTGCGGATGATGGTGCCGACATTGCCGGGGTCCTGCACGCCGTCCAGCACGACGACGAGGCTGCCTGGCTTGTCCAGCGCCGCTTCGTCGTTCTCCCGCGGCTTGCGCACCACCGCGAACACGGGCTGAGGCGTATTGGTGCTGCTGCATTTGGCAATGACCGCGGGTGAGACCGCGATCGTCTCCATGCCCGGAACGGACTGCAGCAGACCGTTCAGCTCCGCGGGCATGCCTTTGTCGATATCATAAGCCAGAATATCGACGTCCGCTTCCGCCAGAAGCGCCTCCTGCACCAGATGGACCCCTTCAATGATGTATTTTCCACTCTTGTCGCGGTGTTTTTTCTCGAGCAGTCCGGCCCATTCTTTAACCCGCGCATTTTGCGGGGACATGATTTCCATCCTAATTCAACCTTTCCGGTCAATTCCTTCGTAATTAATCCGTTATTGATAGGCTATCTCCAGCCGGTTCAGGTTATCCTTGTGTCCTACAATGACCAGCACATCTCCGCTCGTCAGCCGGTCGTCCGCGTTCGGAGTAATGTTCATATGGTCGCCCCGGCGGATCGCCATGACGTTGCAGCCGTACTTGGCGCGGATATCGAGTTCCTTGAGATTTTTGCCGAGCATCGCTTCGGGCACCTTCATATCCAGAATACTGTAATCCGGGGATAGCTCGATATAGTCGAGAATATTCGGCGAGGCCAGATGATGCGCCACCCGCATCCCCATATCCCTCTCCGGATAAATCACCTTGTCCGCACCGATCTTGCCTAGAACCTTCCCGTGCAGTTCGCTCTTGGCCTTGACGAGAATAACCGGCACCCCGAGATCCTTCAGAATTAGCGTGGTCAAAATGCTGGATTGAATATCCTCGCCGATCGCCACCACCACCACGTCAAAATTGCGGATGCCCAGCGCCCTCAGCGCCTCCTCGTCCGTCGAATCCGCAGATACGGCATGCGTCACGATTTCGGAAATTTCCTGTATGCGCTGTTCGTCCGAGTCGATGGCCAGCACTTCGTACCCCATGCCGCTCAGCGCCTTGGCCACACTGGAACCGAACCGGCCCATTCCGATGATGGCGAATTGCTTCTTGGGCATTTCTTCTCCCCCCCGTAAGCTGTCGATTGTCTCAAAACAGTATAGCATATGGAGAATTAAACTTGAATTTTAGATTCTGTAACAGGGCATATTATACCCAGCCTACTGGAGAAGAACCGGCTGCGCCCGCGTCCTGCAAGCATTGGTTTCGGATGCGGCGGTGCTTCAACAATATTCCGTCATTTTGAAAAAGGAGGTGTTGTCATGTCCATCACACTCGATTTGCGCCAGGCGATCATCCATAAAGTCCATGGTCAATCCAAAGAGGACCTGCGGGAAATGATCGACGGTTCGATTGACGGCCCGGAGGCCGCTCTGCCGGGACTCGGCGCCGTATTCGAAATGATCTGGAAAGACCTCGATCCCGCCAAAAAAGATGAAATCGTCTCGCTGCTGCACGAACACCTGAAGTCTGAAACTCCCGGCTCTCTAACGACCGGCAAATGATGGTGTAAAAAAGCCTCCGTCTCTCTAGCGCAAAAGCGCGCGAAAGACGAAGGCTTTTTGTTGGTTAGCCGACATCCCCTGCCGGCCTGATCACATTAAGGCGCCGTTTCCAGAAACTTCGCCGACGGATTTTTCTCAATAGACGTCCGCATGGCATACTCGTTCTCGAACAGCACAACGAAATTCCCCTTCTTATCCGTAACAAGCGTGGAATTGATCCGGAACTTGCCCGGGTCCGGCTTGTTCTCGTCCACAATCCAGCGCGCGAACTGATACGGCATCCGCTGAAGCTGTACATCCACGCCGTACTCGCCCTTCATCCGGTATTCGAACACTTCAAATTGCAGCTGTCCGACGACACCCAGAATAATATCGTCAAAGCTGACCGTGCGGAACACCTGAATCATGCCTTCCTCCGTTAGCTGGTCGATGCCCTTCTGGAACTGTTTCGATTTCAGCGCGTTCTTGATGCTGACCTTGGCGAAAATTTCCGGCGAGAAGGTAGGCAGCTCATCGAATACAACATCGCCCGCCTGACTGAGCGAATCGCCGATCCGGAAGATGCCCGGGTCGAACAGACCGATAATATCGCCCGGATACGCCTCCTCGACGATATCGCGGTCCTGGGCAAGGAACTGCTGCGGCTGGGACAGCTTGATGTCTTTGCCGGCCCGCACATGCTTTACGCTCATCCCCCGCTGGAACTTGCCGGAGACAATGCGCAGAAAGGCAATCCGGTCGCGGTGAGCCGGGTTCATATTGGCTTGAATCTTGAAGACGTAGCCGGTAAACTTCTCGTTCGTCGGCTCCACAATCCCCGCCGTGCTGCGGCGTGGCTCCGGCTTTGGAGCAAGCTGCAGGAAGTTCTCCAGGAACGTCTGCACACCGAAATTGTTGATCGCGCTGCCGAAGAAGACCGGCGTCAGCTCGCCGCGCAGCACCTTCTCGTAATCGAAAGGATCGCCCGCAACATCCAGCAGCTCCAGGTCCTGGCACAACTGGTCATGCAGATAATCGCCCGCCATCTCACGAATGACAGGATCATTGTAATCCTCGACCTTCTGCACTTTGATAACCGAATGGTCGTCGCCCTGGAACAGCTCCACCTGATTCATCATGCGGTCATAGACGCCGCACAGGTCGCGGCCGGAGCCGATCGGCCAGTTCATCGGCACCGAGCGGATGCCCAGCACCTGCTCCAGCTCCTCCATCAGGTCAAACGGGCTGCGGCCCTCGCGGTCGAGCTTGTTGATGAACGTGAAAATCGGAATGCCCCGCTTGGCGCACACCTGAAACAGCTTAATCGTCTGGGCCTCGACGCCTTTGGCGACGTCAATCAGCATGACCGCGCTGTCGGCGGCCGTCAGTGTACGGTAGGTGTCCTCACTGAAGTCTTGGTGACCCGGAGTATCCAGGATGTTTATCCGGTGGCCCGAATAATCAAATTGCATCACCGAGGAAGTAACGGAGATTCCGCGCTGCTTCTCGATTTCCATCCAGTCGCTTGTTGCGTGCTTGCTTGCTTTGCGGGCCTTGACCGTTCCCGCCAGCCGGATCGCGCCGCCGAACAGCAGCAGCTTCTCCGTTAGTGTCGTTTTGCCTGCATCAGGGTGGGAAATAATCGCGAATGTTCTGCGTTTGTCCACTTCCTGCTGCAAGTTCTGATCCATCGTTTGACTCATTGCACATATCCCTTCATATCTGAATTCATCACGTTTAAATATTCACGGCTAAAATTAAGCCTGTATCAAATCGGCATAATGGCCATTGTTCATTGCTCCTGTCAGTTGATTAACGGTACTTTCCCGCAGGCATCCAAGCCTTCAAAGCCGAAGGACATCGGGGCGCGGGCATCCTTTAAAGTATAACAAAATCGGGCCGGTATTATCTACCTAAAACGAGCCGGTGTGAAAAAAATCTCCCCGCTTCAAAGCAGGGAGATTTTCGAATATCTATTGGGCTAACAATCTTAATCGTTGTTCACTGACCATACAACATTGCTTTCTTTCTGCCCGTTGACCGGCCACCATTGGAAGCCGTCCTGTTCGAGCAGCTCGGCCGCTTCAACCGGACCCCAGGTGCCTGCCGGATAGGAAGCCAGATCGCTGGAATCCTCTCTCCAGGCTTTGGCGATATGATCCACGAACGACCACGCCGAGGATACCTCGTCCCAGCGGGTAAAGTAGGTGGAGTCGCCCCGCGCGGCATCATGCAGCAGACGCTCGTAGGCTTCCGGCGAGTTGATGCCGATCAGACAGCTCTGGCAGAAGTCCATGGCCAGCGGCTGAATATCCGATTCCGAGCCCGGCTTCTTGGCATTGATCTTCACGTAAATGCCTTCCATCGGGTTAACGCGGATAACGAGCAGGTTCGGCTCCAGGTTATGCTTCTGCCCCAGATAGACATTAGTAGGCATGCGCTTGAACTCCACAACCACCTCGGTCGTCTTGGCCGGCAGGCGCTTGCCTGTACGGATGTAGAACGGTACGCCCGCCCAGCGGAAGTTATCTACGAATACCCGGGCGGCAAAATACGTTTCCGTCATCGATTCCGGATTCACCTTGTCTTCCTGGCGGTAAGCCGGCAGGGTCTTGCCGTTGAACAGGCCCTGCGTATACTGCCCGCGAACCACGTTCTTGCGCACTTCTTCCCCGGTCAAATACGGACGGAGCGAGCGCAGCACCTTGACCTTCTCATCGCGGATATCCTCCGCAAGCAGACGGCTTGGCGGCTCCATCGCGATCATGGTCAGCAGCTGAAGCATATGGTTCTGGGCCATATCCCGCAGCGCACCGGCATGATCGTAATAGCCGCCGCGCTCTTCGACGCCGACCGTTTCACCCAGCGTAATCTGGATGTTGGCGATGTGCTGCTTGTTCCAGAGCGGCTCAAAAAAGGCGTTGGCGAAGCGGATCACTTCAATGTTCTGCACCATTTCCTTGCCGAGATAATGGTCGATCCGGAAAATTTCTTCTTCCTGGAAGACTTGGCGGATCTGCTCGTTCAGCTTCTCGGCCGATTCCAGATCGTAGCCGAACGGCTTTTCGATAACGAGACGACTCCAGCCCTCTCCATCCAGCATGCCTCCAGCTTTCAGGTTGAACGATACGCTTCCGAACAGCTCGGGAGCGAGCGCCAGGTAGAACAGGCGGTTGCCCGGAATGCGGAACCGCTCTTCCAGCCCTTCGGTCTGCTCTCTCAACTCGCGGAAACCATCAATATTGTTAATATCAAGCGATTTATACTCAAAATGATTGACGAATCCTGTCCATTCATTGTCATCGATGGCCTGATAACGGCTGAACTCGCGGATCGAGGCCTTAACATCTTCCCTGAACTCCTCGGGACTCCGTGGACGGCGTGCCACGCCGATTACCGCAAAATCCTCGGCAAGCTTCCCTTCACGGTACAGGCTGTAAATGGCCGGAAAAAGCTTGCGCCGGGCCAAGTCGCCGGTTGCACCAAAAATAAAAAATACAGCGCCGGGTGTTTTCAATTCATCAAAGGTTTGATTTTCAGCCATGGCTCCTCATCTTTCTCTATGCAATCATAGTAATAGTTTATTGAAATCGGTTCTCATCGTCAAATGTCAAATCGAAAGTTACAACGACGTGATGTCATTTTATCATATTCCGGATGAGGATGCTATTAGATTACCTGACAGTTTCTCTCGGAATTCGTCAAAGTTCTATTACTGTTTTTTATCATATTTAATATCTGGACTTATATAAACTGAAAATCAGTACTCAATCGTAATCAGCGGGAGTCCAAGGGTCACCCGGTTGCCGCCGAGGACATCATCCTGATGTACCGCCGCCTGTAATGCAAGATGGTGTTTCCCGCTCTGCGCGGTATGCGCAAGGGAAGGGACCGTATAGGAGGTGCTTGCGGTTGCCGCATCCGTGTAGGTTTCGGCCGCGCTCATGCCCGGCAGCTTGCCTTCAAGCGTCCGCTCCGTCAGCTTCAGCGCCCGGCTGGCCTCCCCATGCTCTCTGGACATGCCTTGCAGAGAAACGTTCCAGTCGGCGGCAATGCCTGCAGATGCCAAAATGCTGCCGGCCTCATCGGCGGCCTCGGCCATTCCCTCAGTGCGGGACAGATCATTCGTCTCCAGTGTAACGATCACATAGCTTGCGCCCTCACCCATCTCACTCCAAAACAAAGAGGTCTTCATGCCTCCGGTCTTGGCGGAGGAGCGGTAAGCGGCATGGCCTTCCTCGGACGATTGGACAGCGTCCGGCAGTCCAAGCGACTTCGCGAGCGAGTTCGCACTTTCAGGTAAGAAACCGGCCTCTCCCGTATACGAGCCCTGCCATTTAAAAACAAGCCGCAGCGGAGAACCCGGCTCCGTCACGCTCCGTCCGAGCTCCGTGAGCAGCGCGACGGAGTCCGACGGCTCTTCGGGGCCGGCAGAGCCTTGGACAACTGCTCCGCCAGGGCGCACAGCCTTCACGCCGCCCGATTCCGCCGGGCTGGCCTCCGCTCCGCTGCGGAATTCAGCCAGCATCAGCGCTGCGAAGCACAGGACGAACATCAGCAGAATCCCCTTGTTCCCTACTCTTCCCCGATTACCCATAGCTTCTCTCTCCCTTTCGGTTCCGTTCTAGCAATCTACTAGACAGGATAACCGGTCCTGAGAGATTTTATACCGCGCGCCGCAAAAAGCAGAAGCTTCGGCAATACGCAAAGAAGCCGGCTTGTTCGCCGACTGCTGTCGTTAAGGCTTGTACTACGGGCTGGATTGTCTAAAACTACAGCGGCCGATGCCACTGCTAACGGGGCGTTTATCCCTTAACTGTCACGAACCCACATCGGAGCTTATCGCTCTTTGCCGTTCCATTTATCGCCTGTCCGGAATCGCTACTCAGCCAGCCCGTTCTTATAGGCGTAAATGGCCGCCTGCGTACGGTCTTCCACGCCCAGCTTGGCGAGAATATTGGTGACGTGGAACTTCACCGTCTTGATGCCGATGATCAGCTGGTCGGCAATATCCTGATTCGATTTGCCCTGCGCCAGCAGCTTCAGCACCTCCATCTCCCGGTCCGTCAGCTCCGAGTGGGCTGGCGCCTCGATCCGGGCGTCGCTCCGGAACCGGTTCATCATTTTGGAGGCGACCTGCGAGACGAGGACGGACTGTCCCCGGGCCGCCGCCCGGATCGCATCAGCCACCTCGGTAGCGCGGGAGGTCTTGAGCAGATAGCTGAATGCGCCGGCCTCGATTACGGGGTACATTTTTTCGTCGTCCAAATAGCTCGTCAGCACAATCACCTTACACTCCGGGTAGAGCTTCATGATCTGCCTTGTCGTCTCGATACCGTCCATCCCTTCCATAACGAGGTCCATGAGCACGACATCCGGCTTGTATTCCTGCGCCAGACGAACGCCTTCCTCGCCGCCCCCGGCTTCGCCGACGACCTCGATTCCATCCTCGGTTCCAAGCACCGCGGCCAGCCCGATTCGGACCATCTCATGGTCGTCCACAAGCAGCACTTTAATCGGTTCCCCATTCTCCATGGTCGTTCCCTCCCTGATTAAATCCCCTTATCCTCGCTAAGCAGCGGCACTGTAATCTCGATGCGCGTGCCTTTGCCCAGCGCCGTTATGAACTGGATTGATCCGCCCGTTTCAGTAATGCGCTCCTGCATATTGGACAGGCCGTAGGATGTCTGCTTGCCGGCATCCATATCGAAGCCGACGCCGTCGTCGCGGATGGTCATGCGAACCGTATCGCCCCGCCGGTGGATGCGAATCTCCATTTTGTCCGCCTTGGCATGCCTCAGCGTATTGGAGATGGCCTCCTGCACGATGCGGAACAGGTGGTTCTCGATCCCCTTCACCAGCTGTACGCCGGTGTCCATTTCAAAATGGATATCGATCGGCACCTTCACCTGCAGCTCCTTGATCAATTCCCGGATGCCCTGCTCGAGCCGCTTCCCGTCCAGATAGACCGGACGCAGATGCAGCAGCAGCGCCCTCATCTCCGACTGGGCCACCGCAGCCATCTCCTCGATCAGCGCGATCTGGCGCTGGGCCTTGTCGAAATCCTTCTCGAGCGTCCGGCCGACGGCCGTCGCCGTCATGGAAATGGCGAACAACTGCTGGGAGACCGCATCATGCAGCTCCCGGGCCAGACGCTGCCGCTCTTCCACAATCGCCGACACCCTCGCCTGCTCGGCAAGCTGGGCGTTATTCGTCGACAGGCGCTGAAGCGTCGTCACCTGGTCCTCCCATTTGCTCCCGATCACATTCAGCTGCTCCGCCAGCCGCCCAAGCTCGTCCTCTCCGAGTGAGGGCATGGACAGCGTCAGGTTGCCTTTTTCCCACAGCAGCAGCGTCTCCCGCATCCGCTCAAGCCTGCGCTTGACACGGAAGCTCTGATAGAAGCCGAAGCCCACGCCGAGGCCAATCGGTAGAAGCAGCAGCGATATCGTCCGTAGCCCGAAGTCCAGGCTTTCATAAGGACGCAAAAAACCGTATGTATACATCATGTACAATATAACGAGCAGCAGGACAAAGGAGAACAGAGCTCCTTCGCCCATGCTGCGCGACACGATATTGGCATTCTTTTTATGATCCATCCGGAGCTCTCCCTCCTTATCCGCCTATGGCAGTCTTACATCCAAATCACCCATCAAATAAGAGACGCTGACCTTCACCCGATGCTCGCTGCTCTCGAAGCCCGGAGACTTCCAGTTCAGCCGGTTCATCATCCCCGCATCGCGCTGGCTGCCAAACTCGATGGAGCCGAACAGCACGAACGCGTCGATCTCTACGCCGTAACCGTCCGCCAGATGCAGATCCACATCGCCAAAAATCCCCTGAAACAGCATGACCGTCTCCTTGTCTTCCGCCATCGCCAGCGACAGATCCAGATCCGTCTCGCCGAGCACATGCCAGGCGCTCAGACTGTGCATTACCCAGGGCGACCGGTCCCAGTTAAAGCTTGAGGAGAAATTCTGCTTCTGAAGATGGTTTCTCCCCTGCTGCAAGCCTTTGGACTTGACGAAGAACATGCCCAGCGAGATCAGGCAAATGCCCAGCACCAGCACCAGATGATCCAGCAGCAGCAGCACCGCGCCGATACCCAGCAGCGTATATCCCTGCTTGATCTTCCCCGACTTTGTCCGGAAGATGCCCAGCAGCAGAAGTAAAAGGGCGACAATGGAAAGGAAACCGATCCATCTGCCAAAAATCATCAAGCATCCGACAGCGATCAGTCCTATGGCTATCAAACGGTTTCGCTTTTCCATTTCGCACCTCCTTTATTGTTAGATTAGCCGGCCGTACCTTTGGGCGGCCCGGCACCAAACGGCCGGAAAAGCCATGCCGGTATGGTAATCCATCCGTATGGCTTTCCCCTCGTTACAGCATATCATATCGGCCTGTATTTATGGAACAGGCATTATCCCGCTCCCGGCCTATGCCCGGTTATTATTCTTCCGTGCCTTTCGAAGCTTCGGCCGAACCGTTCAGCTTGCTCTTCAGCGCGTTCAGCTGCTCTTCTACTTTGAGCTGCTTCTCGGCGTCGATCGGGCTGAAAGCGGCAGGGGACGAAGGCCGGTACGGAGCCCGGAGCACATCGGCCTCGGCTTCAAGCTGCATGATCTTCTCTTCCATACGGTGGAATCCAAGCGACGCGCTGCCGCTCTCGATGCTGTGCACGCTGCTGATTTGCGACATCTGCTTCTTCGCCTTGGCCATTTGGGCCCGGGACACCAGCTCGTTGCGTTTGTTGCGCAGCTTGTAGAATTCATCCTTCATGTCATGCAGCTGCTGCACCAGTTCCTTGGCATGGACTTCCGCCTGCGCATGCAGCTCGGTGTATTCGCCGAATTTTTGGTCAAAGTAAATTTTCTCTTCCAGAAGCTTGCGAGCCACTTCCTCCTGGCCGTTCTTCAAGGCAAGCTCGGCTTGGGCGCCGCGCTGTCCGGACAACTTCGCCGCTTCGTCCACACGCTGCTTCATCCGGCGTTCATTGGCCATTTGCTTGGCAACTGTAACTTCCGCCTCGTGAATTTCGGCCTCCATATCGCGCAAATACTGGTTCAGCATAACAATCGGGTCTTCCACCTTATCCAGCAGATCGTTGACGGATGCTTTGGTCATATCTTTGATTCTTTTGAAAACTCCCATGTTTTACACTTCTCCCTTCTTGTCTTCGTATTTGGACAGCTTGCGTTTAAGCTCTTCGATTTCTTTCTGCATCGCTTTCTTCTCAATGTCCTTCATCATGTCGTCCAGAGCAGATTCCTGCGCGGCATGGCCTCCGGATTGGCCGTACCGCGGATCATAATGGCCGTCCCGGCCATAGGGCCGCGGCCCGGACGGGCCGAATGGACCGCGATGCCCGCAGCCCCGGCGGCTGTAACCGCCGTCGCCTCTGTAATGCGGACCATAGCCGCCGTCCGCCATTTCGGGCCCGAAGCCGTAAGGGGGATAAGGCCCCGGCTCCTTCGGAAAGATCAGCGCGGCGATGAAATACACCGGTATAACAGCGCCGCCCGTAAAGGGAATGCTGATGAGCAGCACAATCCGCAGCAGCGTGGAGTCGATGCCGATCGCTTCCGCCAATCCGCCGGTAAGACCTGTAAGTACTTTATCGCGGGTAGATCGATACAATCTCGTCATAACGCTACTCCTTTCCTTCCTTGTTCAGCTTATCCTTCAGCTTGGCCAGCTCCCGTTCCAGAACGCCGGCGACCGTCTCGCCCGCCTGGACCGCGTATTCCTGGCCCATCCGCCGCAGGTCGCGCAGGCTTTTGGCCTCCAGCTCCCAGTCGGCAAGCCGGTCATCCAGACGTCCGAACATTTTTGGAATGTCGCCGCCGCCGTAAGCGGCGGCCCGCTCATTCATCCGCTGCTGCAGCCGGAGCGTCTCCATCCGGGCCGCATAATACTGGCGCTTGCTGTACACCGACTGATACTCCAGCTTCAGTTCGCCGAGCTGCTGCTCCAGCTCCAGCAGAGACTGCCGGCTCTGCTCCAGCAGACCACCGTACTGCTCCAGCTTTTCCTCAAAAATAATTTTCTCCTGCAGAGCCAGCTTGGCGAGATTATCCTCGCCCGCCTTGAGCGCCAGCAGCGCCTGTTCCTCCCGCTTGTTCCTCATGGAAGCCGCCTGGTCAACCTGATTTTGAAGCTGCTTCGTATGATTCGCGTACTGCTGATACAATCTTTCGGCTTCGCTTATTTCCTCGCGGGTCGTATACAGAAATTGATCGATCAGCTTCACGGGGTCCTGGCTTTGTTCCAGCTTTTCATTTAAATTGGCTACGGTAATGTCCCGCATTCGTCGAAAAACGCTCATTTTCTACCGCTCCCTCCTTGCCGCTTAAGTTGAATTCTCATTTATTAATAATGCGTGCTTCTCTTGCCTTTAAGTACCGATATTCCCCACACGACCAGCGCTACGCCAAGCAGCGGTCCAATCAGCCAGGCCAGCTTGCTGATCAGGGACATGATGCCGATAAACATCACGATCCAGCCGATCACCTTGCGTCCGCTCTTGATTCCGTAGTAGCCGAGAACCACCAGCAGCACCGGGAAGAGAAGTCTGAAAATTCCGTGGATCAGCGGAAGCGCCAACCCCAGCAGCATAATCGCGCCGATGGTAATCAGTATGAACGCGAGGCCGTTTCCTCTGTTTCTGTGCATTCTTTCTCACCGCCTTTCGATGTCCTGTTCCTTATGCTCTTATTTTAGGAAAAATCGGGGCCGTTCAAAACGGACCGGGGACGGTTTTTGAAACTGGACCTAAGGCGGGGCGGCATTAAGACTTCCGTTCCTCAATCAGCGATAGGCGCCCCGGAACACAGCTCAGGACGCGAAAAAGACCCTTCGCAGGGTCTTTCTTCAGTAGTCCTTATCAATCAAAAGGCCGTCGATCTCGGCGGCCGCAAGGTCCAGGCCTTGCTGTACGGGCAATTCGCCCAGGAATATTTTGTTCAGGTATAACGTATACATCATTTCGATTTTACCCCAGTTCTTGACCGTCGGACGCAAAAAGCCGTTGTCCACAGCTTCAACATAGGGATAAAGATAGGAATCCGGACTGACCTTCATCTCATTAAGCGCTTCCCTATTCGCCGGGATTAGCCCCGACCGGGACATAATAAGCTGCGCTTCCTTGCCGGTCATCCATTGAATAAATGCCCAAGCCTCGGCAGGATGTCGGCTGCCCTTCATAATGACCAGATTCTCACCGCCGATAATCGTGGAAGGGACAATGGAGCGCGGGAAGGGTACGGGCAAGGTCTGCTCAAGAGCAAGCTTAAGCTCCGAATACTTCAATAAACTGTAGAACCACGGCGCGTCGTCGGTTATAAGCATGTTGCCGTTCCGCACCTTCTCCCAGTTATCGCTGTTCAGTGTCACCGCCGAGAGATGAATAAGCTTTTCCTTATATAAGCCTGTCAGCTTCTCCACCGCCCGGACGGTGCCCGGACTGTTCAAATAACCCGTTGCCCGGGTAAACCCCGGGTCCACGAACGAACCTCCCAGGCTGTAGATATAGGGAAGCGTGTCCCAAGGGTCCAATCCCCCCAGGCCAATCATAAAGCGGTGCTTGCGGGCCACCTCCAAAATTTCGTCCATCGTGCCGGGAGGCTCGGAATATCCCGCTTGTTTCAGCAGCTTCCGGTTAAAGATTGCCGTCTTAGTGTACAGGTTAAGCGGCAACGAATAGTATTCATCCTGATAGAAGCCTATGCTGAGCCCTTTGTTGTAGAACGCAAATTCAAGCTGGTCAAAGCCTGGAAATCCGTCCAGCGGCTCAAGGAGGTTTTTATGCGCAAATTCCGGCACCCAGGCAATATCCATCCGCACCACATCCGGACCTCGGTTGGAGGAGGCGCGTGCAATCAAGCTGTACTTCAGTTCGTTGGAATTAGCCAGATTGATGCATTTCACCCGTATATCGGGATTGTTCTCCTCGAAAGCCGGGATGAGCTTCTTCATCAGCAGACGGGTTTCCCTATCATTGTACGTATGCCAGAAGGTAATGACCGTTTTGTCATTCCCGTGAAGCGTCTGGACCTTGTCCGGTTCCGAGATTACAGACGCGCCGGCGCAACCGGCCGTTAACACAATCACTATCAAAAAGATAAACCACCGGATTACAAAGACGGAAATCCCCCCTCTCTTTACTGTTCAGCGCTGCACTTCAAGCTTTCCCTGTATTCCACCGGAGTGAGTCCCGTTCCTTTTTTGAACACCTTGCTGAAGTATTTAACGTCCTTAAATCCGGCGCCTTGGGCCACATCATAGATCCGGCTGTCATCCTGGGCAAGCAGCCGCTTGGCTTCCCGAATCCGCAGCTCAATCACATAATCGATAAAGTTTCGTCCGGTTTGTTTTTTGAATAGCAGACTGAAGTAGCTTTTGCTTAGATGTACGGTATCCGCCACGCTCTGAAGCGTCAAGTTTTCGGTGAAATGGGCGGCAATGTACTCCAGTGCTCTTGTGATAAGCTGTCCCCCGTAACCGTTATCAGACAATTGGGGAATCATGGACATCCCGTTCTGCTCCAGCTCGCTAACCATGAAGGCGGCCAGCTGCTCCAAGGTTTCCGTCTTGCGGATCAGTTCCTGCTCTTCGGGAGGAAGTGATTCGGCGCCCGCCTGCAGCCGGTAAGTACCAGCAAGCAGCATACAGGCCTCCTGCTGAACCTGCTCCGGGCTCAAAGCCCTGCTCTTCCAGCGTTCAAGCGCGAAATCAATCGCATGGGAAGCCGGTTCTCCGCCTCGGATCATTTCATAAAATGGCTCCCAATCCTCGGCCTCTACAAGGTCCGGCGGCGACAGCTCGTGCTTGCTCTCCTGTCCCCCGCTCTCGAACCATCTGCCCAGCCCCTTGAGAAAACGCTGCTGACAGGCCAAGCGGCTCTCTGCATATCCCTGAAGAAGCCAGCCTGCTCCCAGGCCTGCAGCCAGCCCTGCCGAAGCGGTAATGCTCCATTCCGCTTCGACGCCCTGCTTCCATGCTTGAAGCTGCCGTACCGATTCTCCCTCGCGCTCCGGAAAGATCAGGAACAGGCTGTTCTCCGCGACCAGCAGCGCGCTTCCCTTCTCCATCCGCTCATAGAACGCTTCCTGCAGGTCCTCAAGCAAGAGCTGAACATATAAATAGCCGTTATTCTCTTTCCAGTCCTCAGCTCCGTCCAGCATAAGATAGACACAGGCATAGGGTTCTTCCAACCACTCCGGGGCGCCCGCTGCGGCGGACGGCGTGACTTGCTCCTGTACGATCCACCGCTTGATTTCCTGCTCCTCGCGCTTCCTTTCCAGATAAAGGGCGCTCTGCCGATACAGGATCAGCTCAGAATCCTGCTTCCTCTCGTCCTCCAGCATCGCAATGCTCCGGTGCAGAACGGCCAGAAGATCGTCCTTTTTCAAAGTCAGCTTTAGCAGATAATCGACGGCGCCCAGCTTCAGTCCCTCTTTGACATATTCAAAGTCACTGTAATTGCTGATCAGAATCACCTTGATCCAAGGGCAAAGCGCCTGTGCCTGCTTCATCAGCTCAATGCCATTCATCAAGGGCATTTTGATATCCGTAATCAGTATATCGAAGGACTCGCGTTCCAGCGC
The DNA here is from genome assembly GCF_011043685.1 of Paenibacillus apii. Lineage (NCBI taxonomy): Bacteria > Bacillati > Bacillota > Bacilli > Caryophanales > Paenibacillaceae > Paenibacillus > Paenibacillus apii. The sequence continues at coordinate 15,057 of NZ_JAAKGU010000011.1, read as the reverse complement.
AGCCAATGCCTCCGCACCGTTCGCATAGTGGTCCTCCGCAGACATCCCTTCTTGTTCCCAGTCGATAAACGCGCTGATTCCATGGCGGATTACCGGTTCGTCATCTACGATCAGTACTCTATACATGGTGCTCCTCCCGCTTTTTGCCGGTTCTAAGAGGTCGTTTCTATCGGCTTTTTTAATAAAATGCGTACGGTCGTCCCTTGTTCGGGGGCGCTGACCATCGAACATTCCCAATTTTGACCGTAATACAGCCGCAGCGTGTCATAAATATGGCGCAGACCGATGCCGGTTTCACCTTTGTCCACCGCAGCCCTCGCTTCATTTAACTGCCTTAGCTTCTCCTCGCCAATCCCTCTCCCATCGTCCTCCACCCGGAATTCGAGTCCCTCGGCGCCCTTTCGGATCGTTATCGAGATTCTGCCATCCGTATTTTTCGGCACGATTCCATGGAATATAGCATTCTCCACCAGCGGCTGCAGCAGCATGCGGGGAATCATGATCTTCTCCGTCCCCGGCTGGACGTCCAGCTCCAGATGAAAGTTCTTTTCATAGCGCAGCTCCAGAATGATCAGGTATTTTCGAATAATATCGAGCTCCTCATCCACTGTAATCATGACGCCGTTCTTGCCCATGTTCGCTTCAAGCAGATGATTTAATGCCGACAATACCTCGGATGCGCGGCCGTTCTGGCCGGAATCAATAAGCCACCGCAGCGTGCTGAGTGTGTTAAACAGAAAATGCGGGTGAATCCGGTGCATGACCGCCCGAAGCTCCGCGTGATGCTTCTCGTTCTGTTCATTCTCCACCTGCCGCATCAAATTCCCGATTTCATGCACCATTTTGTTAAATTGTATGCTTAAAAACCCGATTTCATCGGCCGTGCGGATGTCCGTCCTCGTATCCAAATCGCCTTGCTGCACGCGGAGCATGCTTTGGGTAAGCTGCTTTACAGGTTTGGTCACCATCCCGGCCACAAAAAGGCCGATGCCGACGGCGATCATGGAGAATAAGGCTGAGGTCAGCAGAATTCGGGTCTGTAGCTGCTCGAGCTGCCCGCTGATCTCATTCACGGGTACGGTTCCGACAAGCATCCAGCCACTGGCGAGCAGCTGCTTGACCCCGTAATAAGGAATGCCTCCCATTTGGAACTCAAACTCCACTCCGTCGTTGTCCACAATACTTCTGTACAAATCGGGATTCTGCACCCGCTTGTTAATCATTCGGAGGTTGGAATCAATCATGATCCTCCCTTCGGAATCGACGACGAAGAACTTGCCGGTATTCCCGAGCTTGAGCTTCCGGATCGTTCCCAGGATCGACTGCCCGTCCAAATGAACCTGCACCAGTCCGATATTGTTCATCGTGTCAAAGTCCTTCAGCACTCTCCCGACGGGCAGAACCAGATCCGTATTCTCCCCGCCGCCGCTGAAGTGGTCATACTGGAGGCCCTGCCACACCAGCTCTCCGTCCTTGCGCTTCACTTCCTTCACCCAATCCTCGTCGGACAGGCGTATCTGCTTAAGCTCGGTGTCCGAAAAGGTTCCGCTGCCCCATCCCTTTCCTTCCTCCTTCAATAAATACACGATTTTGACAAAAGAGTTCGAATACACGTAATTGTTCAGCAGCGTATTGATATACTGATAATTCCAGTTATCCTCGTAGGTCGGATCGCCGTTCACCTGTAAGGCGGCGCGCTGGATGTTTGGATCGCTGGAAATAAAATCGGAGGTGTCAATCCCCACATTTAATATAAAAGAGAGCGAATCCGCCGTCTGTTCCGCAATCTGGAGCGTGGATTCTCTAACGTTCTTTTTGAGAATGGCATCCGATACCCAGTAGAAGGACAAGCTTGTGAAGACGGTCGGAATCAAAATAACGAGCAGGAGGACCACAATGATTTTGGCGGTGAAGCTTTTGGATATTGTCAGTGTTCGCAGCATAGAGCCTCTCCTATTTGTTTCTATCTAAAAGTGTACTAGATGTAAAGCCCAATACCAATGTTATATATAGGAAAATTAAGAAATTCTTCTATTTCTTATATTCAATAACGGCCATATCCCAATACTTCAGCGCGGGCAGCTTCCATTTCACAACGCCGTTCCGCTGCGAGAATGGCACCGCCTGAGGCGAGCCTCCGTTAAAATCGGGTGAAGCGAACCATACTTTGGACACCGGACGGTCCGTCTTGACGGAGACGGCAATGTTCCGTTTTTCCGCCGGTTCCGTCTGGGTTCCGCGATCATCGTTCCAATCCATGGTTGAAGCATTACTGAAATTGATAAAATGCATAATGTCTTTTCCATCCTTGCGCTTGGAGAAGGACCACACCTTGCCCTGCTCCGCTTGATCCGATATCGCGACTTCTTTCGTCCCCTCGGCTTTCAGGCCGGATTCTTCCAGGTGATCCCGCAGCAGATTCTGATACGCCACCAGAAAATCGTAATATGAAATGAGCTGCTCTTCCAGTTCCGAAGATACACTAAGATTTTTATGAGGAAAATATTCTTTGGACAGCATATTCTCCCCCAGCTCCAGATGGGACCCGCCCGAAGCAAAAATTACCGCATCCGTCAGCAGAATCCCCGGCGTGTTGAACGTTCCCGGCGCATCAGATAAATGATAATTCATATAAGCGGCGAGTACCGTGTTCAGCCGGTTTCCGCTGTACCTCGAATTCTCGTCAATGATTTCTTTTAAATTCCGGTACTGCGGATGGTTGCCCCATACTTCAGTGTACAGAAACTTGACGGGCGCTTCCTTCGCGATGAATTCCTGGCCGAACTGGCCGACGGCGTTCATCACATAATCCACATCAAGCTTCTCCTTGGCCGCATTCAGAAACGACGGATATTTCGCGGAGAGATTGACGCTTCTGCCGTCATGAGTCCACAATGCGCCCCTGTCTCCCAACTGATCCACATGCCAGCCGTCAAAGGGAAGCGTGTCGAACGTTTTCTTTTCTTTTTCGATCAAGTAATTCTGCCAATCCGGGTTAGAGGGATCGTACAGATAAAGATCGCTCGCCCATTCGTCCGGAAGCGGGTGATGATCCTGATCGGTGCCGCCGGGATCTTTAAACAGGCCCCAATCTCGGTTCACACCGTCCTGCTCCGCGTCCGCATAAGCGCCAAACAGCAGGTTGTAGTTCATGGCCTTCATGCCGTGATTATGAGCCAGATCGATGTAGTCTTTTACCGTAGTGAACGATACCGAGCGGTTGGCAATATCCTTCCATTCCACCGCCGGTCTGCCATCTTCTAATCGAATCGGTTCCTGATGCTTGTACTGCCAATCGTAGAACTGGATGCCGTTAATGTGAAAACGGTTCAAGCGTTCGATGACCCGCGACATCTCGCCTGGGTTCAAGTTCGGAAAATCGGCCAGATACCCGTACCGGGGAAATTTCCCCCAATCGGACGATACGTCCACACCAATGTTCATCTGATCCGCCTCACCGTTCCGCTCATAGACGACTTCAGCCATATAGCCTTGGCCCTCCTGCCGGGGCGGCTCCCAGCTCCAGACCAGCTTATCCCCTTCGGCCTGCAGCTTCTCTTCCTTTATAACCCGATTCAAATGCAGATAGCGGATATGGACGGTTCCTCCCGGTTCGGTCCCCTTGAATTTCAGCTCAAACCGGACATCCTCTCCCGGCCAATAAGCCGCTTTATCCGTGGATAGCCCTTTCAGCAGAGAGCCTTTATGAATTTTCGCATACTTTGGCGGGGTCTCGGCGTTATTCGAAGTTTTTTGGCAGGCCAAAGTTAACGTTATAGCTGCGCAGACCACAACAACTCCGGACATCCGCATCCACCTGGCGCGTTTCATTCTCCCACTTCCTGTCTTCTGGTTTTTGTTCATTATCCGGGAAACCCTCCTTCAGATCAAATGGCGATTTTTAACGAGAAAATCGTATTTTTGTTGTCATATCAACCTTGTATGCGATTACAATTTTATGCGGTGTCTTATTTTTACGAATTCACAAAAGATATTGCACCCCCTCTTGATTTTTTAAAAATTGAACTTTTTTATTGGAAATTGTGTATTCCTTGCAAGATCGGTTCGTTTTAGTGTCCAATTTCACCATATCCAATAATTAAAGAGGTTGACTCTTTCGCAGGCAGAGCTTCCAAGCTGCAGTCCCTTAGACCTGCGGAACTATAAATATGCATATTCTTCCATATTAGTGGTAATAAATTGAATCATCCTTCGGAGGGAAAAAGAAAAGCAAAAAAAACTTGAACTCCTTGTCCGGCAAGGTTTTCGCAGTTTCGTCCCCCATTTATGCAATCGATTTCAAAAATGCCGTTTCCGTTTTTTCGACAATCCTGTAGGAGGTTCTCCCCATTGTTCACGCGGTTGTTCCTTGCTAACTTGAAAAAGGGCAGCCGGAAAGCGGGAAGCGTAACGCTCCACGGAGGGCCTGCTGCCCAAAAACTACTTCAGAGTGGGAGAGAAAAATGTATGCGTAAAAGGTTGAAAGCTTCAAGAGTGTCAAAAAAACTGGCGCAAGCAGCTGTGTGCCTCAGTCTATTGACGGGAACGGTATCTGCGGTGCTGCCGGCCAATGTGGCATTTGCGGAAACCCAGCCAGAACCGGATACTCCGCTGGACAAACAGAATCTTAAGCCATTATCCGTACAATCGCTGGAAGCTCTGGACAATGGGGTTAAACTGAACCTGGGGGACTACCAGGGATTTATCCGCCTCTTCTCGGAGGACATGGCCAAGATCTCGGTCGTTAAAAACGGCGAAGATGAGTTCATCTCCCCGGGAATCGCCAAGAAGGATTGGAAGACGCCTAAATTCAGCACCAAGGAAACGGATAAAGAATACATCCTTTCCACCTCTGAGTTGACTGTAAAAATTAACAAACAACCTTTCGGCGTCAAATTCCTGGACAAGCAAGGAAACGTGATCAACGAAGATGCGGAGCAAGGGGTTGGCTATGAAAACGGCAAGCCGTATGCGTTTAAAAAGACGGATGCCACTGAAAACTTCTACGGTTTCGGCGAGCAGTCCGGCGGGCTGAACAAGCGCGGCAAAAGTCTCGGCATGTGGAACACGGACGCTTATTCCTACAACAAGAACACCAAATATCTGTACACGTCCATTCCATTCTTCATCGGCCTGAAGGATAAAAAAGCCTACGGCATTTTCTTCGACAATACGTTCCGCTCTTATTATGAAATGGCCAGTGAGAAAGACGATTACTACTACTTCTACGCCAACGGCGGAACTCTGACTTACTACTTCATCAACGGTCCGGAAATCGGCGACGTTATCGACCGGTACACCGAGCTGACGGGTAAATCCGAAACGCCTCCAATGTGGTCACTGGGCTTCCATCAAAGTAAATGGGGCTATACACCGGAAGAACTCGTAAATGTGGCCAAAACCTACCGCGAGAAAAAAATCCCGCTCGACACGATGCATTTTGATATCGACTACATGGACGGATACCGCGTGTTTACCTGGAACGACCAGTACAAACAAGCGCTGAAGACGCTGAAGAATGAAGGCTTCCGCGCCATCACGATCAACGATCCGGCCGTCAAGGAGGACGAGAACTATAGTGTGTATCAAGAAGGAACGGCAAAGGATTACTGGGCGAAAAATCCGGACGGCACTACCTTCTTCGGCGATGTATGGCCGGGCAGATCGGCCTTCCCGAACTTCCTGAAGTCGGATGTCCGCAATTGGTGGGCTGACAATCTCGGAACACTATTAAATGAGGGCGTCGACGGGATCTGGAATGACATGAACGAGCCTGCCGTATTTGACGGCCCTTTCCATACGATGCCGCTGGATGTCGTGTTTGAAGGCGACAACGGGGAGAAGAAGCTTCATACGGAATACCACAATCTTTACGGGCACGACGAGGCCGAAGCGACATATAACGGCTTCCTCAAACATAAACCGAACACCCGTCCATTCGTATTAACCCGCGACATGTACGCAGGAACGCAGCGCTACGCGGCGCTCTGGACCGGCGACAACGTAAGTAACTGGGAGCATTTGCAAATGTCGATTCCGATGAACGCCAACGTTGGTTTGTCCGGTGTTCCGTTTGTCGGCAATGATATCGGCGGCTTCGCGAAATCGCCGGGCAATGTTCCGACGCCTGAGCTGTTCGCAAGATGGATCGAGGTCGGCGCCTTCCTGCCGTTTGCCCGCGATCATTATGACAATAGCGCGAAATCGGGTCTCGGAAGCGGACAAGAGCCTTGGGAATTCGGCAAAGAAGTTGAAGATATCAGCCGCAAATACATCTCCATGCGTTATGAGCTGCTGCCTTACCTGTACAACCAGTTCAAGGAATCCGCGGAGAACGGTCAACCGGTTCAACAACCGCTTGTCTACCAGTTCCAGGACGACGCTAAGACGTATAACATCGAAGATCAGTTTATGTTCGGCGATTCGATGATGCTTGCGCCTGTAGTTAAAGAAGGCCAAACGAGCCGCGAAGTGTATCTGCCGTCCGGCGAGACATGGGTCGATTACTGGACAGGCAAAAAGTATGAAGGCAACCAGTCGATCACGGTTAAAGCCGATCTTGGAACACTGCCTATTTTCGTGAAAAACAATTCGATCATCCCTCGTCAGGAATTGGAGCAATCCACCGATGAGAAGAAGCTGGAAAATCTGATTCTTGATACGTATCTGAACGATAAAGCCAGCTACAGCTTCTACGAAGACGATGCGGAGACCCTGGACTACAAGCAAGGTGAATTCAATATCACGGAATTTAAGGTGGAAAAGAAAGGAAACCACATTGAGTTCCAGCAGGACAAAAAAGCTCAAAACTACGCTTCCGACATCAAGTCCTACACACTTAAGCTGCATGATGCCGAGCAGCCTCAGAAAGTTCAGGCAGCCGGCAGCAAGTACGATCAAGCTGGCAGCTTGGAGCAATTGAACGGACAGGAAAGTGGTTACTTCTTCGATTCGGCCGAACGCGTTCTGTATGTCAAGATCCCGGCCAATGAGAACCACAGCGTAAAAATTCAATAATAACGATTTCTCGGTTATTGCCGTAAGAAAAGGAAAACGGGTAAGCATCTTCGGCTTCACCCGTTTTCCTATCCTTTAGGCGATGCCGCATCTACTCAACCAGACTTCGAAGAAATGAGCATACCTAATATGAAGCATACCAAAACCATCACCGCCGCAGTCTTTTCCCTGTCGTTATTTACCCTTCCGCTTGTCCAACCTGTACATACCGCATCTGCTGAAAAAGTCAACAACGGACAAACGAAAAGCCAGATCAGCAGCAAGACCCAGCCAGCTAGAGCGGCATGGGATAAAAGCTCTTTATACTTTACTGTCCAAGAAGTAACCTATGCCGGAATTTCGGCGACCGTTATAAACGGCGGCTCCGGGATGCAGGGCGAAACCGTCTATGAAGTATTCCGCAGCGACACCGGCAATCCAAAGAACGGCGAAGTCGTTGCCACAGGCGTAATCGGGACACTCGCTCCCGGCGAATCTCAGGAGCTGATCTTCACGCCGGCAGTGCTGGAACAGGGCAACTATATGTTTAAGGCCTATCAGCGGCCGGGCCATCCGGGAACCGGCGTATTGTGGAGCGATTCCATTACCGTAGAGGAAACCCGAGTGACCACTGAATCAAACCAGCCTACACGTCCGTTCGACCAGTATTTCAACTCCGATGTTCAAGGCGGAACGGCGACGTTTACGGTCCCTGAAGGCATCAGGGAAGTCGAAATCAGTTTCTCCAGCTATATCTATCCGGAAGGCGTCATTCCTCAGGAAGACGGCAAGCCTTACGAGAATCAGCATGTGTACGATAATGTGACCGAAACCTATGGACCGGGAACGCATACCGTACACGTTGACCTGCCGGAATCCGGCTACTGGCAGACTGATCTGTACTTGGGTCCGGTGGTTGAAACGCTAACGGAAAGCGGACACTCCCTGGATTCGATCATTGATGCCGATTTTGGCGCTGCAAATTAACAATTATAACCCCATTATTTTTAAGGAAGAGAGGTTTCAAAGATGAAAAAAGTTACATCCATGGCCTTAACCCTGCCCCTGCTGTTCAGCTTCGCCAGCGGTGCTCTTGCAAAACCGCAAATTCAGAGCGACTCAAACCTTGGCGTCTATTACGAGATTTATGTCAATTCCTTCTCTGATTCCAACAACGACGGTAAAGGCGACCTGAACGGCATCCTGCAAAAGCTGGACTATCTCAATGACGGAAATCCGCATACGAAGAAAGATTTGGGCGTCGATTCGCTGTGGCTGATGCCGATCAGTCCTTCCCCCAGCTATCATAAGTACGATACAACCGATTTCTACAGTGTAGATCCGGCGTACGGCACCACGGAAGACTTCCGCCGCCTGACGCAGGAAGCGCATAAACGGGGAATGAAGGTTACGATCGACCTTGCGCTCAACCACACGAGCAACAAGCACCCGTGGTTCAAGGAAGCCGCCAAGGACAAGAACAGCCCGTACCGGGATTATTATATCTGGGCTGACGAGAACACCGACCTGAATGAAAAAGGACCGTGGGGACAGCAGCTCTGGCACGAGTCGTATCCGGGTTCGGGAGACTACTACTACGCCCTGTTCATAGATTTCATGCCGGATTTGAACTTTGATAATCCCAAAGTACGTGAAGAAATGATCAATGTCGGCAAGCATTGGCTGAACCAGGGAGCCGACGGTTTCCGTCTCGACGCGGCTATGCACATCTACAGCAAGCCTGATGAAGCGGATAAGAATGTCGCATGGTGGGATGAATTCAAGCGGGGGTTGGCAGAGGTCAAACCGGACGTTTATTTGGTCGGCGAGGTGTGGGACCGCCCGAACAATATAGCTCCATACTACAAGGCGCTGGATTCTTCCTTCGACTTCGACCTGTCCTCGAAGATTCTGGACGCCGTGCAAAGCGGCTCGGATAACGGACTTGCTGCCTTTGCTTCGAATACGCTGGACTTGTACAGCAAATATGCCGATAACCCTATCGACGCTCCGTTCCTTACCAATCACGATCAGGTACGTACAATGTCCTTGCTGGACGGTGACGTGAATAAAGCCAAAACCGCCGCTTCCATCCTGCTCACCCTGCCGGGCAACCCGTTCATTTATTATGGAGAGGAAATCGGCATGCTTGGGGAGAAGCCGGACGAGAATATCCGCGAGCCGTTCCGGTGGTACCCGGGAAGCGGAGAAGGACAGACGGATTGGGAGCCCTCCCGCGATAATACAGGCCCGGACGCCGTCTCCGTAGAGTCGCAGGAGAAGGATAAGGACTCCCTGCTCTCCCATTACAAGGAGCTGATCCGCTTCCGTCATGAAAGCCCTGCTCTAATGAAAGGCGACATTCGGGAGATGACGACTGGAGACAGCCGCATTCTGGGATACACCCGTACCTTTGAAGATGATTCCGTACTCGTCCTGCATAATCTGAGCGGCGACACCGTAACCATTCAAGTGTCCAACGAAGAATGGCAAGGGCGAAAGCTCGAATTCTCCACTTCAAATGAAGTGAAAATCAAGAAAGCCGGCGACCAGCTAAACATCACTATCCCGGCCTACACCACCTGCGGGCTGAAATAACGTTAACCGAATAAAACAAACAGGCTTGTACCTACGGCTGATTCGCCGTTGTACAAGCCTGTTTCATTATATTATGATTCCATACTCAGCCTAGGGCTTCTCTTCGCTTAGGCGTTGGCTGCTGCTTCTTTCTCTTCCAGCTTCTTGATAGCTGTTTCTTCGTCTTCTACCACACCGAAATCGATCAGCAGTTGTTCCAGTTCGTCCATTTCGATTGGAGTCGGGATGTTCAGCATTTTGTTGTTCAGAATTTTGTCAGCCAGTTGTTTGTATTCGTTGGCTTGGTTGTGCTCAGGGTTGTATTGAGTAACTGTCATTCTTCTCAGCTCGGCATGTTGTACGACGTTGTCGCGAGGTACGAAGTGGATCATTTGAGTGTTCAGACGACGCGCAAGTTCCATGATCAGCTCGTCTTCACGGTCGGTGTTACGGGAGTTACAGATCAGGCCGCCCAGACGAACGCCGCCGCTTTGAGCGTATTTCAGGATACCGCGTGCGATGTTGTTGGCAGCGTACATAGCCATCATTTCACCGGAGCAGACGATGTAGATCTCTTGCGCTTTGTTCTCACGGATTGGCATTGCGAAACCGCCGCATACAACGTCACCCAGTACGTCGTAGGAGATGAAGTCCATGCCTTCATAAGCGCCTTGCTCTTCCAGGAAGTTGATGGAAGTGATGATACCGCGGCCTGCGCAGCCTACGCCTGGTTCCGGACCGCCGGACTCCACGCAGAGGATGTCGCCAAAGCCGGTTGATACTACGTCTTCGAGTTCGAGGTCTTCAACCGAACCCATTTCAGCAGCCAGATGAAGCACAGTTTGTTGAGCTTTCGTGTTCAGGATCAGACGAGTGGAGTCCGCTTTAGGGTCACAGCCTACGATCATGATTTTTTGACCGAAAGTCGTTGCCAGCTGAGCCAGCGTGTTCTGGGAAGTTGTGGATTTACCGATACCGCCTTTACCATAGAATGCGATTTGTCTTGGTTTCTTACTCATGAATAATCATCCTCCATTATATAGAATACTTAAGTCATTTTATTGAACCCGATTTCCTGAACGACCGCCGTTATCAAATCCCTAAATCCTTGTAGAACTCGACGCTCTCCAGCAGAAGCTCTTCAATGCCGCCTTTACCGGAAAGTGCCACAATCCCTTTTTGCAAAAGCTTGCGCCTCGGCGAATCGCCGATTCCCGAGCACAATAGCACTTGGCAATCCCCGAGCATAGCCGCCGTATTGTCAAAAGTCTTCTTTTTGTCATCCGGACTGCTGCACTCGATCCTTCCGGTGCAATACGCTTCAACCTGGCGCACTTCCAATTGCTTCGTCTCTTGTCCTAAAACGTCATAGATCCAAAACTCGCTCGCGTGACCAAAGTGCACATTAACTTTTCCGCCGCCCCGTGTTGCAACAGCTATTCGGATCGCCGCAGGTTCGGATGCCGGAAGCTCAGCCGATTTAGGCGTCTGCCCTTCGTCCGCCTGTTGCTTCTCAGCCGTTTGACGGCTCGATTCATCGGCGGCGTCAATTGTTTCCACTGAAACGCCTCCTTTAGAAAGGTTAATGACAAGCATTGCAGAAGTCCCGTGTAATATTACATAACATTTTGCGAGAGTTGGTTTAACTCGTTAGAGCCATATTAGACTTTGAAGACAAAAGCTGTCAATGACGCTAAAGCGCATACATTGCTCTTTGACAAATCGTTCAAACACTGCGTCATATTAACTCACACAAAGCTGCGATGATGCGCTTTCATTTCTCCGATTAATCGCTTACATTGTTAAAAAGAAAAGCGCAAAGGCTGCGCTTATCGAAAGATTTCTCTTCCATTCATCAGAACATTTCCGAAATAATTCAACAATTCCGCCGTCCCCCTATAGCCGACACTGACCTGAAATGACGAACCGAAGCGATTAAACACGGGAAATCCGAAGGGGATAAAAGGAATCCCCCTTTCTTCCGCCATCGATTCGCTGTACGAACTTCCGACCCATAAATCGGCAGCCTGCGCCGGTTCTTGTTCCAATATCCGCCGGTCGTGGATTTGCGCGGACAATGGCGAAGAAACCACCGGCTCAAACGACTTAACACCTACTTCCGAAAGCCACTGGGACAGCGAGCGCAAATGGTCGGCCTCTAGCGCCGCGACTATTCTCTTGCCTCTAAACGTTGAGCAGGTATCCAGCATACAATCCAGCAGGAACTGCCGCTGCCAGCGGTATTTAACCTGAACTTCGTTTCCGCTCAGCTCTAGCAGGAATTGAAAAAAATCATCCGTCTCCTGCAGACCGGTTATTCCTTGGAATACACGATAAGGGATGTTCAGCTCTTTGCGGAGCAGCTTGGCGCTGGGCTCCATGCATCGTCCAACCGCTACGGTGAAGCCGGAACCGAGCATTTCCTTCAGATAGTCCAAAGGGACTCCGCCTCGGGATAAGGCCGTATGGCCTGTCAGCAGATGGCCTGTCAGCGATGAGGACAGGTCGGGCAGCACGATCACCTCCATGCCGAATGAGGCGATGATTTCTTTTAATTCCATCACGTCTCCCGGTGTCAGATGAGGACCAGGCAGAAGATTGATCCGGTTGCGGTGTTTTTTGGGCAGTGCTTTCGGACGGGAACGGAGGATTTCTTCGATAACGGCTTGGACAACCTGAGCGTAGCCCGATTCCATCGAGCCCTCATCATCCGGCAGCGACAAGGTTAACAGCAGCTTGTCTTCAAAAGCCTGCAAGTTTTCATCCAAATAACGCCTCGTAATTCCCTCCAAATCCTCTCTGGCCGCAACCGTTAACGAAGTGCCGATAATCGCAATCACATCCGGGTTATCCCCGGAGATCGCATGCCGAAGCGCTTCACAGACCGCATTATTAACGCCCAGGATGACATCGGCATCCTGAATCGATATATTTTGTATGGAGACCGGTTCCCTGAAGTGGCGTGACATAACGGTCCGGATGGCTTCAGCACATCCCGAGCCCCCGTGCAGAAGAGGCAGGGAGCGATAAATCCCCTGAAGGGCAAGTACGCCGCCGGTCGTCTGGTTACCCAGCAGGAGATTGCCTGGCAGCGATTCGTCACCCGACCTGAATGGAATAGACATGCTTACACCTCCCATGGCGGACGGCGGCAGACCGTTTGCCAAACTGGCTGTTCCAAAATATCCATAAGGTCTTCGGCCATTCTCCGCAAGCCGGCGTAGCCCGAATACGTCTTCCGGCGATCTTCATCAATATCCAGAAACGGTATTTTCTCTTTCAAAGGCACATAGGCGCTGCGTCCGCTGACGATCATCAGATCAGCCTGCCGCGACTCGTACAGCTTAAGCATGCTTTTTTCATCAATTTCCGTTAGGATCAGCGTATCCTCTTTGATTCTCTCCTTGATTCGCGACACATCTTCCCTCGCATTCGAATGGGTGCCGATAGCCGTAATCCGCAGACCGAGCTCATGTAGCGCAGAGATATACAACCAGCTCTCCGCCCCTTCCGTAAAGAGCATGACTTTTTTTCCCTTCAGTGGTTTGCAGGTCAAAGATATTTCCTTGCGAAGGCGTGCCTCCTCCTTGCGCATATACCGTTGAAGCCTGTCATCCAGCTCCGCATTCTGAAAATAATACGCCAGCTGACGCAGAGAGAACCGGATTTCATTGGACCCGCAGAAAGATCCCTCACAAAAAGGAATATCGAACGTATCCCTCATGTGCCGGGCCAAATTAAGCATCGACCTTCCGCCTACAAGCATATTCACTTTCGCCAGATGGGATGTACGCAGCTCATCAAAGGAACAATCTCCCGCAATTCGCGTCATTACACGGATTCCCGCCTCGGACAGCAAGCCTTCAATTTCCTTCATCTCTTGCGCAAAAGGATACCCGCCGATTAAATTGATTTCAAACGGAGTACATTCTTGGACTTCAACGTCTGCCGTACCGATCACCTTCTTAAATAAGGCTTCCCCCGCATATCGGTTCCCTATGTTCGGCCCCCCGGATAATCCCGGATTACCAACGGCGATGACTGGAATCCCCCATGTCTTCTCCGCCTCTTCACACACAGCATTCAAATTCTCCATAGCAAAAACAGTAGAGCAGGTTGCATATACAAAAACACAGGGAGGATGGTGCCTCCTGATGATTTGGCCAATCACTTGCAGAAGTTTCTTCTCACTACCGAGCGTGATATTTTCCTCCGTCATTCCCATGGAAAACACAAGCTTGGACAAAGATGCGCCAGGTGACTGGGCCTTCAGCATTCCCCAACCGTTCTGGAGGCAGCTTGCCGTGCCATGAACCAGATGCGCCGTGTCCAAGATCGGCATCAATACCGACTGGGAGCCCTGAAAAGCGCAGGGTTGTGTCCGCTCCCCGGGTTTTGGACTGGAGCAGCCCATTTTATCCGGGCAATGATTGTGCTCGCAAGCAGGTTCAACAAATAAGCCGGAATGATGCATCGGATAACCTCCAATCACACATTTTATATCTATTTATATTTAAACATAATTAATTATCATTATTTATAACATTTTTCATTTATTTAGCATTCATCAGTTTCAAAAAAAAGAAAAAAATAAATAGGCTCATAAGATCGCTAAAGCAATCTTATGAGCCTATTTGAATGATGCCGGTGAGAGGACTCGAACCTCCACGGTTTCCCTCACGATTTTGAGTCGCGCGCGTCTGCCAGTTCCGCCACACCGGCGTAAATCATGGAAATGATCTCATTTCCTCTTAATAAAGCAATGGAGGCGCCACCCAGATTCGAACTGGGGGTAGAGCTTTTGCAGAGCTGTGCCTTACCACTTGGCTATGGCGCCGTATGAAGATGGAGCGGACGACGGGAATCGAACCCGCGACCCTCGCCTTGGCAAGGCGATGCTCTACCGCTGAGCCACGTCCGCGAAATGGCTGGGGATATAGGATTCGAACCTATGCATGACGGAGTCAAAGTCCGTTGCCTTACCGCTTGGCTAATCCCCAATGCATTCCATTTAATAATATGGGGCGATCGATGGGACTTGAACCCACGAATGCCGGAGCCACAATCCGGTGCGTTAACCCCTTCGCCACGACCGCCATAGGATATGGAATGCTGAAATATATTGGCAGGGGCAGCAGGAATTGAACCCACACTAACGGTTTTGGAGACCGCTGTTCTACCTTTAAACTATGCCCCTAAACTGGTGGAGGATGATGGATTCGAACCACCGAACTCGTAAGAGAACAGATTTACAGTCTGCTGCGTTTGGCCACTTCGCTAATCCTCCAGGAAAATGGTGCCGGCGAGAGGACTTGAACCCCCAACCTACTGATTACAAGTCAGTTGCTCTACCAATTGAGCTACACCGGCTTATTCAATTATTAAATTCATGGTGGCTCGGGACGGAATCGAACCGCCGACACGAGGATTTTCAGTCCTCTGCTCTACCGACTGAGCTACCGAGCCAAACCCATATTGAAAATA
>NZ_JAAKGU010000010.1:0-212922 GCF_011043685.1 Paenibacillus apii | reverse complement strand
AAAATGCAGGGAATTCTTCTCCTATCTTCCCGTTTGGTGGTGCGTAGGCTCAAAAAGATGCACGATCGCATCTTTTCCTTCTACCAACGCGAGACTCACCTGATAAACCTGCAGGTTTGCAGGAAAACGCCAGCTACTGTACACCGGACCGAGGTTGGACAGAATTATCCCCTGGTATTCAGCCGGTTTGCAGGAAAAAGGGAAATGTCACAACACCCCGGACCGAGGTTGGACAGAATTACCCCCCTAGTATTCAGTACGTTTGCGGGAACACGCAAGCCTCTATACCCCGGACTTAGGCTAACAGAACAATCCCGCGGTACCGTTTGTTCTGTGAATTCGTATCCCGGACGGCACTGTGCTGGCGGCATGAGGCGCTCCGGCTGGCCGCGAGTACACTTCGCCAGACTTACCGTGATCACGACGACCGACCATGGTATAGAAAAAAATTGCAAGACACCGGGATTCCGGTATGCTTTGCGATCTTTTCCCTGCGTGTTAAAACTAGCTGCCCGGCAGCGTCAACCGGTGATCCTTCGTCCGGGGTGAATTTCCGGATTCGCGGCGTACGTGTACTGCAGCAAGAGACGGTCGAACACGGCGTCCCAGCCTCGGGCTTTTGCCGTATCAAGCGCTTTTGCCCCCAGGATTTGCCGGTTATGCGGATTAAGCATGCTGAGGATTGCTTTGGTTAACTCGGGAGCGCTCCCGTACTTGCAGACCAGAGCATTGTGGTGATTCTCCGTAAAATCGGTCACTCCGCCGGAATCGGTGCAGATGACCGGAAGACCGCTCGCCATGGCCTCCAGCAGAACATTCCCGAACGTCTCGGTGCCGGAGGGGAAAACGAAGGCATCCGCGCTCGCATAAATAGCGGCGAGTTCATCGCCCCGGCGGCTCCCCGTAAAAATAGCGTTCGGTATCCTTTGAGCAACCAGCTCCGGCAAATAAGGTCCGTCACCCGTGAAGACCCATTTCACTTCCCTGCCGTAACGCCGATTCACGTGCATAATGCTGTCGGCCAGCGTCTGCAGACCCTTTTCCACCGCGATGCGGCCTACATAGAGAAATACGACCTCATTCGTAATCCCCATCTCCTCCCGAAGCTCAGGAGAGTAATTCCCGGGATGAAACCGCTCAAGATCGATTCCACGAGGCCACAGGTCCAGATTGGTGATGCCGTGGCGCGCCAAAACCTGCATCGTGCTCCGGGAAGGGGCAAGATTGACCTGCGCGAAGCTGTGGAACCGGCGCATGTATGCCCACAAGGCTTTGCTTAAATATTGCATATGGTAAAATTGGAGGTACTTGTCGAAGCTGGTATGATAGGACATGACGATCGGCAGATTCAGCGCTCTAGCAGCCCGAAGGCCGCTCCAGCCGACGCCGAGCTCGGTTACAATATGGACAACATCTGGCTTAAAGTCCGAGAGCTGCTCCAGAACTTTGGGATAAGGAGGGAAAGCGAGGCGGCAGTCCGGGTAGATATGAGGAGTAAATCCTTTGAACCGAACGACCGGAACCCCGCAGGCTTCAGGCTCGCCGGTCTCATAATCGGGTGCGAAGAATAGATGTTCAATGCCGCAGCGGGTCAGATATTGGCTCAAATACATCAACGTATTGGACACACCATTGATCTGCGGGTAAAACGTATCCGTGAAGAAGGCTATCCTCAAAATCATCAAATCCTTTACCGTTGAATAGAACCCTGTTATCACTATATGAGTCCTATGCAAATCCCAAACGGCGGAAAGGTAAAATTGCGATTAAATTTCATTTTAGGGTGGGCGGTCATAATGCTTTTTGATAAAAAAATAATCATTACAGGCGCGGCTACCGGAATCGGAAAAGCGGTCGTGAAACTAAGTTTGCGCGAAGGCGCTTCGGTAATCGCGTGCGATATGAACAGCCGGCTGCTTGAAGAACTGAAGAAGGAGGAAGCGGAGGCTTGCCATCAGCTTCACACCTATCAAGCGGATGTAAGTGAGTACGAGCAGGTTCGCGACTTTTTTGCCTATATTGAAACGGAACACCCGGATGCGAACGGCCTGGTTAATAATGCGGGCATCTACTTGGCCAAAAGCATACTTGATTATCAAGAGAACGAGATCGACAAAGTGATGGATATCAACATCAAGGGAGCCGTCTATTTCTCACAGCTGTTCGGAAGGCGGATGCTCCGCAATCGGCAGCAGGGAACCATCGTCAATATGTCTTCCGTCTCTGGCATGGAGGGGAGCTCGGATGCGGTATACGGACTGACCAAAGCCGCTTTGCTCGGGTTAACGAAGAGCTGTGCCATGAATTTTTCTCCGTACATACGTGTGAACGCCGTCGCACCAACCATGGTCGACACCTCGATGATGCAGACCATTCCCGATTGGAGAAAAAAGGAGTATCTCAGTCACCAGCTGATCCAGACCCCGGTCCTGCCGGAGGATGTGGCCGAAACGGTCGTTTTTTTATTATCGGAGAAATCCAGGCACTACACGGGTGCAACCTTCGATATTAATAACGGAGGCTATTTAAGATAATGCGCTTAGGGCCGCTTGACTTCGAGTAAACTCTAAGAAATATAATACGGGCATCCATTATTCACCTTTGAAGGGGAGATGTCCTGTGTTTAACTCAAGAGTCATTGTAACGGCGTACGGCGGGCCGGAAGTGCTGACATTGGTTCAGGAGCCGCTGCGGATGCCAGATCGGGACGAGGTTCGCGTTAAAGTTCAAAGCTCCGGCGTCGCGCTGGCGGATATCATGAGAAGGGAAGGCAAGTTTCCGAATCCGCCAATGCCGCCGTTTACACCGGGATACGATGCGGTTGGTGTGATCGACGAGCTCGGAGAGGATGTGAAGCAGTTTCGTAAAGGGGACAAAGTGGCGGTTTTCTATAACGGAACGGGGGGCTATGCGGCTTATGTATATGCGAAGTCCGATGAGCTGGTGGCCGTTCCCCCGCAGATGGATTCTTCGCTCGCTGTTGCCGCCGTCTTGAATTATGTGACCGCTTATCAGATGCTTCACCGGATTGCCAAAGTATCTGAGGGGGAGAGTATCCTGATCCACGGTGCAAGCGGCGGAACCGGCACAGCACTTTTGGAGCTGGGCAGATTGGCGAAGCTGAAGATGTATGGCACGGCTTCGCTTGCGAAGCACCACATCGTTTCCGGGTACGGCGCCATACCTATTGATTACAGGAATGAAGATTTCGTCGATGTTCTGAGGCTTCATGCTCCCGAAGGAATCAATGCCGTATTCGACCCGATCGGAGGCGAGAACTACGAGCGCTCGCTGCGGACTTTAAGCCGGAACGGGCGGTTCATCAGCTACGGCTATACTTCGGTGCTCCAGGAGCGGGACTCCGGAAATTGGGAGAAGGAGTGGAGCCGCCTGGCAAAGGCCCAAACGACGGAGCAGGGACACCCTATGCATCTTTACAGCATCACCCTTCTGAAAAAGGAGCAGCCGGACTGGTTCCGGGAAGACGCAAGCGCCGTTCTGTCTCTGCTGGAGGATGGCTTGATCCATCCGCTGGTATCGCACCGCATTCCGCTTCAGGAAGCGGCCAAGGCGCAGGAACTGCTTGAACGATCTTTGGCCGTCGGAAAAGTGGTGCTGGTCAACTGAAATATGTGGTGAAAGGCTGAATGAACAAAGGAAGGGAGGGCTTTAGCGCATGTACTCGATCAGTGAAGTATCCAAAATAACGGGGATCACGGCGTATACCCTCCGTTTCTATGAAAAGGTAGGCATACTGCCGAACCCCTCCCGTAAGGATGGAAAGGAAACCGGGCGCCGGCGGTATGACGAAGGGGATATCCGGTTTATCCGCTTCATCCATGGCTTAAAGCAGACGGGAATGAAGCTGGAGGATATCGCTTCTTTTGCCAAAGACGGCTGCTTGCTGGATCTTGACGGCAGGGAAATGCCAGACATCCTTGATTCTCTGCATTTGCGAATGGACATCCTGGATAAGCATATCGACTGGCTGGAGCGGCAGATGGAGCATTTGGAGCAGGTCAAGACCGTCGCCCTGGAGAAAAAAGCGTACTATTCGGCTATGCTGAATGACCGATCAAAATAAAATAGGTCCTCCCGATCAATTGGCAAGGGAGAAGTGGAATATATCCTCCAGAATTATCGAGGCGGCCGCCAACAGGTTCGCCTCTTCACCGAGCGTTGACGGGCAAATTTTAAGGTCCCGGAGTATGGGAAGCGCGTGGGATGACACGTATTTTTGGACGTTTTCCAGCAAGCGGGGGTTGCTTGAGCCGATCTGCCCGCCCAGGATCAGTATTTCCGGATTGAACAAATTGATGAGATTGACCAGGCCGTGACCGAGGTAGCCGGATATCTCATCGGTTAAATCGACAGCCAGCGGGTCCTGCATCTTGACGGCTTGATTGAACATCTCTGGCGTGACCCGGGCGATATCGCCCTCCGCCAAATCCATAATGGCCGTCTTTCTGCCGCGCGTCGCAGAGGCGATAATCCGGGAATACACCGCGGGCCAGCTGATATAGTTCTCCAGACATCCCGAGCTTCCGCATTCGCAGCGGATACCGTTCCGGTCAATGATGGTATGCCCGAGCTCCCCCGCACCGCCGTTGCCTCCTCTAAGCAGAATGTCGTGAAAAAAAATCCCCGCCCCCACACCCTCCGAGATCGAGACGTAGATCAAATTTTGGACCTTTCCGTAGGGTCCGAATTTTTTTTGGGCAAGCACGGTGGCGTTAAGGTCATTCTCAAGCCATGTTTTGATATTGAAACGGCTTTCAATAATAGCTTTCAGGTTGATTTGCTCCAGCTTGAGCTTGGAGTTAAAGTACACGATGCCTAAATCCTTGTCGATAACCCCCGGAATAATGATCGAGATACCCAGGCATTGCCCGGTATCAGGACAACCCTGCAAAAACCGCTCAATCTCCGATAGTACGGCAGCGACAAGCTCCTCCCCGTATAAGGCTTGAACCGGTCTCGATTGCTTGCGGCTGATCTTGGCTTCCAGGTCCATCCGGGCAATGTCAATGGAAGAATTGGATACGGAGACCCCGATCAGGTAAAGGCGGTCGGAAGCCAGCTTTAGCATGATCGGTTTTCTTCCGCCATTGGAAGCTCCCTCGCCCATTTCGCACACAAAACCGTCCCGGATCAGCTCCTGGATGGCGGAAGCCACCGTTGTGGCGCTGATGCCGTAGTGCTTCGCAATCTCGCTTCGGGAGATGGGCCCTTTTTCCCGGATCACATTTAAAATAATCGACCGGTTCAGCTCCTGAACCAGCTTCTGATCTCCAGTTCTGATCTTGTTCACTTCGCTCAACCTCGCTTTAAGACCAATATAAAATCCACATTAACACGTGCCGCTTTATTCATCCAATGAAAAAAGTAACGATGTTTAGCTTGGAGAACTTAATACACCTATTAGAGTAAGTGGAATTGAGATTTGAGAGGTGTATACAATAAATCCATAATAGTATGTGATAAAAATTAACGCAAGATATTGAAAATATTACTTTTCTGTGACTATAATAGCGTAAATGGTATGTAAACGAACACGAAAACAGCAAAATTCTTTCTTTTATTGAGAGATAAACTCACATCATTATGCATCCATTGGAGGAAGTTGACAGGAAGGGAGGGCTTCATTATATTTCGTGTACATTTTAACCCGGTTTAAATTTGCGGCGACGGCTGGCCTGCTGTAGTTCAAATCCTAATCTTACTGGGGGGTTCTCATGAAACGGAAATCATCAATTATGGTATTGCTGCTGATGGTACTCACGGTTGCGGCGCTGTCCGGCTGCGGTAACGGCTCAAATAAGGCGGAAGGAACCGGTCAGACGACCGGCACCAGCACAGCGACTGATGCGCCCGCCGGCGACAAGCCGTATGCGGGAGTTGTCCTCCGAACCATTTCCAATCCGTCCAATCAGGAATACTTCGCCAAGGTGAACAAAGAGTTTCAGGAAAAGACGGGGATTGAAGTACAGGTCGATACGGTCGGCAATGCCGATGTTACACCGAAATTGATGAACTCCTTTATGTCCGGCGGTTCCACGTACGATATTTTTGTGATGGATGTCATCGACTTGCCCCGGTTTGTAATGTCGGGATGGGTGGAGCCGGTCGATCAATGGATGACGGACGATATGAAGAATGAAATGCTGCCGTTTGCGAAACAGGCGCTGCAGTATCAGGGCAAGTATTACGGCCTCCCTTACGCCTCCGAATATAAGTCCTTTGTATATAACAAGACGATGCTGGAAAAAGCCGGGTTCTCCGCTCCGCCGAAAACATGGGACGACTTCATTAAGTACAGTCAGACTTTGCAGGAAAAAGGGATCGTCAAATACGGCTCGGCCTGGGCCTGGAGCCAGGCGGAAGGTCTTGTCTGCGATTTCATCGCGATTGCTTCCAGCATGGGGGGCAAGCTGTTTGACGAGAACGGCAATCCTGTCTTCAACAGCCCGGAGAACACCGCTGCGCTGCAAATGATGGTGGATATGATCTACAAATACAAAATCGTGGACCCCGCTTCGATTCAATATAATGAAACCAACGTGCTGGACGCCATGGCGGCGGGCGATATCGCTTTTGAACTCAACTGGGGGCTGCCGCTCACTCCGCTCAACGATTCCTCCAAGTCCAAAATCGTAGATCAGGCCGATGTCGCTCCGCTTCCATACACCGTATCCAGCGCGACGATTGCCGGACCGATGGCCTATGCGATCTCCTCGGGTTCGAAGAACAAGGAAGCCGCGTGGGAATATATCAAATTCCTGAACGACGTAGAGGGCAGCAAACGGCAGGCGCTTGAAATCGGCATGTTCCCGGGGTGGAAGAGCGTATATGAAGATCCGGAAGTAAAGGCGGGCGTGCCCGGACTGGACAAGATTCTGGAGCAGGCCGAGGTTGCCGTCAACCGTCCGCAAATTCCTTGGTACAATGAATGGTCTTCCAAATTCCAGGTTGAACTCCAGAACGCGTTGACTCAGAAGAAAACGCCGGCTCAGGCCCTCACAGATGCGTTCGCTGAAACGCAAAAAATCCAGGAGAGCAACAAGTAAGGAGTATGGCTATGGATAAGAGCGAACACCGTAACCCGGTCGTGATTCAGAAAGAAGGATTGTCCATGCGAGGTCAAGCGTTGTTTCGTCCGGCTGCCGCTTCCGTTTCGAATTCGAAGAAAATGATTTCCGAATCGAAGTTTGCATTCCTTTTACTGCTTCCCACTATCGTTATCCTGCTCGGTTTGCTGCTATATCCGTTTCTCTACTCCATCTACCTTTGTTTTGTCGATCTCAACCTGACGAAACCATGGGTCGGCCCGAAATTCGTCGGACTGGATAATTTCAGTGCGGTGCTTAAAGACGGGGAATTCTGGCTCAGCATGGAAACAACGCTTTATTTTGCAGTATTCAGTGTTGCGGCGAGTATGATTCTGGGGCTTGCCGCAGCCCTTCTTTTTAATATCAAATTCCGTATGAGGGGGCTCGGGCGATCGTTGTTGCTGATTCCGTGGGCCATGCCCGGGGTCGTCAACGCCATGATCTGGCAGACGATGCTGCATCCGAACTACGGTCTGCTGAACGGGGTACTGCTGAAGCTGGGCGTGATCGACAGTCCGGTCGGCTGGCTGTCCGACCCGAAGCTGGCGCTGGCCTCCATTATTATGGCGCAGGTATGGACATCGTTTCCTTTTGTCGCCTTGATGTATCTGGCCGCGCTGCAGTCGATTTCAGGCGAACTGATTGAAGCCGCCAAAATTGACGGAGCGGGGAGCGTGCGCATTTTTAAAGACATTGTCGTAAAATTGCTGGTGCCCGTTACCCTGGTTCTGCTCGTTCTGCGCACCATTGACTCCTTCCGGGTATTCGATCTGGTCTTTGCCATGACCAAGGGCGGTCCAGCCAATTCCACACAGCTGTCCGGCCTGTATCTGTACAAGCAGGGCTTCATGTTCAGCGATTTCGGGCTGGGTTCGGCCGGAAGCTATATCCTGACGGGATTTATCCTGGTGTTCGTGCTGCTGTACATGCGGATACTCCGGCAGAAGGACGGGGTTTGAGAAAGGAGGGGCGTCTTTTGAACAAGTCCATAAAAAAGATTCTGCTATTTTCGGGCGTCGTGCTGGTCATGATCTTTACTTTATCCCCTTTGATCTGGGCGTTTATCATCAGCCTTTCACCCGGGAAAGAACTGGGGTCGCTTGCCCGGCAATGGCTTCCGGACAGCTTCACCCTGATGAACTACAAGCAGGTGCTGAGCTTGTCCGACAATGCGGCATCGTTCAAGAACTCGCTGCTTAACAGCCTGATCGTGGCCAGTGTCACGACGCTGTTCTCGCTGATCTTCGGCTCTTTGGGAGCCTACGCCTTTGCCAGACTGCGTTTCCGGATGAAAGACCGCCTGGCGGTCATCTTTCTGATTACGCAAATGGTGCCCAGCATTGCCATTGCGCTGCCGATGTATTTGATTTTTAACCGGATCGGGCTGCTGGACACCAAATCGGCGCTTGTGCTGGCGAATCTGTCCTTCACTCTGCCTTTTATCATTTGGATGATGCGGGCATTCTTCGAATCCATTCCGAAAGAGCTGGAGGAATCGGCCTTTGTGGACGGACTTGGACGGTTCGGCGCTCTGCTGCGGATCATTCTGCCGATTTCGGCTCCGGGGCTATTTGCCATCGGTGTGTTTGCCTATTTGAATACGTGGAATGAATTTAATACGGCCCTTGTGCTGACAGGCTCCTCGCAATCGAAGACGATGCCGGTCGTCATCAACGAGTTCCTCGGACGTTTCTCCGTCGATTACGGTCTGATGGCAGCGTCGGGCATCATCGGCCTGCTTCCTCCGGTGCTGCTGACCCTGTTCTTCCAGCGCTATCTGGTGGACGGGATGACCGCAGGGGCCGTGAAGGGTTAACTAACGGAAAAGAGGTGCGCCATTGCCGAGATTGGAAGTCAGGCAGGTTCAAAACCGTGAAGAAATCGATAGGATCTTTGATATGCTGGGGAGCGTATTTCCTGAGGACCGTTCGTTCTTTCAGCAGAGGCTCGATTACGATGTCTCGTATGACCCCGAAACGACATGGATTGCCTTGGCGGACGGGGAATTGGCTGCTTCGGTGCAGCTATTTCCGTACCGGATTCATATCGGAGCAGCGGAGCTGCTTGTCGGAGGCATCGGAAGTGTGGCCGCGAACCCGGCTTACCGGGGACTGGGGGCCGTGCAGGCGATTTTGGCGGAAATGAGCTTGTGGATGCGCAGCCATGGCTTCGATCTTTCCCTTTTGTTTACCGGGATTCATCCATTCTACGAGAAGGCGGGCTGGGAGACGGTGGAAGCCCCTCTGTACGTGCTGAACGCCGAATCGGTATTGATGGAAGACAGCGCGGACTCTCCCTATACGATTTCGGAGTTTGAAGCCGGGGATTTGGACGAGGTCATGGAGATTTGCGAGCGGTACAACCGGAAGAACGCCAACACCCGGGTGCGGACGCGTGAATACTGGGAAGGCTTGCTGAAATGGACGGGTCGTGTCACGGACAATTTTTGGGTGGCCAGAAAAGGAAGCGAAATCGCCGCTTACGCCATCGGAGGGCAGGAAAAGGCCGGGAATCTGAGTCTGCTGGAATGCGCCTACCTTGATGGAGAGGGGGAAGCGATGAAGCCGCTGCTCTCAAGGATAGCCGGCGCGGAATCCGTCAAACGGCTGGAAGCTACCCTGCCGGAGGACGGCGTCCTGCCGGAAACGCTCAGGCAGCTTGGTTCCGTGGAGGTTGTAAATAACGACGAGACGATGTGGAAGGTGATCGGGTTACCCGCCATGCTGGCCAAGCTTGCGCCCGAACTGACGGACCGGATCGCCGGTCTGACCGGAGAGGAGCGGTCAGTCCTGCCTGAACGCCTGCTGCTTCGATGCGGGTCCGAGCGGGCCGAGCTCGTTCTGGAGTCGTCCTCGGTCACCGTCCAGGCTTCCCCCTGGGGGCTGGTCTATGACGAGGAAATCAAATGCACGGCCGCCGAATTTTGCGCCATGCTGACCCAGGGCATTCAGGCGGTGAAGCGTGAGGTGCTGCGCAGCAACAGGGCGCTTCAGGCGCTTTTTCCGGGGCAGCGTTATTCGATGTGGATCACAGAAAGGTACTAAGGCATCCCTTTTCAAAAGGAGACGATTCCAGAATGAAGAATGTGTTGTTGATTGGCGCCGGCACGATGGGGAGAACGCATGCGGAAGCCTATTCGGCCATGAAGGATGTATCTCTGGCCGGTATCGTCGATTCGGATGCGGCCGCGGCGGGCAAAGCAGCCGAGAGGTTCGGCACCCGGTCGTTCAGCAGCTATGAGGAAGCGATGATGGAGCTGGATACGGTCGATGTGGTTGATGTCTGTCTGCCGACGTATCTGCACCGGGAGTACGTGCTCAAGGCGGCGGATGACGGCAAGCACATTATCTGCGAAAAACCGCTGGCCGGCAGCTTGAAGGACGCGCGCGAAATGATCGACTACTGCCAGGACAAGAAGATCCGGCTGTTTGTAGGGCATGTGGTGAGGTTCTTCCCGGAATATGTCCAGGCCAGACAGGTGATGGAGCGGAAGGGGCTGGGCGATATCGCCATGGTAAGAGCAAGCCGGACATCCGGATTTCCGCGTGCCTGGCAGAACTGGTATGCGGATACGAGCAAGAGCGGCGGTCTGCTGCTGGACCTGTCCATCCATGATTTCGATTATTTGCGCTGGTGCTTCGGGGAAGTGGAGCGGGTATTCGCCAAAGCCTATGCTCCGGAATCTTCAGAGGGCGGCGGCTACGCACTGACAACGCTAACCTTCCGCAGCGGTGTCATCGCCCATGTCGAAGGCTCGTGGTCCCATCAGAAATTTACGACTTCCTTCGAAATCGCGGGAACCGACGGGATTATCGATTTCAACAGCGCGAGCGACAATCCGATCCTGTCCTTCCGGAAGGCGCCGGACCAGCCGCAGGAGGGCGCTGCCGTTCCGGAAAGCCCGCTGCTGGAAACGCCTTATTACCGGGAGCTGGCCCATTTTCTGTCTTGTATGGAGACGGGGGAAGAACCGATCGTTACCGCCGAGGACGCGTACCAGGCGCTGGCCATCTCGCTGGCCGCCATTGAATCGTCCCGCAGCGGCATGCCCGTGGCGATTGCTTAAGTGTCCGGGCGTCAGGACGCCTCATCTCAAAATCAACAGGTACAGGAGGGTCTCATGATTAAAATTGGCATAGCCAGTCTTGCTCATATGCATGCCATAGGCTATATGGATGCTCTATTGCAAATTGACGGCGCGGAGCTGGCCGGAATCTGGGACGAGGATGCGGAGAAGGGCCAGGAGATAGCCAGCCGTTATCAGACGGCGTACTATCCCGAGCTGAATCAACTGATCGGCAGCGGGATCGACGCGGTCATCGTCTGCTCCGAAAATGTGCGGCATATCGATTGTGTCATGGCGGCAGCCGGGGCGGGCAAGCATGTTCTATGCGAGAAGCCGCTGGCCACCCGGGTAGAGGATGCGCTGGCGATGATCGCGGCCTGCCGGGAGAACGGAGTGCTTCTCCAGACCGCTTTTCCCGTCCGGTTCCAAACGTCCATCAAACGGGGGAAGGAGCTTCTGGACAGCGGAGCGTACGGCAAAATTCTTGCCATGAAAGGGACGAACCGTGGGCGCATTCCCGGCGGCTGGTTTCTGGATAAGGAGCTGTCCGGCGGGGGAGCGGTGATGGACCATACCGTTCATGTCGTTGACGTCATGCGCTGGTATATGGGCGCGGAAGTGACGAATGTGTACGCCGAGGCCGCCAGCCGGTTCTCGGAAGGGAAGATCGACGACTGCGGCATCCTGACGATGGAGTTCGACAACGGGGTGTTCGCCAGCCTGGACTGCAGCTGGTCACGGAACAGGAACTTCCCGACCTGGGGGGACGTAACGCTGGATGTGATCTGCGAGTACGGTGTGCTGTCGATCAATGCCTTCAATCAGAAAATGAGCGTGTATCGCAATGACAACGGCGTGAGCTGGGACTACTGGGGAGACAATATGGATCTGGAGCTGATCCGCGATTTTGTCCGGTCGGTCCGCGTAGGGGCGAAGACCGCCTCGGTAACCGGGGAAGACGGGCTTCGGGCGCTTGAAGTCGCGCTGGCCGCTTACCGGTCGGCTGAGGACCATCGGCCCGCTCCAA
Organism: Paenibacillus apii; assembly: GCF_011043685.1. Classification (NCBI taxonomy): domain Bacteria; kingdom Bacillati; phylum Bacillota; class Bacilli; order Caryophanales; family Paenibacillaceae; genus Paenibacillus; species Paenibacillus apii. Next base: position 200,720 of record NZ_JAAKGU010000010.1, on the reverse strand, counting down.
TCACCCTGGCCCGTTGAACGGGCAGGAGCATTCTATCTGGAAATCCCCCGGGATGGTTTGATCCCGGGGGATTATTGCTGAGCGGGCGAAGTCTCCGGCTTTTTGCTGAGGGGGAGTTCCCGCTCTTTTTGCTCGACATGTAATATTCTCTTCCATTCATCCGGCTTTGGGTACGGAATGTTAGTTATGATGCACAATTAATAGTAAGAAATTTAGGTATTATGACAATTAACATGCCATCGACATTTAAACGGCGTATCAGACAATATATAATTGGAGTAATAGCACATATGCTGATTTAAACGCCACTGAAAGGTATGAGGAAGCATGAGTCTGGAAGCTTTGAACGAACGAGTGAAAACCGATCTTTCCTACCTTGCCTTCGGAGGCGCGGATTGGGTGCAGCCGAAGGAGCACTCCGAAGGGCATGTCTATGACGTCGTCATTGTCGGAGGAGGCCAAAGCGGCCTGGCTGCGGCTTTCGGCTTGCTGCGTGAACGGGTATCGAATATTCTGGTTATTGATGAGAACCCCGAAGGACTGGAAGGACCGTGGGAAACCTATGCGCGAATGGTGACGCTGCGCACGCCCAAGCATTTAACTTCCGTCGACCTTGGCATCCCTTCCCTGACCTTCCGCTCCTGGTGGGAAGCCCAGTTCGGATCGGAGGGCTGGGAAGAGGTCGTAAAGATTCCGCGGGGTGACTGGATGAACTATCTGCGCTGGTATCGGCAGATTCTGGGTCTGCCGGTTATCAACGATGTGAAGCTGAAGCTGATCGAGCCTGCCGGTGGCGGAGTCCATCGCTTGCATATTGAAGGAGCGGGAGCGCCTTCGGCGCACCTGCTGGCGCGAAAGGTCGTACTGGCCACCGGCATTCAGGGAGGCGGCGAGTGGCATGTGCCTCCGATGATTGCCGATAAGCTGCCAGGACATCTGTACGCCCACACCTCGGAGATGATCGATTTCGAAAGCCTTAAAGGCAAGAAAGTCGGGATTCTCGGTGGCGGGGCTTCCGCCTTCGATAATGCCAATTTCGCCTTGTCGAGCGGCGTGGCCGAAGCCCATGTCTTTGTTCGCCGGGAGAAGCTGCCGACCGTCAATCCGATCCGCCAGATGGAATCTTCAGGGATGATTGAACGATACCATGTACTGTCGGATGCCGATAAATATGCGGTGATCTCCCATTTCTTCAAGTTCAATCAGCCGCCGACCAACGATACGTTCGAACGTGCGGCATCATGGCCCGGATTTCAGCTGCATCTCGGTTCCCCATGGCTTGATGTAGAGACGGACGGCGAGGGAGTCGCCGTGACCACACCTAAAGGCAAGTTTACCTTCGATTATCTCATTGTCAGCACCGGCCTGCTCAGCGATCCGAGCTTGCGTCCGGAGTTTCGGCTGATCGAAAGCCATATTGCCCGCTGGTCCGATGTGTACAAAGCTCCGGAGGAAGCGGCCAATCCGCTGCTTGACGCGCATCCTTACCTTAGCCCCGGCTTTGCGCTCACGAGCCGTGACGCAGCGGGAGAGCCGCTGCTCCATGGGCTCTTTATCTTCAACTATTCGGCTCTGGCCAGCTGCGGCCTGTCGGCTTCTGCGATTTCGGGGACGAAGAACGCGGTTCCCAAGCTGGTGACCGGAGTGGCGGATCAGCTGTTCCTTGATGACCGCGAAGAGATTTTGCAGTCTTTCCTGGACTATAACGAGGATGAATTCGTCGGCGTGTGGCCGATACAAACGGCGGATGACAAGCTTGAGCAAAAAATATAGATCGTATTCACCAAGGCGCCCGGGTATCCGGGCGTTTGTTGTTTTATGATAAGGTGAACCGTATCATAAGTAAGCATAAAGTCATCGTTAATTGAAGCGTCAAAGAACAATTCAATGTCCTTGACACTTCTCTGGTCGGGATTATCACCAGCGTTTACGGTGATCTTGTTTATTATGGAGTGAAGCAAGTCCTTCTGTTTTACTGGCTCAACCTTCGTTATGACGGTTGATAGCCACTTTCGGAAAAGGCGTAAGCACTTCTACCGACCGACTATAGGTTGATTGTTAGCGATACGATAACATGTTAATTCCAGTATATGGTACAATTTTGTTAAGGGTTCATAAGGCATCAATCTAGCAATAAAAGGAGGTTGCAGAGAGTTGAGTATAGATGAAAGACTGTTTGAATTTCAAACCTTAGCTTCTAATACATTAGAATCATTAGTTACAACATTTAATCCAAAAGCAATTATTAACAGCATTGCTCCGTTAACTAGGGGGATGAGTACAAGCAATTATGTTGTACAGCTAGAAGGCAATACGAAAAAGTATGTGTTAAGGATTTATCCACTTAACAATGACCACAGCCAACTTGAAATCGCAGCGTATATCTATGCGAGAACAATGATACGAGTCCCCGAAATTTATTTCTTTGACAATAGCAAGCAATTAATTCCTAACTCCTACATAATCATGGAATTTATTGAAGGTTTGACTCTTGGAGAATTTATTACCGAGAACAATGGATTTCCTAATAGTGTTGTTCGCAGTATTAGCGGTTCTCTGGCATTGTTACATCAAACTGAATACACGCATATGGCACTACTTGATGAAAATTTGCGTATTAAAGAAAATTTTGAACCTATAACGAGCCAGTATCATACTCTTTTTAATGGATTAGCTGGTATACATATTAAACCTTCAACAAAAGAGAAATTCCTCCATTTTATTAACTGCAATGCAGAGTTATTAAAACAAGTTGCTTCAAAACATGTTTTTTCTCATGGCGATTTCATTTTTTCTAATATCATTGTTACCCCTTCATTGCAAACCTGTTTTATAGATTATGAGTATTGTTTTTCTGCACCTGTGTTTTATGATATAGGTAAATTTTTTAGGACAAGAACTAATGTCGAAAGATATATCGGTACAGAAACCATCTCCGCTTTTTTTGAAGGCTATAACAGTAAGGCAAAAGAGCCTCTACCTAAAGAATGGTATATCTATTCAAAGATTGCTGATGTAGCGACCATGCTCCATCTAATAAATAAACCTAACATTCCCGAAGGGTGGGGTCTTGCTATTGACACCGAAATTGAAAAAACATTGGACTTACTTGCATACTAGCTTCTTGCATTGAGGTAAAGAAAACGTTAGAAAACCACTCCATTCTTTAGGAGTGGTTTTGACTTTATATGCTAATGTATATTTTGTGGTCAAACTTTACTTTATGTTTAGATATATTACGGTGAACCGTACCACAAATAGTGGTAAAGCAGAAAATCGAACTGAACGTTAATACTGCAATGCTGTGCACTCATTAAGGTGCTTAGAGCATAGATATTTCTTAAAGGCCGCCAAAGTCTCCTGCACTTTCTCTCTTATGATGTTTCGAGCTTATTTTACGGAAGCCGGTGACTTTCCCGTTTTGGCTGATACAGAAAAATAACTCATCTCAACAGGTGAGACGGGCTTTGATTTCGGTTCCCCTCTCAGTTTCTCCGACACGCCGTCCTGGCTTTCATCTGAGCAGTCCCGGCGGTATCTTCCCTCCTCCAGCTTCATGTCGATAAAATCGACGACCTGCTGCAGCGAGGCGATTTGGCTGACGATATTTTCCCGGTGGCTCCTTATGTGCTCCACCAGCTCGGGATATTCCGCGGGATCGGTGTCGGCGGAGACCGCCAAAAACGGCCGCATTTTCTCCAGCGGCATCCCCGTTTTTTTCAGGCAGGATATCAGCCGGATCGTATTGATGTCCTCCTGCCGGTAGATGCGGTGCCCGTTGTCCTTCCGGTCCGCCCGGGGTAGCAGCGCGATCTTTTCGTAATAACGGATCGTATCCTCGGAAATTCCGGTTTGCTCGGCGGTTTGCTTCATTGTAAAGGTTTGCTCTGCCATCATCCTGTTCCCTCCCGGAGATTGCTTTTTTTGTGCATTATACATCTTGGTGCTGGCTCCAAGTCAAGTCTCTTATCCTTAGGACAAAAACTTTGCTTACGTGCCTTGACTTGGAGTCGACTCCAAGTTATAGAATGTGCGCTATCAGGGGGAAATATCCCGACATCAGGAGGAGACGTACAATGAACACGAACCAACGTGAAAATATCGCACTGATTACAGGCGCAAGCAACGGGATCGGGTTGGAATTAACACGGAAGTTGCTGTCGGAGGAATGGCAGGTGGTTGCTTTGAACCGTTCCGACTTTCCTGCGGATGATATGAGAATCCAAAAAGCTATCAATAGTGGATGGCTTCGCATTTATAAAATAGCGGATCTCGCCGATTATGCCAGCTTGAGACGTACTTTGGAAGAGATCAAAGGAAAGGAGCGGCGGATCGACATCTTGTTCAACAATGCCGGCGGGAGCTTTCCCGAGCTAAGTTATTCGAAACAAAGGCGTGAGAAACATTATGAACTGATGACGATCGTTCCGTATATCATTCTGATGGAATTGAAGGAACTCTTAAAAAACGGCGGCTTAAAAACGGTGGTCAATACCTCATCTTCAGCACTAAACTATGTGAAAGAGTTTAATATCGAAACCCTGGAACGCCCCAAAACCTTCCGCAAACTGCTCGGTCCTTATGCCACTTCAAAGCTGGCGCTTTCGCTGTGGACTCAGGCTATCGCATCGCAGCTTGCCAAGGAAGGCATTAAGATCCGCAGCGTTGACCCGGGTGGCAATAATACGCTAAGAAAAGGAAAAAAATCCGGACTGCCCATAGTGGTTAATTTGCTAATGAAGCTGTTTTTCTCTCCGCCTACCCACGGCGCGAACCAGTTGTATGAGGGGGCCCTCGGGGAACACCGTAATGAGACCGGCGTGTTTTTGCTGAAAGGTCATGTTGCAGATTTAAAATTTAAAGATCAAGCGCGGAACGTTTTGGAAAGAATTCATGCGATTTACAAACACGAATTTCTTGGTGAGCGCACCTGAGGACATGCTCCTTCTTTCATCCGCGAATCTCAAAATATCTACGGAAGACGATTCCTTTATGGAATTTGCTTTATAAGTGAATGAAGTAAGTTGAACCGAATCATAAGTAGGGGCAAGTTTTCTGATAATGCCTATGTTAGATCTTGTTGTTGATAAAAAGGCGGCTTAATTTCACTACCGTTCAGCTTCGGCTGGGCGGGGATTTTTTATTGGCATTCGCCCAGGCGCCCTTTCCGCGAATGCATATGATGATTATGCCTACTCATTGAAAGGAGCGATCACATATGGGATTTTTTCCAGCGCCGGGAACCGGCGGCGGACCTGGCGTGCCGGGAGGACCAGGAGGACCGGGGTTTCCAGGTGGATTTCCCGGGACTCCGGGACTTCCAGGAGGTGCACCGGGAGGCGTTCAAGCGCCGACGGCTCCTCCACCGCAATTCGTACCGCAAATGCCGGCCACCACATTTGCCATCGACCCCGGCGCGATCAGACGCTGCCTGTTCCGCAACACATACATTTGGCTGAACAACGGCGAGCAATTTTGGTTCTTCCCGGTATTCGTCGGGCGTAATTCTATTGCAGGGTTCAGATGGTTCGGTTTCTTCTGGGCGTACTTCGGTATTGATTTGAATCGGATTAGCTCGTTCACCTGCTTCTAAGGCAGACAGTGAAAGAGAACAGCCTGCGGGCTGTTCTTTTTGTTGGTGCGACTTTTCGTGTTTTCCGCTATCATTCAAGAGTCAACGGTTCGGGCTTGCAGTGGATAGTGAGGATCCAGTAGATCTTTTTATTCTATTAAATCAAGAAAGGACTACCCCTCAAAGGATGGCTTAAAACTTGCCGTTACAGACAGCGCGGAGAGCCATATCATAAGCAACGGTTAGTTGTTATAAATGCTTACGAGGAGTCGAAAGCTTTATCAATTGCAGTTTTAAATAGAGTGTATGGAAGGCTTCGAGCTCAACAAAAAAAGCCCCAGGAATCAAATTCCTTGGGCTTTTCATATGGACATTTTTGCAAAGACCTTATTCAACATCATAACAAATCGCCAAGAAACAGTCTATACTTTTTTTTCCAAATCACCTATATTGATCATGCAATAATTCAAGTAGGAGGAGAGCGGAATATGGACGGATGGAGTCATTTATTACAGGGAAAACTCGGGGTTTGGGTAGAAAGAATTTTTGGAAGGGGTTATCACCCGGAAGAGGCTGTGCAACTGCGCGGCGGAGCGCAGAAAGTCGTTTATTCGGTTGATTGTTCGAATGGTTTTCGCTTTATTCTGTATGTTTGGGATGTACGATTGAACTACTTTCGCGAAGAACTGGAGCAGGAGGAACAACCTGGACCCATTTCCGGTTTCGGAGGACGACAATTTCAAACAGCTAATGCCTTTCTGAGGAAGCTTCAAATTCGTACACCGGAGCTCTATCACTTTGAACCGGGAAGCCTCAAGGGTGAGGTTGATTTCGCATTTGTTGAGTACATCGAAGGGAAGGAAGCCTCTGATTTCTTTCAAGCCGATCCCGGGACTCAAAATCAAGTATTCGAACCTCTTTCCGGAATGCTGAACCGAATGCATCAACAAACTAGAGAACACTGGGGGAAGTTGCATGAACCGATATCGGAAGCGCCTTCCGGGTGCCATTTACCTATATTGGCAGGAGCTTGCCGGCAGCTGGAATATTTGTCTGCTAATGTTTCGGAATTTCGGAAGCATCATGACAAGTTTATTCAAGTAATAGAAGCATTGGCTGCAAAAATCGGTGCAAGATCATGTTACAGCTTTATCCATGCTGAGCTGGGACCGAACCATGTACTCGTGGACAATCAGTTGCGTCCGTGGCTGATCGATATCGAAGGGGCCATGTTTTTCGATCCTGAATACGAACACAGCTTCATGGAGTTCCGGTTCGACAACTACAGGCGTTACTTGAAGCATACTCAGCTGGACCCCCATAGGATGGCTTTCTATAAGTTGTATCATCATATTTCCTACAGTGCTGGTCCCCACCGGTTGCTTCAAAGAGGTTATCCAGACTCAGAATTAGTTAAACAAATCATGGCGTTTAATACGCAGAGTGCCTTTCGGATTCTTGCAGATTTTTTATAGGAGAAACAAGGCCATTGGTGAAGCCCAACTTGTCGCTTATCTTGAAAAGAGAGGACCATTCATCCGGAAGACCTCTCAAAAACTTGCCGTTACAGACAGCACGGTGAACCGTACCACAAGTAACGGCAATTTTTTTAGGGGGAATCCTGCAGCTGGCATGGAAACGAGCTTTGCCGGGCATGGGTTTGGGATGGGCCAGACTCGGCGGAAAAGTCGGCGCTAATGGGCTTCTGCGCTGTTTTTTTGGGTCACAGAACGATGAGGTATCTGGAGGGGGACTTTTGCTTGCGGAAAGCAAAAGTCCCCTCAGCCGTTTTGGCAGAAGGGGCCAGTTCGCAGGTTTGGAGCTGCCGGATCAGGCGGTCTTCGGCCTCGACCAGCCGCTCGTATACTCTTGTTGGTTTTCGTTCACATCCAGTATGAAACAACAGGTAAACTTTTTTCGTCTTATAAGTATTGGCTCATAGGTAACATCGTTGTCTAATGAAAATCCTATTAATAACAAATGGAGGAGTATGGTGATGGACATAAAGCTATCATTTTCAAACAGAGTTAAAGATTATGTGAAATATCGTCCGACATATCCTAGTGATGCAATAGATTATTTATATGATATTGTCAAACTTGATGAGAATTCGACCGTAGCTGATATTGGGGCAGGAACAGGAAAATTATCTAAATTACTAGTTGAAAGAGGTACTAATGTTATTGCAGTCGAACCAGATCAGGAAATGCGAAAAGCTTGTGAACAAATACTTGGACATGAATCCAACTTTCGTGCTGTGGCAGGTTCAGCAGAATCAACATGTTTACGTGACAATTCCGTAGACTTTATTGTTTGTGCTCAAGCGTTCCACTGGTTCGATCGTACTGTTACAAAAATGGAATTTAAACGAATTCTAAAAGAACGTGGTAAGGTTATTTTAATTTGGAATACACGTCAAACAAAAGGAATTGCTTTTTTAGAAGGGATAGAACATTTATTGCTTAACTATGGTATTGATTACTCCGAAGTGAATCACAAAAACATTTCGGAAGATGAGCTGCAATTATTCTTTAAAGAAAATTCGATGGAGAAGTCCGTTTTTAAAATACAACAATTATTTGATTTTGAGGGTCTACGTGGAAGAGTAATGTCTTCCTCCTATACTCCTATGCCTGAACACCCTAACTACGGACCTATGATGGACGAATTAAAAAACTTATTTAATCGATATGAGAAAAACGGTAAAGTACCTTATACATATGAAACAGAGTTATATTGGGGCGAGATTTAATATCACTTAGGGAGCGTGAGTTGCAAGTTTTTTGTGAAGCTTATTATATCGAAATACCCATCAACGCGTCTGATTGTAGGCGCTTTTTTATGTTTAAATGAAAAAAGCCCAGAAAATTTCCCGGCTTCTCAAGTAAATATGGGACTTCGATATTTCACCAAGACTTCAATCTAAATGATAACAGAACCCAAAAGAATAGTCTAGTTATTTCTAGGTCAAATGTTAACATTAGGGTGCCGGTAAAAATAATGTGGGTGCGCACAGCTACATGGGATGGAGTTAGCCAATGAAGGGTTTAGGCTTAAGTGAGGAGTTTTATTGGGAGATCGTAAGGCCAATAATAGCCTGTCGTTTCCCGCAACTGTTGGAAAAACATGCTGCTGGATTAATTGGTTATGGCTCAGATGTCTTAGGTTATGATGATGATTTATCAAGAGATCATGAGTGGGGAGCGAGATGCTACATTTGGTTGCTTGACTCGGACTATGATGAGTACGCTACATCCCTTAATCAAGCATTTGACGAAGAAGTTCCAATTTTATTCAAGGGATATCCCTCTCGTTTTTCCGTAGATGAATTTAATGAGGTGCTTGTACCGTATAATGGAAAAAGCAATATACATCATATTGCAATTACTAGTGTTTCTCGGCATATGCGAATCCAATTGGGATTGCATACTTCTCAGCTCTCCATTTACGATTGGTTAGTGATTCCTGAGCAAAAATTGATAGAGTGGACAAGAGGAAAGATTTTTACGGATCCTGTAGGCGAAATAACTGAAGCACGAATGACTCTTTCTTATCTACCGGAAGATGTATGGCGGTATAAATTGAAATATGCATGGAGCGCATTTCGTTCTCTCTATGTGGCAGGGCTTACGGATATTAGAGGGGAATCATTATCAGCCAGGTTATTCTTAAACAGAATGGTAGAGAAAGCAATTCAATTGGTCTTTCTCTATAACAAAAGATATCGACCTGGTACTTACAAATGGATTTCCAAGGAACTGGCACAGATCAGTCCTTTAGCCATTGAGTTGATTGAGCATCTTGAAGGCATTTTGATGGAACCTTGTGTTACAAAAGCGGTTGAACAAATGGAGGGCGTATTAGCGATACTAGTAAAACAACATAACGATATGAAGTTGACGGAATATATCGAACTTGAACCTCCTCTTTTCTACGCAAGAGGTTTACAATCCTATTCTTATATTAATTTAGAGGATGCGTTATTTTCTTCGTTACCTAAAGAACTTCAACATCTTGAAATACCAGGGTCTTTAGATCAATTTGTTACAAGTGAACATATATTGGTATGGGCGGATCATTATTCAAAATTCAAGCCAATATACAGTACAAAGTCCGACATAGAAAGAATTGGAATAGGGGATATGATTGTTTAGTGGTACTGTATCATAAATAGGGGAAAGTATACGATTCATAATTTATGCAGACTCTGGCCCCGATGTGGACCTGGGTCTGCATTTTTTATGGCTATACGGTTTGGCGATGTAAAGATCAGGATGTTCTTAACGCGACAACATCCTGCTGATGGACATTACAAGGGCTTGGACAGGCTCCCCATCCGTTGAAGCAGTTAAGAGGAATCGGGATGCGCCGATTCGCATAAGGTTAATTTCGGGTTCCGGTGAAACCGCTCCGGCTTGCCGGACGTATTAACGCTCAAACGGCCGAAAGAGGAAGAGGCCTTGAACTAACTTTGAGGAGGAATTGGAATTATGGCAGCTCATGAAATCGATTATGTCATTATGGGTGAAGAAATGCAGTGCGTGGAGGTTCAGCTTGATCCCGGCGAGAGCGTCATTGCGGAAGCGGGCAGCTTCATGATGATGGACCCGGAAATCCGCATGGAGACGATCTTCGGAGACGGCAGCGGTTCGAATCAAGGCGGTGGACTGATGGGCAAGCTGATGGGCGCAGGCAAAAGAGTGCTGACCGGCGAAAGCCTGTTCATGACCGTGTTCACGCACGCCGGAGGCTACGGGCGGAAATCCGTCACATTCGCCGCGCCGTATCCGGGAAAAATTATCCCTCTCGACCTTCTGCAATATAACGGAAAAATCATCTGTCAAAAGGACGCCTTTCTCTGCGCCGCGAAGGGCGTATCCGTCGGGATTGAATTTCAGCGCCGGCTTGGAGCCGGATTCTTCGGCGGTGAAGGATTCATTATGCAGAAGCTGGAAGGCGACGGCCTGGCCTTCGTCCATTCCGGCGGCTACGTCATGGAGAGAACGCTCCAGCCTGGAGAAGTGATCCGGCTGGACACGGGTTGTCTTGTTGCCATGACCTCGTCGGTGGACTATGATATCGAGATGGTCAAGGGCATTAAGACGGCCTTGTTCGGCGGCGAAGGCCTGTTCTTCGCTACGCTGCGCGGACCGGGCAAGATTTGGGTTCAGTCGCTGCCGTTCAACCGGATGGCCGACCGTATTCTGTCCGCAGCCCGCGGCACGGGACGCAAGGAAGAGGGCAGCATCCTCGGCGGACTGGGTAATCTGCTGGACGGCAGATAATCCTTCGTCCGCCGGGGCAGCTGCAGATTCAACTTCCGTAGCGGCCGGTTAAATTACACGGGAAACAGACCGCCTCCTTGAGTGGGAGGCGGTCTGTTTTTTATCAAACAGTGACTGATGTTCAGCGGCCGGGAGCATTGCGCATGAGGGCTGGGGGGTTCTGTATGTGGTCGGATTCAAGCGCAAGAACTCCTGACGATCCGGCTGCCTGCCGTTGTACTTGGTCTCTTTCACTCTATATAATTAGTGGAAAAGGAGCTGAATGCGATGTCCAAGATTGCCCCTTTTCTATGGTTTGACGGCAAAGCCGAGGAAGCGATGAATTTTTATACCTCCATCTTTAAGAATTCCTCAATCAAGGAGATCCGGCGAAGCCGGGAAGAAGGACCTTGGCCGGAGGGGACGGTAATATCCGGTACGTTCCAGCTTGACGGGCAAGCGTTTATGGCTCTTAACGGCGGTCCGCAGTTTGCTTTTTCCCCGGCGGTATCGTTCTTCGTCAACTGTGAGACGCAGGAGGAGATCGACGAGCTGTGGGAACGGCTGTCCGAAGGCGGAGAGAAGCAAAGATGCGGCTGGCTGAAGGACAAGTTCGGTTTATCCTGGCAAATCGTGCCCGCTGTTCTGGGAGAGCTCCTGCAGGATAAGGACGCTGAAAAAGCGGGAAGAGTGATGAACGCAATGCTTCATATGGACAAGCTGGATATTGAAACGCTAAAGAGGTTATAGGACGGAGCGTTTCTTGCCCGTTTCCGGCTCATAAAAATCGCCTTTGACCGGACTCTCCCGAATCGGGAGGTCCGGTCAAACCTCTTTGAGAGGCCAAATCAGCGCGTCCAGACGATCCGTAAAGGTGACGGCCGAAGGAGCGGAGTCCAGGGATATTCTATAGGCTTCGGCCAGTGTGTTGGTCTTCAGATGAACAGAAGATTCCTGTAACGGCCAGGGAAGGTGATGGATGTCCATTTCATACAGCCGTCCCTTCAGATCAGAAGTATACAGGCAGTAGCGCTCGGTCAGCCAATAGAGAAGCGTGCCAAGCCGGGCGTGGAACGGGGCCCCTCCGGCCGCTTGATATTCGGCGCTGAACGCCGCTTGCTGCGACCCCGTGCGTCTTGAGCTTGTAAAAGAAACTCCGGATTCGGTAAATCTGCCCTTCATGTCCGCGTGATGATAGGGCAAGTGTCCGATCCAGCGCGCTGCCAGGACAACCGGCCGGCTGGAGGCTTCAAGGCCAAGAAACAGAACGCCCGGTTTCCCGTTCCGAATAACGTAGGTGCGCACATTCAGCTCCAGGAAACGGCTTGCCAAAGGAAGGGGAGGAATTCCCCTCAGCCTCAGCGGGTTCACAAGAAAAGGAGACATGCTGATCCATGGCATACCTTGCCATTTATCCAGCTCGAGGCCGCTCGGCACGTAAGGCAGCAGTTCCCGTTCATCCGCCGGCCAGTGGGCGAACAGCAGATGATTCCAGCCCTGCTTCATTGCCCACGATCCTTTGGGCAGCGGGTATGGCCGATGATTTGTATGCACAAGGATCTCCCGGTTGTCCACGGAGCGTACCTCCTTCAAGAGTTTTCCTTTTATTATTTCCCTCCCGACACATTAATTATCGTTGGGGCGTTATCGCTGTGCGTTTCCGGCCAAGTTCCTTGATTGGTGCAGGAAAATATCCTGACAGCTTTAAAGAGGGGGAGGAAAATCAGCAGCCTATATGGAATTTTATAGTGGATATGGCAGGGAAGCTTGAACGCCGACGGGTATTGTTGAGGTTTTGGATTTTTGCTGGTCTATATCACGTATGAGGCTGTTGTGAGTTGAATAAGGCGTAAGCGCTTGCCTGAATTAACCCGAGCTTGGAAAACAAGCAGAAAAGGAAATGGGGGATACCAAGAAGTGGAACCGCCTATGGACGGAAATCTGATCTCGATATTCGGCACCGACGCGCCCGATCATCTTCGCAAGGAATCGCTGCGCGATCTAGTCAAGCTTGCGGGCGTGCTGGCGGAGCTGCGGGAGCATTTCGAGGAACCGCTGAAGGTGCTGGAAACGTTGAAAATGCTGAACCTGATTCAGCGGGAGGCGCTGGGGCTGGATGAGCCGCTTGCGGATGCCGACGCCCTCTTTTACCGATTCAGGAACAAGTACGGATACGAGCCGGGCATCCGCCTGGACCGCCTGCTGAATGTTCTGCAGAAATATAACTGGATCAGCCGCGGCAAGCGCCGACTGACGATGCTGGATGCGGGTAAAAGGATGACAGATACGCTGATCCGCTTAGCCAACGATTCGCTCGCTTACTATATGCAGGACGATGTGGCCCGGTCTCTGTTCCAGGCAAGAAGGGATGCGGATCTTGGCGAAGCATACGACGACAAAGGGATTTCGGGGGGCGACCGGCTGGCTAGCATGATTCGCAACACGGCGGATGCCCTAGACAAGCTGAAGGAGCGGCAGCTGGAGCTCCTCGCCGACCGGAACGCCCTTCCCCAGATTCGGATTATCGCGGATTTGATGCAGGAGCTGAACGCCCGGATGAATGAGAGGCTAAGCCCATTCGAAGGTGTTGAGGAGGCCGATTCCTTGCCGCCCCTGCTTCAACAAGGCAAGGAAATCATGCGGGAAGGAATGGAGATATCCCTTGGCACGCTGAATAAATTCCTCCATTTCGCCCGCTTGCAGCAGACCGAGATCAGGCATGAAATTTCTCCGCAGGCCATTCGCCGCTACATTATCCAATCCTTTGACAAAGCATCCGATTCCGAGCAGCCCCGCGGCCATGAAATATTGAGCTTTCTGGAGCAGGACCGCGTCCCCGGAGAACGGTTGGACGGCATGTGGGTACCCGTGCAGTTCGCCTCCCCGGTGTCCAATCTTCAGCTCGCGGATACCGTCCGCTATCTCGAAGGGTATGTGCCCAAGGCCGAGCCGATCCTCGAGCGGCTGGAGCCCGACTATCCGAAAGCCGAGGAATGGACCGAAGATGAAATCGGCCAACATCTGGCCCGGATGGAATGGCAATTGACCAAAGAACGGATACGGACAGACGAAGTCGAGCGGATTTTACAGAAGCGGGAAGCGGTAGGGCTGGAAAAGCTTGTGCTGGAGGCGGGTTCGGAGAACTGGAGCGATGCCTTGAACGCGCTGCTGGCCGTCTCCGCTCTGGTAGGCGGCCAACAGGCGGCGATTGAACGGGAAGAAGATGGCGAAGGAGATGCTCAGGCGCCCGAAACCCGGACGGAGTGGCAGCTCATGAATAAAGGGGGAGAAAAAAATGTCGTCAGAAGAACTGGAGGGCAGCTACAGCAATTTGCCGCTGGCAGCGATGGAGCGCCTGACGGCGGTGCTCAGTCCCGATGAAGAATATGCGTTCGTTCAGATCATGTTTTCGTCCTCGGCGGCGGTGCGCAGTGACACCTTCGGCTTGTCCAGACGGGAAGTGATGAAGATATTGAAGCTGAGTCCGGATGACGGGCAGGGGTTTGTCTCTTTTTTGAAAAGAGTGAATCAGGCCGTCTCCCGCTACTACAGGCTGGTCTATGACGAGCGGCGGGACCGGGCCGTTGTGCTGATTCATGTTCCCGCCAGACAGGCCAGAGAGCTGCTGCCTTCCGAAAGCCTGGCCTTGCTGATGTTTATTTTTTATCACCAGGAAGTGCTCCGGAACGATTTCACACTGTTCACCCAGCTGCTTGAGGCGTTCGGGCATGAGTCTCTTGACGTCAGGCGGAAAATACTTGCGAACCTTGACACGCTTATCAAGCTTGGCGCCGTGTCCAGATACGAGCATCCATCGGGTGAGGAAGCCTATGCGCTGACAGCGATCGGGGCCCGGCTGTTCTCGGACTCCTATTTGAAACGTTTTGCCGAGTTTAGCCATTCGCAGCAGCTGAATATGGACGATGTACTAAAGTTCTTCAAACGCTATAATCTCGAGGCAGGTGAGGGAATGTGAATCCTTGGGCACTGGAGTTTAGCGGCATCCGCGATTTCACCGATACCCGGCTGGAATGGGGCGGAGCTGATGATCATGTGCTGATAGGCGGGCCGAACGGCTCGGGAAAATCGACAATCACGTTCTGCCTTGGAGCGGTGCTTGCCTCTTCCAAAGTGGATCTGGAAGGGCTGCGTTCGCGGAATTTACCGCCAGACCGGGTGTGGCGAGCGGCGATTCAGCTTGTTTTTGCCAATACCGGGGACAGCCCCGTTGATGCTGGAGCTTACATCGGCTTCCGGTTGAATCTGGAGCAGCAGCCCGGGGAGCCACTGCGCAAGGAGTATTACATTTGCGAAGGGGAAGAAGCCTGGAAATGGGAGACAGAGACGCGTTACACCCCCGGGGACAGCGCCAATGATCTGCATGAGTACCGCCAGCAGCTGAAGCATAAATATAAGGTGGCCCCCGACGCCTTTTATTTGATCTGGTATCAGCAGGATGTGAACCAGTTCGCTGTCATGCGGCCGGAGGAGCGCTTCCGTATCTTCAGCGAAATGACTGGTATTGACCGGATGCAGCATAATTGGGAGAAGGTAAAAGAGGAACGAAAAGATGCGCTCTCCGCGCTCCAGACGGCGGAAAGTAACCAGCATTCGCACAAGCTGAACCTGGGCAACTGGCAGCAGGAGCGGGACCGGCTGCTCGGAAGGAACGAACGCCGGAGGCTGGGACTCCATACTGCGCTGACCGCCTCGGCGGCGCTTGAACGGCTGTTCAGCAGGGAAAGCTATGCGCTGAAGGAGCGGATCGGCGGACTGGAAGAGCGGTTGGGAGCTGAAAAGGAGCGATTAATCGGGCTGGAGGAGGAGCATCGGTCCTGCCAGGAAGAGCTTGAAGACAAGACGCGCCAGAAGAATGAACTGGACGGGCTGCTGGCGGAGCTGGAAGGACAGACGAACGAAGAACGCGCCCTTCGCGAGCGGCTGAGTGATGAATACCGGCAGCTGGAAGATATTCTCCGGGAGCTGGATAAACAGATGAGGGCGATTCCCTATTCCAGAGCACAGGTCGAAGAACGGTTGGCGCAGGACCGGGGAAGGCTCCGGGAGACGGAAGCCAAAGAGCTGGAGACAGAGGAGAAGTACCGGGAGGCCCAGACGCATTTGGATCGGCTGAGCGGGGAAGTCGGCAGGCTGAAATATGCACAGGAGGAGGACTTCCGCAGGCTCGGCGACGCCAAGAAGATGCTCGCCCAGTACGGTGGAAGCGCCGGGCTTGAACGCGAGGCTGAGAGCCTGGAGAGCCGGCGTTCCGCCTTGCTGGACAGCGGAAGGGAACTGGAGCAAGGCATCCGCTCTATGAAGGAGGAGGTCTTCACGCTGATGAAGGGCGGCGGGATGCTTAGCTTGAGACAGGCGAAATCGATCGGCCGCCTGCGCGGCCAAGGTCTGACCGTCTACACCCTGCCGGACCTGCTGGAAATGGACGAGCATGTTCCGCTTGAGCGGGAAGAGCGGCTGGACGCCATCAAGTATACGCTGTTTGTGGACGCCCGGAGTTTCGCAGCGCCGACCGATGTCTGCCATGTCGAGCTGCCGGCCGTTGTTCCCGAACGGACGATGGATGATCTGCCTCCACTCGGGCTGCGGGTGAAACAAGATCTCGACGACAAGACGTACGCTGCAGCCCAGAAAGCGTTATGGTGGATCGGAACCCTGATATCCGGCGTCGCTTCCTCGAAAGCTTGGCTCGGAAACGGCCAGCTTGTTGATGCCCTTGGACGGAGAGGGGCGCAGGAGGACAGGCAATGGATTCTCCATCCACGCGGAATCAAGCTGCGTATGAAGCACGCCGGCGAAGAGCTGGACAAGCTGGAGCTTCAGCTTGATTCCGAACGCCGGGAACTGGCGGAATGCGAGGAACGGCTGGGTCTCATCCGTTCGGTGCTTCAGAAGATCAAGGAAGCGGAGACGGTTGTTGGCGACGTTGCCCAGCGGGATTTGAGAAAGCGGGAGCTGGAGCGGAAGACGGACGAGCTGCGGAAGTGGACGGAAATCCGGGACGAATCCGCAGGTGAAGCTCGGCAGCTGAACCGGACCGCCGCCGAGCTTGCGGTCCGGATTGAAGCGCTCGAGGGCTACCGGCAAGTATATGACCGCGCCGACCGGGAAAGCTCCGCAATCGAGCGCTTCGGGCAGCTCGGCAGAGAGCTGGAGATTTCGGCCGAGCGGGTGCAAAAGCTCGAAAGAGAACTTCAGGACCGTGAGCAGGAAGCGGACCGGCTTGTCCGCTCGCTGGAATCGGCAAGGAGAAGAGTCAGGGAGCAGCTCCAATATATCGAAGAATCGAACAAGACGATGGAGGCGCTGACCCGGGAGAAGAACGACGGGCTGGAGCTTCTGGAAGTCGCCGAGGAGAGCCGGACGGCCGAGCGCCGGTTTCACAGCGACTGGACCGTTCGACTGGATTCTGTATACGCCGCACTGCTTGAGGAATCGCCGGATTTTCCTCCGGCGGCCGACTGGAATCCGGCGCAGGCTAAAGCGCGCAAGGAGGACGCTCTCGTTCAGTTAAATCAGGCGATCGCCGAGACGGTAGACGAGAACGCCGTGGAGAACTACGAGAAAGTCAGGCTGGAGTTCGAGCGGGGCGAGCAGGAGGTGCAGAATGCCCGCATGCTTCTGCGCCAGCTGGAGGAGAGTCTGGCCGAGCTTGAAGCGAAGCTGATCAGCACGACCGATTATGAAATCAAGCAGATTAACAGCCGGTTTACCCGGTATATGGATCTGTTCTCGTTTGACGGCGAAGTAAGCTGGGAGCTGCAGGAGATGAAACAGGGAAACGTAAAGTATTACCTGAACATCAGGGCCAGAAAGCAGGGCCACCGGGGACCGCTGGAGGAAATCGGCATAAAGGGCCGCGGAGGACGGGTCGGCAAAGGGGTGTCCGGCGGGGAGGAATCGCTGAGCTCGCTGCTGTTCGCCCTTTCTCTGCTCAAGACAATTGAGGCGGAGCCGGGATTCATCGTGCTGGACGAATTCGACAGCGCCCTGGACGAGGGCAGAAAGTCCAAGGTGTTCGAGCTGTACGAGCAGGAGCTGTCGAGAAAAATGATCATCCTGTCTCCGAAATCCCATGAGTCGGATTATCTGCGGCATTTTAACGAAGCGTTTGTCGTATATCATGACGCGAGGGTTCCCCAAAGCGCGGTGATCCGCATCAAGAAAAAAGCGGTGGTCAAAGTTTAAAGTTCGGACAAAGAAAGCACGAATAATAAATGGACATTGACGCTTGGAGCGCCCGTTGAGGGCGCACGGGCGTTTTTTTATGGGAATGAGAATTCGGATTGACTGCAAGCGTAGATTGGGATATGATGTCACTGTTACTAATTTAGTAATTTAGTAATTTAGTAAATTAGTAAATCGAGAAATTGAACTGACGACAGGAGATCAATGAAAATGAAAATTCCAACAACGCTTAAGCATAAACCGGTTATCGTATCGGAGAATTATGAACATGTCGACGGCAGATATGCGAATCAATCGGACGCCAAAGGGCTTTCGTTAGGCTTGGCCCAATGGAACGACCGCGGGAAAGTCGATATTTCGGCCAAAGTGTGGCGGTACACCGGTGAGAAGTGGTCCAGACAATCAGAGGAGCTGCCGCTGCATCGTGTGCTAGATCTGGCCATTCTGGTCACGCGCAGCATGGTTCATTTCCGGGAGGCCTACCAGTATCCGGAGCTGTACGATCCCGAGAATCCGGTTATTGACCGGGTGGGATTACAGGGAGATGCGATGACCGTCTCCGTATGCACGGACAACGACAGAATCCATGAAGATATCAAGCTGTTCAGCCAGGCGCTCAGCGATGACGGGGAACTGATTGGGGAACGTCTGAAGACGCTGTCGGTAATTTTGAAGGAAATGGGTTATTAAACGGTCCGAAGAAGGATAGGAGGCAGAATAAGTGGCACTTGATAAACAGAAGAAGAAAGAGCTTGCCGCGGCGTATGCGCAGTCTTTTCGCCCGATGGGCGTTTACCAGATTCGAAATGTAAAGAACGGCAAAATATTGGTGCTCGGCAGCATGGATTTGACCGGGGCCCGCAACCGGCTGGCCTTCATGCAGCAATCGAATTTGAACTCGATCCATGAGCTGCAGTCCGATTGGAAAGTCTATGGCGGCGACAGCTTCGTGTTCGAGGAACTGGACCTTATCAAACCGCGCGAGGAAACGATGAACGACATATCAGAACTTAACGAATACCAGCAAGAGGTGGACGCGTTACTTGAGCTGTGGATCGAGAAGCTTGAGCCCTTCGGGGACAAGGGGTACAACAAGCCGAAGCGGAAATAAAAAGGCCACAGCTAAAGCGGTCCGGCTGGATCACGATGATAGGCACGAGTCCTAAGGCGGTCCCGGCATCTTAAAAACACAATGAACCCGATTGTCTCATAAAATGGCAAAAGACCGTCCCACTACCGGGAATACGGTCTTTTGTTTGCTTCCGGCTGAGAGTTACCCTTCCGTCTCCAGTTTGCGGCCGTCCAGCGGCTGGACCGGGCGGTTATCATGCGGGAAAATGCTGCGGAACGCGGCGATCTGGTCGGCGGACCATTCCACCTGCTCCTGCAGAACGATCCACTGCACCCCTTCGGTGCACGGCGGTGTGGTCAGCGAGCCTTGGTAGCGGTAGGAGTGAAGATTTGCCGGAAGCAGGGCGCTCAGATCGAACTTGCCCTCGACTTCCGTTGCCTCTTCGCTTTCTTTCTGAGGGAGCCGAGACCACAGCTTGTTCAGCTCCGAGTTCTCTGCGCCGCTGTTAATCAGTACGCCCAGAACGGCAAATTCTCCATCTGCGCTCTGGTGAACAAAATGTAATTCCATCTCGCTGTGCTTGCCGCCTACTTCGTGCTCGCTTGGCAAATGAAAATGAAACTGCTTCAGCGTGTAGGTCTTGCCCTCGAGAACGATATTGTTTCCCTGCCCTTTGACGGTTACCTGAATGGTATGGCCGTTGTTGACCAGAGACACCTCCGAAGGCGAATAATGGACCTGAACCGCTGAAAGACTTGCGTCTTTTACCACATCGTCGTCCTTAATATCGATCGGCGACTGTTTCTTCCCGGCTTCGCAGGTCTTGAAATCTTCGCTAAGCTCCCCCCAATATTCGGGAGAAGTCTCTCCCTCATAGGACCAGTGAATCGTCTTGGCCCCGGTCCCCTGCACCGGCTGCCTGTCCTCCGGGCTTTGTCCCGATTGCTCCCGGTCTGCACAGCCTGCCAGCAGACCGCCGAGCATTAGTCCGGAGAGTAAGAGCCGGGAATACTTAGTGGTTGAACGCATCCTCATTCCTTCTTCCATATTATGTATTTGTGCACACTCTGCTTATTTTACCGAATGGAAAATACAGGAACAAGGGCGTTCGGTCCCATTTATGATGGCGATTCATCGGCGGGACTTCACGAGAAGGAAGGGCTTTCATCTTCCCAATCAAAAAGAAAAGCCGCTCCTAACGTCATAGGACCGCCCCCGCCTATTAGACGGAGTTAGTCCCCATGACTTAGGGGCAGCTTGGTAAATGACAATGACAAAATTCCTGCTTGGATATTTATCTAAATTAATTCGCGCTTGTTCCGGCGCCTTCAGCAACCAGCTCCGCCGAATCGGTGTTCAGGGAAGCGTAGATGGCCTCGACCAGTTGGTCCAGCTCGGGGAGCTGCTCCGCTTTGAGCGCGGATTGAATTTCGAATGGCTCGCCGATGAACTCGATTTTCTTCATACTCTCGAGAATTTCCGTCATGTCTCTGACCGCGGCATTCGCCCAGGTGTAGTTGCCGACCAGAGACACTTTGCGGTTCTGCAGGTTCAAAGACGCCATTTCATGAAGCAGGGCCTGCATGCCGTGATACAACCCAAGGTTGTAGGTCGGCGAGCCGAATACGAGATGGCTGAACTTCCAGGCGTCCGCGATAATATAGGACGGATGGGTTTTGGACACATCATACATGCGGATGTCCTGAACCCCCTTGGCGGCAAGCTTGCCCGCGATTAGGTTCATCACATTTTCCGTATTGCCGTACATGGATGCATAGACGAGAACAACGCCCTTCTTCTCCGGCTGATAGGTGCTCCAATGCTGGTATTTGTCAATGATATAAGGCAGATTCTCGCGCCAGATCGGGCCGTGCAGCGGAACGATCATCTCGATCTCCAGCTTGGCCAGCTTCTTCAGCACCGTCTGCACCTGCGGCCCGTATTTGCCGACAATATTGGAGTAGTAGCGGCGGGACTCGTCGAGGTATACCCCTTCAAAATCCGTCTGATCGGCAAAAATATTTCCCGAAAGCGACCCGAAGCAGCCAAAGGCGTCGGCGGAGAACAGAATTTTCTCCGAAACTTCGTACGAGAACATGACCTCCGGCCAATGGACGAACGGAGCCATGAAGAAACGCAGCGTGCGTCTGCCGAGCGGAAGCTCGTCCCCGTCTTTAACGATGAGGTAGTTGTCCGGCTTGCTGAATGTATAGAACTGCTCCATGAACTGGAACGTCTTTTTGTTGCCGACGATCTTCAGATCAGGATAGCGGCGCAGCAGCTCTTCGATATTGGCGCAATGGTCGGGCTCCATATGTCCCACAACCAGATAGTCCAGGGAACGGCCGTTCAGCACATGCTCGATATTCTCCAGAAACTGGGCGCTGATCGCGGCATCCACTGTATCCATGAGCGCGGTTTTTTCGTCCATAATCAAATGGGAATTATAGGAAACCCCCTGAGGGAGCGGGAACATATTCTCGAAGCGTTCCAGTCTTTTGTCGGTTCCGCCCACCCAAAATATATCGGATGTGATTTCTTGTACATAATACATCGGTATTCCCTCCACATGCCTAAAATTTTTCTAATAATATACCAATACCGGTCCATAAAATAATTGATAAAAATCATGTTTTCAGAAATCGGAGAAAGATTTCAAGAAAGTCATGTAAATAAATATCACATCGGTTGGGCCGGGATTGGGCAATTTTTCAAATAATTATTAGCAATTGTGGGGGTTTTTCGTGCATTATAAGCAGCCGGACAAGAAAGCTCGAAAAATATGACAAAATAGAGAACAAGCCTTTATTTCAAAACCGTTTTCGTTTGGCGGAGGAAGAAATCCGCATTTCTTCCCGGTATTTCGCCACAGTTCGGCGGGAAATCTCCAGTCCTTCCCTGGCAAGTAATTCGGCAATTGTCTGATCGGCCAGCGGTTTGCGTTTGTCCTCATCATCGATCAGCTGTTTGATCCGTCTTTTGACGCTTTCCGAGGAAGCGGATTCCCCGTCCGCCGAGGCGAGAGCGGAGGTGAAGAAATATTTTAATTCGAACAGACCGCGCGGCGTCTGCATGTATTTATTGCTGACCGCCCGGCTGACCGTCGATTCGTGCAGGCCGGTTCTTTCGGCGATTTCTTTTTGGGTAAGCGGTTTAAGACCGTGAATGCCCTCGTCAAAAAAATCGCGCTGCATGTCCACTATGGCCTCGGCGACGCGTGTCAACGTCTGACGGCGCTGCTCCAGACTTTTCATCAGCCAATTGGCGGTGGTGTACTTGTCATGGATAAATTGGCGGGTCTCCTCCTGTTGGGGGAGATTTCTCAGCATTTGCCGGTAATGGGGGTTGACCGCGACCTGCGGAGCGCCGATGTCGCTCAGACGGACCGCGTACCCGCTGCCCGTTTGTTCTACTGTTATATCAGCGACGATGTACTGCTGCTCGTTAAGGGCGAACGCTGCACCTGGAGACGGATTCAGCCTGCGTATCTTGTCGGCCGTTTCCTGGATCACGGGAATGGAGGCACCGAGCGCATCCGACATTTTTTGCAACCGATTGCAGGCCAAATCGTTCAAATGTCGTTGAACTATGGCTACGGCAAGTGGATCATCCTGGCCGCTGCGCCGAAGCTGCAGAAGCAGGCATTCCTCCAGACTGCGGGCGGCAATCCCGGCCGGCTCGAAGCTCTGTAACAGGGCAAGGGTGTCCAGGACTTCGTGAGCGGGAATACCCAGCACCCGGGCGGCCTCCGGCGCGTCCGTTTCCAGATACCCTTTTTCATTCAGATTGCCGATAAGATACAGTGCCGTCTTCCGCCGGATGCCGGTCAGGCCGCGAACCAGTCCCAGCTGCGCTTGCAGATGCTTATACAGCGTGTCCGCCGGTTCGGCGATCCATTCCAAAAGGTCAACGGAATTTTCGCTTTTTGACTTGGAATAATCTTTCCCTGTCCGTTCCTGCCCGCTGCTTGCACCCGACATGGAAAGATCGTATTCCTTCAGATCGATCACCGGATTTTCATTCGCCTGTTCGCGCAAGTAGGACATCAGATCGGCCGAAGAGTATTGCAGAATCTGGATGGCCTGCCTCAGCTCGGGCGTCATTGTCAGCTTCAAGGTCTGTTCTTGCTTTAATCCGAATCGTATCATGATCTGTCACAGCTCCTTCGGGAACAACACAGCGGGCCATTACCGTGTCAGTTATCTATAGTAGAAAAAGACTTCGCGAATCCGATGCAAGTTTCCTGCCAATCAGGAGCTTTTATTTGCACTTTTTTAGTGTTGCTTTTGCACATTGAATCTGTCACATTTTTATAGGGTGCGTTTTTAAATAGAGATTCATTCCCGGTTCATATATACTGGATATCTAAAGTATTTTATATTAGTAAGCGCTTACTGCGAAGAGAATGACGACAGGAGGTGTGCAAATGAAAAGAATCGATAAGATTTTAGAATATATTGCAGAGCATACCAAAAAGCTTGCCGAGGAACATTTGCTGTACGACGGAGGGATTACCGCGGCGGAAATCGCCGCTCATCAGAACATGCTGAGAAACAATGTGAGCAAAGAGCTGAGCGACCTTCTCCGCGCCGACCAAATCATTAAAATCAAGGGAAGACCGGTGAAATTTCTGCATAAGCAGACGGTTGAGGAGATCTTCCGGATTCAGCTCAAAGAGAAGCAGATTGAGGTCGGGAGTCTGGATGAGATCCTGCGGCCCGGGGAACAGGTTGATCCGTTCCATTCCCTGATCGGCTTCAAGGCCAGCATGCGCAATCAGGTCGAGCAGGGAAAGGCTGCCATTTTGTACCCGCCGAGAGGCTTGCATACGCTGATTGTGGGTCAGACAGGGGTCGGCAAGACGCTGTTTGCCAGGCTGATGTACAACTACGGCAAGCATATGAAGCGGTTTTCCGAGGAGTCCCCCTTTATCGTATTCAACTGCGCGGATTATTACAACAATCCCCAGCTGCTGATTTCCCATATTTTCGGCCATGTCAAAGGGGCCTTTACCGGAGCCGATTCGGAAAAAAAGGGGCTCGTGGAAAAAGCGGACGGAGGCATTCTGTTTCTCGACGAGATTCACCGCCTGCCGCCGGAAGGCCAGGAAATGATTTTCTATTTCATGGATACGCACACGTACAACAAGCTCGGGGAATCGGAGCGGAACCGGAGTGCGAATGTGCTGCTTGTTGCAGCCACGACGGAAGATCCGGGCTCTTCCATGCTGAAGACCTTTATCCGGCGCATCCCGATCACCATCAACATTCCTCCTTTGCAGGAACGCACGCCCGCGGAGCAGCTTCAGATTCTGAAGCATCTGCTAGAGAGCGAGGCGCTTCGGGTCAACAAGCCGATCAAGGTCGAATCCGAGGTCGTCAAAGCGCTGATCGGTAGTGTCACCTACGGCAATATCGGGCAGCTTAAATCGAATATCCAGCTCGTTTGCGCCAAAGGGTTTCTGAACAGCATCCGCGAGAATCGCGATGAAATTATTCTCGACTTCAAACTGCTGCCGGGCAATATCCGGGAAGGTCTGTTCAACATTGGGAAGAACCGCAGGGAGATTGAGGAATTCGGAGCGATTGCATCCCAGCTGTACATTACGCCGGAGGGCAGCCATGTAACGGAAGAAGAGGACGTACTGGAGCCGCCGTTCAACCTGTACAAGCTGATAGAGGACAAAATAAGCCTGCTCAAGGACGAAGGTCTGGACGACAGCTACATTAATCGGTTCATCACCACGGACGTCAACATCCATATCAAAAGCTTCTATAACCGGTTCTACAATCTGAAGGGAAGCCGGGAACGTATTCTCAAGATCGTCGACAATGAAGTTCTTGAATTTGCCGAGCAGGTGAAGCTGCTGGTGGAGGAGGAGCTGGACCGAAAATGCAGCGAGCGGTTCGTCTATGCCTTCAGTCTTCATTTGAGCGCCTTTCTCAAGCGGATTCGGGAGAAAAAATACGGCGGCAAGCCTGTCTACGATCCCGTTAACCAGAATGATGAAGAATACAGAGTGGCCTTGACCATCAAGGACATGATCGAAGCCCGGTTCGGAATCGACGTGCCCGGAGCCGAGGTTACGTATGTGGCGATCCTGCTCAAATCGGTGGAGGAGGAGCGTCAGGGCAATGTGGGAATTATTGTGGCCGCGCACGGCAACAGTACGGCGAGCAGCATCGTCGGCGTTGTAGACAGTCTCCTTGGCAGCTCGAATATTTGCGCAGTCGATATGCCGCTTGATGTCAGCCCAAGAGAGATTTTGGAGATAATTATCGACAAGGTGAAGAGCATCGACAGCGGCAGAGGGGTGCTGATGCTGGTGGATATGGGCTCCCTGCTCAGCTTTGAAGCAACCATCATGGAACGGGTCGGAATCAAGGTCAAGACGATCGACATGGTGTCCACGCCGCTTACGCTTGAAGCCGTGAGAAAAGCCAGCATACTCGATATGGAGCTTGAGGACATTTACCGGTCGCTGAAGGATTTCAGAGGCTATAACAATATTGATGCTTCAGTGAATGCCATATTGGATAACAAGGTCATTGTCACGGTCTGCTCTTCCGGCCGAGGCGCCGCGATCAAGGTTAAGGAATTTGTGGAAAAAATCGTGTACGACCTTACTGAGAAGAAAATAACGGTAATCCCGGCGGGAATCAGAGAACTCGACAAGGTGGTCAAAGAGCTGCAGGCCAAACAGGACGTTCTGGCTGTTATTGGAGTAAAGCGTCCAGGCGACAAGACCGTTCCGTTCATTCCACTAGAGCAGCTGCTTGAAGCAAGCGGCGAAGAGCTGCTGCGGGAGCTGCTCCTGAATCATGAGCTGCCTGTAGTGCAGGCAAGCGAGAGCGTCGTCATCAAGGATTTGTGCGAGGACAGTCTGAAGGAATTTCTGACGTACCTGAATCCCCATAAAATATTGGGAACCTTGATGAAATTCGTTCAGGAGCTGGAACAGGAACTTAAGATCGAATTTGAATATGCGATGAAAGTCCAGCTTGCCATTCATACGGCCCACGCGCTGGAGCGGATGGTTATCCATGACGGGCTGGTTTACCGGGGGGAGACGGAGACGCTCGATCCTCAAATTATGACTGCGGTGAACCGGGCCTGCGGCATTTTCGCCTCAGGTATTAATTTGACCCTGACCGATGATGAAAAATATTATATTTGCGAAATGTTGAGCGATGTATATAAAACAACCCCAATATAGAAGCCTAGAGTATGAAGCGTTTACATTTGTGTATGACCGATAAAAAATAGAACCAAAAACTTGTGTTTTCTATCGAACGGAAATCCCCGATACAGCGGGGATTTTTGTTTTTTATAAAATATTTTTGGGCGATACAGAAGTTTGGCACGGGTCTTGCATATTTAATATGGACGAAGGGCAATTCAAGGAGGTGAAGTAAATGATTGGAGTTATTGTTGGCACACATGGGAAATTTTCGGAAGAGCTGCTGAGGTCGACATCGATGGTTTACGGACAGTTGGAAAATGTGGCGGGAGTTACATTTGAACCCGGTGAAAGCGTTAGCGGGCTTGTCGATAAATTCAAAGCAGCTTTGGAAACGCTTGATTGGAGCGACGGCGCTATTTTTCTTGTCGATTTGTTTGGTGGCAGCCCTTACAACGCCGCCAGCCGGATTGCTGCCGGTTATGAGAACATAGACATTGTATCCGGAGTGAACCTGCCTATGGTTGTTGATGTTCTGGTCAACCGTTCATCGGAGCATCTGGAAGGATTGGCTCAACTGGCGATCGACGCTGGCCGTGATTCAATGAAATCGTTCCGCAGCATAAGAGATAGTCAAGCAGAGGAGGAGTTGTAAGATGGAAATTTCATTTGTTCGGATTGACGACCGCCTGATTCACGGTCAAGTTGCTACGGTTTGGGTTAAAGAAACGAAGTGTAACAAAATTATCGCGGTGAGCGATGAAGTGGCAGCGGATACATTGCGGAAGACCCTGCTGCTGCAAGTGTCTCCTCCGGGGATCAAGGCGTATGTCGTTACCATAGATAAAGCGATCGAGGCCTACAACAATCCAAAGTATGCCGACTTCAAAACCTTGTTCCTGTTTACCAACCCGACCGACGTAGTGCGGGTGGTGGAAGGAGGGGTGCCGTTCAAATCGGTGAATGTCGGCGGCATGTGCTATAAAGAGGGCAAGACACAGATTACCGGAGCGGTATCGGTCGACAAGCAGGACGTCGAAGCGTTCCGCAAGCTTCATGAAAAGGGAATCGAATTGGAAATCAGAAAAGTCGCCAGCGATCCAAAGGTGAATCTGATGTCCAAGATTCAGGATTTATAGTCAAAAGGAAATAAGAGAGGGGTTATAACATGAGTACTTTTGAAATCGTAATGGTAGCGATTGTTGCGGCCATATGCGGCATGGGCAGTGTACTCGACGAAGGACAGACGCATCGTCCGCTGATTGCGTGCACGCTGATCGGTCTGGTCCTCGGCGATATCAAGACCGGGATTATTCTTGGCGGTACATTGGAGCTTATGGCGCTGGGCTGGATGAACGTCGGCGCATCCATGGCTCCCGACGCCGCGCTCGCGAGTGTGGTTTCGACGATCCTTGTCATCGTGGGTCATCAATCGATAGGCGCCGGTATTGCCGTCGCTATACCGATTGCGGCCGCAGGCCAGGTGCTTACCATTTTTGTCCGGACGATCACCGTATTCTTCCAGCATTTGGCGGATAAATATGCGGAATCATCGAATTTCAGGGGAATTGAGCTATGCCACTTTATAGCGCTGCTGCTCCAAGGTCTGCGCGTCGCACTACCGGCTGTTTTGGTAGCGGTTGCAGCAGAAACGGGACTCGTTTCGAGCCTGCTGGATGCGATTCCTGAAGTTGTTACGAGAGGCCTGCAAATTGCGGGCGGATTTATCGTAGTCGTCGGTTATGCCATGGTTATCAACATGATGTCCGCCCGGTACCTGATGCCTTTCTTCTTCCTGGGCTTTGTCGTTGCGGCCTTTACCGGCATTAACCTCGTCGGCTTCGGTATTGTAGGCGCGGTTCTGGCCATCCTGTACATCCAGTTGAATCCGAAATATAACGCGCAGAGCGCGGCGGTCGAAGAAATCGATGAGCTGTAGCAAGCTTCCAAAGAAAGAGGGGATTATACAATGGAAGATAAGAAATTAACAAAAAAAGATATAAACAACATGTTTGTTCGCTCCTGGTTTCTGCTTGGATCGTTCAACTTTGAACGGATGCAGTCGATCGGCTTCTGCGTAACGCTAATCCCGGCAATCAAGCGCTTATACAGCAAGAAAGAAGATCAGAAAGAAGCATTAAAGCGGCACCTGGAGTTCTTCAATACCCAGCCTTTTATCTCTGCCCCGATTATGGGCGTAACGGCCGCAATGGAAGAACAGAAGGCCAACGGCCAGCCGATTGATAATGCCACCATCAGCGGTGTAAAGGTCGGTCTGATGGGACCGCTCGCCGGTGTGGGCGATCCAATTTACTGGGGAACCCTCCGTCCGGTACTCGCGGCGCTTGGCGCTTCCATCGCTCTGACCGGCAGCATTGTCGGACCGCTCCTGTTCTT
The DNA here is from genome assembly GCF_011043685.1 of Paenibacillus apii. Lineage (NCBI taxonomy): Bacteria > Bacillati > Bacillota > Bacilli > Caryophanales > Paenibacillaceae > Paenibacillus > Paenibacillus apii. The sequence continues at coordinate 172,029 of NZ_JAAKGU010000010.1, read as the reverse complement.
CCTTCTCTTCAACGTGTGCCGTCTGGCGACCAAGTGGTACGGCTTGAAATACGGCTATGAGAAGGGTACGGAAATTGTATCCGATATGTCCGGCAACCGCCTGCGCAAGTTGACAGAATCGGCCTCCATATTAGGGCTATTCGTCATGGGCGCGTTAGTCTCCAAATGGACTAGTATCAACGTGCCGCTCGTAGTTTCCAAATATACGGGCGCTGATGGCAAAGAAGTAATTACTACGGTCCAAATGATTCTCGACCAGTTGATGCCGGGACTGCTGCCTCTGCTGCTGACCTTCCTGTGCATGAAGCTGCTGAAAAAGAAAGTGAACGCAATCGCACTGATCTTTGCTTTATTCGCCGTAGGCATTATCGGATATGCGCTGGGCGTATTGGCATAATTCTCGTACATTTTTCGGAGCCGGTTCCATAAGGAACCGTATACCTGCAGGCCGGTCAAGGATCAAACCTTGGCCGGCCTGTTTGTTTGTATAAGCCGTAAGAACACCGCCACTGAGCCATTGCTGTGGTCTTTGGATGTGTTTTTGCACAATATGCCTTAAACTGGAGACAGAGAAGGGCTGCCGGAGGGCAGAACCGTGACTGAAATGGTCGAATGAAGCCGCAGGGGGTAAGGCATGGAGAAGCTGCTGGAAATCATACAGGAAGAGCTTCTGGAGCATCTGGTCTTGGAGAGCGTGGAACCGGAGGACCCGATCGAGGTCCGAAGCGTTCCGAGGCCGTGGGTGCTGCTGGGATCGGGTAATTATGCGGCGGTGCTCTTCCATCCGGAGTACGAGGATTACGCGGTGAAGATATATGCTCCCGGAAGACCGGGCCTTCAAGAAGAAGTGGAGGTTTACCGGCGTCTCGGTTCGCATCCCGCCTACTCGCTGCTTTACTATGCCGGCCCTAATTTTTTGCTGCTCAAGCGGCTTAGGGGAGTAACCTTCTACAATTGCATGAAGCGGGGGATTCCCATCACTGATCAGGCCGTCCGCGACATTGACGAGGCCTTGGAATATGCTGTTTCCCGGGGGCTCCACCCCCATGATGTCCACGCCAAAAATGTCATGCTGGGGGACGGGCGCGGCCTGATCGTGGACATTTCGGATTTTTTGAAGCAGGAAGACTGCACGATGTGGAGCGATTTTAAAAAAGCTTACAGCCGTCTGTACCGGCCGGTTGCTTCTCTTGGCGTGTTTCCGGTCCCGGACAAGGTGCTGGAAGCGGTCAGGAAAGGCTACCGGCTTTGGAGGCGCAGACGGAGCTGATGAACCGTGGGGAAGACTGATTCTTCGGATGATAGGATAGGAGCAGCCGGGTGACGACGGGCCGTATGTTTTTTTTGGGGGAATTTACTCGGGTTCGGCCTGCCCATGTATAAAAAGGGTAAATGTGAAGTATACCGTTTAGGTAGAATATAACGAGGTTCCCCAAAAAAGGAGATGCGGAAATGATTGTTACTTTGACCGTTAACCCAAGCGTGGACGCCAGCACAGCCATAAAGCAGGTGGTTCCCGACCATAAACTCCGCTGCCGTGAAGCCACCTATCAACCCGGAGGAGGCGGGGTTAATGTCTCCAGAGCCATCCACAGATTGGGCGGAAAGGCTTTGGCTCTGTACACGTCGGGAGGATTGCACGGGCAGCTGATCCATCAAATGCTGGAGCAAGAGGGCGTAGAGCATCAGTCTATTCCGATTCAGGGACAAACGAGGGAGAATTTGATTGTTCTGGAGGAGTCGACCGGGCAGCAGTTTCGATTCGATATGCCGGGTCCGGCATTTGGCGAGGAAGACCGGCAGCGGTGTCTGGATCAATTAAATCAGCTCAAGACCAAGCCGGATTATCTGGTCCTAAGCGGCAGTCTGCCGCCAGGATGCCCGGCGGATTACTACGCGCAGATCATCAAATCCGTCAAGGATTGGAACTGCCGGGTCATCGTGGATACCTCGGGAGAAGCTCTTCAACGGGCAGCCGATGCGGGCGTGTATCTGCTAAAGCCCAATGCCCGCGAGCTCGAAGAGTTGACCGGAATGACGCTTTCAGGGGACGACGACGTGAAGGCTGCAGCGGAGAAGCTCATTGCGGAAGGCCGGACCGAAGCGGTTATCGTTTCGCTGGGAGCGAAGGGCGCCTTTATGATCTCCAAGGAAGGAGCCGAGCATATCTCTGCTCCCAAGGTACCCGTTGTCAGCGTTGTGGGCGCGGGCGACAGCCTGGTGGCCGGAGTCGTCTACCGGTTGGAGCAGGGAGGGCCGCTGGCGGAATCCGTCCGCTTCGGCATCGCCGCCGGAGCGGCCGCCGTCATGAATCCCGAGCGGGAGCTGTGCAAGCGGGAGGATACCGAAAGGCTGTTTGAGAGCATGATGCAGGATTAGCTGACCTTGCCAGTGGAATGGGAGCGGCGGGCTATGAATGGGCTTCACTATCTGCAGGCAGGAGTAAAGATGAACGGGAAAAGCTCCCCTTTATTATAAGAAAAATGAGCGTCGCAGAGTATAAACGGGAAAAGCTCCGGCTTATACACTGCGATTTCTTTGTTTTCAGCAAAAAAGCCTGATTAAGAGGGAGGATTTCCCTTTCAGGCTTGGCATGGGGCCTTTTCGACAAAATTAAAATGGAGGAATTCCGTTTCTTTTGAAGCCCAGGCCCGCTGGCCGCGACCCTATAACCGAAGCTGTCCCCGAGTATGCAAATTTACGGGACGGCTTTTTTGTGTTTTTCATTCGGTTAACAGTTTTACTAAAGTTTTACCTCAGCCAGAATTTCCCTGCGTTTTCGTTTTACATTCAAGTCTTACACTTGCAGAGGATTGTACAAAAGCAGATTTCAACGAATAAGGAGGTATTCACCTTGAGCGAGCTTGATAATCAATGGAGCCTTCCTGCCGGAACAAGACGCGCTTCTTCCGCTGCTGCCCGGCGGTCTATATCCTTAAAAAGGCTGAAAATACGGGAAAACATGCTTGCCTATGTTTTTCTGGCCCCCTCGCTGCTGCTGTTCGGCGTATTCATGTTCTATCCTCTGCTGCGGTCGGTGTACCTCAGCCTGTACAGCACGGACCCGGCCGGGAGAGTAGCCTCTTTTGTCGGCTTGGATAATTTCAATTCCTTATTCTCATCGGGCCTGTTCCTGGACGGTATTCGTGTCACCGCGCTGTTCACGCTTCTCACCGTTCCCGCAGGAATGCTGATCGCGCTCGCGCTTGCGGCGCTCACCCACAATCTTCTGAGGGGGAAGCGGCTGTTCCAGTTCGCCTTCTCGCTTCCGATGGTGCTGTCCGTGGGTTCTGCGGCCGTCATCTGGAAGTTCCTGTTTCATCCGTCGCTTGGCATGCTGAACTACGGGCTGGAGCTGGCCGGTTTCGCGCCGGTGCCTTGGCTGACCAATCCGAAGTGGGCGCTGCTGTCCGTCTCGCTCATGACCGTCTGGATGAATCTTGGGTTCAATTACATTGTCATTTCCAGCGGCATGCAGGGCATTCCGGATGATATGTACGAGAGCGCCAAGATCGATGGAGCGGGGCCGCTCGCCATGTTCCGCCGGATTACGGTTCCGCTGCTGTCTCCGACGCTGTTCTTCGTTCTGGTCGTGTCGATTATCAGCGCCTTTCAATCGTTCGGCCAGATTAACATTTTGACCCAGGGCGGTCCGATGAACAGTACAAATGTCTTCGTCTACTCCATTTACCGTGAGGCCTTTGTCAATTTCCGGTTCGGAACCGGCAGCGCGCAGGCGCTGATGCTGTTCCTGGTGATCCTGCTCCTTACCCTGATTCAGTTCAAATGGGTGGAAAGGAAGGTGCATTATCAATGAACAAGCGTAGCGCCGAACGGGCCGCCGTCTATCTCATCTTAACCGTGCTTGCCGTATTCACACTATATCCGGTGTCGTACAGCTTCTTTCTGTCCGTGATGAAGCCGGAGGAAGCGAGCGCCTTCCCGCCGTCCATCGTTCCGCACACGTTCAATCCGTCCAATTTCATCGACGTATTCGGAATCGTGCCGATTGCGGCATTCATCGGGAATACGTTTCTCGTGTCGGGCATCGTGATGGCGGGGCAGCTTATTACGGCAAGTCTTGCGGCTTACGCTTTTGCCAAAATGGAGTTCAAGGGCAAGAGCTTCATCTTCAGCCTGTTCGTGGCTTCGATGATGGTTCCTTGGGAAGTGACGATGATCCCGAATTACTTGACCGTCCGCAGCCTGAACTGGCTCGATACGTATCAGGGATTGACCGTCCCGTTTCTGGCGACGGCCTTCGGCACCTTCCTGCTGCGCCAGTTCTTTCTTCAGCTGCCGAAAGAGCTGTTCGAAGCGGCCCGGATGGACGGCTGCGGGCATATCCGCTATTTTTTGCAGCATGTGCTGCCGCTGTCCCGTCCCGCGATTGGCACCTTAGCCGTCTATTCCTTCTTGAACATGTATAACGCTTATCTGTGGCCGCTGCTGATTACGAACAGCGAAGGGATGCGGACGGTGCAAATCGGCATTTCCATGCTGGAATTTCAGGAATCGACGTCATGGAACCTCGTGTTCGCCGGCATCACGCTCGCGATTCTGCCTTCGCTGCTGCTGCTCGTGTTTGGCTTGAAGCAGCTGGTGCGCGGCATGTCGGCGGGAGCGCTGAAAGGCTAGAAGACTGGGGCCAACCGAGAAATCAGCTGCATCCTGCAGATGATAGATATAACCAAAAGACGGATAATGGAAAAGGAGAGGTTAAGACAATGAAAAGGTTTGGCTTTGGAAGACTGCGTTTCAGACGAGGAATGATTCTGGTGCTCGCCATGCTGATGCTGGTCTTGGCAGGCTGCGGAGGGAATTCGGGCGCTAACGCGAACACTGAAGCAAACAACACGTCGTCTAACAACGAAGCGGGAAGCGATAAAGGGACGGCTAACGCCGCGTCTGCACCGGTGAAGATCACCTGGTGGCACTCCATGTCCGGCGCCGGAGAGAAAGCGATCAACAAGATCGTGTCCGATTTTAACGCAAGCCATCCGGAGATTCAGGTTGAAGCTGTCTACCAGGGCAAATACGATGAGAGCCTCAACAAGCTGAAGGCGTCGCTCGGCTCGGCCAGCGGCCCCGATCTGATCCAGGTATATGAGATTGGCAGTAAGTTTATGATCGACTCCAAGATGATTACCCCGGTGCAGAAGTTTATCGACGAGGATAAATTTGACTTGTCTTCCCTGGAACCGAACATCACCCGCTATTATACGATCGGCGGCCAGCTGAACGCGATGCCGTTCAACACGTCCAATCCGATTCTTTATTACAACAAGGATGCCTTTAAAGCGGCGGGACTCGATCCCGAGAATCCGCCCAAGACCTTCGAGGAATTTGAAGCGGCCGCCAAAGCGCTGAGCAAGAACGGCAAGCCGGGAGCGGCTATCGCAATCTACGGCTGGTTCATGGAGCAGCTATTCGCCAATCAGAGCGCGGAGTATGTGAACGGCGGTAATGGCCGCGATCAAGCTGCGACAGAGTCTCTGCTGGCATCGGAGGCCGGAGTGAAGACGCTGGATTGGTGGAAAAAGATGGTGGATGAAAAAGCTGTCGCCAACCTCGGACGGGATACGGACGACACGGACAGCGCATTTGCCGCCGGACAGGTGGCGATGACCCTGAACTCGACGGCGGCGCTCCGGAAGATGGTGGATGCGGTAGGCGGCAAGTTCGAGGTGGGTACCGGCTTCCTGCCGAGACCGGAAGGTGTCAAAGAAGGAGGCGTCGTTGTCGGCGGAGCCAGCCTTTATATCATGAACAACAAGCCGGACGAGGAGCAGAAAGCCGCATGGGAGTTCATCAAATATGTGGCTTCGCCGGAAGTACAGGCCGAATGGAGCGTAAGCACCGGTTACTTCCCCATCACGAAGGCCGCTTACGACCAGCAGGTTCTGAAAGACAACATGGCCAAATACCCGCAGTTCCAGACTGCTGTTGATCAGCTTCACGCTTCAAGCGCCTCGAATGCTACTTCGGGTGCGGTCATGGGCATTTTCCCGGAAGCGCGCCAAATCGTTGAAGGAGCCATCGAAGAGGCGCTGAACGGACAGAAGCAGCCGGAACAGGCGCTCCAGGATGCGGCGGCGCAGATCACAGACAAGCTCAAGCAGTACAATGAAACGGTAAAATAGGATCAATTTCAGTTTCTGAAGATACAGCCGCCGGGCAGCCTGATAAGGGCGCTTGGCGGCTGTTTGAATTTATGGCGGCGGGCTGTCACAATATTATTTTTGTAAGCGCAACCAGTGAGTGCTCGGTCTAATTTTTTTGTTGAACGATGTCGAAGAAAAGATAAAGGGAGTTTTCAGGCAAACCAGGAAGACTCTGAGGGGAGGATGCCGCTCTTGGCTTCCATACATAGCATCGTTTATCTGGCGATATTCGTTATGGCTTATTTTATCGTACGCCTGTACGTGAAGCAGTTCCGGGCGGCCAAACAGCTGCTGGAAACCGAGAAGAAATACAACGAGCAGCTGCGCCTGTATCTGAATGTGATCGAGCAGTCGCCGCTTTCCATTGTGATCACCGATGCGCACAGCCGGATCCAGTACATCAATCCTTATTTCTCGGAGTTGACCGGTTACACCAAGGAAGAGCTGCTCGGCAAGACGCCGGGTATTCTGAAATCGGAAGAAGCAAAGCCCGAGATGTACTGGGAAATGTGGCGAACCATCAGCCGGGGCGACAAGTGGCAGGGGGAATTCATCAACAAGAAGAAGAGCGGAGAGAAGTACATGGAAGCCGCCATTATTTCGTCCATCAAGGACAGCAGCCAGAACATCACCCATTATGTCGGAATTAAAGAGAATGTGTCCGAGTACAAACGCATCAAAAGGGAGCTGTCCGACCAGTTCTATTTCACCTCCCAGCTCATTGACACTTTGCCCCACCCGTTATTTTACCTGGACGTCGAGGGTTATTTCCTTGGCTGCAATACCGCTTACGAAAGTGCGTTTAATGTGAATCGCCAGGAACTGACCGGACTGCATGCGAGGGACTTGTCGTACATGCCACGTGACAGCTATCGGGTACTGGACGACATGCGCAAAGAAGTGAGCCGAAATGGCCGGCCCTCCCAAAGGCAGCTCAGAAGGCCCTTCGCCGACGGAAAAGAGCATGATATTTTGTATTCCCTTTCGGCCTATCACCGCTCCGACGGCTCCGAGGGAGGATACTTAGGCATAATGACGGATATTACGGATCTGAAGACGAAGGAAAAAGAGCTGCTGGAAAGCCGGAATTTCCTCGATGTCATCATCAATCATATTCCTGTCATGCTGTACGTCAAGGACGCCGAAACGCTCAATTTCTACAAAGCGAATCAGGCCTGCGCCGATTTCCTTGGTCTGTCGACAGATGAAATGCCGGGGATGTGCGATTATGATCTGTTCCCGAAAGAGGTGGCAAGGAAGCTGAACAGTACGGACCGGAAGGTTCTGGAGATCGGGCAGGCCGTGAACGAAATTGAAATTTTGCCGGGCGACGGCGAGGAGGGCTCTCTCCGGTATGTCCATGCCTCAAAGGTGCCGATTCTGGATGCCGACGGCAAGCCGCTCTTTCTTCTGGGAGTTTCCGAGGATATTACCGAGACGAAGAAGAAGGAAGAGGAGCTTAAAACGGCTCTGCACGTCGCCGAAGAGGCAACGGCCGCCAAGTCGCAGTTTCTCGCCAACATGAGCCATGAAATCCGAACGCCAATGAACGCGATTATCGGACTGGCTCATCTGGCGCTCAAAACCGGGCTCAGTCCCAAGCAGCGGGATTATTTGTCCAAAATCCATAATGCCGGGACCTCCCTGCTTGGCATTGTCAACGAGATTCTGGATTTCTCCAAAGTCGAATCCGGCAAGCTGGAGCTTGAGGAAACCGGGTTTGAGCTTCAGGAGGTGATCACTGATTCGGTCGCCCTGTCAAGCCAGTCCGCTTACGAAAAAGGCCTGGAGCTGATGTATTACATACCGGCCGATGTTCCGCAGAATCTGACCGGCGATCCGCTCCGCCTTCAGCAGATCGTGACCAATCTGGTAAGCAATGCGGTAAAATTCACCGAGAAGGGCGAAGTCGTTGTCCGGGCGGAGCAGGTCCGCCGTGTAGACAACAGGATCAAGCTCAAAATCAGCGTGCGGGATACGGGCATCGGCCTCAGCAAAGAAGCGGAAGCCAGACTTTTTCAGGCGTTTACCCAGGCGGACAACTCGACCACACGCAAATTCGGCGGTACGGGCCTTGGGCTTGCCATCAGCCGCAGACTCGTCGAGATGATGGGAGGAACGCTGTGGGTGGAGAGCAAGGAGGGCGAGGGAAGCACCTTTGCCTTTACGGCCTGGTTCGGAGTCGGCGCGGAGACCGTCTCTACGGCCAGAGCGGTACCCGCGGAGCTGGGAAGGCTCCGGATGCTTGTCGTAGATGACAATCGGGCAGCCGGAGAGCTTTTGGCCGATTATTTGCGGGATTTTGAATGCAGGGCGGCGGCCGTGTCATCCGGCGAAGAGGCGCTGCTCGCTCTTGAACAGGCGGATGGCGGTGAGCCATTCGATGCCGTGTTCCTGGACTGGGAGATCGAGGGCAAATACGGCACCGAACTCGCCCGAAGGATTAAAAACAACGCGTCTTTAAGGCATGTTCCTGCAGTGATCCTCGTTACGGCTTTCGGAAGGGACGATTTCCTTAACCAGACTGACACCGGGAATGTAGACGATTATTTGGTCAAGCCGGTCAATCAGTCACTGCTCTATGACATGATTATCAGTCGGTTCACTCCCCTTAACGGGGGATTGTCCGTTGCCTCAATCGTAAAGGAGAAGGATTACAATCTGGCGGGAATAAGGGTCCTGTTGGCCGAAGACAACGAAATTAACCAGCAAATCGCTGTCGAGCTGCTGAAAAGTCAGGGAATCGAAGCGGAGATCGCCCCGAATGGAGCGGAGGCCGTTCGCATGGTGAGGGATATGCCCGGGGAGCATTACCAATTGGTGCTGATGGATATGCAAATGCCTGTAATGGACGGATTTGCCGCCGCGCGGGCCATCCGGGAGCTGACCCCGCGGCTGCCGATTATCGCCATGACGGCCCGGACGATGCCGGAGGAGAGGGAGAAGTGCCTGACGGCCGGCATGAATGATCATGTGCCCAAGCCGATCGACCCGGATATTCTGTTCGCCATTCTGGACAGATGGGTATCGGACGACCGGAAGCGCAAGCCGATGAGCGATAGCCGCCCGGCTGCGATTGAAGAACAAGGTATCGGGGCTCCTTTCGAGGCTCCGTACTTCCCGCAATTTGCCGGAATCGATACCGTTAACGGCCTTAGGCGGACCGGGTACAATGTCAAGCTGTACGTCAGCCTGCTGCAGAAATATGCGGACAACCACGGAAATACCGTGATGCAGGTCAAAAGGGCCGCGCAGCGGCAGGATTTCGCGACGGCTCACCGGCTCGCCCATAACTTAAAAGGCGTATCCGGTAATATCGGCGCCCTGGAAGTGCAGCTTCTGGCCGACGAAGCCGTTACGATGCTGGCGGCGGGGCTTGCCGGAGAGGAGACCGATCTGGTTCTGGGCAAGCTCGAAGCCGGTGTCCTGAGCATAACGGAAGAAATCCGGGCCCGTTTACGGGAAGCACGTCTGCTCGAAATCGAGGTACAGGTTCCAACCCGTCCAGCGGAGCAGGCCGTAAGCAAATTGCTTGTACTCCTGAAGGAGAGCGACAGTGAAGCATCCGATTATTTTCAATCGGTCAAGGACCAGTTGAAGGCATGGATGGAGCCGGAGGAATGGCGCTTAACGGCCCGCTCGATCGGAATATTCGATTACGAAGACGCGATTGACCGGATTGAAAGGGCGGTAAGGAACGGCAACTTGGATATAGGGGTTGATAAGGATGCTTGACCTGAGACCCGTTGTTTTAGTGGTGGACGACACGCCTGACAATATTGCTTTACTGAGCGGCCTGCTGAAAGAGCGGTATAAAGTGAAAGTTGCAACAAACGGCGAGAGGGCGCTTGCAGTAGCCAAAGCCGCTCCGCCCGATTTGATTCTGCTCGACATCATGATGCCGGTGATGGACGGCTATGAAACATGCCGGCGGCTGAAGATGGACAGGGAGCTGGAGGATATTCCGGTGATTTTCCTGACTGCCAAGGAAGATGTAGAGGATGAGAATAAAGGGTTCGAGCTGGGAGCGGTTGACTATATTACGAAGCCGATCAGCTCGCCAATTCTGCTGTCCAGGGTGAAGACCCATTTGACGCTCAAGCGGTCGAAGGATTTCCTCAAGGACAAGAACCATTTTCTTGAGACCGAAATTTCCAGACGGATCAAAGAAATATCTCTGATTCAGGAAGTCAGCATTATGTCCATGGCCGCTCTTGCCGAGATCCGGGATATCGATACGGGGAACCATATCCAGCGGACGAAGCTGTATGTCGAAGAATTGGCCACCCAGCTTAGCCAGACCCCTAAGTACAGCTCGTATTTATGCCAGGAGAGCGTCGATCTGATTGCCGCCTCTGCTCCGCTTCATGATATCGGGAAGGTGGGCATCCCGGATTATATTCTGCAGAAGCCGGGTCCGCTGACCCGGGAAGAGTACGAGATCATGAAAACCCACACGACGCTGGGGAAAGAGGCGATTTTGCGGGCGGAGCAGCTGATGAACAAGACCGAGACTTTTTTTCGCTACGCCAAGGAAATCGTCTATTCCCATCATGAAAAATGGAACGGCACAGGCTATCCCGAAGGGCTTTCAGGGGAAAACATACCGCTCTCGGCAAGACTGATGGCCGTGGCCGACGTCTACGACGCGCTCACCAGCAAAAGGGTGTACAAGGACGCCATGTCCCATGAACAGGCGGTGGCGATTATCGCGGGGGATGCGGGCAAGCATTTCGATCCGGACATCGTCCCGGTATTTCTGAAATGCCAGTTCAAATTCAGGGAGATATCCGGCATCTACCAAGGCGAGGAAGTACACTGAAACATGCGGTCCTTGATGACGATTTCGACGCTGCTGCCTGAAATTACCGAACGCCTTGAGCGCATAAGCGCCCCGGGCGTTTTTTTGTGCGATTTCCGTTATAATAGGGCTTAGCTTAGAAAATATGAAGGAGGACATTCTTTTGAACGAAGTTATTGCTACACTAAAAAATCACCGCTCATACCGGCAGTATTCGCAGCGGGAAGTGGAAACGGAAGCTTTGCAGACGATCATCGAAGCCGCGCAGGCGGCTCCTTCCTGGATCAACGGCCAGCACGTGACGGTGATTTCCGTCCGGGACGAAGAGCGGAAGCGGAAGCTGTCGGAGTTCAGCGGGAACCAGAAGCATGTCGCCGAAGCGCCGGTGTTTCTCGTGTTCTGCATGGATTTTTACCGCGCCAAGCTGGCGGGCGAGATCGAGAATACTTCATTTGACGCGGAACGTGATGTGGATGCATTGCTGATCGGGGCAACGGATGTGGGCATCGCGCTGGAAGCGGCGATCGTCGCGGCGGAGTCGCTGGGCCTCGGCGTCATTCCGATCGGCGGCGTCCGGCGGAATACGCAGGGCGTCATCGACCTGCTGAAGCTGCCGAAATACGTATTCCCGGTAGTCGGTCTATGTGTCGGGTATCCCGAAGCGCAGGTGCCCAAGCAGCCCCGGCTTCCGCTGCCCGCGGTATGGCACGAGGAGAGCTACAATCCCGATCTGGCCGGATACCTGCAGGAGATGAACGACAGCAACCGGCTGGCGCTGAAAGCTCAGGGGCTGGAGGAAAAAGACTGGACCGCCCGTGTCGCCGCCTTCTTCGCCGCCAATCCGGAGTACGGGGACGCCAAGCGCACGCTTCGGGAACAGGGCTTTGCCTGCAGCAACCTGGAACCGGACCCAAGCTAAAACTATCTATAAGCCTGTTTGAGAAAGGAACCGTCCCATTGACTCTACAACAATTGAAATATGTCATCGAGGTGGCGGGCCGCGGTTCGATGAACGAAGCCGCCAAACGGCTGTTCATTTCCCAGCCCAGCTTGTCCAACGCGATCCGGGATCTGGAAGAAGAGATCGGGATCACGATCTTTGAGCGCACCAACAAAGGCATTTCGCTGTCTAAGGAAGGCGCGGAGTTTCTAAGCTACGCCAGGCAGGTGGTCGAGCAGGCCGAACTGCTGGAGAACCGGTATCTTGGCGCGAAGCCGTCGCCCCAGCATTTCTCCGTGTCGACCCAGCATTACGCTTTTGCGGTCAACGCCTTTGTGAACCTGGTGCGCCGGCACGGCCAGGACGAATACGAAATGGCGCTCCGTGAGACGAAGACTTATGAAATCATTCAAGACGTCAAAAGCCTGCGCAGTGAGATCGGCATTCTGTATCTCAATGAGTTCAACGCCAAGGTGATGGGCAGGCTGCTCAAGGACGCGGGACTGGTCTTCAACAGCCTGTTCATCGCGAAGCCGCATATTTTTATCAGCATCCATAATCCGCTGGCCAAGCAGTCCATCGTGACCATCGACCAGCTTCATGAATATCCGTACTTGTCCTTTGAGCAGGGGGAATACAATTCCTTTCACTTCTCGGAAGAAATTCTCAGCACGTTGTCGCACCCCAAGAGCATCAGGGTCAACGACCGGGCGACGCTGTTCAATCTGCTGATCGGCCTGAACGGATACACCATTTCGACGGGCGTGCTTAGCGCGGATTTGAACGGCAACGAGATCATTCCCGTTCCGCTCGATTGCGACGAGAGCATCAATGTGGGCTGGATCTGCCATAAGGACGCCGCGCTTTCAAAACTGGGATTGGCCTATGTCGAAGAGCTGGAAAAGGCGACTGCCGAGTAGCCGGGCCATTTGCCCGGAGTATGAACAACGATTCTACTATTATATAGGGAACAGATATATTGGGAGCAAAAAGGAGGGGGATCGCTTAAGCGCGAAACTCCTCTTTTTTTAGCGGATTTCCCCCTCTACGAGGGTACCCCCTTCTACTACGTTAGAGCCATTTTTGCCGTGTTTTCTGAAAGTCCATTGACCTTTTTTCTTGCGATAAATATATTGAGGTTAAGCCTATAAACGGATTTGGGATTCGAGCCGGTTTCAGAAGGTTTCCTAAAGCGGAACCGGGGAGTCCAAGGTCCTCCGAACGTGAATCTTTGGTCTTACTTTATTTTCCATGGAAAGGGGTGCCCTGCTTCGATGAAACCGGAAATCAGCATCATTGTGCCTGTGTATAAGGTGGAAAATTATATCCGCAAATGCGTGGATTCGATTCTGGCACAGAGCTTCGAGAACTTTGAACTGATTCTAGTCGATGACGGCTCTCCCGACAACTGTCCCGCCATTTGCGACGAGTACGCCGCCAAGGACCCGAGAGTGCGGGTCATTCACAAGCCGAACGGCGGATTGTCCGACGCCAGAAACTGGGGTCTCAATATCGCCGAAGGCAAATACGTCGGCTTTGTCGATTCGGACGACTGGGTTGCCGAAGATATGTATGAGCTGCTGTACCATTCCATAATCGAAAATGATTCGGATATCGCCGTATGCTGCCACTACGAGGTGGTTGAGGGCGAGCTGTTCCAGATTAACAATTTTGACGGATATCCTCGCGTGCTTGGAAATGTGGAAGGATTGAGCGAGCTGCTGATGGATGTCCGGATCAAGAATCTGGCCTGGGACAAGCTGTACAAAAGAGAGCTGTTCCGCAATGTAAACTATCCCGTCGGCGTGTATTACGAGGATACTCCGACAACCTATAAGCTGTTCCTGCAGGCTTCCAAGGTGTCTCTGGTCAACATTCCGAAATATTTTTACTTCAAGCGCAAAGAGAGCATCACCGGAAGCAAAAATCTGAAGAAGCTCCAGGACAAGTTCTACGGAGCCTATGAGAAGTACGATAACGTCAGAAGCCAGTACCGGGACAAAATCGACAAGGCTACCTGGGGCTGGTCCGCCAACGTCGTCATTAATGAAGCGATGGAGCTGTATAATTATCTGCTCAGACAAAAAGACGGAACCGCTCAGAGCGGGGATGTCGAAAAGGTCAAAAGGTTCCTGCGCGAGAATCTGTCCGTCATCCTGACGGCCAAGCCGATCGGGCCGAAACTGAAAATGGCCGCTCTTATCCTGTCGACGAGCGAGGCCTTCTACAGCTTGCTGTACAGCACCCTGATCTTTCCGTTCCGCAAAGAGAAGAATCAGAGCCTGATGTAGATTGCCCGGCAGAGCCGCGCTCAAGGTGCGAATTCTTATCTACAGGGAGGAACGTATGATGCATATCGGCATTTTCATGCACACCAATTACTTCGAGGATTTCTTCGTCAAGGGTCTCGGCATCAACGAACGGGAGTATGTCGAGTCCTATCATAATGATTTTTCGTTTGACTATGCCCGCCTGCTCCGTGAGCACGGGATCACAACCACCATCTACAATTTCACCAAAACCGGCGACAAGGCCCGGACCTATCAGCATAAAGTGGTCGATTGTACGGTCAAGTTCATACCGATTGGCACGCTGTACCGGATGTATGACCGGATCCCTTACTCAACCCGGACCCCCGTGCTTAAATTCATTTCCCAGTACACCTCCACGATTCAGCCGGACCTTGCGCGGATTCTGCAGGACGACGGCATCGATGTCATCTACGCCCAGGAATACGCTTCCGGGCGGTTTGAACGGCTGGCCGGCGTTGCCAAATCCCTTGGCATACCGATCGTGGCGGCCTATCACGGAGGCAGCATACCGAAATTCCTGATGCCGATCAAAAAACGGACCTTGAGTCAGGCCGCTTATTTGACGACACTTAACGAAGATGAGCATCGCAGCATGCTCGCGTCTTTGCCCCATATGAAAGACCGCATCCGCATCATTCCGAATTTCGTTAACCAGTCCATCTTCCACCGGGAAGACCGGGAAGAGGCGCGCCACGCTCTGGGCCTGGACCCCGGTTCAAGGTACATCATAACGGTCGGAAGACTGGATGAGTATCAAAAAGCGCATTCGCTGCTCGTCGAGGCCGTCAAGTCGCTTCATGACTTTCCGGAGCTGAAGGTGCTGATCGCCGGAAGCGGGCCGGATGAACAGGAGCTGCGGAAGCGGATTTCGGATGCCGGCCTGGAGGACAAAATCATCCTGCTCGGCTCGGTGCGCGACAAAAATCAATTGAGGCACTATTACAACGCCAGCGAGCTGTTTGTGCTTCCCTCGCGTTATGAAGGACTGCCGCTGGTCCTGCTGGAAGCGGGAGCCTGCGGATTGCCTGCCGCAGCCTTCAATGTCATGGGGGTCAGAGGCCTGATCCGCGACGGCGAGAACGGGCTGCTTGCGGAGAATCTCGACCCGCTCCGGCTGGCCGACGCACTGCGGAAACTGCTGGCAAGCCCGGAGCTCCGCGCGAAGATGGGGGACCGGGCGCTCGATATTGTCCGCACCCAGTATTCCGAGGAGGTCATCGGCGCCAAGCTAAAGGCGCTGTTTACGGACAGTATTGGCGGCGGAGACGCCGTGAATTTCAAGCCGGCCGTTCTGACCGGCAATAAATGAAGGAACAGCCGTCAAAAGGAGGAAAGCTTGTGAAGCTTAGCGTGATCATTCCGGCGTATAATGTCGAAGCGTATATCGGTTATACGCTTGAATCGCTCGCCAGACAGAGCAGCAAGGATTTTGAAACGATTGTCGTTGACGACGGTTCCACCGACGGGACGGGGCAGGCGGTCCGGAACTTTATCGACAGCGGACGGCTGGCGAACTGCCGCCTGATCACCAAGGAGAACGGCGGAGTCAGCGCCGCCCGGAACCGGGGGACAGAGGAAGCGGCCGGAGACTATGTTCTGTTTCTTGACGGCGACGATCATGTGGCCCCCGGTCTGGTTGAAGCCTTCGCCAAGGCGGCGGATAACGGAGAGCCCGATATCGTATGCTGGAAATGGACGCTGGTCGACGAGAAGGGGAAGCAGCTCTACGATTTCTACCGGGATACCCCGCGCCTTCCGGCGCGGATGTCGGGCGCGGATGCGCTGCGGCATGTGCTGGTCAATCAGGACATGCGGATCTGGACGGCAAGCGCCGCCTACAAGAGACGACTTCTGGAAGAGGAAGGAATTCTCTACACGCCCGGCTGCGTGAACGGAGAGGACCAGGAGTACACGTTTAAGGCTTTGGCGCGCGCGGCCGACGTTGTTTTTATCGACAGTGTGCTGTCTTATTATCTGCACCGGAGTACGTCTATCTCGGGCGTGTACAACGTCAAGAAATTTGACTTTGCGGACGCCTTCAAGCGGGCCGGAATGTATATGGACGGACGGCCTGAGCTGAAAGAGGTTCAGGATACGCTGCTGTACCGCCACATGATTGAGAACTATTTTTACAACCTGAAGACCTGCCTGGGAAGCTCGGACAAAGTGTCCATCCGCACACTGCTGCGGGACATCGACAGGAACTACCCGCGTTTAAATGAAGAAATGCGCGAATTGATCAAGCGCTGGACCAAAGAGAACGGCAATGCGAAAGCGCATGTCCGCGCCTTTCTAATCGCGCCTGAGCTTTACCGGGTGCTCCTCGGATGCCAGCAGGCGGCGATCAAACTGAAGTCCCGTATTCGCTCCACACTCCGTCATGCGACGGCATAACGGAAACCGGCGGACGGCTGTCCGATAATCGGGGGAAATGAAAGCAGCTAAAGCAAGCAGTTTCAACATCAAGTAAAAGGAGGAACGGTATGATTGCCAAACGCAGCTTTCTCAATATCTCCATCGGCTTGCTCAGCCAATTGGTTACCATTGCGCTCAGCTTCTTTATCCCCCGGCTGATTATGCTGAATTACGGTTCGGAAGCCAATGGGCTGGTTGCCTCCATCACACAGATCATTGCTTATTTGTCACTATTGGAAGCTGGCGTCGGCGCAGCGTCGATTCAGGCCCTCTATCGGCCGATCAGTAAGAACGACCGTTCCAAGATCAATGACATTTTGGCTGCTACCTCGATTTATTACAAAAAAACGGGACTTTATTATTTCGCCGCGGTCGTCCTGATTGCGGTTGTTTATCCATTTGTGATTGAATCCGGCTTTGACGCGGTGACGGTCATGGCGGTTGTGGCGCTCAGCGGGTTGGGCGGCGCGGTCAACTATTATTTTCAGGGGAAGTTCAGAGTGCTGCTGCTTGCCGAGGGGAAGAGCTACATCGATTCTTCGGTCGGCACCATTGCTAATGTCGCCAACAGTTTGGTCCGCATTGTGCTGCTGCTTCAAGGCTTTAATATTATCGCCGTACAGGCGGTTTATTTCATCGTCATCCTGCTGCAGATCGTGTTCTACCGTTTCTATATCCGTAAATATTACAGCTGGATCGATCTTAACCGGAAACCCGATTATGGGGCGATCAGCCAAAAGAATTCGGCGCTCATCCACGAGCTGTCCTATCTGATTTTCCGAAATACGGATATTCTCGTGCTGACCCTGTTTACGAATCTGAAGGTCGTAAGCATCTACGTCCTCTATAATATGGTGTTCAACTTCGTGGACAATCTGGTGCATATGGTCACCGGCAGCTTCAAATTCGCACTCGGCCAAAGCTATTTCGACAATCGGGAAAAGTTCATGAAAATGTACAACATGTACGAGACGTACTATACCGGTTTTATTTTTGCGCTGATCACTGTGGTTACGATTATGATTTTGCCGTTCATGCATCTGTACACGGCCGGAATCAAAGACAATAACTATATCGATTATCTGCTGCCTCTGCTGTTCGCCGCGGCCAAGCTGCTGATGAATGCCCGGGCTCCGGTGGACAATGTGATTGAAATCGCCGGCCATTTCCGCAGCACCCAGGGAAGATCGATTCTGGAATCGGTGATCAATCTTGTCTGTTCGATTGGATTTGTCCTGCTGTTCGGAATCTATGGTGTACTGATGGGCACGATTGCGGCGCTGCTGTACCGCACGACAGATATGATTATTTATGCCAACCGCAGGCTTATGGACCGCAGTCCGTGGCTCACGCTTAAGAAGTGGGGGGTCAATATCGCGCTGTTCGTCTTCATTTATCTAGTCGTGGAAAGCGTCACCCTCCCTGTCCATTCCTACCTATCGTTTGTAATATGGGGAATCGCGCTGTCGGCGGTGATTTTCCCGATTTATCTGGCCGTCAATTCCCTGTTTGAAAAAGACTCCTTCGCGCTTCTGCCCGAGCTTGCCAAAAGGGTAACCTCGCGCTTCGGAATCGGGAAGAAGCCGGCTGCGCAGGGCGGTTCACAGTAAGCTGCGTGCTGCTAGGGAAGTGGGTGCTCGGGAGCGGGTACTGATGGGCGTTCCAGGCCTCCTGCCTCGACAAACAGAAAGCGCCACTGCATAAGCCGGCAGGGCGCTTTCTTGTTTGTTAGGCGGGCGGCCTTATGCTGCCATGAGCTTAACGGTGCCGCCGCCGCTCCGGCCTGTGCTCTGCGACGGCCGGGAATCCTGCATCCAGCCGACGGCCTCGGCTGGTTCGTCCTCCAGCCGAGCCAGTGCGATCAGCTCGGCAATGTCCGCGCGCTCGCAAGCGGCCGCCATACGCTTCAGCAGCGCGCGGAAGCCGGGCTCCTCCGGGAGCGGAGGGCCGTCCGGGGCCAGCTCCTCCCGCAGCGCAGGCAGCGCCCGGCGCGCCCGGTGGAGCGCCGCTTTGACGGCGCCCTCCGTGGTCCCAAGCAGCGCCGCGGCTTCGGCGGCCGAATACTCCAGCACGTCCCGCAGGAGAAACACCGTCCGCTGAAGCGGAGACAGATGCTTCATCATCGCCTGCAGAGCCATTTCCGCGGCAAAATCTCCGCTGCCCTGTGTAACCGCCGCCGGACCAAGTAGAAGCGGCAGCTTTTGGCTCAGCGCGGTTTTTCTCCGCGCCGCATCAAGCCATGTATTTTTGGCGATGCGCAGCAGGAAGGCTTCAGGGTTGCCGTGCCCGGACCTTAAGGGATCAAGCGCCTTTACCCAGGTGTCCTGAACCAAATCCTCGGCATCCCAGCTTGAGCGGGTGAGCGACAGACAGTACCTTTTCAGAGCGGCCTGTAATTGAATAATCCCGCTGTCATCCGGCAGCTTCTCTTCTTCCGCGCGTTTGGGAGTGATCATGCGCATTCCTCCTTTTGCATAAGCGATATCTGAACCCATACCTTCTTTCTTTCCAGTGTAAACGAATAATGATGCGGAAACGATACGCGGCTGAAATTATTTTATCGGGGTATCGTTTGCAGTATCTTTCGTGCGCCTTCAACCGTATACGGGTCAGAACAAGATATTCAATCCAATCGGTGGAGGTAAGCGAAAATGAGCTATATTCCTTATGTGCTGGAACAGACGAGCCGGGGGGAGCGTTCCTACGATATTTACTCCCGGCTGCTGAAAGACCGGATTGTGTTCGTAGGGGCGGCGATCGACGATCAGCTTGCGAACAGCGTCATTGCGCAGCTGCTGTTTCTGGCGGCGGAGGACCCGGACAAGGACATTCATATGTACATTAACAGTCCGGGAGGCTCCACTTCGGCAGGGTTCGGGATCTATGATACAATGCAATTGATTAAGCCCCAGGTGAATACGATTTGCACCGGCTTCGCGGCTTCCTTCGCGGCCTTTCTTCTTCTGTCGGGAGCGACCGGCAAGCGCTGCTGTCTCCCGAACGGCGAAATTATGATCCATCAGCCGCACGGCGGGGCGCAGGGGCAGGCGAGCGACATCGCGATCAGCGCGCGGCGCATTTTGCAGGTGAGGGAACGAATTGTCCGCATCACCTCGGAACGGACCGGTCAGCCGATGGACAAAGTCGAGAAGGATATGGACCGGGACTTCTTCATGACGGCCGAGGAAGCTTTGGAGTACGGCATTATCGACAAAGTGATTACCCAATTGTAGAGGAGGGGGAGAGAACATGTTAACGGCATTGCAGGGAGAAAAAGCGGCGGTTTATTTTCTGGACGGTACCTTTCTGGGGGATGGCGTGCTGGAAGAGGTGGGCGAGAAGTTTATCAAATACGTGACAGACTATCAGGTCCATTACATTCCAATCACGGCGATCCGTTCGGTATCTGTGGAAACCAGAGAGCGGCAGCGTCCGCGGGTGGGATTCGGGCAATAGAAGCTTGGATTCACTTCTTCATGACATTTAAAGGACCCTTATCCCGTGCAGACGGGAGAATGGGTCCTTGTTTTGTTTTTTTTTCTTTTCGCACAGTGTGCATGTGTCTGAGTCAGCCTCCCATACGTGTCAGCCGGCGGGGTATGCCGGAGGAATTGGCCGCCTTTGGGTTCTTTTCCTACATCCTGTGCCTAAGTCACCTGATAAACTTTTGGATTTTGCAGAAAATCCCCTGCCACCCTGCGCCGTACCACAGACTAACCAGAAAAATTAGTGGGCCGAATTGTGTGCGGGCTGAGGGGGCAGCGGACTTCGGGCTGCGGGCCGCGGGCATTCCTGCGTTGATACATCTTTTTCAGTGAAATCTATCCAGCCTAGACTCATGCCTGCGTTGATACATCTTTTTCAGGGATATCCATCCAGTCTAGACTCATTCCTGCAAAGGTGCAGGTTTTCTCCTCCGATCTCCCCACCAATCGGCCCGCAAGCTCTAATAGCTGCACAATCGCATCTTTTACTTCCTCATGCGCTCAATTCACCTGATAAACCTGCACATTTGCAGGAAAATGCCAGCCCCTCTACGCCGGTCACTTATAAGCCAAACTCGACTAAGGCCAAACTCGACGCTTACCTTATCGCAGGTTCGGACATGAGCTTGCTTCTCCGGCCCGTTTATTACTATGCGCCGCCGCCTCGATATCGTCCTTCAACAAATGAAAACAAGCAGTTCCCGGGCTAAATCCTGCGCGCTGTGATCCTGAACCCGATTGTGCTACAATGAATAAATTGTTCCATCGGGTAATGGCGGTCCTCCCCAAAGCCGTTTATTTCTGCCGGAAAAGGGTATAGCTAAACTATGGGCGTTTGCCGATTTTATCGTTTTAAAGCGGTGAAAAACGGAGGATTTTTATGCATTTTTGAGGATTTTCAAGCATTATTATTGTTTGTGTAAATTCTTCACGGTATTCGTCGATTTTTATTGATTATTTGCGGCAGGTTTTGTATAATCAGCGTTGTTGATTTTTCGTAAGCATGCGCTTTCCAAGCGAGTTTTGCTGAAATCATATTTTAATGAAGCTATTTCACCATTACACCATTACACTTTTTTTGAGGAGGTCTTTCATTTTGGGAAAAGCGTTAATTATCGGCGCTGGCGGCGTCGCAAGCGTTGTTGTTCATAAATGCTGCCAGAACCCGGATGTTTTTGAGGAGATCTGTATTGCGAGCAGAACGGTAGAAAAATGCGAAGCTTTGAAAAAGAAATTGGACGGAGGCCGCACGAAAATCCAGACGGCCCGGGTTGACGCCGACAATACCGAAGAGGTAATTCAGCTCATCAAAAGCTTTGGGCCGGATGTCGTTATTAACGTGGCGCTCCCTTACCAGGACCTGACCATTATGGATGCTTGCCTTGCAACGGGCGTGCATTATCTGGATACCGCGAACTATGAGCCGCCGGAAACGGCGAAATTCGAATATAGCTGGCAGTGGGCGTACAAGAAGAAATTCGAAGAAGCCGGCATTATGGCTGTACTTGGCTGCGGCTTTGACCCGGGTGTAACCGGCGTATTCTCGGCCTATGCGCTCAAGCATTATTTTGACGAAATTCATACGATCGATATTGTCGACGCCAACGCGGGCGATCACGGCTATCCATTCGCGACCAACTTCAACCCGGAGATCAACATCCGTGAAATCACCGCCAACGGTCGCTACTACGAGAACGGCGAATGGATCGAAACGCCACCGCTTTCCGAAAAGAAAGTATACGACCTGCCGGAAATCGGCCCGAAGGATATTTACCTGCTGTATCATGAAGAGCTTGAGTCCCTGGCCAAAAATATTACGGGAATCAAGAAAATCCGCTTCTGGATGACCTTCTCCCAAAACTACCTGACTCACCTGAAGGTGCTGGAGAACGTCGGCATGACCTCCATCGAGCCGATTATGTTCGAAGGCAAAGAAATCATTCCGCTGCAGTTCCTGAAGGCGGTTCTGCCTGACCCGGCGTCGCTCGGACCGAGAACGAAGGGCAAAACGAACATCGGCATCATCGCTCAGGGCACCAAAGACGGCGAGCCGAAGAATTACTACGTCTACAATGTATGCGACCATCAGGAATGCTATCGTGAAGTAGGCTCCCAAGCCATTTCCTACACAACGGGCGTACCGGCTATGATCGGCGCAATGCTGATGATCAAGGGCACCTGGATGAAGCCAGGCGTATATAATGTGGAAGAGCTTGACCCGGATCCATTTATGGAGCTGCTGAATACTAAAGGACTGCCGTGGCAGGAAGATTTCTCGCCGACGCTGCTGGATTAGGAAGAACCTATGAAAGAGATCGATTTCAGCGCGGTTCCTTCACCAAGTTACGTTGTAGACGAAAGGCTTCTTGTCAAAAATCTTGAGCTGCTGAACTCCGTTCAGGAGCGTACGGGCGCGCATATCCTGCTGGCCCAAAAAGGCTTTTCCATGCACGCTCTTTACCCGCTCGTAGGGAAATATCTGAAAGGCGTCACTTCCAGCTCCCTGTTCGAAGCCCGTCTCGGTTACGAGAAAATGGGCAAAGAGGTTCACGCCTACGCTCCGGCGTATTTGGACTCGGAATTCGACGAGCTGATGAAGTACAGCGATCATCTTGTTTTCAACTCTTTTGACCAGTGGAATCGCTACAAGGAGAAGGTGCAGAGCGCTCCGAAGCACATCAGCTGCGGCATCCGCGTGAATCCCGAATATTCCGAAATCGAAATTCCGCTGTACGATCCCTGCTACAACAATTCCAGACTCGGCGTCACGCTAGATAACTTCCGGCCGGAGGAGCTGGACGGCATCGAGGGCCTGCATTTCCATACGATGTGCGAGCAGAACTCGGATACGCTGGAGCGGACGATCAAGGTTGTGGACGAGAAATTCGGGCCGTACCTGAAAGGCATGAAGTGGCTTAACTTCGGCGGCGGGCATCATATTACGCGTCCCGATTACGATGTGGAGACGCTGGTGCGCTGCATTCTATATATGAAGGAAAAATACAACGTCCAGATTTACCTGGAGCCGGGCGAAGCCATCGCCCTGAATACCGGATATCTGGTGGCGACAGTGCTGGACGTGGTCAAGAACGGCATGGAAATTGCCATTCTCGACACCTCGGCGGAATGCCATATGCCCGATGTGCTGGCCATGCCTTACCGGCCGAACATCATCGGCGCCGGGCAGCCGAACGAATATGAGCATACGTACCGCCTGGGCGGACTGACCTGCCTCGCAGGCGACATCATCGGCGACTATTCGTTCAAGCAGCCGCTTAAGGCCGGCGACCGTCTCGTATTCCTCGACATGGCGCATTACACCATGGTCAAGAACCATATGTTCAACGGCGTGAACCTGCCGTCCATCGTGTCCTATAACGATGAGGAAGGCGTCAAGGTCATTCGCACGTTCGGCTATGAGGATTACAGCGGCCGGTTGTCATAAGGCAGGCATAGATAGAAAATGATATGAAGCCAATTCACATTTGTGTGCGGGAGAAGGGCAGCTTGCCGGCTGTCCTTTTTTCGAAATATCAGAAAGAGTCAGCTGTGCTCTTATCCTTTTTCTGATATTTTTACTGGAAACGGTTACCTTTCTCTTTCAGAGGACTGTGAAGCCGTTTCTTTTCTATATAGGTGGAACTTTTGGTATACTGGGAACAAATCAACCAAGAATGGGTGTCGAGTAATGAAAAATGAAGATATGCTTGCGGTACTGAAGGCTCTGTCTAATGAGACCCGCCTCAACATCCTTTGCTGGCTGCGGGAACCGGAAAAAATGAATGAGAATCTGCCTAATGTCATTAAAGAAGAGTTCCCGGGCGGTGTCTGCGTGGGAAGCATTCAGGAAAAATCCGGTCTCGCGCAGTCGGTCATCTCCTCATACCTGTCATCTATGCAGAAGGCTGGACTGCTGGAGTCCCGCCGCTATGGCCAATGGACCTATTACAGGCGAAATGAAGAGGCGATCGCAGCCTTTTTGGAGGGCTTTGCGGCCGGACTGCAGATGAAGAAGTAGCAGCCTTGAAGGTTTTCTCCGTATAGCTTGCATTCCCATCGATTAATCTATATATTTGTATTTACAGATTGATACTTTTTTCTATATAGGAGGAGAGAATGAGATGACTGTATCCAATACAGCTGCGGCTCTGTTCAAGCCTTTTGAAGGCGGTCGACTTAAGCTTGAAAATCGTATTGTCATGGCCCCGATGACCCGATCATTTTCGCCAACAGGCGTTCCAGGTCCCGACGTGGCCGGATATTACCGCCGGAGGGCGGAAAACGGCGTCGGTCTCATCATCACCGAAGGAACAGTCATTAACCATCCTGCTGCGGCTGCTGACAGCGGCGTGCCGCATTTTTACGGGGAGGAAGCTCTAGCAGGATGGGCGCGCGTCGTACGCGAAGTTCATGAAGCGGGCGGCAAAATCGCTCCGCAGATTTGGCATACCGGAACCGCCCGCGAGCGGAAGAATTTCCCGGATTCGAATGCCGATCCGATCGGGCCGTCGGGCCTCAGCCTGACCGGTGAGCAGGTATCGGAACCGCTAACGGTTGAAGAGATTCGCGGTCTTGTACAGGCTTATGCACAGGCCGCTGCCGACGCGAAGAGCGCCGGCTTTGACGCGGTGGAGATCCACGGCGCACACGGCTACCTCATTGACCAGTTCTTCTGGGACTTTACCAACAAGCGTACGGATGAGTATGGCGGCGACCTGGTTGGCCGCACCCGATTCGCGGTGGAGATCATCGAGGCGGTGCGAGCTGCGGTCGGTCCTGACTTCCCGATTATCTTCCGTTTCTCCCAGTGGAAGCCGGTCGATTACGGCGTCAAGCTGGCAGCTAACCCGGAGGAGCTGGAGCGTTTCCTCGCGCCGCTGTCTGCGGCAGGCGTCGATATTTTCCATGCCTCTACGCGCCGCTTCTGGGAACCGGAGTTCGAGGGCTCTGACCTCAATCTGGCGGGCTGGACTCAGAAGCTGACCGGCAAGCCGGCTATTACCGTAGGCTCTATCGGCCTGGACTCCGATTTCACCAGCCTGTTCGAGGAGGGCAAGGGCGGGCAGTATGCCGGCATTGACAACCTGATCGAGCGTCTGGAGCGCGGAGAGTTCGACCTCGTCGCCGTTGGTCGAGCACTGCTGACCGACCCCGCGTGGGCGGCCAAGATCCGCGACAATCGCATCGAAGAACTGCAGCCCTTCAAGCGGGAGGATCTTGCTACGCTTAGCTGATTCAACGCCGATTGACCCGCAGTAGACGGCAAAATTCCAAGGCCTTTTCGGATCCAGTCCGAAAGGGCCTTTTTTAGGTGATAATAAAGGTTGATTTGCGAACGTATGTTTGGTAAAATGGCGATAAGTAATTATTTTCCACCAGAAATCACATGATATCGTAAACCAAATGCAAGCCAGCTTCGACAGCCTGGCGGCTACCTTGGAATCGGCCGGAGCGACATTTGACGATATTGTCCAGATCAATCTGTACCTCAAGAATATTGAGGATTTCAGAGCAGCGAAGGATGTGTTTTATAAATATTTCAAGAAGGATCATTTTCCTGCGCGAATGACAACCACTACGGATTTCGTGAATCCGACTTGCTTATGTATGCTCGATGCCGTTGCTTATAGAAGCAGCTGATTTTACATACAAAAAGGCATTCAAAACCATGAACGGTTTCGAATGCCGTGAAAAGAAAGCTGCCGATGGAGGAGCAATTTCATCTATTTCATCGTAATGGCGATCCGCTCTTCTGCAGGCAGCCACTCTACCGTCGCGCCCAGCTTCTCGCTGATGAAGCGGAGCGGAAGATAGACCGTGCCGCTGATATTGAAAGGATTGTTCGCCAGCTTTACCTCGGTGCTGTTAACGTATGTCGCCCCGGTCTTGGCGTTTACCTGGATGACCGTCTTTTTATCGCCATTCTGGCGGGTGATGGTCACCAGCTTCTTCGTGGAGGTTTCTTCATAGGCGACAACGGCGCCCAGCTTCTCGAATACCGAGCGAAGCGGAACGAAGTTCTGGCCGTCTTTGGTGATAACCCCGTTGTTCATGGCGACGGCTTCACCGTTTAGCGTAACGCTAATCGGCTTTTGCATCGCAACTGGCATACGATGCATGAACTCGTAATCGCCGGTACCCTGATCGGCGTTTTTATTCACGCCCCAACCCCATAGACTGCCGTCTGTCTGCTGCATGATGAGATGCCGTACGCCGTTTCTCATGGTCTTGACGTCGGAGGCGATCAGATCAAACTCCGCGTTAGCTGGCAGCGACTCCCGGTAAATGGAGGTTGCATACACCTTACCGGAACGCGTAAGCGCCACGAGCGATTTTTCCACCGTGAAGGCTTCCTTAACATCGCTGATCCCGGTCAGTAATATAGGCTTATCCTGCTTGTGCAACGTTGCTCCGTCAGAAAACCCGGTTATGGTCGAGCCCCAGAACCACAGACGGGATTTGCCGTCAATGGCTAAATTCGACTGCCAGCTTATATCAATCGACCGGATATCGGCAAGTCCCGGGATCGCTTCGGCAATGGGAGGATTTACAGGCAGTTTATCGCTGTCAAACTCGGCCCTCCAAGTCCAGACCGTTCCGTCCTGCTTGAGTGCTGTGATTCCTTGAATGTCGGTAACACCGCTGAGATTTGGCATTTGTTCGAAGGAGGTGAGGTCTTCATTGGCCCGCCACACGGTACCATCACTTTTCAGGAAAGTATAGTGCCAACTGCCTTCTTTCCTTGCCTGTTCGTAGTATCCATCTGCATCCTTTACCTGATCTATACCGGAGACGGGAGAGAAGCTTGTGAGATCAACGTAACCGTTATCGTCCTTGCCCGCACGGTATACCGAGCCATCCGCATCAATAGCGAGGGCCTCGTAAGGGGTGCTGTTTAAGATTTTAACGGGGTGGTTCAAGCCCTCAACCTGTCGGGTTTCAATCGCCAAAGTTCGGGGATTTCGGCCGACCAGCCATAGCGTTCCGTCCGTCTTCTCCACGATGCCGCTGCCCAGATCAGCTTTGATCTTGCCCAATCCAACCAGCGGGGTGGGGACGGATTGGTTAATCCCCCAAATCCAGTAGCTGCCATCGCTTTTGATCAACGAACTTGGACCGAATTCTGCGATGCTTGTGCCCGTCTCAGCTGCCAGCGCGGCTCCTTGTACAGTTAGTGCGATGCTTAGGGCAAGTCCCAGCCCGGCCAGCCATTTTTTCATCGGAAATCTCCTCTTTCTGCATGTTAATGGATAATAATAGAAACCAATTGATTCTTAGACGCGGTAAGCACGCAAAAAGTTTCAAAGCCCCGATTTTTTTATCCGCAGGTCCGGCGGCTGTGATACAATGATCTGGTTGTTTTTAGCTTATGTATTCAGACAGGGAGCTTTCCCAGGTAAAGGAGCGTACATAATGAACCGATATCATATCCCGGAAAATGCGCTGATTACGGTGGCCGGAACCGTCGGCGTGGGCAAATCCACCTTGACGGCAGCCTTGGCGAAGAGCCTCGGCTTTCGGACCTCGCTGGAGCAGGTTGAGCATAATCCGTATCTGGAGAAATTCTATGTTGATTTTGAGCGCTGGAGCTTCCATCTGCAAATCTATTTTCTTGCCGAAAGGTTTAAGGAGCAGAAGAGGATGCATGAATTGGGCGGGGGCTTCGTGCAGGACCGTTCGATTTATGAGGATACCGGCATTTTCGCCAAAATGCACGCCGATCAGGGTACGATGTCCGTGACGGATTACGCGACATATACCAGCCTGTATGAGGCGATGGTGATGACGCCTTATTTTCCGCATCCCCATGTGCTGATTTATTTGGAAGGCGCCCTCCCGTCCATTCTAAATCGGATTAAGGAACGCGGGCGCGAAATGGAGATTCGGACTGATCGCTCCTACTGGGAGAGAATGTATGAACGGTATTCGGCATGGATTGACGGCTTTAACGTTTGCCCGGTGCTGCGGCTCAATATCGACGAATATGACGTGAACGACCGTGCCTCTATGGAGAGCATATTAACGCAAATTGGGGATCTGACCCGGCTGAAGGAATCGGACCGGAGTCATGTTTATCAGTAACGTGACGGATATCTTTCATAGAGGACAGGCTGTCGGAGGTCGGCGGCTTCTTTTTTTGTGAGAATTCCCTGAAAAATGGCAACTATTTGCCTCCCAAAGCGTTAAAAGAAAGGGGCTGCTATTTTTATAGGGAACAGGAGAATTGGACTAATGAAGCATTGGGGAAAAATATTGCTATGCGGCGCGCTGCTGCTGGGGAGCGCCCCGGCGGCCGCGGCCGGGACCGCTTCGGCGGCCGGGGAAGTCTCGATTATATTGGACGGCTATCCGCTGCCATTTCCGGTGGAGCCTTTGGTCAAGAATGGTACGACGATGGTACCGTTCCGGGCCATCTCCGAAGCGCTGGGCATAAAAGTGCAGTGGAATCAGAGCGCGAAGCGAATTTCCGCCTCCAGAATGGACAAGGCGGGAGTAAAGAATGTGGTTCTGACGCTCGGCAGCAAGACCGCGCTGGTGAATGGCGGTTCCGCGAAGCTGGCAGTTGCGCCACAGACGATTCGCGGGACAACGATGATCCCGTTGGGCTTTTTCAGCGAGCAGTTTGGTGCAAAGGTATCGTGGAATCAATCTACGAAGACGGTGTCGATCACCTCGCCAAAGACGGAGATGTACACGCTAGGCTTTTATGCGATGTCCTCATACAGTGAATATGCGCTGCTCCCGGATTTCGACGCGATGGCGTTCGGTTGGAGCCGGCTGGACAAGAACGGCGAGCTGACCACCACGGGCGCGGATCACTACTGGCCGAAGGCAGACGGTGATATTACGCCGGAATATATTGTAAAGAACGCAGATTCCGGAGGAACAACGCCATATCTTATGGTCTATTCCGGAGACG
Source organism: Paenibacillus apii (assembly GCF_011043685.1). Classification (NCBI taxonomy): domain Bacteria; kingdom Bacillati; phylum Bacillota; class Bacilli; order Caryophanales; family Paenibacillaceae; genus Paenibacillus; species Paenibacillus apii. The sequence continues at coordinate 142,992 of NZ_JAAKGU010000010.1, read as the reverse complement.
ACGGCTTGGAAGTGACCAAGAACCTGGAAGATAAGGCGCTTCAGGAGAGAACGATTGCGAATATCATGGAGCTTGCCGTGCAGAAGGGCTTCAAAGGCATCGTGCTTGATCTGGAGGGTCTCGGCATGACCGGAGACAAGGCGAAGGCCGCGGCGGATTATAATGCTTTTGTGAAAAATCTGTCCGGCAAGGCGCGCGCGCAGGGGTTGAAGCTCAGCATCGCCGTCCATCCGATCAACAGTTCTTACACCGGCTACGATTACAAGACGCTCGCGTCTTTGGCCGATGATTTGATTGTGATGGCTTACGCCTACGAGGACGAACAACGTCCCGAACCGACGGCCGAAGTAGACGAGGCGATCCGGCTCGCCCTGAAACAGACGACCAAGGACAAGATCGTGCTGGGCGTCTCTCTCTATAGCGAGAACGAAAGCTCCGTCGATACGAAAATCGGCCTTGCCAAGCGTTACGGCCTGAAGGGGATCGCCGTCTGGCGTCTCGGCCTGATCGGCCAGAAGGCGTGGAGCGCGATGAACCAGTCGGTGGAATTTAGCGAATAAGTGAAAACAAGCTGAGGCTGTCCGAAGGTCAAAAATGACCTTCAGACAGCCTCATTCTTCGCTAATCCAAATATTTTTCCATGGCCGCCGGATCTTTCAGAACCAACCGCTTGTTGCCGATGAGCTTGATCAGCTTCAGTTCCTCGAACCGGGCGAATTTTCGGCTGATCGTCTCCCGGGTTACACCGACATAATTGGCCATTTCTTCCCGGGACAGGGGAAGCTGTATGTCCAAGCCGCCATCCCGCTGCTTGCCGTATTTAACACCCAGCTCCAGTATCATATGGGCGATCCGGATTTCCGGATCTTTGGTCGCAAGACTCTGCGCCAAATTTTCCGTATGGGCGAGGCGCTGGGTAACGGCCTTCAACAGCCGGAGCGAAATATCAGGATTCGCGGTAATGATCGTCTCCATATCGGCCCGGGTCAGCTTACAGATAGCGGTATCCTGCAGCGCATATGCGCTGAAGTTGCTGAGCTCCCCGCCGCCAAAAATACTGAGTTCGCCAAAGAACTCGCCCGCTGTCAGTATGCGCAAAATTTGCTCTTTCCCCTGGGGGGTCATTTTGGACAATTTTACATGGCCCCGGCGGATAATAAAGAGCGTATCCGAAGGCTGCTCTTCCAGAATCAGCGCTTGTCCCTTGTCATATTTCCGGTGTTTGATCATGGCCCCGATGCGGGACAAATCCTGATCGGTGAGCGAAGCAAAGATCGGTACCTTCCGGGTGCAGGGCTCAGCGGCGTATTGGCATGAATGCTCGTTCATCTCTCATCACTCCTGTTCTCACCGTCTTGGTGCCGGTCTTTGCTTCATGCAGGCGCCGGTTTAAGCTTGAGCGCCTTCAACCGGCGCGAAATGGTCTTTATCCTCGCCGCAGACGGGGCAGACCCAATCTTCGGGCAGGTCCTCAAAAGCCGTTCCCGGAGCGACATCCTCATCAGGGTCGCCGACTGCAGGATCGTATATATAACCGCAAGGCTCACAGATGTATTTTTTCATCCTAATCATCTCCTGAATGTAATTTAAGTTAGGCGCTGCATGTCTTCCCGCTCAGTCTGGACTTCACTTCATCTATAACCGAGACTGCATCCATACCGGCAAGCGCGATGCCTTCAAGCCCGATTCTCCGCTCGATGGCTTCCTTGTAAACGAGGGAGGCGGCTGCGCCTTCCCAGGAAATAGCGCCAACGATGGTGTTTCCTTTAATAAAAATGGCTGTGTACACTCCGTTTTGCTCACCGGACAGCATGAGGTCGCACCGGTCTTCATCGACCGTTCCGATAGAGAACAGCGAGATGCCGAAGGCGTTAAAAAGAGTGAGGGGCACCGCTTTGACGTAGACTTCCGGATCGCCGGCCGCCATATTGAAGCCCACCGTGCGGCCCTGTTCGAGCGCTCCTCCCCACAGCCCCTCCACATGGCCGTCCAGTTCGGCTACGTCTCCGGCGGCATATATGCCCGCTACGCTCGTTTCCAGGCGGTCATTCACAACGATGCCGTTCCGGACCTCAATGTCCGTATCTTTGACAATGGACGTATTCGGCTGGATGCCAATGGAATAGACAGCATGATCGCAGGGAATTAGGGAGCCGTCTTCCAGCCGGATTCCCTGAACCGATCCTGTTCCCTCGATGGCGGCAACGCCGGAATGCAGGCGAACCGTGACGCCGGAACGTTCCAGCTCCGACTGGAGGCGCTCCGAAGAATACCGGTCCAGCTGGCGGGCCATCAGCCGTGGGGCGGCTTCGATGACGGTTACGTCGTAACCGGCTTCACACAGCGCCCATGCTGTTTCCAGCCCCTGAACGCCTCCGCCGATGACTGCGACGCGGCTGCCGCTTGCGAGGCTGGACTTGAGCGTATCGGCATCCTTCATCTCCCGGATCGAGTGTACCCCGGGAAGGCCGGCTCCCGGAACGGGGAGCGCTCGGTTTCGGGCACCCATACACAGGAGCAGCTTGCCGTATTCCCACGTACTTCCATCCTCCATCTCGACTTGGCGGAGATCCGGATGGATAGATACGGCGCGTGCTCCAGTGTGCACGGTAATCCGGTTGGCGAGATACCATTTTTCTTTTTTAATAAGCACCTTTTCACTGTGCAGGTCGGTGAACAGACCCTTGGTCAGCTTGATCCGGTTGTAAGGAAGATGGTTCTCTTCGCCGAGAATGATGATTTCCGCTGCATCGTCACGGTCCCGGATCGCCTTTGCCGCATGAACGGCAGCCACGCCGCCGCCGATAATTACATAGGGCTTCGTCATGTTGGTACGCTCCTTCCTAAAATGAGCTCAGCAGCAGGTCTGAAACGAATTCCGCCGCATGTCTGATTTTTTGTTCTTTTTCGGGTTCTTTGGGCGAGAAGCGGACTCTTACCGGAAATTCCACATGGGTCATCCCTGTAGTCTTAATGACTCCCGAAGTGCTCTGCACGTTCATGTTGGTTCCGTTCAAATAATCCTGGATAACCTCTATCGCTTCTCCGCTCCATCCGTATGAGCCAAAGGCTGCAGCCAGCTTCCCTTCAAGGTTCATCGACTGCATCTGCATAAGAATCGGCTCCAGGTTTCCGATCATATCCGCATACCGGGTGGAGCTGCCAACGAAGACGGCATCGGCTGCCGAGACGCTGGCCAGAATATCCGCCGCCTCCGCTTTATCGGCATCCCAGACCGCTGTCTCGATCCCGTTCTGCTGAAGGGAATCCTCCAGGATTTTAGCCATTTTCCGGGTATTGTTTCTGATGGTGGTGTAGACGATGGCTGCTTTTTTCCCTTGGGTCGTTTCACGGCTCAGCTCGGCGTACAGGTCGATATATTTACGCACTTCCTGACGGAGGACGAATCCGTGGGAGGGAGCGATCATTTCGATGTCCAGATCCTTGACCGCTTCAATCAGCGTTCTTACATATCTGCGGTGCGGATGAATAATGGCCGTGTAATAGCCCTTGAAATCCTCGGTGATATCAAAGCCGGCTTCGTCGGCGAACAGGCGCCCCGCCGCGACATGCGTGCTGAAAATATCGCACGGAAACAGGATTTTATCCTCGATGCAGTAGGTGATCATCGTTTCCGCGGTGTGAAGGTACGGCGTTTCTTTAAACAGCAGCGTCTTGCCGCCGATGTCCAGCGTGTCTCCGTCTTTGACAACAAGGAAATTCCGGTTGTGAAGCTTGTATATTTCTTGCAGCTCCGGCACGGCGATTTCCGTACAGACGATGACGGCATTAACAGCTTTGCCCGCGAGCGCGGCCAGTCCGCCGGAGTGGTCGGGTTCGGTATGGTTGATTACAATATAATGAATGTCGAGCGGATCGATCATTTCAGCCAGATGTTCCGCATATTCCCGTCCGAACTCCATATCGACGGTATCGATGACGGTCGGCTTGCCCGTTTTTAACAAATAGGAATTGTAGGTTGTGCCCTTTGCCAGCACGAGACGGTGGAACGGAACTTCACGGTCGTCTATTTTTCCGACCCAGTAAGTGTTGTCGGCAATCTTGAGATTTGCAATCATATGATATGACCTCCTGTAGGTTGATTGGTTGACCAGCAAATTCATTGTATCCGGGCAGCCGTTCAAAAAAGAGGATTTGAATCAAATTTTGAAAGTTTCAGGATGAAGCTTGGCGTTTCTTTCATAGTTTTACTATACATGAACGGTATTTGGAGGTAGTGCGCCCGATCACGATAAAAGTCACATATTCCGGAAGCGTAAACCGCTATAATCACTTAGGTTCAAGCATCGGGCGAAAGGCTCGCAATTATTACTTCTCGGGAGGACCTAAAGAGCATGACTTACAAATCACTTGAGCTTGTTAAACCGCAAACCTGGGAGCTGGAGGGGCTGGAAATCGGCGTTACGTCGAACTGCAACTTCCGCTGCGACTACTGCTGCGCTTACAACCGGAACGACGGGCAGGGCCTTGAGGGGAAAGAGATTATCCGCATTCTTGAAGAGCTTCCTTCTTTAAAAAGAGTTCGCCTGTCCGGCGGCGAGGTCACGCTGAAGTTCGACGATTGTCTGGAGGTTGTCACCTACTGCGCTTCGAGAGGAATTCAGACGCAGCTTAACTCCAACGGCAGCCTGCTGAGCGCTTCGAGAATTGACAGACTTGCCAAAGCCGGTCTGACGACCATACATATTTCGTTTAATTTCACGAACGAGGATGAGTTCTCGCGCTATTACAACATCCATCCGACCGTGTACCGGAAGATCAGGGAGAATATTACGCAGTTCGCCAAGACGGACGTGGATACCGTGCTGGAAACGCTGCTGTTCAGCGAGACCGAGCATCGTATGCGGGAGATCAGCGAGCATGTCTACGACATGGGCGTCCGGACGCACGAAATCCAGAACAGCATCGTTATGGACCACAGCGGCTGGAAATCGATAGCGGCCCGAGAGGCGCTGAAACAGGCGGTCAACGACCTGATTGCCCAGAAAAAAGAGGACACCGTGCTGTACTTTACCTGCATGGACCGCTTTATGGAGGAACTGGGCTTCCGGGAGCAGCCCGGCGTTTATTTTTCGCACTGCATTGAAGGCAAGACCCAGCTGCATCTGCACGGCAACGGCGATATCCTGATCTCCGAATTATGCCATCCGGTTGTAATCGGAAATATATATCATGGGACTTTGCTAAAGGATATTTATAATCCGATGCCGGCGGAGCTGGAGCAGTTTCTGGAACGGCAGCCTTGTCCCGCCCGGGATGCGCTGTTTCCGCCGGGAGTCTAGGCTTCAGCGAGCGGCCTCCTGGCGAAAGGCCGGTCTGATCAGGCCGTCAGGGCCGTCTCCCCAAGCGAAGCGGGAGGCGGCCCTGATGCCGTTTTCACGAGATCAAGCCGTCTTCTCTAAAATCTGTTATGATTTGGGTATTGGAAACCGTTCAGCCCCGATCGGGACAGGCCGGCTCAGCGCCGCTTTCTCCTAATTATGGAAGTGGTTTCTTTGCTATGTGGCAATGTGGAACCGCGGGTTGCGGGCCCCCGGATCATTCCCGAATATTTTATAAAGACGAAGCAGAAAATAGTGAATTTTATGATGAAGAGGGTCTGCTATGATTGCAATGTAAGGGCATTCAATAACAGAAAGGGGAGGACAGAATTGAAAAAGAAAACAAAATTGGCTATAAGCGCACTGCTTATCACCGGTCTGTTGGCCGGATGCGGAAATAGTGGAGGGGGCAACAGCTCGGCGGAGGGAAATTCTTCCGGGACAAAGAGCGAGAAGGTGACGCTGACCTTCTGGAGAAATTCCGGTAATGATACAGAGAACGCGGCGTATGACAAACTGGTCGCTTCCTTCAATGAGAGCCATCCCGACATCAAGGTGGAGATGAGTCCGATCCCATACGCGGATTACGATACGAAGCTCAGAACGTCCATCGCTTCGGGCAACCCGCCGGATATTATGGCAATCGACGCACCGAACATGGCTTCCTACGCGCAGGCGGGCGCTCTGCAACCGCTGACGGAATATTTTAAAAAGGATGGCAATCTGGAAGATATTCCGGAATCCACCATCAAAACGTATACTTACAAGAACGAGATTTACATGGCGCCGCTGACCGAATCTTCGATCGCTTTGTTCTATAATAAGAAGATGTTCGAAGCCAAGGGCATTCCGCTTCCTTCCAAGAATCCGGATGAGCCGATCACTTGGGATCAAGTGCTTGAAGCAGCTCAAAAGCTGAACGATCCGGGCAAAGGCGTCTACGGCATCGACCCGGCCCAAGGCTTCGGCAACGCGGGCGGAACGGCTTACTTCAAGTATCCGATCATCTGGCAATTCGGCGGCGATATCATGAGCCAGGACGGAACGACCTCTAAAGGCTACCTGGATAAGCCGGAAACGAAAAAAGCGCTGCAGTTCTTCTCGGATCTGTATAACAAGTCCAAGGTATCCTCTCTGGAATACCCGCCGGACCCGTTCCCGAATAACCAGCTTGCCATGACGATTGACGGCTCGTGGTCTCTTGGCAACTATGCCGACAAGTTCCCGAACTTCAAGCTGGGCGTCGATTACGACATCGCTCCGCTGCCTAAGGAAACGCAGCAGGCCGTAGCGAACGGAAGCTGGGCGCTGGCTGTCTCCGCGAAGAGCAAGAACCCGGAAGCCGCTTGGCAGTTCGTTAACTACGTGACGGGAGCCGAAGGCTCGAAGACCTACTGCTCGATGACCAAAGATATTCCGGCCCGTTACTCCGTGGCGAAGCAATTCCCGGAACTCAATGAATATCCGAAGAACATCTTTGTTGTACAGAACCAAAAATACGGCAGACCACGTCCGATTACTCCGATCTTCCCGCAAATGTCCGAAGCGGTGAACAAGATGATCGAGGAAGTAACGATCAGCGGACGGAACGTCGATGCCGCCGTTGCCGATACCATCACCAAGATCGACAAGGCTTATGCCGACCTGCCGCAAAAATAACCGCCTTCCCGAAAGCAAGCGGGAGAGCACGAATAGGTTGGAGAAGAGGCGTCCGGAAATCCGGCCGTCTCTTTTCGGACGTTGGGGCGGAAAGTCGATGAAACACATTTCTTTTTGGGTAAAAAGCGACTATACTGATTAAAGTTTGCCGGCCCTAAAGCAAGAAGCGGGGCCTTAGACAGGAGCTGTAACAACATGCCGTACTCGCTGCGAAGCCGATTGATGCTGTCTTTTTCGATATTGCTGATTATTCCTTTTACCGCCGTCGTGTTCATTCTGAGCAAGGAGTCGGCGAAGCAGATCCAATCTTCGATCGAGACCTCGACGCTTCAGACGATCGACCAGTTCGCATCCCATGCCGATACGCTGCTCCTGCAGATCGAAGACACGGGCAAGCAGGTGCTCAGCAGCCCGTTCACCCAGCAGTGGATTACAACAAGTTTAAACGGAAGTGGCACAGCCGGAGAACGGTATTTGGCGATGCAGCAGCTGCGGAATTTTTTCTCCTCCTATGCCATCAACAACTCCAACATCATCTCCATTTCCGCGTTCAGGGATGACGGGGGAGGAATCTGGACGCAGGATCGAAGCTATAAGGACAGAGAGTGGTACAAGCAGTACATGCATATGAATATCCGTTGGACCGGGGCCCATCATGACCCCGATCAGAGCGATGAGAGCATGCGCGGGAGAGAAGTGAACAGCCTTGTCGTTCCCCTCGTTCAGCTTCAGTCCCTGAGCAATATCGGGTTGCTCAAGATCAATTACCCGACCAGTTTGCTGCGCAGCGATATTGACAAGATCCGGTTCGGCAGCAGCGGAAGAGCTTTTTTGCTGACCGAAGAAGGGACGAGCGTGCTTGACCAGAATCTCGGGGACAGCAAGCAGGTGGTCAGCGAGGGATTGGCATATGTCAAGGCGCACTCCGCCGGGGTTATCAGCGGCATCATTCCGCTGCGGCAGAAGGATCGGGATTATCTCCTGTTCTACCGCAAGCTGCCGGCGCAGAACTGGATTATTATCGGGGAAGTGCCCGAAGCGGAGCTGTATGCGAAGATTACCCGAATCAAGCAGACGCTGCTGCTGGGAAGCCTCGGTCTGCTGTTGGTTGTTATCGCGGTCGCTCTGTGGCTGTCGATCGGGATTACAAGGCCGCTTAGCGCCATGGCGCGGGCGATGAGGCATGTGAAGCACGGGCGGTTTGATCTTGCGCTGCAGCATATGCCCAAGGCCGGGAAACGGCAGAGCGAAGTGAATTATGTCGCCAGCGTATTCGAGCAGATGACCCACAGGTTGAAATATTTGATCGAGACTGAATTCGAGACGGATCTGCGGCGCAAGAATGCCGAATACAAGGCGCTGCTGCTGCAGATTAATCCGCATTTTTATTACAATACACTGGAGATTATAGGCGGGCTGGCGGCGATGAAGCAGGAGGAGCTCGTCATGGACGCGACGGAAGCGCTCGCCAAGATGATGAGATATTCGCTCAGACTGGACAGCGACCTCGTGAAGGTCAGCGAGGAAATGGGCTATATCCGCGATTATTTGTTCATTTTGCAGCTGCGTCATCAGGATAATCTGAACGTCACTATCCATTGCGATCCGCAGACCGAGTCGCTTCATATTGCGAAGTTCATTTTGCAGCCCTTGGTGGAGAACGCGATTAAATACAGCCTGGAAAAAGGCGACACCGCCGAAATAACGATATCGTCGGAGCTGCGAGGAAGCCAGCTGTGGCTGACCATCGAGGATAACGGAATCGGCATGCCCGAGGAACTGATCCGCAGCGTGCTTGCGGATACGGAGCTAAGGAGCGGCGTCGGTATATTGAACGATAAAGGGAACAGCATCGGTCTGCGAAATGTGCTTTCCCGCTGCCGTTTGTATTATGGCGATCTGTTTGAAGTGAATCTCAAGTCCGAATTGAATGTGGGCACTTCCATTACGCTGAAGCTGCCGCCGGTAAGGAGCTGAATGGGATGTATACGATTATGCTGGTCGATGACGAGAAGGGCATCCGCGACAGCATCAAAGCCAAGATTAACTGGGAAGAAGCCGGGTTTCGGATTGCCTATGAAGCATCCGGCGGCGGAGAAGCGCTGCAGCTGCTGGAAGAGGGGCCGCTGCCCCATCTTCTGATCTCCGATATCCGCATGCCCAAGATGAACGGCATCGAGCTGATCACGATCTGCAAGGAGCGCTATCCGGGACTGCGCACGGCTGTTCTGTCGGGCTATTCTGATTTCGAATATTTGAAAGCGGCCATCCAGCTTGGCGTCAAAGACTATCTGCTGAAGCCTGTAGCCCGCGGCGAATTGACCGAAATGCTCGGCAGAATCGCCGCCGATATCACCGCGGAGCAGGAACGGCTCCGCGATTCGGAGCGGGAGCGGCACCAGAAGAATGAGCAGCTGTTGATGCTTCAGGAGCATTATCTGCTGCAGCTGGTCAAAGACGAATGGTACAGCCTTTCGGCCGTTAAGGAGCGGCTGCAGCAGCTGCAGCTCGCCCCTTTGGCCACAGACAGCTTAAAAGCCCGCTTCGCTGCGGTGGAGATGCGGATTCCACCGGACCGGCTCGGCGTGAGCCGGGAACGCAGGGACCTGATGAATCTGGCTTTCCAGATGCTGTGCAGAGAGACGGCTTCGCGGAGAGAAGGGATCTATCCGTTTCCGGAAATCGCCCACTCCTCGATGATGTATTTTCTGATCGTGATGGGGGAAGGCGTGCCGGAGAACAGCGCGGAGAGCTTCGTCGCCGAATTGAAGCGGAATATTACCGAATATTTGAACGTCGACAGCGTGGCTGGAATCGGGGAGACCGTGGAGGGCTGGGACGCTTTGAAAAATGGCTATGCCTCCTGTATGCTGGCCTGGAGCCGGAGCACCGTGCATGAGCAAAAAGGGAGCGGACAGACCGGTCTCTTGGAGCTGACAAACGCGTTTACGCCTGAGATGGAGCGCAAGCTGGTTCAGGCGATCGAGAACCTTGATATGCCGGCGTTCCGGCGCCAGCTGCAGGCCGTCTTCTCCGCCGACCGGGATACGCCGGTGTTCGCCTTTACCTTTCTTGCGCTCCGGCTGCTGCTGCTGTTCAGTTCAGTGGCGAAGAAATTCGAGCTGGGCGACTCTTCGCTACAAAAGCATTTATGGAACTGCCAGATGACCATATCGGATTATCAATCCAGAGAGGGCATTATGGGACAGATCGACGAACTGGCCGGGCTTGTGATGGAAGAGGTCAAGAAGACGCGTTTTTCCAGCGGCCAGCATATCGTGGAGGCCGTCCGCCAATATGTGGAGGAGAACTTCTGCTACGAGCTGAATCTGTCCTCTTTGGCGGATATGTTCCACTTGAACGAAACGTATTTGTCGGGCCTCTTCAAGCAGCATGTCGGGGTCACCTTCAGCGATTATGTCACGGGTCTGCGCATCGCCAAAGCCCAGCAGCTGCTGAAGGAAAACGAGCTGAAGCTGACCGATATCGCGATGCTTGTCGGCTATTCCAGCTCCAGTTATTTCAGCACCGTCTTCAAGAAGGCATCCGGCAAAAGCCCGAAGGAATACAGGGAAGATTATTTGCAGAACGCGCAGTGATGCACTCTTCGCATTATCCGCCTTACCGCTTCTATCTTCGAAACAAAACAACCGTACCTGAAAAGCGTGTGAACCGCTTGGTACGGTTTTTTGCTGTCTGGACCGGATTTTTTAGCGGCCTGAACCTTGTTTTGCTGCCAGTCTGCGGGCATCCGCCCGGACGGACAACACCCCATTAAAGCGGGCCAAAAAATTGCAAGTTAATACCCGATGATATTGAAATTTTTAGGCCGGCCGGTCGTCTACAATGAAATCACAAGGGAAGAATTCAATATGTTGAACCCAAAGATAGGAGTAGACGGCATGAGCGAAAAAACAAAAAAGCTGTTATGCCTGATGGCTCTGGCGCTGGTTGTGGCGGTGTCGGGCTGCGGAAAGGGAGGCTCGTCCAAGGGAGGAGAGGCTGAGAGCGAAAGTACACCAAATGAAGTGACACCGGCGCCTTTCCAATTCAGTCAGGACCCGAATTATTACACCGAGCTGTACCGGCCGCAGTATCATTTGTCCCCGGAAACGGGAAATATGAGCGACCCGAACGGGATGGTCTTTTTCGAGGGGGAGTATCACCAGTTCTATCAGAACAGCGGACAGTGGGGGCATGCGGTAAGCACGGATCTTATTCACTGGCAGCATCTGCCGGTAGCGCTGCTGCGCGATTCGCTCGGAGAGATTTGGTCGGGCAGCGCGGTGGTTGATTGGAAGGACACAAGCGGTTTTTTTGACGGCAAGCCGGGACTGGTTGCGATATTCACCCATTTCAAGGGCGGATTGCAGTCTCAGAGCATCGCCTACAGCGCCGACAGAGGGCGGACGTGGACCAAGTATGAAGGAAACCCCGTCATCCCGAATCCCGGCCTGAAGGATTTCCGGGACCCCAAGGTGTTCTGGTATGAACCAACAAAATCGTGGACGATGGTTGTCTCCGTAGATAACAAAGTCAGGTTCTATTCCTCGCCTGATCTGAAGAAGTGGGAGATGACAGGCGAATTCGGAGCGGATCAGGGTTCGCATGCCGCGGTATGGGAATGTCCGGACCTGTTCGAGCTTCCGGTTGAAGGCACCAAAGAGAAGAAGTGGGTGCTGGCCGTTAGCATCGGCAACAACCCGGCGACCAAAGGCTCAACCGCGCAGTATTTTGTCGGATCTTTTGACGGGAAGAACTTTAAGAATGAGAACGATCCCTCCAAGGTGCTCTGGACCGATTACGGGAAGGATTTCTACGCCGCCGTCTCCTACTCCGACATTCCCGAAAGCGACGGCCGGAGAATTTATACAGGCTGGATGTCCAATTGGCGCTATCCCTTCAACATGCCGACGGACCCCTGGAAGGGCAATATGTCCGTGCCCCGCGTCCTGACGCTCAAAGACGTACCGGGAGAAGGCTTAAGGCTGGCGCAGCAGCCGGTTAAAGAGCTGGAAGCCCTGCGCGGCAAGCCGGCGGAGATACCGGCACAGGAGCTGAAAAAGGGCTCCAATCCCTTCTCCTCGCTGCTCGGCACATCCTATGAGCTGGATGCGGCATTTAACGTCGATGACAGCGCGGAATTCGGCATCAAGGTGAGAAAGGGAGCCGGGCAGGAGACGGTCATTTCCTACAATGCCGCATCCTCCACTTTAACGGTGGACCGTACCAAATCGGGCGACAGCACGTTTGAACCGGGCTTTGCCGAGAAGGTGGAAGCGCCGCTGAAGCCGGAGAACGGAACCGTCAAGCTGCGTCTCTATGTGGATGAATCCACGCTGGAAGTGTTTTCAGGAGACGGCACAACGGTGATCTCCAGCATTATTTTCCCGAACGCCACGAGCAGCGGCCTGGAACTGTATCTCTCCAAGGGCAGCGTTAAGCTGGAAAGCGCGGCGCTCTATCCGATGAAGTCCGTATGGCGGGATGAGGCAGCGGACGGAACGGTTCCCCTGAGGGTGGTGCTGAACAAGAGCAGCCTGGATGTTCCGGTAGGCAGCAGCGCGCAGGCGGTCGCGGCGGTGCTCCCGTATTCCGCTCCGCAGAAGCTGGTCTGGGAATCGTCCGACGAGACGGTCGCCAAGGTCGTGAGCGACGGAGGAACGACAGCCGTCATTAAAGGCATCAAGGATGGCCAGGCCGAAATCAAGGCGCGGACTCCGGACGGCAAAGTCTATTCCGTGCTCAGCGCGTTCGTGTATAAACCTTAGCCCGCCTATGCTAGAGGCTTGATTCATAATATTAATCCGCCGCACGGCAAACGGTCCCTTCAGGTCTTGGGGAAGCGGCCCGGAGCGGCGGAGGGATTGGAGATGAGGTAACTTATGGCAAGTCCAACAACTGCTGCAAAACCTGCGGCCAATATCGTACCGAAAAAGAAGCGGCATTCCTCTTTGAGAAACGAAGAAATGACGGCATGGTGGTTCGTCCTTCCGGCATTTGCCCTCCTGCTTATCTTCGTGTTCTACCCGATGCTGCAGGCGTTCATTATCAGCTTTCAAAATTACAATCTGGTCGGCGGCACCAAAACCTTTGTCGGCCTGGACAATTACAAAACGCTGATGACGGATCGCTCGTTCCTCGCCAGCCTCGGGCATTCGTTCTATTTTGCAATCATCGTCATTCCGATTCAGACCATCATCTCGCTCGGTATGGCGCTGCTGATTCAGAAAAAGGTAGTCGCAACCGGCCTGTTCCGGACGCTCTACTTCATTCCGGTCGTCATTTCGACGGCTGTGGCCGCGACGGTCTTCAAGCTGATCTACAACAAGGAATACGGTCTGCTGAACAATTTCCTGGAACTCGTGCACCTGCCAACGACGAATTTCCTGTCCAATCCGGATACGGCGATGAACGGTGTCATTATGCTCGGCATGTGGAAAGCGGTCGGATTTTTTATGATTATTTTCCTGGCGGGGCTGAACAATATTCCCCAGGATTTGTACGAAGCGGCCAGAGTCGACGGCGCAAGCAAAATCCAGCAGTTCTTCCGGATTACACTCCCGCTTCTTAACCGCACAACGGCTTTCGTTGTCATTATCACGACGATTGACGCGATCAAGATTTCCGGTCTGGTGTTCGTTCTGACCAATGGGGGACCCAACGGAGCGACCGAAACCGCAGTCTTCTATATTTATCAAATGGCATTCAAGCAAATGCAAATGGGATACGGAACGGCGGCGGCGTTTATACTGTTCGCGATCGTGCTCGCCATTTCACTTGTGCAGATGAGACTGTTCCGGAATCAGGATTACTAAGGGGGAATGGATATGAACCGTTTTGCAAGCTTTGCCAAATATACAATCATGATTATTATCGCCATCGTGTCCATCATTCCGATTGTCTGGATGATCACGGGGGCGTCCCGTCCCTACGAGGAATTGTTCAAATACTCGAACAGCTTCAATATTCATTTGTTCGTGCCGGTGCATCCGACTCTGCAGAACTTCAAAGATGTCATCTTTAACGAACGGAATCCGTTCCTTACGTATATCGGCAACACGCTGTTCGTCGCCTCGATTGTCACGGTGCTCGTGCTGCTGATCAATTCGATGGCCGCATTCGCTTTTGCCAAGCTGCGTTTCCGGGGCAAGGCGATCGTGTTCGCCCTGTTCATGTCCGCCATGATTATTCCCGGCGAAGTGACTTTGGTTCCCAACTACCTGCTTATGCACAATTTCGGCTGGCTTGACTCGTACAAAGCGCTGATTATTCCTTCGATGCTGTCCGTGTTCGGGATCTTCCTGCTGCGGCAGTTCTTCGCTGAAATTCCGGACGAAATTTTGGAGGCGGCCAAAATCGACGGCGCAACGATGCCGCGCACCTTTGCCCGGATCGTGCTGCCCGCTGCTGTACCTCCGATGATCACGCTGGGGCTGATGACCTTCCTCGGCAACTGGGACTCTTACCTGTGGCCGCTGATCGTCATCAACGATGACAAGAAGCAGATGATTCAGGTAGCCATTGCCGCGTTCTCTTCGGCGGAAGGAACGGATTGGTCGAAGATTCTGGCGGCGAGCACCATTTCGACCGTGCCCATTCTGATTCTGTTCCTGTTCCTTCAGCGGTATTACATTCAGGGGATTACGGCGTCAGGAGTAAAAGGCTGACGGAAGCTTCAATCGGGGAGTTAGCCGGACCTTAAGGGATCAGCCGGTACCGGAATGAACTGGAGCAAGCCTTCAGACGGGCCGTCCAATCCGGGACAACTCGATCAAAAAATGTGCAAGACTGAGGACAGCCAAGGCATGTCCTCGTTGCAATAATGCAAGACCGCGGCGGCGATCCGCCCGGTCTTGCTCATTTGAGTTTAAGGAGCGAATGTATGAGAAGAAGTAAAGGTAGATGGACAGCATTTTTGTTAGCGCTTGCATTAGGGGTTTCTGCTCTGTATGCCTCTCCGATTGCCCATGCAGCAGGGCTTGCCGGCAACACTCCCGGATATTTGCCTATATCGGGGACATGGACGCAGGATGGGGGCGGACTCCGTGGGGTTAGTTCCGGAGCGGACAACGCCTTCAATATGTCGACAGCGGCTGTGGGGGCGAACTTTGTCTATGACGCCGACGTCAAAGTCGATGCCTCATCGCCATACGGCGTGGCTTCGCTGGTGTTCAGGGCGAGCGCAGACGGTTCCAAAGGTTATGTCGTCAGCCTGGACCCGAACATGGACCGCATCCGCCTGTTCGATTATGCCACGGGAACGGACGTGGCAGCGCCTGTTTCCAAGACGATGAGCGAGGGCACTTCCTATCATTTGAAGGTGGCTGCCGATGGAAGCTCGCTAAAAGT
This sequence comes from Paenibacillus apii, assembly GCF_011043685.1. Taxonomy (NCBI): domain Bacteria; kingdom Bacillati; phylum Bacillota; class Bacilli; order Caryophanales; family Paenibacillaceae; genus Paenibacillus; species Paenibacillus apii. The sequence continues at coordinate 127,639 of NZ_JAAKGU010000010.1, read as the reverse complement.
TTACGCAGACGGTACACAGGCCTTTTCTGTAAGCGATTCCAAATATAGCTCGGGACTCACCGGCTTTCATGTCTATAACGGTACTGCCTATTTCCAGAACGTGTTCGTAAATGTGCTGAATACGAATGTGACGGGCTGGAACACTTCAGGGACATGGAATCTTACATCGCAAGGGTGGAAAGGCTCGGCTGCTGCCAATCAGAATATTTCGGCCATCTCCGCAACAAGCTCGGACAATTTCACCTACGAATCGGACGTGCTGATTAACGATGCGTATGCCCTCGGCACGCTGCTGTTCCGCTCGAATGCGGACGGATCGCAGGCTTACGGGGTGCAAATCGATCCTAACCTTGACCGCATCAGGCTTTATAAGACGGCGGGAGACGTAACTCTGGCGCAGGCGACTGCGCAGATTGCCCCCGGCAAAGTCTATCATGTCCGGATCAAGGCGCAAGGCTCATCAATCAAAGTGTACTTGCAGAGCGATTTCATAAACACGAGCGGTTACAACCCGCTGCTTACGGCCACGGACACTTCGTATACGCAGGGATTTACGGGACTGGGTGTCTATAACGGTTCAGCCGTGTTTCAAAATATTCTGATCAGCACCCTGAACACGAACCTGGAAGGCTGGACGTCGCCAAGCGGAACCTGGATTCCGCAGCAGGGAGGCTTCAAAGGGACAAGCGCCGCAAGCACCGACGCTTTTAATGTGGCGTCAACGAGCCTATCTGATTTTGTACTCGAAGGCGATCTCTCCGTGGATGCCGGAACTTCTCATGGCACGGCGGGTCTCGTCTTCCGCGCCTCATCCGCGTCAAGCGGAGGCTATGTGTTGAACATTGATCCCAATCTGGACCGTGTCCGGCTCTTCAACCGCAGCGGGGGAAGCACGATCGCCACGGCCAATATGAGCATCGATACCGGACGCGTGTATCACATTGAAATCTCTGTAAACGGTTCCAGTATTAAAGTTTATGTGGATGGCGCAGCTACTCCGGTGATCTCGGCAACCGATACGTCCTATTCTTCGGGCCAAATCGGGCTGAACACGTTCAATGGCACTGCCTATTTCCAGAACGTCTATGCCACTGATCTGAGCCAATACTACAACGAGACCTATCGTCCGCAGTACCATTTTACCGAAGCGAGAAACCGGGCGAGCGACCCGAACGGCCTGGTCTATTATCAGGGCGAGTATCACTTATTCCATCAGCAGGACGGGCAGTGGGCTCACGCGGTAAGCACCGATCTGGTCAATTGGAAGCGCCTTCCTATCGCCATTCCATGGAACGACGCCGGGAATGCCTGGTCGGGCGGGGCTGTAGCGGATCTCAATAACGCTTCCGGTCTGTTCCCGGGCGGATCGGGTCTGATCGCCTATTATACTTCGTTTAATCCGGACAAGCCGAACGGCAACCAAAAGATCAGCATTGCATACAGCAGCGACAAAGGGCGCACCTGGACCGATTACGCGAGCAACCCCGTAGTGCAAAATCCGGGCGGGGCCGACGGCGGCTGGGATTTCCGCGACCCCAAGATAGTCTGGGATGCGGATCACTCAAAATGGGTCATGGTCGTCTCGGGAGGGGACCATATCCGGTTCTATACATCGACCAACCTCCTCAGCTGGACGTTCGCCAGCACATTCGGCTACGGATCTTACCTGCATGGCGGCGTGCTGGAATGCCCGGATCTGTTCCAGCTGCCTGTCGACGGAAGCACGAGCAACAAGAAGTGGGTGGTGATGCTCAGCACCGGAGCAGTTGCCGCCACGCAGGGCTCGGCAATGGAGTATTACGTCGGAAGCTTTGACGGCACGACGTTTACCAGCGATAACCCAGCTTCGACCGTACTTCGGACCGAGAAGGGCAAGGATATGTATGCGGCTATGACGTTTGACGGCATTCCGGCCACGGACGGACGCCGGATTTCCATCGGCTGGATGTCGAACTGGGATTACCCGTTCAGCTTCCCGACCTCGCCCTGGAACGGACAGATGTCCATTCCGCGCGAGCTGAAGCTGACCGACATCCCGGGAACCGGCGTCCGGATGACAGAGACGCCTGTCTCCGAATTGAACGCGCTCCGTGACACGGCGAACGTGGCTTCGCTTAGCAACGTTACGGTCACTCCTTCGAGTGCCAATCCGCTCGCGGCGCTCGCAGGCACGGCCTATGAGATCGACGCGGTGCTTGAGCTGCCGTCCGGCAGCACGGCATCCGAATTCGGTTTCCGTCTGCGGGAGGGAGGCAGCCAGAAGACGGTTGTGGGCTACAAGCCCGGCACATCGGAAATGTTCGTGGACCGCACATCCGCTGGAGCAAACGGGTTCACGGCCAATTTCCATCCCGTGCAGAGCACGGTTCTTCCGCTGGAGAATGGCAGAGTAAAGATGCATATCTACGTCGATCAATCATCTATCGAGGCCTTCGGAAACGATGGCAAAGCAGTATTCTCCGATATGATTTTTCCCGGATCGGCACGTAACGGCCTGAGCTTCTATACCACCGGCGGCAATGTAAAAATCATCTCGCTCAATTATTATCCGTTAGGCAATGTCTGGCGGTTCGAGCCTACTACCGGTTCAACGCCGCAAAAGGTTGTCATGGACCAGACCCGCATTCAACTGGCCGGCGGCTCCGTTTACCGGCTGTACGCAGATGTACTGCCGCGCTCCGCAACGAATAAAACGCTGGTGTGGAGCTCAAGCAATCCGGCGGTGGCGTCGGTATCCCAGGCCGATTCCGTCAGCGCTGACGTCACGGCGGTTGCGCAGGGCAGGGCAGTGATTACCGCGACGACGCAATCGGGCGGAATTGTCGGCAAGACTATCGTCGAGGTCGGTTCATTTACGACCAATTTGACCGGCTGGAACAGCATGCCGGCACCTTCCTGGACGGTGACCGGCGATGGGATCTCCGGCACGTTCGACAAGGACAGCAATTACATGTCCGGCAGCACCGGCTCTGATTTCACGTACGAGGCCGATGTCAAGCTGGACCGAAGCGGAGGGGCGGGTTCCATCATTTTCCGAGCCACTTCGGACGGCTCCAGCGGCTATTATTTCAATATTGATCCCAATATCAGAGCGCTGAGATTGTTCTATAAACTGAATGGCAGCTTCTCCGATACCCAGGTTCTCGCCAACATTCCGGCGACCCTGACATCCGGTACGGCCTATCATGTCAAAATCGTGACCTCCGGAACGAATATCAAGGTGTACTTCGACGGCGCGACCACTCCGGTCATCGACGTTAACGACTCCACATTCAGCAGCGGGTATTTCGGCCTGAATGTATTTGGAGGAACGGCCAGCTACCAGAATGTCATCAAAAATTAAAGCGGAATAAAGCGTTTCATTAAAATTCGCCGGACGAATTCATTTCGTTTCGGCGGATTTTTTGCTGTATATGGGCTTTAACTTGTTTCAGCGTGCCATTTTTGGACGTTTACATTAGAATCCATGAATTTTGACAATATCCCTGTTCATTTTTTAAAATCTTTTTCCGATAAGAATGAATATTACAATTTGTACATCGAGCGTATTTCGACAGAAGTATCGTCCGTGTTGAAAGGGTGTAGACAAATAATGAAGATTCGTTCCAAGCTTTCACTAATGGTTCTTGCGGTTACCCTGCTATCCACCGCTCTGATGGGGTATTTCAGTTATTCGAAGTCGGCCGGCTCGCTGGGGTCCATGTCCGACAATTCGATGCTGGAACTGAACAAGAGCCGCGGTGAAACGATAAATACCATGGTCCAGAAAGAGCAAAACAGCATGGCTGTGTTCGCCGGAGAGGCCGGAGTCACGGAGCTGCTTGCGGGAGTACGGAATGGAGCCCCCGGGGATAGCGCGCTTCACGCGGAGGTTAATGCCAGGCTCAAGCAGCTGGTTAAGGACGCAGGAAATCTGGAGCATATGTTCGTCGTCGGCACGGACGGCGTGATTATAGCGGACAGCGATCCTGCGCTGGTCGGCAAAAACATCAGCGATCGGACTTATGTGAAACAAGTGCTTCAAACCGGCGAGCCGGTAATCAGCGAGACGCTCAAGTCCAAATCGACGGGCGCATTTGTTCTTGCTATCGCGCAGCCGGTGAAGGCGGGCTCTGAGACGGTGGGCCTTGCCGCATCCGCCGTTTATGCGGACAGCCTGACGACCTATCTGGGGGCTGCCAAAGCGGTGAACGGATCGAGCAGCTACGCTTACCTGGTTGACGATCAGGGAACGATGCTCTACCATCCGACCAAAGAAAAGATCGGCCAACCGGTGGAGAACGAAGGTATCAAAGCCATTGTTGCCCGTGTTCAAAAAGGTGAACGGCCAGCCGACGGAATCATCGACTACGATTATTTGGGCAAGGCGAAAAAAGCGGCCTACACCGTCCTTCCGGGCACCAAATGGACGCTTGTTCTGGCGGGAGACGTGGGGGAGATCATGCAGCCCGTCCGGCAAATGACGGTCTTTATTATCATTCTCGGTCTGATCAGTCTGGCGGTGACCCTGCTCATCGGCGTGTTCGTATCCCAGAAGATTACCGCTCCGATTATTAAGCTGACTGAGCTAATCAACAAGACGGCCGAGCTGGATCTGAAATACGACAATGAATATGAATATTTGCAGAACAACAAAGACGAGACCGGCACCATCGCCAAAGCGATGTTCCGGACCCGCGGCGTGCTAAGAGATATGGCGGGCAGCCTCAAAGGTATTTCGGGTCAAGTGCTTACCAATGCCGAAATGCTGGAACGGGTGGCCGTTGAGGTTAGAGAGAACGCCCATGACAACGGGGCGACGACCGAGGAACTGTCCGCAGGCATGGAAGAAACCGCTGCTTCCACGCAGGAAATGACTGCCGCGATCCAGGAGATCGATAGTAATGTTGGCGCCATCTCCGAGAAGGCGAAGGAAGGCGGCAGAGTGTCGGAGGGCATTACAAGCCGCGCCTTGTCCCTGCGGAAAGATGCGGTGGAATCGGCGGAGCATGCGCAGAATATTTACAATTCGGTCCGCGCCAAAATGGAGCAGGCGATTGAGGAATCAGGTACGATTACCCAAATCAATGATTTGGCGAAGACGATCATGGACATCACGAGCCAGACGAATCTGCTGGCGCTCAATGCGGCGATTGAAGCGGCGCGGGCGGGCGAGGCCGGAAAAGGATTCGCGGTAGTCGCCGGGGAAATCCGCAAGCTGGCCGAGAAATCGTCGGTGACCGCATCGGGTATTCAGGATATCGTCAAAGGGGTGCATCATTCCGTCGGACAGATGAAGGACAGTTCGGAGGATCTGCTCTCCTTCATCGACCGGAATGTGCTGACCGACTATGAGAAGCTGAAAGAGGTTGGCGAGCAGTATAATCAGGATGCGGAGCTGATTAACCATCTGATGAGCGATTTCGAGACCTCGGCTGGACATTTGAGCGAGACGGTCTCGGCGATTACGATTGCGGTCAACGAGGTGGCGGCGACGATTTCCGAAAGTGCGGCTGGCGTACAGGATATTGCCGAGAAGACCTCCGAAATCGTAGAGAAGACGTTTAAAGAAGCCGAGATGGCGGATGAGAACACCCAAAGCGCCAAAGAGCTTCAGCAGCTGGTTGAGAAATTTAAAATTTAGGTTATACTCAAGGAACGTCTCTGCCGGAAGGCAGGGGCGTTTCTTGCAAAAGGCCTGCGTTTCGAATCGCGATCAGCTTCATAAAAAAAGTGTTGCTTTTCACAAAGAAAAGCTGTATATTCTTAATTACGGTGATTGCAGCCGGAATTACATAACATGCGGTCGTGGCGGAATTGGCAGACGCGCACGGTTCAGGTCCGTGTGGGCTAACCCCCCGTGGAGGTTCGAGTCCTCTCGACCGCACCACCATATTAATGAACAAGCTCTTGAATTTGTCCTTGTGACGATTCAGGAGCTTTTTGCATATTCGAGATTTGCAATCGGAGCGATTGACATAAAGGAAAAGAGTATGTAGAATGATTAAATCGTAATAATTACGAATAAAAGGAGATGTTCAGAGATGAGAGTTGTTGTTACTTTGGCGTGTACCGAAACGGGAGACCGCAATTACACGACCACCAAAAATAGAAAGACGCACCCCGGACGCATGGAATTGCGCAAATACAGCCCCCGGCTCAAAAAATATACGCTGCATCGTGAAACGCGTTAATTCATGGGAGGAGGCCATACATGTTAGCTGAACAGGTGGACAGGAAGATTCCGATAACAGTTTTAAGCGGTTATTTGGGAGCCGGGAAAACGACTTTGCTGAATCATGTATTGCATAACAGGGACGGGTTAAAGGTTGCTGTTATTGTTAATGACATGAGCGAAGTCAATGTGGATGCCAATCTGGTAAAATCGGGGAACGCCCTGTCGAGAACGGAAGAAAAGCTGGTGGAGCTGTCCAATGGCTGCATTTGCTGCACGCTTCGGGATGATTTGCTGCGGGAAGTACAAAAGCTGGCCGTCGAAGGCCGGTTCGATTATATCCTGATTGAGTCATCGGGAATTAGCGAGCCTATTCCGGTAGCGCAAACCTTCACTTATGCAGATCCGGATTTGGACATCGATTTAACCGCCCTGGCCCGATTGGATACGATGGTTACCGTCGTTGATGCCAACCGTTTCTGGCAAGATTTTGCATCGGGGGAAAGCTTGCTTGACCGCAATCAGGCGGTTGGAGAGATGGACTATAGAGATATTGTAGATCTGTTGATTGATCAGATTGAAACCTGCGATGTTTTATTGCTGAACAAGTGCGATCTGGTTGAGGAGAAAGAATTGGTTAAGCTGGAGGCTGTCCTAAGAAAGCTTCAGCCGACAGCTAAAATCATTCGTACCGTGAACGGGGTTGTGAACCCAAAGGAAATTTTGAACACAGGTTTGTTTGATTTTGAGAAGACAAGCATGTCCTCAGGGTGGATTTCGGAGCTTGCCAAGGAAGAGCATGCTCCGGAAACCGAGGAATACGGAATAGGGTCATTTGTGTATCGCCGCAGAGTCCCGTTTTATCCTGAGCGCCTCAGTAACTTCTTAAACGATTGGCCTGAGGAAGTGATTCGGGCAAAAGGACTGGTATGGATCGCGGCGCGTGGCGATATGGCTGCATCGCTTAGCCAGGCCGGCCCCTCCATTCAGTTTGGTCCCGCAGGATATTGGCTGGCATCTCTGCCGGAGGACCAGCAGCGCGAAGTATTGGAAGGCGAACCGGAAGTACTGGAACGCTGGGATCATACGTGGGGCGATCGAATGACCGAGCTTGTCTTCATCGGCATGGATATGAACCGGGAGGATATAGAGAAAGAGCTGGACCGTTGCCTGCTGAGTGAGGAAGAAATGAAGCAGGACTGGAATACATTTAATAATCCGCTGCCTTGGCCGGTTGAAGATTGAGCCAGCCGGGTAAATGCTTTGAACCGGAACCGGTTAAGGTTCCGGCTCTTTGCTCTTCATTCGTTAAACGTTTTTAATGATACTTTTAATAAATTGGTCGGCTCCTGGGCCGCCAAGCTTCCGGCATATGAATTCATATCGAAGACGCTGCTTCAGTAGTTATTGATTGCCATTTTTCAAGATGATGTGCGGGGGTTGTTTTATAAGCCTTTCATGGCTGCCTGGACACCCCTGTTGTTATTCCTAAGCGCTAAAAGGTCTAGCCCGCCACAGCAGAAAAAGCATTGACAAGACCGGGCATGGACCCTATACTTTAAAACGTTAATCCGACAAAAATAGTATGTTTAAATCAAATCTGTAAATTTATGCCTTTGGCATAATGTTTATAGGAAAAGGAGACGAGGCAATGCCGGAATTAAGCAATCGGCTGGATGGATTTACTGAATCGATCATTCGCAAAATGACCCGTATTGCCAGGCAGTATGACGCTGTGAATCTCTCTCAGGGCTTTCCTGATTTCGATCCTCCCCGGGAGCTGACGGAAGAACTGCGGAAAGTAGCGGATGATGGTCCCCATCAATATGAGATTACATGGGGCTCTGAATTGTTCCGGGAGAAGCTGGCGCTCAAGCAGAGCAAGCTGATGGGCATCCCGGTGAACCCTGCGGAGAATATTGTTGTAACCTGCGGCAGCACCGAAGCGATGATGGCGGCGATGATGACGGTGTGCAATCCGGGCGACAAAGTTATCGTATTCTCTCCGTTCTATGAAAATTATACGGCGGATGCGATCCTGACCGGCGTCACTCCTGTCTATGTGCCGCTGGCCCCGCCGGAATTTATGTTCGACCCCGAGGAACTTCGGCGAGCGTTCGAACAGGGGGTTAAAGCGATCGTGCTGTGCAATCCGTCCAATCCGACGGGTAAAGTGTTCACACGCGAAGAGCTGGAGGAGATTGCCCGGCTTGCGGTAGAATTCGATACATTCGTGATTACGGATGAAGTGTATGAGCACATCGTGTACGAGCCTTATGTACATACGTACATGGCTTCTCTTCCAGGCATGTTCGAGCGGACGCTGTCCTGCAGCTCGCTGTCCAAGACGTATTCGATCACAGGCTGGAGACTCGGGTATATTATCGGTCCGGCCCATGTTATTGAGGTCTGCCGCAAGGTCCATGATTTCCTTACTGTCGGTGCCGCCGCTCCCTTGCAGAAGGCCGCGGTGAAGGGTCTGGAAATGGACGACGCGTATTACGAGGAATTGACCCAAGTTTACGAGCGGAAGCGGACGCTGTTTCTGGACGGTCTGGACCGGCTCGGTCTCAAGTATTACAAGCCCCAGGGCGCGTATTATGTGCTCGTAGATATCAGCGAGTTCGGCGAGCCGGACGATTACAAGTTCTGTGAGTGGCTGGCAAGGGAGATTGGGGTGGCGGCGGTTCCGGGCTCGAGCTTTTTCCGGGAAGACGTCAACCAGTACATCCGGTTTCATTTTGCCAAGAAGGAAGAGACACTGGTCGAGGCGCTCAAACGGCTGGAGAAGCTTGAGGCATACCGGGGCGCGGAATTATCGAATATCAAATAAATTGAATGTGAGAGGAACAGACAAATGAATAAGATAAAAAAAGGGTTGGTCATTACACTGGTTATTTCCCTGATGGGACTTCTGCTCGCCGCTTGCGGCGGCAATGAGAAAGCGGCGGATGAGGGCGCATCGCCGGAGACAAAGAAGGATATCAAGATCGGCGTGTCGCCCGGTCCTTATGGCGATATGATCACCAAAGCGATTGCTCCTTATATGGAAAAGCAGGGCTACAAGATTGAAGTCGTTCAATTCTCGGACTATGTACAGCCTGACCAAGCGCTGGGCAGCGGAGAAATCGACGCCAATCTGATGCAGCACACGGTGTATCTGAAGAAATTCGCAGCGGACAACAAGCTGGATATCGGCAAGGTCATCTCCGTTCCGACAGCGGGCATGGGTGTATATTCCAATACAGTGAAGAATTTAAGCGATTTGCCGGATGGCTCCAAGGTAGCAATTGCCGTCGACGCTTCCAATCTGGCGCGCTCGCTGCGTTTCTTGAAGGCGCTTGGCCTGATTGATCTGAAAGCGGACATTGACGCAACGAAAGCCACCGTACATGATGTATCGGACAATCCGCACAAGCTGGAGTTTGTTACCATGGACGCCGCCCAAATCTCGCGCAGCCTCGATAGCGTGGCTATCGGTCTTATCCCCGGAAACTTTGCCATCGCAGCGAAGCTGGACCTCGCGAACGCGCTCGCTGTGGAGAAGCTGACGGAGGATTACAAGAACGTCGTCGCGGTCCGGACCGCCGATATCGATGGGCAGCTTGGCAAGGATCTGAAGGCTGCTGTCGAGTCGGAAGAGTTCCATCAAGCGATTGAAGATGCGAACGGGATTTTTAAAGCATTTGACAAACCGGAATGGTATACGGCCAAATACGGCAAATAATCAATCATAGGATACAGCCGGATAGAACGGCGTTGATTGCAGGAAAGGGTGCTCGTGGTGATTGTTCTTGATAAAGTCAACGTGATCTTTAAACAGAAGGGCCGAAAGATGCATGCGGTAAAAGAGGCGTCCATTTCCATAAACAAAGGCGAAATCTTCGGGATTGTCGGCCCGAGCGGAGCCGGAAAGAGCACGCTGGTCCGGGTAATCAATCTTCTGCAGCCTCCCGTTTCAGGCAGGGTTATTGTGGGCGGCCAGGATATTACCCGGTTCAAAGGCACCGCGCTGCGCAAGGTCAGGTTGAAAATAGGAATGATCTTTCAGCACTTCAACTTGATCAGCGGAGCGACGGTATACGACAATATCGCATTCGCGCTCAAAGCGAACAATTGTCCCGAGCCAAAAATCCGAGAACGGGTGCTTGAGCTGCTTACCCAGGTGAATCTGGCGGATAAGGAGCAAGTATATCCGGCCAATTTGAGCGGAGGGCAAAAGCAGCGGGTGGCGATCGCCCGCGCGCTCGCGAATGATCCGGAAATTCTGCTGTGCGACGAAGCGACCTCGGCGCTTGATCTGGAGAATACGGAAGAAATCATCCGGATTCTGCGGCGGATCAACCGGGAGAATCCGATTACCATTGTGTTCATTACGCATGAGATGGACGTGGCGCGGAAGCTGTTCGACCGTATTGCCGTAATGGCGGATGGCGAAATCGTGGAGGTCGGAGATACGTATCGGGTATTTACGGAACCGGAGCATCCGATGACCCAATCTTTGGTTTCCCGGGTGCTGAATATCGAAATTCCGGAGCATTTGCAGCTGAAGGATCAGGAGGAAATGCTGAAGATCACCTACACCGGGGAGCGGGCTTACGAGCCGCTCATCAGCAAGGTGTCGAAGGAATTTGACGTGCTTGTCGACATTCTCCATGGGAAAATCGAGTATATTCAAGGCAAGCCGCTCGGTATTCTGCTCATCAAACTGAGCGGGGATGCCGCGGAAATTGCAAAAGCCCGGGACTATATCGCCGGACAGGTGTTCAAAATTGAACGGCTTTCCGCCGCAGTCGAAGGGGGAGAGCTGAATGGATAGCACCTGGGATATTTTGCAGTTGGAGCTGCCTTCCGCGATTTGGGAAACGCTGATTATGATTGCCATCTCCATGGCCGCTTCTTTGGTGTTCGGATTGCTGATTGGTCTTGTTTTGTATTTGTCGGCAAGCCCGCTGTTTTTTCCGAAACGTGGTCTCAACGCAGTGATGGGCGTGCTTGTGAATGTAATCCGCTCCGTCCCGTTCGTAATCTTGCTCGTGCTGCTCATTCCATTAACCAAAGCTATCGCCGGAACTAGCATCGGGCCGGTAGCCGCTTCGGTTCCGCTTGCTTTTGCTTCCGTCGCGTTCTTCGCACGGCTGGTGGAAGGATCGTTCAGCGAAGTGGACAAAGGGGTGCTGGAGGCAGCCATTGCCACGGGTGCAAGCTTAAGCCTGATTTTGCGGAAGGTGCTGTTTGTGGAGGCAATGCCGGGGCTGATCCGCGCAACTACCGTGACGGTCATCAGTCTGATCGGATATTCCGCGATGGCGGGATTGGTCGGCGGCGGCGGAATCGGCGATCTGGCGATCCAGTACGGATATTATCGCTATGAAACGGGAGTAATGATCGCAACGGTCATCCTGCTGGTTGTTATTGTCCAGGGGGCGCAATTCATCGGCGACTGGTGCGCACGGCTATATACCAGAAAGTAGAGGTGGGTTTCTTGCAGGAGCTGTACAGTATTATTTCCGATCCGCAGCGGATCAAGACGGAAGGAATCGCGGAAAAGTATGTTACTGATAATTTGGGACGCCTGCAGGGAACCTGCGACGCTCTGGTATTTCCGGTAAGCACCGAAGAGGTCAGCGCGATTATGAAATGGGCGTATGCGCACTCCGTTCCTGTAACGCCTCGCGGAGCGGGGACGAATCTCGTCGGCTCCACCGTGCCGGAGCATGGGGGAATCGTGCTTGATCTTTCCCGGATGAACCGGATTGTAGAGCTTGACGAAGATACGCTCAACATTACGGTTCAGCCGGGCGTTCTGCTGACCGATTTGCAGGCCTATGTGGAAGATAGGGGCCTGTTCTATCCGCCCGATCCGGGGGAGAAGAAAGCCACGATTGGCGGCAATATCAGCACCAACGCGGGCGGAATGCGGGCGGTCAAATACGGCGTGACTCGGGATTATGTGCGGGGGCTTACGGCGGTATTGCCAAATGGCGAGGTGATTCGTACCGGCGGCAAGGTGGTAAAGGACAGCTCGGGGCTGTCGCTCAAGCATCTGCTGATCGGCTCGGAGGGCACGCTTGGCATCATCACCGAATGCGTATTGAAGCTTATTCCGAAGCCTGCGTTCGTGATGGGGGCGCTTGTGCCTTTTGACAGCCTGAAGACGGGGATTGACGCTGTGATTCGGCTCATTCACGAGAATGTCGGACCGACCGCGATCGAATTTATGGAACGCAAGGTGGTTGCCTTGGGCGAGCAGTTTATGGGAGTCTCCTTTCCGTATCCGGAGGCGTCGGCGTATATTCTGCTTTCCTTCGACGGCAGCAGCGAGAGCGAGGTCCGCACCAATGCGGAGCGCGCGCGTCAGGCTGTCACTCGGAATGGTGCGCTCGATTTTCTGCTGCTCGAGGACAAAGAGACGCTGGATGAGGTCTGGAAGGTACGCGGGGCGCTGGTCAAGGCGGTAGAAGCGGTGTCCGAGCAGGAGCCGGTGGATATCGTTGTGCCGATCGACAAGACAGCGGATTTTATCGCTTACGCCAATGAAGTGGAGCAGGAAAGCGGCGTACAGCTGATCAGCTTCGGCCATGCCGGGGATGGCAATGTGCATTTATGCGTGGTTCGCGGGGAGCGGGATTTGGAGGCTTGGCGGAAGGATTTGAAAGCCGTCATGAGCCGCATCTACGGAAAAAGCCATGAGCTTGGCGGCTTGACATCGGGCGAGCATGGAATCGGGCTGAGCAAGAAGCCTTATTTCCAGAAAGCTACGGACCCGGCGGTGATCGCTGCCATGAGGCAGATCAAGAACGCGCTCGATGATCGCAACATTCTGAATGCGGGCAAGATTTTTTGAGGAAAATAATAGCTTAGAAAGGAAGCACCGTCACCTGTTTCAGGGTGAGGGTGCTTCTTTTTTAGGCATATAAGAATGTGTAAGGTCCACGCTTGAAATGCTATTTGTAGCCTATGATGCAATATTTACTTCTGGTAAACGCTGGAGGTTGTATTGTAGCTCTCGCCTGCATTTAATACGATGCCCTTCAATTGATTCTTCGCCTTTTGTTCTTTCCACTTGGCTGTATCCTGAGTGATCAAAGGGAATGTATTGTAATGCATAGGGATGGTAAGCTCGGCGTTAAGCCATCGGGCTGCAATTACGGAGTCATCGATTCCCATGGTGAAATTGTCTCCAATCGGAAGCAGGGCGATAAAATGGTTCGCGGTGGTTCCACGATCGCGATGGGCTGTCTCAGCAATCCCGTATGGCGGGGAATGATGCGTCATTTGGACATTCCTGTGACCATGACATCAGCGAATCTTTCGGGTCAGGCTGACGGCGTTCTGGTGGATATGAAGCTGGCTCTGAACCAAGTCGGGAGTAAAGTGGATTATATACTGGAAGGTGGAGCTCAGGGTACGACAAAGTCCAGTACAATCATCGACCTTTCCGGAGAACCCCGAGTCCTGCGGTATGGAGATATTACTGTCGCCCAATTGAATCAAATCGCTCCCGTCTTCAAGGAAATTAGTTAAGCTCTATCTTTGACTAATTTCATAGGCAAGCTGCCAATTTTCAAAAATCTCCTTTCAAGCCTGACCCAATCCGGCTCTAAGGGAGATTTTTGTCTGTTCCTGGATCTATTGCTGTTTCCCCAACAGATTCAACTGCCACGTCACTCCGAATTTATCGCTGAAAGGATATTTATCCAAAGGCATGAATACCTGGCCCCCTTCGGACAGCTTTCCAAACAGATCATCGATCTCTTCCTCGGTCTTGCAATTGACATAAAGTGAAAGGCCGGTGTAAAAGTAAAGTCATGCGGCGTATTGCTGTCAATGCACATAAACTCTTGACCGTTCAAGGAGAAGACGGCATGCACCACGCTTCCTTCAGCCCTGTCTCGCCAGGGCCGTAACGCTGGATATGCAGAATTTCCGACCGCTCGAACAAAGAAATGTAGAAGTTCATGGCTTCCTCGGCTTGTCCGGAAAACATTAAAAAAGTCGTGAGCTTTTGATTACCCATAGCTATCGCTCCTTTATCGAAATAGAAAAAACGAATTAAATCAATGAACATGCGTTCTGTGAATGTATTATTAACTGGACTTACCCACTTAATGGCTGAACATTCCAATTTGACTGCAAATTAAACCAAAGCATGGCGATTCGGGTCGGCCAAAATTGGCGAAGAAAGCTTGCGAACCGCTGTGAATCCGTGTCCAAATAGACTTGGATGGAATCGTCCTTACGGGGACGGACTTCGCAGCGGGTATGGAACAGAAGGTCAACTACTTGTAAGTATTGACGGCTTGTCAAGAACGGGCCCGTCGATGATCGCTGCCATGAAGCAGATCAAGAATGCGCTTGTTGATCGCCACATTTTGAATACGGGCAAGATATTTTAAGCGAAAGAATGCGGGATGCGCAAGTAAATACAGTTTATGGAGGAAGCACAATCACCTGTTTCATGGTGGGTGGTGCTTCTTTTTTTGTTACAGCAGAACGGCAATCCAAACAGGGTTGCAAGCAACCCGTACGTCTGCATAAATTAGCGTTTATTAACCATGATTTAACCATATTTTAACATTAATGTTTTCTAAAAGTATTGTTTTCAAGATTCATTTTGCCGATATATATCTTAGTGTTTGTTTCAAATCAAACCGAAAATGGGGTTTATTTCCTTTGAGAGAAAGAGAGGATGGGGTTTTGTTGGGAAAAGTGCGAAGTCGGAAGTTCAGTTTTCATTCGGTCAAAAGCAGGCTGGTGCTGTCTTTTTTATGCATCTTGCTTCTCCCCGGTCTCGCGATCGGCAGTACCGCTTATGTGACCGCCAGAAACAAAGTGGATGAGGAGATAAGGAATTCGGCATCCTCTAACGTGAATCTGCTGAATCAAATGATTGATAAGTACATACGCGAAAAAATGAATGCCATTGATTTTTTGTCCCAGCAGGTGCCGGTCAATAACCTCATTTCGGAAACGGGTGCTGAAAATGCCGAATTAAAAGCGCTGCTAGTCAGCTTCAAAGCGCTGCATCCCGATCTGGAAACGGTATTTGCTTCAAATGATCAGGGGCAGATCCTTAGCGCAACAAAATTGAACCTTCCTAAAGGGTTCGATCCGCGGACGCGACCTCAATACATCAAGGCCATGGAGAACAAAGGTAAGGCGATTATTACAGACACTTATAAATCCGCGTCAACGAACAGTACGGTGGTGACGATAGCCAAAGCGACGAGTGACGGACATGGAATCGTCGGCGCCAATTTCAGTCTGGCCGAGCTCAGCGAATCGGCAAGAGAAGTGAAGATCGGCAGACAGGGGTATGTCATCATGATTGACAACCAAAAGAAATTTTTGGTTGCTCCGGGCGTGACTGTCGGAGATACGGTTGATTCGTTAATCGCCGGCCCCATGTTTAAATCCGGCTCGGGTCAAATGGAATATGTGAACGAAAGAGACGGAAAGTCCAAAAAAATGGTGTTTGTCACCAATCCACTGACCGGATGGAAAATAGGCGGCACTTGGTACATCGATGAAGTGAAGGAAGAGGCGGCGCCGATTTTTCGGACGACGCTCATCGTTCTGATCGCTGCCATGGCGGCTGGTTTGGCCGCTATTCTGTTCATTATCCGTTCAATCACTTCTCCGCTGCGGCTGCTCACGGTGGCGTCCGAGAAGCTTGCCGAGGGAGATCTGACTGCTCAAGTACAGGTAGAAAGAAAGGATGAGCTGGGCCAGCTTGGAACGGCCTTTAACCGGATGACCGATTCGCTGCGCGGAGTTTTAAGCGATGTGAGCGAGCTGTCCAATCAATTGGCCGCTTCGGCGGAGCAGCTCTCGGTCAGCTCGGAGCAGACTGTCAAGGCTACCGAGCATATTGCCGGAGCCACGGAGAAAATGTCGGATGGAGCCGAGCACCAGGCCGCCACGGTGGAGAAAGGGGCCCGGACCATCTTTGAAATGACCGCCCGAATCCAGGAAATCGCCTCCGCTGCCCAATCGGTTGCGAGCACATCCAGCAAGACGTCGTCGCTGTCGGCGGAGGGGTCTGTCGCCATCGGAAGCGCCGCCGAGCAGATGAATTCCATCGACCAGTCCGTCGAGCATCTGGCGCGGCTCATCCAAGTTTTGTCCATAACTTCGGAGAAGATCGGTGAAGTGACGGATGCGATCAACAAATTTTCCCGGCAGACAGGGATGCTTTCACTGAATGCTTCCATTGAGGCGGCAAGAGCCGGAGAGCATGGGCGGGGATTTGCGGTGGTTGCCGATGAAGTGAAGAAGCTTTCGGACCGTTCGTCGCGCTCTTCGCAAGAGATTTCCGAACTGGTCGGCAGCATCAGAAATGAAATTGTTAACGTCGAGGCATCGATGGAAGCCTCTACGAATGAGGTCAAGGGTGGCATGCTCACTGTGGAAACGGCCGGCAGCCTGTTCTCGCAGATCGAACGGTTTATTGGCGAGGTTAACGGTCAAATCGGTGAAGTCTCGGCGGCCGCCCTGCAGATTTCCGAGGGAGCGGCGGAGATGAACGAGGCGATTGAAGCCATTGCGGGTGTTGCCCGGACGAGCGCGGCCGAAACGGAGAGCATATCGGCTGCGGCTCAGCAGCAGCTGGCATCCATGGAAGAAATTTCGTCGTCATCGGGCGATTTATCCCGAATGGCGGCGGAAATGCACGAACTGGTCGAACGATTCAAACTGTAAAATCGGGCAAGCGTGGGCGTCATTACTGGCCGCTATGCTGGCCTATCTGTTCGCTTTGAACTGAAGCGCTGCGCGGTATGCGGGCCGGCAGGGAACAACTTGTTCCCCGCCGGCTTTTTAAGTTTAACTTATTCTGTTCCTTTTTGTGGAAAGCTCTTAGATTATTCTGTCGAAACCCGGTATACTTAAAATAGGAATTTAAATACACCGCCGAATGCTTGCAGAGGAGGGTTCCTTTGTGTCCGATTTGATATTTGAACAAATCTATCATCGCTCATCGAGCGGAATAGCCGTTGTTTCTTTGCAGGCTGGGGCGAAGATCCGCTGCAATCCGGCTCTCTGCCGCATGTTTGGATATACCGAGGAAGAACTGGCAAGCCTCCGTTATGGCGATCCGATGATGCCTGGCGGAGAGTACACGTCTGATCCCTCTTCCATCGTTGCTTTTTTGCTGTCGATTCCGGGTGAGGAATGCATCAAAGAAAAGCGGTTCATCCGCAAGGACGGCGGTCTGCTGTGGACGCAGCTTCATTTGTTTATGATCCGGGAACAGCCGGATGGCGACCCTTCTTGTCTGGTTGTCGAAATGACCGATATCACGAATCGCAAGCTGGCCGAAGAGAAACTGCGGGAAAGCGAGCATTTATATAGACTGATCACTGAGAACAGCCCCGACATGATTTCCTTAAGCAAGCCGGACGGCACGCTGCTCCATATTTCCCCATCCGTCGAGCAGCTTCTCGGTTACTCTGTGGAAGAAGTTATCGGGCAGAAGCGGCCTCTTTTCTACCACCCGGACGACGCGCTGGATGTCACACAGTACGGTGAGTATAACTCGTTCGGCAAGGTCTTCACCCGCAGGGTCCGCCACAAGGACGGCCGTTATTTATGGATTGAGAGCAGCTGTAAGGTGATGCGGGACGAAGAGGGGGACTTGCAGCAGATCATGACCATCGCCCGAGATGTCTCGGAGCGCAAGAAGCATGAGGACATGCTCGCGAAAGCGCAGCATTTGGCCCGCATGGGCTCTTGGGAATGTGAAACGGGTACGGGCCGTTTGACGGTATCAAAAGAGCTGCGGCATATATTTTGGATAGACGAAGAGGAAGGAGACTCCCCCCGGCACGGAAGCAGCGATCCGGATTTGTTCCTGTCCCGTATGGAGCCGGGCGATCGCGAAAGGTTTCTGGAAGTGTTGTGCCAGTCGGTAGAGGACGGAATAAGCGGCCAGATGGTTATCCGCATTATGAACGGCGATAACTTGAAATACATTGACTGTCACTGGGAAGCGGTAAAGGATGAAAACGGCAGAATGCTTTCTGTCAGCGGTATTATGCAGGATGTCACCGAGCACCACCAGATGGAAGAGAAGCTGCGGGTAAGCGAACGGAACTACCGTCTGATCTCGGAGAATTCGCTGGATTTCATATCGCGCAACGCGGTTGACGGATATGCGACTTATCTGTACGCTTCGTCGATCTGCCTGCCGATGTACGGCTATACGCCGGAAGAGATGACAGGGACCCGGGGAATCGATTATATCCATCCGGATGATGTGGACAAGGTGAAGCATTATTTGGAGGAATGCACCCGGGGCAAAGAGAACCTTCCGATTCTGTTCCGCTTTTTATGCAAGGACGGAACCTATATGTGGACCGAGACGACGATCCGCCTTGTGTATTCCGAGGAGAGGCAGGCCTTTGAGATTATTGCGGTATCACGGGATGCCCGGGAACGCAAGCAGTATGAAATGAGGCTTGAGGAAAGCCAGAACCGTTACAAATCCTTGTTTGAGTATAATCCTTCCGCAATCAGCGCGATGGACCTGCTAGGACGTACTCTCTCCGTGAATTCCAGCATGGAATATTTGACCGGCTACAGCTACTCCGATCTCCTGATGTCCTTCTTCACGGAAGTAATCGACACGGATGAACTGGAGTATGTGAGCGAACGTTTCCGCCGAGCTGCGGGAGGCATTGCCCAGACCTTCGAGAGCCGGATCGTTCACCGGGACGGGCATATCGTGGAAGCCAGCGTGATTCTGGTTCCCATCCTGGTGGATGGCGTGGTGGTGGGCGTGTTCAGCATAACCAGCGACATCACGGAACATAAGCGCCATCTTCGGCAGATTGAGAAGCTCAGCTACGAGCATGCGCTGATCCTCAATTCGGTGTCCGAGGGGATTTTCGGCATCGACATGGAAGGCAAGACAATATTCATTAATCCGGCCGCGGCCAATATGCTGGGGTACGGACCGGGTGAATGGGCAGGGCGCAGCCATGAAGGCCCCATTCAGCTGACACGACTGAGCGGAGAATATGCGGGCGAACAGACGAGCCTCATTCAGACCTTGTCGGAAATCGGGATGTACGATGAGCGGGAGGGCGTCTTTTGGCGGCAGGATGGCTCAAGCTTTTTGGCCAAATACCGTATGACTCCGCTGTATGACAATGGCGAAAGAAAAGGAACCGTCGTCGTATTCCGGGACATTACGGAAGAGAAGGAGATCCGGCGCGCCAAAGAATCGGCCGAGCAAGCCGACCGCGCGAAATCGGAGTTTCTGGCGATTATGAGCCATGAACTGCGAACGCCGATGAACGGGATCATCGGGATGACGGATTTGCTCAAGGATACGGAGCTGGATGAGGAACAGCGCGGTTATGCCGAGATCATCAGCCAGAGCGGCGAATCGCTGCTGCATATTCTAAACGAAGTGCTGGATTTCAGCAAAATTGAAGCGGGCATGATGACACTGGAGCTAAAAGAGGTAGACTTGCGAAACGTGCTTCAGGGCGTGAGGGATTTGTTCTATCCGAAGGTGGCGGATAAGAAGCTGCATCTCAGCTATTCAATCGATCCGGAGCTCCCGGAAACGCTGATCACCGATGAGGCGAGACTTAGGCAGATTCTCGTCAATCTGGTTGGCAACGCCGTCAAATTCACGGAACGCGGCAAAATCAGCATTGATGCGAAACTGGGCGCGGCCTTGGATTACTCCCGGATCATCGTGCAGTTCACGGTTACGGACACCGGTATCGGCATTCCGGAGGACAGGCAGGGACTGCTCTTCCAATCCTTCACGCAGCTCCATCCGTCCATCAACCGGAAATACGGGGGAACGGGCCTTGGGCTTGCGATCAGCAAAAAGCTTTCCGAGCTGCTCGGCGGCACGATCGGAGTGGACAGCCGGGAAGGGGAGGGTTCTTCCTTTTACTTTACGGTGGAAGCCTTGTTACCGGGCGGAGCGCCTGCATCCGGAGCCGGGAAATCAGAGGATAAGAAGGCGGGCAAGCATCTTGCGGCCAACTCGATAGCGGAAGGGCAGTATGGTCCGCTGTCGATCCTGGTCGCCGAAGACCATCCGGTCAACCGGCATTTGCTCGGAACTTATTTGCGGAAACGCGGTTATCTGGCAGATATTGTGGAGGACGGGGAACAGGCCGTCCGCGCCGTCCAGCTCAAGGATTATGATCTTGTCTTTATGGATATCCAGATGCCTGTCATGGACGGCCTTGAGGCTGCGGCTCTTATCAGGGAGAAGCACGGCTCGCGTCCGGCTATCGTTGCGGTAACGGCTTTTGCCAGAAAGGAAGACAGGGAGATGTGCATGAAGGCGGGAATGCAGGATTTCATTTCCAAGCCGATCCACAGCGATGAACTGGACAGAGTGCTGAAGCAGTGGGCGCCGGGGAGCGCCATGACCGGCAAGGCAATCTCGAAAGAGCGCGAATAAAGACTGATAGTCTATGATTGCTGATCAAGGATTTATGCGGCTGAGGGCCCCGGCGCGGCCGTTTCAGATCATTATCGATCAGGCAGTCATTGAGAGGCCGTCTGTGGATCGATAGGGAAGCCGTCACTCGATGCCAGTCTGCGGATGGATCGGAAAGTCGTCATTGAGCGGCCGACTGCAGCTCGTTCCACGCCTCTACGGAATCGGGGCTGGTATAGACATACGGTGTGGAAGGCTGTTTAAGCGGCGTCACCGATTCTGCGTCGATCTGCAGCGTTTCCTTGCTCTTGTAGACCACAATTTGAAGCTTGCCCCGAACCTTGATCCAGGTGTCGGCTGGCAGGCTTTTTTGCTGTCCGGCGTTGACGAGGATGCCGAGCGGTGTCGCATCCGCGGTGCAGCACTGCACCAGAAAGCGGCTCACCGCAAAGCGGCCGCCCAAGTCGTGGTTATTCTCACGGTACAGGAAGCCGCTAACCACAACCTCTCTTCCCTTGAAATCCTGTTTGTATTGATCAAGCGCCCCCAGCGTTTCCGAGAAGATTTGCGGATACACGGGTATGACCGGCTGGGCATACAGCTTCCTGGCCAAGGCGGCAAACTCCGCCGCGAACGGATCGGAGGTCCGGAACCTTGCAGCATCTCCGTTCCGTTCCGATGCAAAGGTTAGCACTACTCCCTTGCTAGCTGCGGCAACACTGCCAAGCGCTCTGTCCGGCAGGGCGAAGCCGAGCAGAAGGGGGAACAGGAAAGCGCCGTATACTGCGGCGCTGCGCGCCTTTGAGCGGGGGAGCTGATGGCCGCAATCGCACCCGGCGCTTTCCCTGCCGAAGATGGCCTGTACAGCCAGACCAAGCGCCATGAAGGCGAGCGGGACCGGACAGAGCCTGACCCAGAACGCCAGACCAGGAGTGACATAATAATGGAGCGCGTCCCGTCGTGCCAGATGTTCGATATAGACGGCGAACGCCAGCAGAACGGCCGCCCGAAACAAGTAGTGGCGCTGGATGCTCGCAGAGTTATTCATGTGTGGTCCTCCTATAATAGCATCGGCAAAACTGGCAGGATCATGGTCATGAGGCCGTCACAGCCATCCGGACAGCAGGATCGAGCCGGTAAACACAATGGAAGCGATCAGAAAGAACAAATAGAAGGCAAAACGGGTCTTGAATAACGACAGCAGCATCAAAGCATTTTTGAAATCGAGCATCGGCCCGAGCACCGTAAAGGCAAGCAGCGATCCGGCTGGGAAAGAATGCAGAAAAGCCGCCCCGACGAAGGCGTCGGAAGTCGAGCAGAGCGACAAAATAAACGCAAAGCCCATCATAAACAAATAGGAGCCAAGCGGTCTGGCGCCGATGGAAGCAAGGCTGCTCTGGACGACGAACGTCTGGATCAGAGAGGTGAGCATGCAGCCGAAGATGAGGAATTTTCCCATCTCAAAAAAATCATCCGCGGCATGCGTGAACACAGCTGCAAATTTCCCTCCCCTTGTGCCGTGCTGATGCTCCGGCCCGCTGCCGCGCGGAATCGAAAGGCGGAGCGGCGATTTTTTGACCGTGACATATAGAATAAGTCCTATAAGGAAAGCCACGGCGAAGGCAAGCCCCATGCGGGCGTACGCCAGGCTCGGATGACTGCGGAAGGCGGTCAGCGTGGCGGCGAATACGACCGGATTCAGGATGGGGCCTGACAGGATAAAAGCGACCCCGACGTGAAGCGGCATGCCCTTGCGCATCAGCCGCCTGACAAGCGGAATCATACCGCATTCACAGATGGGGACAATTACGCCTAGCAGACAGGCGAACAGCAAGGCCGGAAGCACCCGGCGCGGAATCCAGCGGGCAATGGCCTCATCCGGCACGAATACGCCGATCAGTGAGGACAGCAGCGAACCGGCCAGCACAAAAGGGAGGGCCTCCAGCAAAATGCCGATAAACCCCGTTTTGAACGTATACAGATAAGCATTGTCCAGAAGCTCGCTGTGCTTCGGCAGCCACAGGACGGCGAGAATGATCAGAAAAGCCGCGGGAAGAAGCAGCGGCAGCGCTTTTAGGGGCGAAAAGGCGGTCATGCGGCAGCTTCCTCCTTTGCTCAACGGAACAAGGCGGACCAACGCTCAGCCAGTCGTTCCTTGTCGATGTTCATGCCGATAAAGACGACATAAGGCGTCCCTGGGTAGCGGGAGTTTTCCCAGGTTGTCCGGGCGCCCGCATGCTGAACAAGCTGCACCGGCTCTCCGCCCGGAAGCCGTACATGCCCTTTAGCGCGCAGCAGCCTGTCCGCCCATTCCCGGAAAAAGTTTTCCAGAACCGCCTTGGGCAGCGTTTTTCCTTGGGGAAAAGCAAGCGTAACGGCGCCGACCTGCGAGAATGAACCGCCATGCTGTGCAGGCGCCGTGCCCGGTTTGGCCTCGCCATGCTGTGTGGGCGCTGGGCCCGGTTTAGCCCCGCCGGGGTCCGCCGCCGCTTTCTTGAGCAGGCTCCCCTTGAATTCGGCCGGTGCCCGCTTTGGCAGGGGCTTCGCTCCCCGTGAAACGATCCCTTCAAGCAGCGGGTCCAGCGAAATCCTGCTGAAAATTGTAAATTCGATGCCCGCCGAGGCGTTTTGCTTACGGATCAGCTTTTCGATTTTCCAGAGCGTTTCCTGCTCCACAAGATCGCTTTTGTTCACGATAATGAGATGTGCTGCGGCCAGCTGGCTGCGCAAAGTGCGCACAAGCTGCTTGTCGGCAGACAGCCGGCTGCCGTAGTCCAGCACATGTTCAGCATCCACCAGCGTCACCAAAGAATGCAGCGACAGCCTGCTGTCCCAGTAAGGTTCCAGGAGCGACTGCGCAATTTCATCGGGGTCCGCCACTCCGGTTAGCTCTATATAAATAACGTCGGGGCGCCGTTCGATCAGCAGCTCAAGATTGGCTCCGAGCTCTTCCTTGCGGCTGCAGCATACGCAACCGTCCAGCAGCTTCTCAACCGCCGCGCCGGTCTGCTCCTCCAGAATATAGCCGTCCACATCCTGCATGCCGAGCTCGTTCATCAGAACACCCGGCCGCAGGCCACGAGCATAGTTCTCTTTCAGCAGCGACAGCAGCAGGGTTGTTTTTCCGCTTCCCAAAAATCCGCTCAGAACAATAACCGGTATTCTCATCCTTCCTTCCGCTCCTTCAATTTCTCGTAAAGATGAATATATTCCCGATTCTATCTATACGTGTCCAGCGCGCCATAAAGACCGATTTTGTTGTAATCCCCTGATGGGAGGGGCGGCGAATTTTCAAAGCGCAGGATTCGTAACACGGCGGGCGAACCGATTATATCCCAATATATTGCCGCAAAAGATGAACCTCCTGCTGAATGAACTAAGAAACGGGACCTTTTTTCCTGATTTGGGAGGCCGTGATCTTTTCTGAAAGGGAGGATTTGGAAGCTTGCGGCGCGAATTTGTTGATCACAGGAAAAAGCATAGGCATCCGCTGCCGGAAACGGGCAAATTATTTGCTTCGCGGGATAAGAGCCGAACAGACTTTACAAGTACGAGGTGATACGCAGTATTAGTAACGGCAAAACCACGAGGAACCAATCGCTTAATGGGGCACATGTCTGATGGATAACGTTAGATTAGGATGTGGAAGGGACTAAACGGAATTTCTCCACTATATTTTTTAAAAAAGGCGCTTTTTTCAGCCCTGAGCGGGAAAATCTCCATCCCATTTCGGGTATTTCAGCCAGCAATTAAGAAAAGCGGCCAATAAGCCGGAGTTTTTCCCGTTTATTGCCTGAACTCTCTTTTTTTCATGTAATAAAGAGGAGCTTTTCCCGTTCATCCCATGTGTTTAGCGCGGAACCGAGCTAAAGCACCTACGCAGTCCGCGTGTTAACCTTTAAGCGATTTCCTGACCTAACATCCGGCTTAATATTTACGCTGCTCGATCAGGTAAACTGGAGCATTGAAATGGGGGAATTGAGCGCTGATGGGGCTGAACAGTCCAGGAAGAACAAAAAATCAAACGGGGGACAGTATGCGAATAAACGAGCAATATTGGGAACGGCGGTTTGGCAGCGAAGGGATGATCTGGGGAACGGAGCCCAGCCCGACCGCCCTAGAGGCAAGGGAGCTGTTTTTGAAGCATGGCGTACGGACGGTGTTCGTTCCCGGAGCCGGTTACGGCCGCAATACGAAGGCATTCTCGCGGGACTTCATCGTGGAGGGAGTCGAACTTAGTGAAACCGCCGTGAAGCTGGCGGGGGAGTGGGACCCGGACAGCCTCATCCGCTGCGGCTCCGCGCTGGATGCTCCCGAAGAGGGTGAGCTCTTCGATGCGATATACTGCTACGACCTGCTGCATTTGTTTTTGGAGCCGGAGCGCCGGGAGCTGGTGGCGGCCTGCTTGTGCCGGCTTCGGCCGGGAGGACTTCTGTACTTCACCGGCTTCTCCGACGAGGACCCGTGCTGCGGGCGCGGTGAGCAGTTGGAACCAGGGACTTACCGGTATAAAGAAGGCAAATATGCGCATTTTTTCAGCGAGGATGACTGGAAGGCCCATTTCTCTGGAACGGAAATTCTGGAAACCGGCGCCTTGAGGGAGACTCTGGACGGTGCGGCGGAAGGCTTGCATGATTACATGCTGCGGACGATTGCTGCCCGGAAAAAAGGCTAGAAGGAACCGCCGGAGCCCCTGCGGTAAGCCTTCACACGCAACATGCCACAAATAGACCGCGCGTATCGGACGATCCTCGATATGTCCGCCGCACGGTCTCTGATAGGCCTGTCAATACTAGCTCAAATATTTCCCGTGGTCCGGGACAGCCATTTCTTTGAAATGGCCAGCCAATTCCTCAAGCCGGACGGTCAGCTCCGCCCCGCTTACAGGCAGGCCGTGGCCGGTCAGCGCTATCAGCGGCTTCATTCCGGCCAGCTTAACGACCGACTTCTCGGCGGCCGCCCAGTCGGTTGTAAAATAGGTCGGCGGCCCATGAATTTCCTTGTTCTGCTGAACGACGGAGAGAGCAGATTCCTGCTTAACGGTGATGAAGGCGTCCCCTGCAATAAGCGCCTTGTCAGCGTCACGAAACAGAGAAATATGCCCAGGAGTATGGCCGGGCGTATGCACCCAGCGCCATCCCTGTACCCCCGGAACACTGCCGTCCTCCGGCAGCGCAGATACCGCGCCGCCCAAATTGACTCCCCGGTGGGGATACAGGGGAGAAACCTCGGCCATCATACCTCCGCCGACGGAAGGGTCGCCCGGAGGATAGTTACGCTCGCCTGTCAGATAAGGGAGCTCCAGCAAATGGGCGAATACAGGGACGCTCCATTCTTCGATAAGTTCGCCAAGCGTGCCGACATGGTCGAAATGGCCGTGGGTCAGAATAATCGCCGCCGGCGGCCGGCCGAACCGTTCCCGTGCCAGCTTGCGGATGGTGCCGGCGAACATGCCGAGCCCAGCATCCACCAGAACCCAGTCGCCTCCGGCCTGCCCCAGAAAGGCAACATTGACGAACAGCGTCCTAAGACCGACGATGCCGGAAGCAACTTCCCACGTATCCGTTAAGCCCGTTTTCAGCATACTGCCTGATTCCAATACGAGCACCTCCTGTGCTTCTCGCTGGATCTATGATCCGTTTACCGCTTATCTTTTACCGGAGAAAGAAACATTAACCCTGCATTTCAAAAACAGCGCCCTAAAAAACAAACAGACCGTCCTTCGAAAAGGAAACGGTCCGAGTGATTTATGTATGATTGTCCTTATACCTCCGGGCGGGTACCGCGGCTCCGCAGAAGATCCCGAAGAATCCGCCGAGCAAGGCGAATTTCAAAGAAACCGGGTCCTGCCAGCCGAATAGTGCGCCGAGACTATGGCCCAGCGCCGTTCCGGCCAAGAACCCAAGCGACATTCTCAACGTTCGCGTTGTTCTCACTTCCGATCCACCGCCCCGCTAAAAGTATTGGGTGATGATCTACATTAACCGGGTGGGAGCGGAATTTAACAGCGAAATTGCAAATTATTGATGTTTCCTTGAAGGTACGCAGTCGGCGAACAGAATAGCCCGAGGTATCCGGAAAAACGCTTCCGCTTTTTCCTGCAGGGAAGGGGCCGGAAGCAGGCTGTGGTGCATCCATTTGCGGAACGTGCCGGGATGAACGCCGATCCACCGGGCTGCATCGGTGACCGAAAGGTCATGGACCATGCACAGTCCGGTCAGAATGTCGCTGCGATTCGGCTGAGCCGCTCTTCGTTTCATAAAGCGGGAAGAACCCGGCTGGCACAGGATTGGGCTTTGCCGAAGCAGCGCTTCGTTAAATAACACATGCTGCGGGTAACCGAGAAAATGGCAGGCTTTGTCCATATTCGTCTTGGACGGAATGCGGCTTTCATACACCCATGCGCTGACACTCCGCGAGGATACGGAGAGTTCTTCCGCAAGGCGGGAAAGCTTGATATCCCGGGACATTAGCACGGCGAGCAGCACGCGGTTGCGGATCTGGCTTCTTTGGGGACGGCGGAATCTTTTGATCCGGACGCCTTTTCCCAAATACTTGCGGTTGACCAGAGACCACGCCTGTATCATATAAGGCTCTGACTGATTTGTAGGCATACAATCCTCCGATTTTTTAAAAATATACTACAATACTTGTCCGTTTTAAGGCAATGGTTATTCCTTACACTTCACATCCTGGCGCACATTCCTTTCGGAAAACGGGGGGGTATGATATATTTTAATAAACTTGTATGAAACAACGATAATCCAATCACAGGGAGCGAATGAAATGATAAAGCACATCGTATTTTTTAAGCTGAAGGACGGTTCGGAGGAGAACGTAGCCAAGACCGTGGCGGTACTGCGCAACATGGAAGGGAAAATACCGCAGCTGCTCTCGCTCGAGATCGGTCAAGACATCCTGCGCACCGAGCGTTCGTTCGATATCGCCCTGACCGCGACCGTGGCCAGTCTGGAAGACCTTGAACAGTACCAGGTACATCCTGCGCACAAGGAAGTTATTGCTCATATCAACGAGGTCAAGGAGCTCTCATTGGCCGTGGATTACGAGATCTGACCGAAACAGGGATTTATCTGACCTGGGGCACAGCCATCTCATAACGGAAAGCGGTGACTGGTATGCGTGAGCTGGAATACCCGATGGAAGCGTTAACGTATCTTGTCGTGTTTTTTGCGGCCTGTGGGATCATGCTTTTCTGGCTGAAGCGCCGCGGCAAACGCCGTAAATAGAAAGGAGCGCCACCTAATGTACTATGTTAATCGCGGGCAAATTGAGCGCATTTTGCGGCAAATCCCCGATATTGCGGACGGACTAAGAATGGCGGCGTCTTCCTGGGATGGAGGAACCGTCTGGGGAATGGTGCAGGAGCGCTGCCTTCACCTCGCCATTGAAGTCGTTACCGATGCCGGAAGCTGTCTGATCGACGGCTTCATTATGCGCGATGCGGGGAGCTATGAGGATATCGTCACGATCATTTACGAAGAGTCGGTATTTCGCGACCAAGAGATGTATGACCGGCTGATTGAGCTGGTCTCGCTGCGGAAGCCGCTGGTGCAGGAATATTACGACTGGGAACGGGGGCGCCTGCATCCGCTGACAGCCGTGCTCCCCGAGCTGCTGATGCGCTTTGCATCCGAGATCCAAGACTATTTGAATCGGGAGCTTGAAATCGCCCGGCCGGTGCGTGAAGCTCCACCGAAGCCCGTATAGAATCTTTAGCAGAAGGGAGGTCTGAGGGGTGAAGAGAGGGCAGGAGAACGGTTCAACGAGGCGAATCATTATGACGCTCCTAAAAATGAAAGGCCCGCAGACCATCGGCGCGCTTGCCGAGGAGCTCGGCATTACCGAAATGGGGGTAAGGCGCCATGTCCTCCAGCTGGAGAGAGAGGGTCTGGCAAGAAACCGGATTGTGCGCCAGGCCATGGGCCGGCCGATGCATATGTATTCGCTGACGGAAAGAGCCGAGGATTATTTTCCAAAAAATTATCATAATCTTGCGCTGGAGCTTCTGCGCGAACTGGACCACACCAGCGGAACCGAGGCCGTAAACGTCCTGTTTGAGGGACGGCGGCGCAGGCTTCTGGCGCAGTACAGTCCCATGATGGAGCGCAGGGACCTCGAAGAACGTGTGGCGGAGCTGTCCGCCATCCAGAACTCGGGAGGTTATATGGCGGAGTGGGACCGGGAGGATGACGGGTCTTTTGTGCTCCGGGAGTATAACTGCCCTATCCGCCAGGTTGCGGTTCAGTACCGCCGTGCGTGCGAGTGCGAGCAGCATTTGTTTGAGGAGCTGCTGGAAGCAAAGGTCTCGCGGAGCGAGTGCATGGCCGACGGCGGACAGTGCTGTAAATATTCGATCAGACCGAAGGTTTAGTCGTAAAGGAGACGCACTGCTTGTCTTTTTCTTATCTTCGTTAAAAAAGTTCTTCACCAGTCACAGGACAAACTCTCTTTGCTTATGATAAAGCAGGATCTAGGCATTCGCCCGTAAAGGAGAGATGTAAGATGAAGAAGAACACGAAAAGCCTGCTCTGGGGAATCGTTGCCGGAGGAGCCGTCGGTTCGGTAACCGCCCTGCTGCTGGCGCCCAAAGCCGGAAAAGAGCTGCGCAAGGATATTTCGGACGGAGC
The DNA here is from genome assembly GCF_011043685.1 of Paenibacillus apii. Classification (NCBI taxonomy): domain Bacteria; kingdom Bacillati; phylum Bacillota; class Bacilli; order Caryophanales; family Paenibacillaceae; genus Paenibacillus; species Paenibacillus apii. Next base: position 98,421 of record NZ_JAAKGU010000010.1, on the reverse strand, counting down.
CACTGTTACGATCGATAAAGCCCAGGAACTTGTCCACCAGGCTGCGGACAAAGGCGCGGAATGGTACGGCAAAGCCAAGGATTCTGTCGATCTGGTCATTCAGGAAGTGGCGGACTGGAGCAAACAGTTCGTCGGAGAAGATGAGCCTGAAGCGGTGACGGTAAGCTCAATTGCCGATACCGGGGCGACAGCGGAATCCGTAAAAGCGTCTTTCGAAGATGAAGCCGTCGTGTCCTCGGCGGATCTTGCAGGCGATGAGGCCGGGAAACAGGCATAGCGCAGGGTTCTGGAGCGGCGGGGAAAATCGGGTCCCGGGAGCCGCTGGGGCATCGCACCTAATTACGACCGGTTCATACAGCAGGACAGCATGCCCTTGAAAGGCCGCTGCTTCGCTCTTTAAAGCGAGCAGGCGCCTTTCAAGGGCATTCATTTTTACGGAGACTCCTGCCCTTGAACTGGAAAGCCAAAAGGAGTATTATCTGCAATTGGGACAGGAAGCCCGGTACACTTTGCTTCCGCCTTACATAAGCTATTCAAAACAAGATGAAGGAAGCGGTGTGTTCGTGCAGCAAGCTATTGCAATACTAGATTCAGGCGTGGGAGGGTTGACGGTTGCCAAGGAAGTCATGAGGCAGCTCCCGCGGGAAAAAATCATTTATTTCGGAGACACCGCCCGCGCCCCGTACGGACCCCGTTCGTCCGAAGAAGTCAAAGTGTTCACCGAGCAAATTGTCGATTACCTTATTCAATTTAATCCCAAACTGATCGTGATTGCCTGCAATACGGCGACCGCGGCAGCTCTCGATTATATATCGGACAAAGTGGACATCCCGGTCATCGGTGTGATTCACCCTGGCGCCCGCGCGGCGATCAGCGCGACCAAGACGGGCAGGGTAGGCGTTATCGGGACCGTCGGAACGATCGGCAGCGGGGCTTACACCGCTGCGCTGAAGCAGCTGTCGCCTTATATTGAGGTGGTCAGTCAGGCATGCCCGGCGCTTGTCCCCCTGGTCGAACAGGGTATGTTCCGTTCGAAGGAATCCGATCAGGCGGTAATTGAATCATTGAACGGCATAAAGCATGAGCCGATCGACACCCTGATCCTCGGCTGCACGCATTACCCGTTTCTGGTCGAGCCGATCGGCCGGGCGATGGGGCCTGGCGTCAAGCTGATCAGCTCCGCGGACGAGACGGCGCGCGAGATCAGCACGATTTTATATGACAAGGGGAAGCTGGCGAGAGGGGACGACAGTCCCGTTCATCAATTCTTCTGCAGCGGCGACGCCGGCATCTTCCAGAAGATCGCCATGGACTGGCTTGGTGAACAGATCAAGCGAACGCCGGTCGTTTGGCAGGTATCGTCGCTTGAGCCCATGGATGTCTGAACGGTACTCTAGATAATTTTACAGAACTTATGTATATACTTTCCTTCGGAAACGGCCGGGCTGCCTGAAGCCCGGCCGTTCTTTGCGTGGAATCTTTTATTACGCTCTCCGCATACAATTAAAGAACTCCCATTGAACTATGGCCGCTAGCTGCAGCAGGATGCTTTATATCTGCACAGCCATCATTAGAAGAGCAGCGGAGAGGATGAGAAGGTATGCTTCAATATATTGTCCGAAAAGGAGACACCTTGGCGCGGATTGCGGCGGCTCACGGACTTGCTCCGGAAAATGTGATCCACGGCAATCCCTGGGCGGCGGTCCAGCCTTACCTTTATCCGGGGCAGGTGCTGTTTCTCCCTGCCATCCAGCGGAGGAGGCATGCGGCGCAGGATGGGGAATCTGCCCGGGATGTAGCGGATCTCTATGGAGTCAGTATAGAGGCGCTGATCAAGCTTAATCCGAGACTATCTCCGGACGGGTCCTGCACGCCCGGAACCATACTTGTGATCCCGCCGTCCGAACGTACGGCGATTGTGAAGATGCGCGGCGAGTACGGACCGAGAGAACTCGGGGATGATATCGGCAGGCTGACCGCGAAATATCCGTTTATTTCGGCCGGCACGATCGGCGCAAGCGTCCTCGGCCAGCCGCTTCATCTGCTGCGGATCGGCACCGGCAGCCGATGTCTGCATGTCAACGCGGCGATTCATGCCAATGAATGGCTGACTTCGCCGTGTCTGCTGTCCTTTCTCGAGCAGTACGCCGATGCCTATGCGGACGGCCGGAAGTGGAACGGTCACAGCCCCGAAGGCTGGTTCAGCAATTGGACGCTGTGGGCCGTTCCAATGGCGAATCCCGACGGCGTGGAACTGGTGCAGGAGGGAGCTGGCCCGGGGCATCCATACCGCCGGGAACTGACGGAATGGAACAGCGGCCGGCACAGCTTCCGCCACTGGAAGGCCAACATCCGGGGCGTCGACCTCGGGGACCAGTTCCCGGCCTTTTGGGACGAAGAGCAGTCGCGGCGGGGAGCGGCCGGGCCTTCTCCGCGAGATTATGGAGGCCCTTCGCCGCTCAGTGAGCCGGAGGCTGCCGCTCTTGCCGAGCTGTGCGAGAAGGCCCCGCCGGACATAGCGGTGTCGCTCCATAGCCAAGGCCAGGAAATTTACTGGAACTACCGGGGGTATGAGCCGCCGGAGAGCCGGGAACTTGCGGAACGCCTGGCGAAGGCCGGCGGCTACCGGGCCGTTACATTGACAGGGAGCGACGCCGGGTTCAAGGACTGGTTCATTATGAAATTCGGAAAGCCGGGATTCACCGTGGAGCTGGGACTTGGAAGAAATCCGCTTCCGCTGGAGGATTTTGAAGGCATGGCTCTGGAAACGGGGCTCATTCTGGCGTCTATTTTGTCCGGGTAAAACGGATTGAAACATTTTCAGGAAAGCTGCGTAATCTAATGTAGAGGGTATGGCCGTAACTTCGCGTAAAAGCTGTTAAACGGCCGTACCCTTTTCTACGGAAAGGAGGCTGAAGGTGAAACTGAAGAAGCTGTTGTCGCTGAAAGGCTGGTCCACCGTGCTGCGGGGCACTTGGAAGTATTTGATCTCCCCCCGCGTTGCGATAGGGGACAAGCTCCTGTTCACAATTCCGGCTCTGCTGTACTGGGTGCTTCCCGATGTCATGCCTTTTATGCCGGTTGACGATATCGGCGTGTCGATGCTGCTTATGGCCTGGTTCGTTTCCAGAATGGACCGCAAATACCCGTCGCTCCGCAGCGGAAGATAAAATTCGAGGCATGGATGGTTGCATAATGCGGCTGTTATCCTTTAAAATAGATTACCGAGTATTTAAATCCAGTTGTCAGGAGATGGACGGATCATGAATGTGAAAATTACCCGCAACGCGGCTAAAGTTATAAAGAAACAGATGGACTTGGAAGAAAACAAAGATCTCAAGCTGCGGGTGCTGATTACCCACGCGCACGGCGATCATGCCCACTACGGCCTCGATTTGGACACGCCCAAGGAGAACGACGAAGTTATTCCAACCGACAAGGATATTGACGTTATTCTGGAGAAGGGCCAGCCGCTGCTTGACGGCGTAAAGGTCGATTATCTGTATTTTCCGCAGGAAGGCTTTGTCATTACCAATCCGTCCAAAGGCAATCACGGCGACCACTAATCCGGCCCATAGGAGGCTTGGACAGATTGGATCGCGCATAGAAGGGAACTGCAATGGCTAACGATATACGCATCTGCGACAAATGCAATCATATGAGCATCAAGAGCGTGCTCCCCAAGCTCCGTAAAATGGCGCCGGACGCCGAGATCAAAATCGGCTGCAAGTCCTACTGCGGTCCGTGCGGCAAGCGTGCGTTCATTTATATCAACGGGCGCTACGTCAGCGCTCCGACCGAGGACGAGGTGCTGAAGAAAGCGGAGCCTTTTGTGAAGCGCCCCGTTGTCAAAGAGTAATATTTGGAACGTGCGATCTCCATCTGAAGTCGAAGCAGCGCCGTTATGGATTAAGGCCGATTTCACAGCTTAAGCTGTGAAGCGGCCTTTTTGCTTCGGGAACGGTACGGCAGCAATCAACGGTGCTCCTTCCTAACCGGTATGCGGACAGGTTGGCAATAAAGTCAAGCGTGATATAATAGCTTTGTTGTATGAAATGGTGCGTGTTACATAGAAAGGAGCAAAGCAAATGAAGCAGCTATCGGATACCATATTGCTGAACAACGGCGTCGCCATGCCATGCTACGGCCTTGGAACGTATAAAGCGGAAGGCAATGAGGTGGAACGTGCGGTGACAGAGGCGCTGGAGCTGGGCTACCGGGCTATCGATACGGCGTCCCTGTACGGGAACGAGCAGGAAGTGGGGCGGGCCATCCGGGCCAGCGGTCTGCGCAGGGAAGACGTATTCGTCACAACCAAGGTATGGAATGAAGATCAGGGCTATGACCGGGCGCTGGCCGCTTTTGAGAAGAGCCGGGAGGCGCTGGGGCTGGATGTGATCGACTTATACCTGATTCATTGGCCTGGTGTGAACAAATACAAGGATACGTGGCGCGCGCTTGAGCGTCTGTACGAAGAAGGCAGCGTGCGCGCGATTGGTGTCAGCAACTTCCAGATACATCATCTGGAGTCGCTCATGAAAGACAGCCATACCGTTCCGGTCGTGAACCAGGTCGAGCTGCATCCCCGTCTGAGACAGCGGCCGCTGCATGATTTCTGCTTGCTGAACAATATCCAGATCGAAGCCTGGGCCCCGCTTATGAAAGGAAAACTGCAGGATAACGAGATTCTCGCATCCATCGCGCGAATGCATGGCAAAACGGTGTCCCAAGTCATCCTTCGCTGGGAGCTGCAGCATGACATCGTCACGATTCCGAAATCGGTAACGCCTTCCCGGATCAAGGAGAACAGTGAAATCTTCGATTTCAACCTGTCTGAGGAGGAAATGAACGCCATCGATACGCTGGATACCGGGGAACGCATCGGCAGACATCCGGACGAGCTGGAGTTCTGAAGAGCCGAAAGCAGATACGGCATTATTGAACATAAATCAATAACGATTGCAAAAAGAAACAGGCAGGCTGCGGGGATATCGCAGCCTGCCTGTATTTTAGCGGTTATGCCGGGCCCGTCGGTTGTCCTCCGATCTCAAGCGACTGAATCCGATTGTATCCGGGCCGGTTCAACTATGCTCCATCCGTTTCCTTCTTCGGCGCTCTCGGCGGCAGCGGACCGAAGAACTGATAATACTGGCACTCGATTCGTCCGTTATACAGCTTGCGCCGCTTGTCCGCCTTGCGTCCGAAGTAGTGCTCGAACTGCTTGGAAGGACTGATGGCGAAGAAGGACCAGTTAGGCAGATGGAGCATCATCTGTCCGAATTGGCGGATGAGCTTCTCCACTTCTTTATCATCGCTCAGCCGCTCCCCATAAGGCGGATTGGTGATGATGCAGCCGTAATCGCCCTCCGGCCTTGCTTTGGCGGCGGGAAGGACGGAGAAAGCGATCTCGCCGGACAGGCCCGCGCTCTTCGCTGCGGCCTGAGCGACTTCGATCGCCTTCGGATCGATGTCGCTGCCGGCAAGCTGCAGCGGAATGTCGTCCCGCACGGCGTCGAAGGCTTCCTCGCGGGCCGTCTGCCACGCTTCCGGCGGGATCGCCGGCCAATGTTCAGACGGGAATGAGCGCCGGAGGCCGGGCGCGATATTCCAGGCCATCATGGCCGCCTCGATCAGAAACGTGCCCGACCCGCAGCAGGGGTCGTACAGAGGGCGGCTGCCGTTCCAGCGGCTGAGCTTCAGCATTGCGGCGGCCATCGTCTCTTTGATCGGCGCTTCTGTAACCAGCTTGCGGTAGCCTCGCTTATGCAGCGCGGGACCGGTGGTGTCCAGCGTAATCAGCGCGATGTCATTCAGCAGCGTGACCTCGATAACGTAGCGCGGCCCGTTCTCGGGGAACCAGTCGGTTCGGTAATACTGCTTCAGCTTCTCAACGACCGCTTTTTTGACGATGCCCTGCGCGGCCGGAACGCTGCTGAGCTGCGATTTGTGCGAGCGGCCTTCCACCGGAAATTCGCCGTGCTCTGGAATCCAATCCTGCCAGGGAAGCGCCTTAACGCCTTCGAACAGCTCGTCAAAGGTCTTGGCCGGAAATTGCCCCATGTTGATCAGAACCCGGTCCGAGGTGCGCAGCCACAGGTTGCAGCGGCAGATGTCGATGACATCTCCGCTGAAGTGAACGCGTCCGTTCTCGGTAGCCGTTTCATAGCCCATTTCATTTAATTCGCGCGCGACGACAGCCTCGAGCCCCATCGGGGCGGTGGCAATCAATTGCAGTTTACTCAAGAATCTCAACTCCGTTGCTTGTAGGGATGTGCGTATTGCCGTTACAATCGATAAGAAACATTTTGCCCTAAAAATCAGGTGCGGTACCCGTTTCTCACAGAAATTAGTACGTTCTAAGTATAGGTGAAGGAAGGACGTATCACAACGTCCCGCCTGCGCCGGGGTGGCCGAATGCCTTCATCAGAATAAAGAAAGCGATAAAAAGGAGAACTGACATGCTTAATCAGGAGCAATATTTCAATCAGGAACAATACAGCGAGCGGCTCTATGAAGAGGATGAGCTTCTGCTGTCGGTAAAGGAAGCCATCCGGAATGGCGGCATGCCCGAAGTGTCGATTGCTCCGGGCTACGGAAGGCTGCTGGGCATGCTCGTCTCGCTGTCCCGTTCGTCAAGCGTGCTTGAAATCGGGGCGCTCGGCGGCTACAGCGGCATTTGCCTTGCCCGCGGGCTTGCTCCGGGCGGAACGTTGACCTCCTTGGAGCTGAAGCCGGAATACGCTGAAATGGCCCGCCGTCACCTGGAGCAGGCGGGGTTCGGTGGCATCGTGGAATATCGCACTGGGCCCGCGCTGGACAGCCTATCCAAGCTCCAGGAAGAAGGCCGGACCTTTGATTTCTTTTTTATCGACGCGGACAAGGAGAATTATCCGAACTATCTGGAGTACGCCATCCGGCTTGCCAATCCGGGGGCGATTATCGCCGGAGACAATATTTTTCTTCGCGGCCGGACGCTGAACGCGGACAAGAACGGACCGGCAGTGCAGGCGATGCGCCGTTTCAACGAAATGATCGCAAGCGACAGCCGCCTGACCAGTACGCTGCTCCCCGCCTATGACGGTCTGGCTCTGGCGATGGTGAAATAGTATGAAATGCGGACGGCCTGGACCGCGGTTTAGCGGAACAGCCTGATCGGGGTAGCCTTGTACAACATCATGCGTACCCATAACGTATTGATCAGCAGCATGGCGCCGGAAACGATGAATATCCCTTCAATGCCAATATAGCCCGCCAGGAAGCCGCCTATCAGCGACCCTAGCATATTGCCGAGGGCCAGCGTGCTGCTGTTGAAGCCGAAGGCCCGGCTCTCCTTGCCGTCCGGTGTATAAGAACGGATTAAGGCGTTCACGCTCGGAAGAAGTCCGCCCATGAAGACGCCCATCAAAAAACGGACGAATATGAGCTGCCAGACGCTGCTGACGAACGCCTGCGGAATAACAAACAATGAAGCGCCAATCAGGGCGTAGGTCAGTATCCGGTGGGCGCCGACCTTGTCGCTGAGTCTGCCGAGCACCGGCGAGGCGAGCATGTTCGAGACTCCGGTGACAGCGCTGACAACGCCTGCCCAGAACGCGATGTTAACTGCGGTCCCATGCAGCCTCTCGACATAGAGCGGCAGCAGGGCCATCGGGCTGATCATGGCGAACTGGATCAGAAAGGTGACGGCGAACAGCGCCGGAAGCTGCGGAACCTTGATGAGATCCTTAAGCCCTTCAAATGTGGAAACTTGCGGCTTGTGAGCGGCTTCCTCGCGGTTGAAGTTCTCTTTGACCAGAAACAGGGCGAGCAGAGAAGCGATGAACAGCAGCAAGCCGATTACATAAAAAATCGGACGGAATCCGATCCAGTCCGCGAGCAGTCCGCCGATCAGCGGTCCGAGAATCGTTCCGGCCACAGAGCCGGACTGCATCAGGCCCATGGCGAAGCCCATCCGATGTTTCGGCGCCGTACCCGAGACGAGCGAGATGGAGGCGGGATTGAATCCGGAGATGGTCCCGTTGAGCAGCCGCAGCAGGAGCAGCTGCCAGGGCGTCTGCGCAAAGCCCATCAGCGAGATGACGATCGCCATGCCGAAGCCGGAGCGCAGCAGCATGATTTTGCGGCCGTATTTGTCGGAAAGCGAGCCCCACAGCGGCTGAAACAGAAACGATGTCATAAAGTTGGCGGAAAATATGATACCGGCCCATATCCCGACGGCGTTTCCCTGCACACCGAGGTTCTTGGCCAGATAGAGGGACAGGAAAGGGGTAATCATCGTCATCCCCGCATTGACAAGAAATTGTCCAAACCAAAGCACATAGAGATTGATCTGCCAAGGTTCCCAGGATTTCCACTTTTTCAATGTGCTTTCACATCCTTTCAACTTACGCGATCATTCACGAAGATGACATTCCAAAAGTATACCATATTTTTCTGCCCAGCTTGAGACGCATTTTTGCCGTTGTCAAGGAATTGTCATGCCTTGTAAGGTGTGACGGTTGTTACATTCTTTTAAAAAGGGCATAATATATTTTGAGAAAATTTTATCTAAAACATATGGAGACTTTATCATGACCTATAACGATACATTTATCCGCGCCTGCAGGAAGCAGGAGACGGAGCACGTCCCCGTATGGTATATGCGGCAGGCCGGCCGCTACGATCCCGAATACCGGGCGATCAAAGAGAAGTACTCGCTGCTGGAGATCAGCAGACAACCCGAACTGGCGGCCGAAATTACGATGATGCCGGTGCGCAAACTGGGTGTGGATGCAGCCATTTTATATTCCGATATCATGAATCCGGTAGCTTCCATCGGTGTCGAGTTCGACATTGTCAAAAATATCGGGCCTGTCATCGAACAGCCGATCCGAAGCTCGGCCGACGTAGAGCGGCTGCGGCCTGTGGACGTGGAAGGCGATCTCGCTCATATTCTGGAGACAATCGCGATTCTGGATAAGGAGCTTCAGGTGCCGCTGATCACGTTCGCCGGCGCTCCCTTCACGATCGCGAGCTACCTGATCGAAGGCAGGCCTTCCAAAAGCTATATCCGTACCAAGGAGCTGATGTACAGCGAGCCTCTTGTATGGGCAAAGCTGATGGACAAGCTCGGTGATATGGTCATCGCCTATTTGCGGGCTCATGTCCGCAGCGGAGGCAAAGCGTTCCAGCTGTTCGACAGCTGGGTCGGAGCACTGTCGCCGCAGGATTTTGAAATCTTCGTTCTGCCGACGATCACTCGTATTTTTGCCGAATTATCGGATTTGGATGTGCCCAAAATTTATTTTCCGGGCGTAAGCTCGGGAGAACTGCTGCCGACTCTCTCCGGACTTCAGGCGGATGTGATCGGTCTGGACTGGCGGGTGTCGCTGGCCGAAGGCCGCCGCAGAACCGGAGACCGATTTGCGGTGCAGGGCAATCTGGACCCTTATCTCCTGACCGCTCCGATGGAGCTTATCAAAGAGCGCGCCAAAGCGCTGATTGACGAAGGCATCCAGGAACCTGGTTACGTGTTCAACCTGGGGCATGGTCTGTTCCCCGAGGCGTCTCTGGAGAAGCTGCGCGAGCTGACGGAGTACATCCACGGCTATTCCAGGGAAGCGCTGGCGCTGCGGAAAGCAGAACAGCCGCACTCCTAACTATTCGCGCATCATTAAATCGCAAAGAGGTGATTCCTGCTTTGACAACCAAAATCGGCGTACTCGTCATGTCATACGGCACTCCCGAAAGCCTGGAGGGTGTTGAGTCTTATTACACGCATATCCGGCGCGGCAATCCGCCATCGGCGGAACAGCTGAAAGAGCTGAAGGGCCGCTATGAAGCCATCGCCGGCGGCGTATTTCCGCTGAGGGAACATACGGACCGGCAGACCGGGGCGCTGCAAGAAGCGCTGAACCGGGATAATGAGGATAAAGCGATCGAATATATATGCTTTCAGGGACTGAAGCACGCGCATCCGTTCATTGAGGACGGGGTGCAGCGGCTGGCGGAGAGCGGAATCCACTATGCGGTGGGGATCGTCCTCGCGCCGCATTATTCGGTCATGAGCGTCGGAAGCTACATAAAGCGCGCCAGGGAAAAAGCGGAGAGTCTGGGCATCCAAATGGTGTTTGTGGAAAGCTACCATCTTCATCCGCAGCTGATCACCGCCCTCAGCCGCCGCGTGTCGGCAAAGCTGGATCAGTATGAAGAAGCGGGCGCAAAACGGGAAGACGTGCGGGTGCTCTTCAGCGCCCACAGCCTCCCGGAACGGATTCTTGACATGGGCGATCCTTACCGGGACCAGCTGCTGGAAACCTCGAAGGCTGTTGCCAAGCAGGCTGGCGTTACTTCCTGGCAGTTCACCTGGCAGAGTGCCGGAAGAACGCCGGAGCCCTGGCTCGGGCCGGATATTCTGGACACGCTCCGCGAGCTGAGCAAGGAACAGGTTGAATACGTCCTGTCCGCCCCGATCGGATTTGTGTCCGATCATCTTGAAGTGCTGTACGATCTGGATATCGAAGCCCAGGCCGTGGCGAGCGAGCTGGATATGCGGCTGCTGCGGATCGAATCGCTGAACAGCGACCCTGCTTTTATCGCAGTGCTAAGCGACGTGGTACGCACCCGGGCGGGCGAACTGAAGGCGGGGCATTCATGAACGGAACTTCACGCAAGGTCGTCATTATCGGCGGAGGGCTGAGCGGATTAAGCGCCGCTTTTTACGTCCGCAAATTTTATAAGGAAGCTGGCGTTCAGCCGGAGATCATCATCCTCGAAAAAGAGCGCAGCCTCGGCGGGAAAATCGAGACCCTGCACAAGGACGGCTTCGTTATCGAAAAAGGACCCGATTCCTTTCTGGCCCGCAAGAAGGAAATGAGCGATCTGGCCAGGGAATTGGAGCTCGATCATGAGCTGGTGACAACGAATCCGAACGCCAAAAAAACATATATTTTGCAGCGGGGCAAGCTCCAGCCGATGCCGGCTGGCCTTGTGCTTGGGATCCCGACGGACCTTAAGCCTTTTATCGGCACGAAGCTCCTGTCCTTTCCCGGCAAGCTGCGCGCGCTGATGGATTTGGTCATTCCGCCCCGGCGGTCAGAGGAGGACGAGCCGCTTGGAGAGCTGATTGAGCGCCGTTTCGGCACCGAAGTGCTGGAGAATTTGACGGAACCGCTGCTGGCCGGTATTTATGCGGCGGATATGCGCAAGATCAGCCTGCAGGCAACGTTTCCGCAGTTCGGCGAGATGGAGCGGCAGTACGGCAGCCTGATTCGCGGAATGCTGATGGGAAGACAGCCTAAAGAGACGCATACGGGTGCCAAAAAGAGCATGTTCCTCACTTTCCGCCAGGGACTGCAAAGCCTCGTTCATGCGCTTGTGCATGAGCTGCATGATGTGGAGCAGCGTACGGAAGCGGCCGTGGTGGCCATTCATGACCGTATAGCCGATACCTTCACCGAACCGGCTGGGACCACGGACGGCTCTCCCGAAGCGGCCGATACTCCGCAGCCGCGTTACACGGTCGAGCTGGGAACCGGCGAGCTGCTGCCTGCGGATGATATTTACATCACCGTGCCCAACTTTGCAGCGGCCGAGCTGCTGCGGCCTCATGTCGATGTATCCGCGCTGGACGCTGTGAACTACGTGTCGGTCGCCAACGTGGTTATGGCCTTCTCCGGCGAGGAGATGGACGGCAATTTTGACGGCTCGGGCTTCCTCGTTCCCCGCAAGGAGGGGCGCAATATTACGGCCTGCACCTGGACCTCGGCCAAATGGCTGCATACAAGCCCCGAGGGTAAAGTGCTCCTTCGCTGTTATGTGGGGCGTTCAGGCGATGAGCAGAACGTGGAGCTGCCGGACGCCGCGCTGGAGGAACTGGTGCGCAAGGATCTGCGCGAGGTGATGGGCGTTACGGCCGAGCCGCTGTTCACGGAGATTACGCGCCTGCCGAACTCGATGCCGCAGTATCCGGTCGGACATCCTTCGAATATCGCCGGACTCCGCAGCGATCTGGCGGCACTTCTGCCCGGTGTGTATGTCTTTGGCGCAGGGTATGACGGCATTGGCATGCCGGACTGCATCAAGTTTGCGAAGCTGACGGCGAAGGCGGCGGCCGAAGGCCTGCTCGGGAACTGAACTGATTTTCTATTCTTACTTTGAGCTTGATCAGATGACGGCGAAGCGAGGGTTATGCCCGCGCTTCGCCGTTTATTTGTTACCGCCGAGCAAGATAAATAGATATGATATAATAGAGCGAGTTTAGCAAAAAAAGGAGTTCGAGTCCGACATGTATTCCCCTAGATCCAGCAGAAAAAGGAGCAAAACGACCAGAAAGCAGAAAAGAAACCGGATCTGGACGTGGATCAACCTCAGTCTGCTGGTGCTGATTTCGGTTATGCAATTTTATTTCTTCTACACCGGAGAGAAAGGCGGAAACCTTCCTCCTTCCGGCACGGGGGCGGCTTCCGCTTCGCCGGAGGCATCCCCGGAAGCATCAGCTGAAGCGGGAACCGGTCCCTCCGGGGAGCCCGGAACCGCTAGCGGAGCGCCTTCAGCTCCGTCAGGGGAGCCGCTGCCGTCCGCCACGCCGGCGGCGGACCCGTCTCCGGGCGGGACGACGCTGCCGGCCGAAACCGGCGCGGGCAGCACGCCCTCTGCGGGTGCCGATGCTTCAACTCCGGCGCCTCACGGCAGCCCTGCTGCCGAAGACGGCAAGGCAGCAGGGCTGCCCGGCGGCCAGGACGGAAGCGGCCGCACGGTAACGCTGAATTTTGCCGGAGACGTCATCTTTGCCGGCAAAGTCGGCGAGCTGCTGAAGCAGAAGGGCTACGATTACCCGTATGCCCGCCTAAACGGCCTGTTCCAGAAGGACGATCTGTCGGTCGTCAATCTGGAAACACCCGTCACCGTCCGGGGCGCGGAGGCCGACAAGACCTATGTGTTCAAGTCGGCTCCGGAGACTCTGGACGCGCTGAAGGCGGCGGGTGTGGACGCCGTAAATCTGGCGAACAACCATACGCTGGACATGGGCGAGCAGGGACTCCGGGATACACTGGATAATCTGGAGTCCAGAGGCATTTCGTTCGTCGGAGCGGGTGTGGACGCCGGCCAGGCCTACTCGGCGCAATATTTTACGCGCAAAGGAATCACCATCGCCCTGCTCGGCTTTACGCGGGTCATACCCGAAGCCGGATGGGCTGCCGGAGATGGCAAGCCCGGCGTAGCCTCCGTTTACGACAGCGCCCCGGCGCTAAAGGCGATTGCCGATGCCCGGAAGAAAGCGGATATCGTCGCCGTTGTCGTACACTGGGGAAAGGAACGGATGGATGAACCGAATGAGGTTCAGCAGTCGCTGGGCCGGAGCTTTATCGACGCCGGGGCGGATCTTGTCATCGGAGGTCATCCCCATGTCCTGCAGGGTCTTGAGCCGTACAAAGGAAAATGGATCGCTTACAGCACAGGCAACTTTATTTTTACAAGATCCGCTTTGAAGACAACCTGGGAGACAGCCGTATTTCAGGCCGAATGCAGCGCCAATGGACAATGCGGGATCAAGCTTACGCCTCTAGACGCCGAACTGGGCCAGCCGGTGCCGATGAACGCCGCTGACGGGCAGAAACTGCTGAAGCGGGTCGAATCGTTGTCCGGCGGCAAGGTTAAAATTGACGAAGAGGGCCGGGTGACAGAGACCGGTCGTTAATAATTGTTGGATTTTTCAATACCATAGAAAAAGGAACTTATTCTTTATCGGGGGTCCCCGCTAATTTAGGGCAGGCTTCGAAGCAGGCCTGTTCTTTGCGGGGGCTATTTTTCGGGAGGGCTGCTCTTTGATGAACAACTTGTGCGTCGCCCATCGGGGATTTTCCGGGAAGGCTCCGGAGAATACGCTGGCCGCATTCCGAATGGCGATGGAGCTTCCGTATGTGACCTGGATGGAAATCGACGTTCAGCTGACGAGAGACGGGGTGCCCGTCGTGATCCATGATTACAGTCTGGACCGCACTACCAACGGTCACGGCAAAGTGAAGGATATGGATTGGAGCCAAATGCGTCGGCTGGACGCCGGGGGATGGAAGAGCCGCTCTTTTCGGGGAGAAAGGGTTCCGTCGCTGGAGGAAGTGCTGGAGCTGTCCAAAGAACGGATGCGGCTGAATATCGAGCTGAAAAATGCGGGCAACCTGTACCCCGGCATTGAAAAGACCGTAACGCAGCTGCTGGCCTCCAAAGGGATGAGCAAAGACGTGGTGCTGACCTCTTTTGATACCGGCACGCTGCAAGGGTGCCAGGAGGCTGATCCGGCTGTCCGCCGGGGACTGATCTTCGACTCCAGATGGGGCGATCCGGCGGGGCGTGTGCGGGAGCTGGGATGTTCTTTTTTGTCTATTGCATTCACCCGTCTGACTCCCGGGCTTGCCCGGTTTATGTCGGCCCGCGGAGTGGGGCTCATGGCCTGGACGGTGAACAAAGCGAAAGAGATGCGTCGCCTTGCGGACATGCATTCTGATATAATGATATGTACGAACCGCCCGGATATATGGGGCGATACGTTTTTGGGAGTATGAATAAATATACAAATCGAGTGGAAAGAGAGCTGAATGTCAATGTGCGCTGCTGTAAAGACCTTATACTGTGTGGGACGAAACTACAAACTTCATGCGGAGGAGCTTGGCAACCAGGTTCCGGCGGAGCCGCTTATTTTTTTGAAGCCGTCTCATGCCGCTGTTCCTCTCGACAAAGAAACCATTCAGCTGCCTCAGGGTTCTGGACAGGTGCATTATGAAGGGGAGCTCGTGCTGCGCATCGCGCGCGACTATGTTCCGGGCATAAGCGTGGAAGAGCTCGTGGATGAAATGGCTTTGGGCCTGGATTTCACGCTCCGGGACATTCATAACGATTTGCAAAAAAGAGGACTTCCCTGGACGCCCGCCAAGGGCTTCCGGAATGCCGCGCCTCTGGCCCCTTTCATCGCTTTCCCTTCGAGGGAAGAGCTGGAGAATACTGATTTCACGGTCCGCAAGAACGGGGAAGAAGTGCAGCGGGGCAATGTAAAAAATATGATTTTTTCGCTGCAGACCATTGTGGATTTCATCGGCACCCGCTACGGGCTGGGCAAAGACGATGTGATCTTCACCGGCACGCCTGCAGGCGTCGGTCCTACCCTTCCGGGCGATTCGTTCGAGCTGTATTGGGGCGACCGGCTGATGGGCAGCTGCCTGATCGGATAACGGAATTTGGAACATAGTACTGGAGCTGATGCCATGCAGTGGGTAATCGGCGTCTTGGGCGCCTTGTTCGTTGCCGGAGCGGCTTATCGCAAGGGATCGCTTAGCCTCTCCGGCATGCTTGCCGCCGTGGTTATGGGCGCCATATATTTCGGTGCGGGCAACGCCTTTTGGTTCGGGATCCTGCTGCTGTTCTTCATCTCCTCCAGCCTGCTGTCGAAACTGAAGGCCGAGCACAAGGAAGAGCTGGAACGGTCGTATGCGAAGACGGGCAGGCGGGATGCAGGCCAGGTATTCGCCAATGGCGGTCTTGGCATGCTGCTTGTTCTGCTTAGCGCTGTATATCCCCGGTCCGAGTGGGAGCTGCTCTTCGTCGGAGTAATGGCGGCGGTGACCGCGGATACGTGGGCGACCGAAATCGGTACCCTGAGCGGCAAGCCTCCTCGCTCGGTATTGACCGGCAGGAAGCTTCCGACCGGCGCCTCCGGCGGCGTTTCGCTCCCCGGGACACTTGCGGCTGCGGCAGGCGCCGCCATGATTGGGGCGGCTTCGTGGCTCCTCCAGCAGCTGGCGGGAATGCAAGGGCCGTCGTTCACGGCTCTGGCAGCAGCAGGACTCGTTGGAGGGCTCGCTGGCGCTTTTGCCGATTCGCTGCTCGGCGCAACGGTTCAGCAGATGAACCGCTGCGACGTATGCGGGCGCGAGGTGGAAAGCGGGGTCCACTGCGGCCGCCCGGCGGTGCATCACAGAGGCTGGCGGTGGATGGGCAACGATGCCGTCAACGCGGTCAGTTCAATCGCCGGAGGGGCCGTGGCGCTCTTGGTCGGCGTTCTGATTTGACTTTTAAGTTCGAAATATAAAGGGAAGGCGAACAACAACTATGAATATTATGACCGTAGAGCACCTTGTCAAAAGCTACGGAGAAAAAGTGCTGTTCCAGGACGCGTCCTTCGGAATGGAAGACCGCGACAAAATCGGTGTCATCGGCGTGAACGGGACGGGCAAGTCGACGCTTCTGCGGATTATCGCCGGGCTTGAAAGTCCAGACGAGGGGCAAATTGCCATCGGCAATGATGTCCGCGTGCAGTATCTGGCGCAGAACCCGCCCTATGAACCGAATTACACCGTGCTCCAGCAGGTATTCGCCGGGAACAATCCGGAGCTGGCTGTCATGCGTCGGTATATGGAGACGGCGGCAAGGCTTGAAGCCCAGCCGGGAAATGCGGAGCTTGAGCAAGAGCTGATCCGTCTTGGCCAGGAAATCGACGCAGCGGGAGTCTGGCATCTGGAGAGCGAAGCCAAAAGCGTGCTCTCCAAGCTGGGCATCCAGCAGTTCGACGCGCGCATGGAGACGCTCTCGGGCGGACAGCGCAAGCGGGTCGCGCTGGCGGCGGCCCTGATTACTCCCTCGGAGCTGCTCATCCTGGACGAGCCCACCAACCATATTGACACCTCCTCGGTTGCTTGGCTGGAGCAGTATTTGCAGAAGCGGCGCGGCGCGCTGCTGATGATTACGCATGACCGCTATTTTCTGGAGCGGGTAGCAGGCGTAATGCTGGAGCTTGATCAGGGAAGACTGTTCCGCTACGAAGCGAACTATTCCCGCTTCCTCGAGCTGAAGGCCGAACGCGAAGAGCGGGAAGCCGCTTCCGAGCAGAAACGGCAGAACCTGCTGCGTAATGAGCTGGCCTGGATTAGACGCGGCGCCAAGGCGCGGTCTACGAAGCAGAAGGCGAGAATCGACCGGTTCGAGAAGCTGAAGGATGAGCAGGCCGTATCCTCCGGCAGCAAGCTGGAGATTTCCGCCGCCTCGACAAGACTGGGGCGCAAAATCCTCGAAATTGAGGATTTAACGATGTCCCGGAACGGACGGACGCTCATCAATAAATTGAGCTATATCGCTGTCCCTCAGGACCGCGTCGGAATCGTCGGCCCGAACGGCAGCGGCAAATCGACGCTGCTGAACCTGATCGCCGGCAAGCTTCAGCCAGGCAGCGGCGAGGTGGTGCTGGGTCCGACTGTGAAGCTCGGGTACTTCACCCAGGAGCATCAGGACATGGACGATTCGCTGCGGGTAATTGAGTATATCAAGGAGGAGGCGGAGGTCGTACGGACGGCCGACGGCTCCACCGTTACGGCAGCCCAAATGCTGGAGCGGTTCCTCTTTCCGCCGGCGATGCAGTGGACCCCGATCTCGAAGCTGTCCGGCGGAGAGAAGAGAAGATTGTATCTTCTACGCGTCCTGATGAGTGCTCCCAACGTACTGCTGCTGGACGAGCCGACGAACGATCTGGATATCGGCACGCTCGCCATCCTCGAAGATTACCTGGACGAATTTCCGGGAGTCGTGCTGACCGTTTCCCATGACCGGTACTTCCTGGACCGGACGGTGGACAAGATCATCGCGTTCGAGGACGGCAATATCCGTGTTCATGTCGGCGATTACAGCGAATATGAGGAGTGGCTGGCGAAGAATGCGCCGGTTCGGAGTTCCGTGGCCGACGGTAAAGAGAATACGGCGGTCAAGCGGAGCGAAGGAGGCCAATCTTCTCAAGGGAACAGCACTCAGGCGCCGGCCCGGGAAAAGCTGAAATTTTCGTTCAAGGAACAACGGGAGTATGAGGAGATCGACGGTCTTGTCGAGCGGGCTGAGCAGCGGTTAAGCACCATTGCGGCGCAGATGGAAGCGGCTTACGCCGATTCCGCGAAGCTTCAGGAATTGCTGGAGGAGCAGCGCGGGGCCGAGGCCGAACTGGAGCGGCTAATGGAGCGCTGGACGTACCTGAACGAACTGGCGGAGAAAATCGCGAACAAATCGTAACAGGTCTGTCGGCGGATTGAAGATAAGATAATTTAAAGACGGGGTGAGTACATTGACAAAGTATGATTTTGACCGTGTCCTGGACCGGAGAAATACCCATTCCTACAAATGGGACCAGGCAGAGAAACTGTTCGGAAACAAGGATATTTTACCGCTGTGGGTGGCGGATATGGACTTCGAGAGTCCTCCGGCCGTCAAAGAAACGCTGGTTCGCCGCGCCGAGCACGGCATCTACGGATACTGCGTCCCCAGCGGCTCGTACATAGAGTCCATCACCGGATGGTTCCGGCGCCGCCACGACTGGGAAATATCGAAGGAATGGATCGCCCAGTCTCCAGGCATTGTAACTACACTCAGCCTTGCGGTCGAGCTGTTCAGCGAGCCGGGGGCCGAGGTGATTTTGCAGTCGCCGGTCTATTATCCTTTCTATGATGTCATCAAAATGAACGACCGCAAAGTAGCCGACAATCCGCTGATCCTGCGGAACGGACGCTATGAGATGGACTACGAGCAGCTGGAAGGGCTGATGAAGGGCGGCGCGAAGCTGCTGCTGCTGTGCAGCCCGCATAATCCTGGAGGACGGGTGTGGGAGCGCGAGGAGCTGCTTCGGCTCGGCGAGCTCTGCCTGCAGTATGGCGTCATCGTCGTTTCCGACGAAATTCACTGCGATCTGGCGCTGCCCGGGTATAAGCATATTCCGTTCGCTTCGCTGTCCAAGGAGCTGTCAGACATTACACTGATGGCGCTGGCTCCAACCAAAACCTTTAATTTGCCAGGCATTCATTCCTCCTTTATCGTAGCGTCGAACCCGGAAATCAAGCGGAAATTCGAGACGCGGATCAAAGCGCTCAGTCTGCACATGGCCAGCTTTTTCGCCCAGGATGCGGTTGAAGCGGCTTATAACGAAGGGGCCGAATGGCTCGACGAGCTGATCACATATATTGACGGCAACATCGGCTACACCATTTCTTATCTTGCCGAGCATCTGCCGCAAGTCAAGCCTATGAAGCCCGAGGCGACCTATCTGCTGTGGATCGACTGCCGCGCACTGGGCCTAAACGGAGCGGGATTGAAAAAGCTGATGTATCAGGAGGCTGGCGTTGCCTTCAACGAAGGATCGGTGTTCGGAAGTGAAGGGGAAGGTTACCTGCGGATCAATATGGCCTGCCCGAGATCGATTCTGCAAAAGGCGCTGGAGCGTTTCTGCGCTGCGGCTGCGGCTTATCCAGCCCAATAAATTAAGAACCGCTTAACAAAAAAGAACAAGCCTTGTCGGATGAATGAAGTCCGGGTGGATCAAACGCAGCAAGCCGGCACCGGGAAACCCCGGACGCCGGCTTGCTTTCATTTCGCTTTAATTCAGTTCGCTCCCACATAAGCCGCAAGCAGCTTGGCCGTGTTGAATACGGCCTGTTTGTGCGTGCGCTCCATGGAATGGGAAGCGTGAACGCCGGGGCCGATCAGCGCGGCCCGGATATTCGCGCCGCCATGAAGCGCAGCGGAGGCGTCCGAGCCGTAATGCGGATATACATCGACCGCATAGGGGATGCCGAGGCCCTGTGCCAGCTCGATGAGCCTTCCAGTCATCGTGTAGTCGTACGGGCCGGTGGAATCCTTGGCGCAGATGGAGACATCAGTCTCCTTGCAGCTCAAATCGTCGCCCAGTACGCCCATATCGACGGCGATCAATTCGCTGATTTCGCTGGGAATCCAGGAAGCGCCGTGCCCGACCTCTTCATAATTGGAAATCAGCAGAGACAGATTATATAGCGGCTTCCAGCCTTCGCGCTTAATGCTTTCCAACAGCCCGAGCAGGGCGGCGACGCTCGCTTTATCATCCAGATGGCGGGACTTGATATACCCGCTTGGCGTGAACACGGGACGGGCGTCAAAGGAGATGAAATCCCCGGGCGCGATGCCCAGCTTCAGCACATCGTCCTTGCTTGAGACGACTTCGTCGATGCGGACCTCCATATTTTCCTCCACACGTTTGATATCACGGGCATCGGCGGGGTAGGCATGGGCAGATGGACGCGTCGACAGAATCGTTCCGGTATAGGTCCTGCCGCTCCGCGTGTGAATGACGCAGTATTCATTCTCGATGCTGTACATCGTGAAGCCGCCGACGGAGGTCAGCCGCAGGGTGCCGTCCGGGCGGATGGAGCGTACCATCGCTCCGAGCGTATCGACATGGGCGCTCAGTCCAACGGTGCGGGAAGGGTCGAGGCCGTCCACACTCAGGATCAGACCGCCTTTTTCGTTCCAGGACAGGTTCACGTCCAGCGCGGCAGCCTCCTCGGCAACCAGCTTCATAACGGCATGGGTGAAGCCGCTTGGGCTTGGCGTTTCCAGCAGCTTTTTAAGAATACCCAGGATATAATCTTCATTGGGCTGAATCGTAAAAATGGACAAAGGAAGCCCTCCTGTCTAATTAAACGTGCTTGTTCCTTCGGGATAAACGGATTCGGGTACCGCACTCACCGTGCTTGCCGCCTCAAGTGTGGCAATTTTCTCCTGCGCTTGCGTGAGCTCAGCTGTCAGGGATTTGATCTTTCTTTGCTGTTTGTACTGGCGGAAAATGCCGTATAAGCCCACGATTAGCCCTCCGATCAGCGCACAGCTGAGTATGACCAGGATCAGGGGGAGAGATACGATGCTGAAACCGAAGTTCACCTGCACCGGATCGACGTTGATGACTGCAAACAGGGCAATCAGCAGCGCAAAAATCAGTCCGAAAATTATTGACCATTGCATTCTCATTAGTAAATACCTCCTCAAGCATTTGCGAATCCTTTAGGTTTAGGGCCGCTTTACATTATAAAATCCCTTACCCCAAAAAGGGGCAAGGGACGACATGGACTTGCAACTTGTAAGCCGCAGGGATGCCGCTTTACTTCGTCAACTCTTCCATTTGCTCGATCACATTCTCGAAGACGCTCATCGCTTCGCGGATCGGCTGCGGCGAAGACATGTCGACACCCGCTTTTTTCAGAATATTGATCGAATAGTCGCTGCCGCCGCTCTTCAGGAAGCCGAGATAACGGTCGACCGCCGGCTTGCCTTCCTCCAGAATCTGCTTGGAGAAGCTGGTGGCCGCCGAGAAGCCCGTCGCGTACTTATAGACATAGAAGCTGTTATAGAAATGCGGAATCCGCGCCCATTCCATCTCAATGTCCTTATCCACGACCATGTCCTTGCCGTAATATTTGAGGTTCAGATCGTAGTAGATCGCCGACAGATCCTGCGGAGTGAGCGATTCGCCCTTCTCGGCGCGTTCGTGAACGATTTTTTCGAACTCGGCGAACATCGTCTGACGGAACACCGTTGTGCGGAATTGATCCGCGTAGTAGGTGAGCAGATACATCTTTTCCTTCTTGTCGGTCGACTTTTCCAGCAAATAATGCATGAGCAGCGCTTCGTTCGTTGTGGAAGCCACCTCTGCAAGGAAGATCGTATATTGGGCGTCACGGTACTTGAGCGCGTTATCCGAATAGTACGAGTGGAGGGCGTGGCCCATTTCATGCGCCAGCGTGAACATGCTGTTCAGGTTGTCGTTGTGGTTCAGCAGCACGTACGGATGCGTGCCGTAGGCTCCCCAGCTGTATGCTCCGGTGCGCTTGTTCTCATTCTCGTAGACGTCGATCCAGCCGTTGTCGTATCCATCCTGGAGCGCCTTCAAGTAATTCTCGCCCAGCGGTTTCAGGCCTTCTTTTGTAATTTTCTTGGCTTCTTCAAAAGGAATGTCCAGCTTGTATTCGTCCACCAGCGGCGCGAACAGATCGTACATATGGAGCTCATCCACGCCAAGCAGCTTCTGGCGCAGCTTCATATAACGGTGCATCAGCGGCAGGCTCTCATGGATCGTGTCGATGAGGTTCGTATAGACTTCTTCGGAAATGTTGTCGCCGAACAGAGACATCTCCAGCACGGAAGGATATTTGCGCACCCGCGAGTAAAAGACATTCTTGTTCACATTCGCGCCGAGCGTTGCGGCGATCGTGTTCTTCTGCTTGGCATACGTGCTATATACCGCCGTAAAGGCGCTCTTGCGGACTTCCCGGTTCGGGCTCTCAAGGAACTTTATGTAGCTGCCGTGGGTCAGTTCGACTTCCTTGCCGGACTCGTCCTTGATTTTCGGGAATTTGAGGTCGGCGTTGTTCAGCATGCCAAAAATATTTTGCGGCGCCTGGGACAGCGTGCCGACCTGCGCCAGCAGCGCTTCTTCCGCTTTGGACAGCACATGGGCCTTTTGGCGCTTCATTTCGGTCAGCGTAAAGGTATAATCCGCCAGCGCCGGATCGGCGATAAACTCGTCGAGCTTCTCCACCGGCAGCGCCAGAATTTCCGGCGTCACATAGGAGAGGGCTTCCCCGGCGTCCACACTGAGCTTCTTCGCTTTCTGGGACAGCGCCTGATAGACCGGATTGGCGGTGTCTTCATCCTGGCGCATATGGGCGTATACATACAGACGCTCGGTCTTGAGCGATAATTCGTCGTCCAGTTCAAAGCATTCCTTGAGCGCGGCAGCGGTGCTGAGTTTGCCTTGGAATTTGGAGGCTTCCTCAATCAGCTGCTTCGCTTGATCATAAGTCTTGTCCCACTCCTGCTGCGAAGCGAACATATCTTCAAGCTTCCAGCGGTGCTCTTCGGGCACTTCGTTTCTCTTCAATAATTGTTCCATGGGAATCCTCCTTAAAAGATGGGATGATGATTGCGCGGGCTGCCGCCCGGCCGCTGCGGAGGAGAAGCTCCCCTGCAGCAGGCCGAACACAAGCAGCAATAACAGGGATCGGGCGGCGAATGGCATGGCGGCGGCCTCCTCTAGACTAAAGGTCCGCCTATTATTCCCCGGAACCCCGCAATTATGAATCTATTCCTGCGCTGTTTGTCTCTTAGCGGACTCTCCGGAGCATCACGTCAGCAAATCGACGATGACGAACACAAACGCCAGCGCAATCATAATAACCGTGATAAGCGCCATGCTCCTTCTCAATTTGGGGGCGAGGCGATCCTTGCTCATAATCAGCACGGCTCCCAGGCACAGGACAGCGACAACATAAATCGCAAGACTTTCGTTGTTCACGTCTATACCTGCTTGAACGCTTCAATGATGCGGCTGTACTCTTCCGGGTTATCTTTAAAGGAATCCTTGTTGAACCGGTTATTTACCCATTGCATCATGGCGGGACGGCTGAGGAATGTATGCGTTTCTTCACCCCATTGGTCCGAAATTTCCCGTAGAATGATGTAGCGGCCCTGAACCTCCACTGTCATCATATTCCATTTGTCTGTTTTATAAATTTCGTGTTTTTTGATCATAGTAGTCCCACCCTGGCGATAATTGGCTTTTGGTAAATGATAACGCACCGGAGAAGGGAAAAGCAAATCATTCGTGGCGAATCATAAAGATGCATTGCTTTGACCGGAAGATTAAAGTATAATGTAGATATTCGCCATATATGGCGGTATTTTTAGGAGGTTGTTCACTTGAAAGGTACAGTAAAATGGTTTAACGCAGAAAAAGGTTACGGTTTTATCCAAGTTGATGGCGGCGAAGACGTATTCGTTCATTTCTCCGCAATCCAAGGAGATGGCTTCAAGACATTGGAAGAAGGTCAATCCGTTGAATTCGAAATCACTGAAGGCAACCGCGGCCCTCAAGCAGCTAACGTAATTAAACTGTAAGACAAGGCGGAAGGGATAACCCTTCGCTCTGAATATACTTGATATGGTAAGCTTTTAACAAGGCGTTATCCAACCATGTATAACTCAAGGCACAGTTCCCGAGAGGGGACTGTGTTTTTTACTGTTTTTCCAGATATATTATGGTAAAAAAACCAAAGCCCCGCAGCACTCTTTAAGGAGACGGCGGGGCTCTTTTGTGTTTCGCGGATACTGGAATTTACTCGACAAAGGTCAGGATCTCATCGATCTCTTTGCGCGCAATCGTTTTGGGCTGAGCGGCGGGATGTCCAAGCGCAACAGCCATGTTAATCTGCTGGTCATGGGGAATGTTCAGGTATTCCCTGAGATCCTGTTCCGCCAGCAGCACGGGACCGGTCATCGGGCAAGTGGCCAGCCCTTTGGCGTGAGCGGCGAGCATCAGATTTTGAACCGACAGGCAGCTGCTCTTGATTCCTTCCTCGGCCCAGATTTCCGGACTCCCGAACTGAACCGGGTCAAAGATACGTTCCCGGAATTTGGACGTGTAGGGGGTGGCCAGGCAAATAATCATTGCCGGGGCGTTCCCGAATGCGGTCGCGTAGGGGCCGAACGACTTCACCATCAGCTTTGCTTCCCGAGCAAGTCCCCGGGTCTCCGCCGCAGCCGCGATTTCATTCAGCCGTTTCCAGGTGAAGGCTTCAATTGCTTTAATCTTGTCGCGGTTCATCACGGCGATAAATTCCCAGGTCTGCGAATTGGTGTCGCTGGGAGCAAAGCGGGCGCAATCGATAATATCCCTAACGTCTTCCGGTAGCACGTCCTCATCGCTGAAATCCCGGATACTGCGGCGGGACTGGGCCAGCTGCTTGAAATCGTCAAAAGTCATTTGCATAAATGCCCCTTCCAATATTGTTACCAGGTACTAACACCTGCTGCTTAGTCTATTATAGCGTAACTTCTTCCAGGTGAGAAGCTTCGGCAGAGGTTTGGGCAGCAGGCACTTTCGGGCGTTTCGCCCGGCTGAGCCGTTTCCATGGAGTAAGCGAGAATTCGCCATCCGACTCGAGCCAGTATTTTGCGAAGAACCCGGCACAGGCAACAATAGAGAGCAGCATCGCGACCCGGTAGAACGGCGCAAGTCCCGCTTCCTGAAATATCATCCCCCCGAACGTTCCGCTGAGCAGTCCCGATACGCTGGACCAGATGATGGTAAAAATCGCCATTCCCGTCGCACGCAGATGATCTGGAATAATGCGCGTAATATAGCGGACGGCCGTTACATAAAAGACCCCGAACGTGATGCTGTGCATGAGCTGAATGGCGATCATACCGCCCGGATGATGAACGGAGGCCATGAGCAGAAACCGGATGGCGTACATCAGGCTGGCCAAAGCGAGCAGAGGCAGCTCCTTGAATCGGTCGCCATATTTTCCGAGCAGGAACAGTACCGGAATTTCGCTTAGGGCGGAGACCAGCAATGCCCAGCCGATCAGTTCGGCCCCGGCTCCAAGCTGCTTCATACTCACCGTCAGGAAAGCCTCGTTCATCCGGTGCCCCAGGGCAAGCACGAAAACGCAGCCGAAGAACCAGAGAACTTCCTTTTTAAAAAGAATCTGTCTTATGCCTTCCGATTTGCTCCCTGTCTGCGGCGTGACTTCCATTTCGGAGTTATTTATTGTGCTGCTGCGTTTCTCCGGTTTCGTATCCTGAAGCATCCATGCTGTAAACAGAGATATCAAAATGATAATGATGCAGAGATATACACTCCATGATGTGCCAAGCGCTCTAAGCAGATATCCGATCGTCAAAGCAAAAAAAGCATATCCTATCGATCCGAACAGGCGTATCGAGATAAAGTTCCGGCCAAGTCTTTCCGCGATTTTGATTGCCATGGTATCCGACAGCGGAAAAACAGGGTAATAGAAGAAGTAAAAGAAGGAGAGAATAACCATAACCGAAGAAAATTCGGTTGCCTGGGACAAAAGCACCGCCGCCCCGAGCTGGCCGCCTAGAAGAATGACCATAATTTTACGAATGGTGCCAAGCCGGTCGCTGATCATGCTCCAGAACAGGTTGGAGAGAATTGAAATCAGCGGGCCAAGAGAATATAAATAGCCGACCTGAGCGCTGCTGAAACCCAAATGGCTGTAAAAGAGCGGGAAATAGGATATGGCGAGTACGCTGGTTCCGTAAATGGTGAACATGAACGAACGCAGCCAGTTTTGGCCAGTGAAGCTTCCGTCTCTTCGCTTCATAGCTGCACCCCTCTCGAAATTTGCCAAAGGGACGGTTGCAAGCATAAGCTGACGGTTAAATTCATGAAAGCACTCCTCTAAAGATGAAATACGGTTAGTATATCATATAGTAATGATTATTTGTGTACTTATTTGAGATACTCGTGAAAATTTATGAAAATTTGCAAGTGATTTTCTTGTTTGTACAAACGTTTGGATCATATTATAATGAGTATGATTTGGATAAGGAGACAACAATGTGGAGGCACCGTCATTGAGTGAATTTGAGCAAGGCCGTTCCCTGAGTCCACGCGGCCCGATTGGATTAATGAGCAGGGTCTACAAGTACGTGCTCCCTGAGGTACGGAACTGCCTTAATGTCTGGCGTAAGGATGCGGAAGGGATTCCCGATCCCGAGCTTCGGAAGCAAGCGCTCGCAAGCATCGAAACGAAGCAGTTTCATTGCGAAGGCGGAGGCGTATATGCAGCGGGCAATTTGCCGATGAGGCATATTCTTATCCCGCTGATTGTCGCCTATCAGACGATAAGCGATTATTTGGACAATCTGTGCGACCGCAGCACTTCCATGAATGCCGAAGACTTCAGGCTGCTGCACCAATCAATGCTGGATGCGATTACACCGGGAGCTGAACCGGTTAATTATTACGCGCTCCGCAGCGAACAAGATGACGGCGGATATCTGTACCGGCTAGTGCGCACTTGCCAGGAAATGATCTCAAAGCTTCCTGGATACGCGTCCGCAGCTTCGGAGATTTCCGAACTGGCAAGATTGTACAGTGATCTTCAGGTCTATAAGCATATCCGTCCCGATTTGAGGGAAGCTGCGCTTAAGGAATGGTGGGAGGAGAATCGAAGCAGGGCGCCGCGGTTACATTGGAATGAATTTGCGGCGGCAACGGGTTCGACGCTGGGGATTTTCATGCTGTTCTTGGCTTCCTGCGACTCCAGGCTTAGCAAGCCGGACGCTTCATTGATTCGAGCCGGATATTTCCCGCATTTATGCTGCCTGCATATTATGCTGGATTATCTGATCGATCAGGATGAAGACCGCGCCGGCGGCGATCTCAATTTCTGCAATTACTACGACAATACGGATACCATGCTGAATCGGATTGCTTCAATCGTGGAGTGGGCACGAAATGATGTTCGGAACATACCTGAGACTCCCTTGCACCGCATGGTCATCGAGGGGCTGCTGGCATTGTATTTATCCGATCCGAAAGTCAGCGAACAGCGGGAGGTTCGCTCTGTCTCCAGAAGGCTGATGAAGAGAAGTCCTCTTACCAGACTGTTTTTCTTTGTCAACAGCCGGTGGATACGCAAGCATTTGTATTAGCATTCTAAGGAGGAAACCATTCGTATGGCAGAAGTAAAGAAAATCGCAGTTTTGACAAGCGGCGGAGACTCGCAAGGCATGAACGCCGCTGTCCGCGCAGTTGTGCGCAGCGCTCTTTTTTTCGGAGTTGAGGTGTACGGAATTCAACGCGGCTACCAGGGGCTTCTGAACCGGGATATTTTCCCGATGGATATCCGAAGTGTAGGCGACATTATCCAGCGGGGCGGCACGATCCTGCAATCCGCGCGATGCCTGGAGTTTTTGAAGCCGGAAGGCCAGCAGAAGGGCGCCGATATTTTGCGTGAATACGGTATCGACGGCCTTGTCGTAATCGGCGGCGACGGTTCCTACAACGGTGCCAACAAGCTGAGCAAGCTCGGCATCAAGACAATGGGGCTGCCGGGTACAATCGACAATGATATCTCTTTCACCGACTATACCATCGGCTTCGATACGGCCGTCAGCATCGTCGTTGACGCCATCAATAAGCTTCGCGACACGATGTCTTCCCATGAACGCTCTTCTGTTGTTGAAGTCATGGGACGTCACTGCGGCGATATTGCCCTGCACTCGGGACTGGCTTCCGGAGCGGAGACGATTCTCATTCCGGAAATGCCGTTCGAACTTGACGAGGTTGCCGACCGCATGCGGGAGAACTTTGCCAAAGGCAAGCGTCACAGTATCGTTATCGTGGCCGAAGGCGTCGGCAAAGGCGAAGACATCGCCCAGGCGCTCAAGGATCGCCACGCTTCGATCGATGCACGCGTAACGGTGCTCGGACATATTCAGCGCGGAGGAAGCCCTACACCGGCCGACCGTAATCTGGCAAGCCGGCTTGGCGACTTCGCTGTGCGCAAGCTGATCGAAGGCGAATCGGGTAAAGCTTGCGGCATCATCAATGGCGAGCTTGTCCTTACGGATATCGACAAGGTTGTCAATACGAAGAAGGATTTCGACCTGGAGCTGTACAACCTGGCTTCGCGTCTCTCCCAGTAATAGATACGGACAAGCCCTGCGCTAAGCGCAGGGCTTTTTGTTGCGCATATAACTATTTCCTGCGTTGACAACATACCCCCACCCGTATAATATATACCCCATAGGGTATTTTTATTTTATATGGGAGGGCACATAAATGGCCAGAAATATTGTAATCGTTGGAGGAGTAGCGGGTGGGGCATCTGCCGCTGCACGGCTCCGCAGATGGAATGAACAGGATCGAATCATCATGTTCGAACGGGGAGAGCATGTATCCTTTGCGAACTGCGGGCTGCCCTATTATATCGGGGGGATAATCGAGTCCCGCGATAAGCTTTTTGTGCAAACTGAAAAAGGGATTGAGGATAGGTTCAATATTGACGTTCGGCCGCTTACCGAGGTGACGGAAATAGACAGAACCTTGAAGACGGTCGTTTACCGGAATACGAAGACAGGCGAAACGGGAAGTCAGCCTTACGATATTCTTATTCTGTCTCCCGGAGCCAAGCCGATCGTGCCGGAGCTTCCGGGAATCGGCTCAGCCGATAACCTGTTCACGCTTCGGAATATTCGGGATACGGACCTGATCAAGACCTATGTCAGCGAACGTTGTCCGAAGCGCGCTATCGTGATCGGAGCCGGGTTTATCGGCCTTGAAATGGCGGAGAATTTGCGGGATCAAGGACTCGGCGTAACGGTAATCGACCGCGGGGAGCAGGTGCTAGCTCCGTTCGATCAGGAGATGGCGAAGCCGGTGGAACAGCATATGAAGCTCAAAGGGGTTGAGGTCCTGCTGAATACCGGGATTAAGGGAGTTGAACGGCAGGGCGGACAAGTGCGTCTCGACTCGGGGCGGTTGCTGGAGACCGACATGATTATTCTCGCCATTGGTGTAACGCCGGAGAACGAGCTTGCCCGCAGCAGCGGACTTGAGCTCGGCGTCCGGGGCGCAATCTCAGTCAATGAACAGCTTCAGACCAGCGATCCTTCCATCTATGCCGTCGGAGATGCCATTGAGGTCAAAGACTGGGTCCATGGATTTCCGACGCTTGTTTCACTCGCTTGGGGAGCGAATCGCCAGGGAAGACTGGCCGCCGACCATATCAACGGGCAGCAGATATCTTATAAGGGGGCGCTGGGAACGGCTATCATCAAGATCTTTGACCTGACGGCAGCTGCCACAGGCAGCAGCGAAAAGACACTGAAACGGCTCGGCGTCCCTTATCAGGCAGTTCATATTCATCCCCAATCTCACGCAGGGTATTACCCGGGCGCTTCTCCAATTTCATTAAAACTTCTGTTTGATCCGAAGACAGGTGATATTTTCGGCGCGCAGGCGGTTGGAGCAGAAGGCGTCGATAAACGAATTGACGTAATAGCGACGGCTATCCGGGCAGGTATGAAGGTCCAGGAGCTTGCGGATATTGAACTGGCTTATGCCCCTCCGTACTCTTCGGCAAAAGATCCGGTAAACATGGCGGGCTATATCGCTTCCAATATCACGGACGGTCTGGTCGAAACAATGCAGTGGTATGAAGTTGACGATTTTGTTCGCAGGGGAGGGCTTGTGGTTGATGTCCGCGATGAAATTGAATTAACAGCCGGAAGCATTCCGGGCTCCATAAACATTCCACTGCCGGAATTGCGCGGCCGTCTGGATAAACTTCCTTCAAACGGGGAGATCGCGGTCAGCTGCCAGGTCGGATTGCGCGGATACATCGCCGCCAGGATACTTTCTCAGCATGGATACCGGGTTCGTAATGTGGATGGGGGTTACAAGACTTATGCTTCCATGGCCGATAACCGTATGCCCGACGGAATTTCACAATTGGGGAATACAAACATAAATGATAATGAACGGTTGATGGCTGACTCGGCTGACAGGAGCGGGCAGGATTCTGAGCTTCCCATTTCGCGGATTACGATGGTGGATGCTTGCGGACTTCAATGCCCCGGCCCTATACTCAAAGTATATGAAGCGGTACAAGCGCTGAACGAGGGAGAACTGCTGGAAATCAGGGCAACCGATTTCGGTTTCGCGGCGGATATTGGACAGTGGTGTCAGAAGATGGGCCATACGCTTGAATCGGTGGATTCGGTTGGAGGAACAGTAAAAGCGCTGATAAGAAAGGGAAACAAGATATCAGGCGCGTCTGTATCCCGTCAGCCCAGCCGTTCCGACGGAGCGACAATGGTCGTGTTCAGCGGCGACCTGGATAAAGCCATAGCATCATTCATTATTGCCTCAGGCGCCGCTGCCATGGGGAAGAAGGTTACAATGTTCTTCACGTTCTGGGGCCTGGGTCTCCTGCGCAAGCCGGAACACCCGAAGATGAAGAAGACTGCAATGGAGAAAATGTTCGGCCTTCTGCTCCCCAAGAGTACCAAAGATCTGCCGCTGTCCAAAATGAACATGGGCGGTTTGGGTCCGAAGATGATACGAGGCGTGATGCGCCGGAAGAACGTCGATTCGCTGGAGCTGCTGATCTCGAATGCAGCCAAGTCGGGTGTTCGAATGATCGCCTGCACGATGAGTATGGATATTATGGGCATTCGCAAGGAGGAACTGATCGATGGCATTGAATTCGCAGGTGTAGCAAGCTATATCGGTTCTGCCGATGATGCGGGAATGAATCTGTTTATCTAAGAAAGGAGCTGCTAATGGAATACGATAACGCGATAAAAAACAGGCTGAAACGGATCGAAGGACAGGTGCGGGGAGTACTCGCTATGTTGGAGGAAGGGAAGGACTGCCGCGATATTGTAACCCAGCTGACGGCAATCCGTACAGCGGTCGACCGTACCATCGGCTCGGTAATCGGATCAAACCTGGAGCACTGCATCCAGGAGGAACTGAACAAGGGCCATTCGCCGGACAAAGTAATTAAGGAAGCGGTTGAGCTTCTGGTCAAAAGCCGCTGATAACTTCCGTTACCGCTGACGCCATACACTTTTATGCTTGGGCTGGATATAAAATGCCGCCTCTTTCGCAGATGTCTCTGCGGAAGAGGCGGTTTCATTTTTGCGGCTCTCAGAACGCATCGCCATACGCATATTAGTCTTGGGGAAGGAATTATCCTTCCGATTTGGAAATGGTGTATTCTGCCGTATACCGGCGCTGAACCTTGACCAGCCTGGACAGCAGCAGAACCGCGCCGATGGCGAGACCGGTAATCAATCCGATCCAGTATCCGAACGCGCCCAGATCCGTATACTCGGCGAGGACAAAGCCAACGGGTAGCCCGATCACCCAATATGCGACAAAGCAAATGATGAACGCAGGATTTACATCCTTGTAACCGCGCAGCACGCCTTGGGTAGGTGTCGCGATAGCGTCGGATATCTGGAAAAAAATCGCATAGATCAAGAAATGCTGGATCAGCCGGATCACGTCCGGATCGGTAGAGTATATGCCCGCCACATGCTTTCCTGCAAAGAGAAGGACCAGCGCGGTAGCCAACGAGAGGGCGGCGGCGGAACCTATGCCGAGAACACTGTACTGCCTGGCATCCTTCAATCGGCCCGCCCCGGTCTCGAAGCCGACCAGAATGGTTAGACTCATGCAAATGCTTAGCGGAATCATATATAGCGTTGAAGCAAAATTAATCGCCGCCTGATGGGCGGCAATGGTCACCGTGTCGAATCGGCTCATGAGCAGCGTAACCGTCGAGAAGACGGCCGTCTCAAAAAAGATGGAGAAGCCGATTGGGACTCCGATCGCAAGCTGCTCCTTGATGGCCGCCGGAGAGAACGCATGGAATTTGCGGAGAATCCGCAAGCTTCGGAAAGGCTCCGCCCGGAAGATGAACAGGAGCCCAGCGCCAAAAATGACCCAGTACGTGATCGCCGAAGCCACCCCGGCGCCGACACCGCCCAGGCGGGGAAACCCGAGGTTGCCATAGATCAGCAGGTAGTTTAGTCCTACATTGACGGGCAGGGCGATCAGCGTGATAAACATGGATACCCGGGTCTGTCCGGTCGCATCAATGCAGCTTCGAAGCACCGTATATCCGAACAGCGGAATGACGCCGAAGGAGATGGCGGTCAGGAAGCGAAAGGCGATGCTGCGCACAGCGGGTTCAAGGTTCATAAAATGAAGAACCGGACCAAGCAACAGCGCTCCTAGTACCAGCACAAGAGCCGATACGATTAATGAGAGCCAAATGCCCTGCATGACTTTGTAGGCGACCTCGCCTTCGCGTTTTTTGCCCAGCAGCTGTGAGACAATGGGAGTGAGACCGATTAATATACCGTTCAGTCCGGTTTGCACAGGAATCCACAGGCTGGTTCCGATCGCGACCCCGGCAAGGTCTGCCGTGCCGAATCGGCCGGACATGTTCATATCGAAGAAGGCGATTGCCGAGAGGGCAATTTGCGTGACAAGTATAGGAAAGAGAATATGAAGGAACTGAATGGTTTTCTGGCCTAATGATGTGGTTGGTTTCATGTAAATGTGCCTCTTTATCTGATAGTTTGCAAAATAGGGGAGCAGGCAAGCGTGCACGCTTCCGGCGCGTTATCCAGCAAAGAACCCGGCATCGGAGCCGGGTCTCGGGTTAGCTCTATTTAGACGGGATAGAATAAAACCGGATTAGTTCGGTATGTGCTTATTTGCTGTAGTCGACGCCTGCAGTATATCGGTTGCTCGCATTCCATAACAGAAATTCTTCGATATTCTGCTCTTTCAGAGCGCGGATCTGGTCTTCCACCTGCTGCTTGCCGTATTTAATGTAGTGACCGCTGCCGAGCCAACTGGCCGTAAAGTCCTGAATCCAGGGACGGATCACCGGTTTATAGCTTCCAAGCGGGTTCAGCTTTTTGTGGGTGTCCGCCATCGAGCCTTTTATTGTCGCATAAGGATTTTTATCGGGGTCATTCACGCCAAACCAGCCGGCGGTATAATGGCTCGGGTAGATCATCGGACTGATGACATCGACGTTTTTGGAGATCTTGACAAAATCCTGCCCGATGCCTTCGGCAGCCGGAACCGATGCGGCATAACCGAAAATATCGACCGAAACGCGAACGCCCAGTGAATTCAGCTCCTGCTTCGCATAATTAACGAAGTCCGAAACGATTTGAACCCGGGTTTTACCTGGGGCCTTCGTATATTTCAGTGAATCCGCGCGCTTTTCAAAGCCTTCGGGGAAGCGGACGTAGTCGAACTGGATTTCTTTGAAACCGAGCTTGACGGCTTCTTTGGCAATTTCGACATTGTACTTCCATACATCCTCATTGTAAGGATTGACGAAGCTGTCTCCGCCTTTGTTATGCCAGACGGAGCCGTCACTCTTCACAAATGACAATTCCGGATGCTTCTTGGCGAGCACGGAATCCTTGAAGACTACGATGCGGGCGATAGGATAGACATTATGCTTCTTCAGCCGCTCCATCAGCTTGCCGACATCGCGGATGAACGGCTGCGGATTGCCCAATTGCTTAAGCTCCGGATTATCCGTCTTGTAGGTAATATAGCCGGCGTCATCTTTGATATCGATGACCATGGCGTTCAGCTCCGTCTGATCGATCAGATTCAGCAGCGTATCCATCCGGGAGCCTCCTGCGCTGTACGCCGTGACATATACTCCCTTGACTTTGGGAGCATCCGGCTGCGGATCGGCCAGCGGGGGCGCGGCATCGGCGGGTTCAGCCGGACCGGGCGAAGCGGAAGGAGCCGGTGCCGGCGAGACGGTTGCGGTTGCAGTATCGGTGGATGAAGCCGGAGCCGCCGAAGCGCCGGTCTGATTCGAGACGACGGCTGGATTAGCGGCGGATTGAAGCACAGCGGCTACGTCGGCATCTGTCCGGACATTTTGAACGCCAACGCTTCCCAGGGCCATCATCAATACAGCCCAAGTGA
This sequence comes from Paenibacillus apii, assembly GCF_011043685.1. NCBI lineage: Bacteria > Bacillati > Bacillota > Bacilli > Caryophanales > Paenibacillaceae > Paenibacillus > Paenibacillus apii. The sequence continues at coordinate 64,310 of NZ_JAAKGU010000010.1, read as the reverse complement.
TGTTCATTGTTTTCTCCCCTTTTATGTACGTTAGCTTAAATTATATAAGAACGTTCAATGTGAAAAAGAACAGCTTTGTAACAAAAGCGGAAGTTTATTCCTTCCTTTTTAAATAAACAAAGACTGGGGGAGTCTAACGGTATCATAAAAAGTAAATGCCGCCTGAACCGGCAAAACGCCGGTCCAAGCGGCAATCTAAAACCTTGTAATTCTTATTGAAGATACGCAGAATCCTGATGCTCACAAATGCTGTACTGAATGATGTCCATCGCATCAGCAGAGTCCAAAATGCTCAGCCCGTCCCGCAGAACGATCATGGAATCGAGTTCGTCCTGCTTGAGAAACGGCATCATATCGGGATACCACTTCATGACGATTGCTGACAATTTTACCGTTTCCATTTCCACAGTAATCACCCTTTCCTTTTTCGAATGTTGCTGAACTTGCATTCAGGTTTCACCCAGAAAAACGACAAGTGCCTGGAAAAGAGGGCAAAGCAGAAACTTCATGAGCATTATATTGGCATCTGCGCATCATTAATATATCACAATTTTAAAGCAAGTGCATCCTTTAACAATCACCTTTTGCGGAAAGAACCTAGTACGCCGACCGTTTCCAAAATATTAACAAACGCCTGCGGATCGCTTTCTTTAATGATACGTTTCAGCTCGGCCAGTTCGTACCGGGTCGTCACTGTCATTAGCATATCCTTTTCCGTGTGGGAATAAGCTCCTTCGGTCTTGATTTTGGTAATGCCCCTTTGAAGACCTAACAGACGCTGAAGCATCTCGTCCGTCCGATTCGTCACAATAAACACGGTTACCTTGATATGGCTTACATGGATGAAATCGACTACCCGGCCGGATACATACATGGAGGCCATGGAGGCGAGGGCGATGTTCCAGTTGTTCTCCAGATAGCCCGCCGCGAGAATGACGAGTGCGTTCAGGGATACGAGGACGCTGCCGATCGGAAAATCCCTGTGCCGGCTGATGATCGACCCCAGGATGTCGAACCCGCCAGATGAACCGCCAACTCGGAACGAGATTCCGCTGCCCACTCCGACAATTACTCCGCCGAATACGGAAGCGAGCAGCATGTCCGATACCAGCGGTTTGACGGGAATCCATTCAATGAGCCATGCCGCTGCGGCAACTGATACAATACTGAACACGATAAAGCGCCTGCCCAGCTGGAACCATCCGGCGATCAGCAGCGGAACGTTGAACAGAAAGTACAGGGGACTGACACCAAGAGGAGTGAAGTAGCTTGCCAGCATGGAGAGGCCGGAGACGCCGCCGCTCAGCAGGTGATGGGGAATGAGGAACAGGTTGAAGCCGGCGGCAATCAGCCCGGAGCCGAGCACGACGGCCAGAAGGTTCAAGCTATATTTTATCAAGTAAATCACCTACCGATGTATGATGTAAACAGGGATGAAAACGATGCAAGAACGAATGAAAGGAATACGCTGGTATTCCTCTTGGAGTTTGTGATATAATGTATAGGATATTCTTGAGTAGAGCGTTACAATGAACTTTTTGCATTGTTTCGAACGTGAAGCTACCGTTGTTCGGGCGAATTGGAGCACCTGATGAAAAGGACGGCTTGCCGTCCCCTTAACGCGAAACCATGCAGAGTTTTCGGCATGTTTGGACACCCTATTAATGTTTGCCGCTACTTAAGAATACAGACAAGCATGTGGAATGTCCACTGTATAGAAGGAGCATGAATAATTTGAAAACATTTGCAGAATTTGACTTGGAACCAAAAGTGTTGCAAGCCATCACAGAGCTGGGATTTGAAGAGGCGACCCCGATTCAATCGCAGTCGATCCCAATCGCGATGACAGGAAGAGACCTAATCGGACAAGCTCAGACCGGTACCGGGAAAACGGCAGCCTTTGGAATTCCTCTAATCTCTAAAATTTCCCGTGACGAAGAAAAAATCGCTGCGCTCATTATGACACCGACCCGTGAACTTGCCATTCAGGTGGCCGAAGAAATCGGCAAGCTCACCCGCTTTAAGGGGCTTCGTTCCCTGCCGATTTATGGCGGACAAGACATCGGCCGTCAGATCCGCGGTCTCAAAAAGAAACCGCAGATCATTATCGGTACGCCGGGCCGTCTGCTTGATCACATCAACCGCAAGACGATCCGTCTGGACGACGTACAGACCGTCGTGCTTGATGAAGCGGACGAAATGCTGGATATGGGCTTCATGGAGGATATTCAGTCCATCCTGAAGCTGGTTCCGGAAGAACGGCAGACGATGCTCTTCTCGGCCACGATGCCTCCGAACATCCAGCGTCTTGCCCAGCAGTTCCTGAAGAACCCCGAGCATGTATCCGTCATTCCGAAGCAGGTCAGCGCGCCGCTGATCGACCAGGCTTACATCGAGGTTCCGGAGCGCCAGAAGTTCGAAGCGCTCAGCCGCCTGATCGACATGGAATCGCCTGAGCTTGCGATTGTGTTCGGCCGTACGAAGCGCCGGGTTGACGAACTGTCGGAAGCTCTGCAAAAACGCGGATATTCCGCGGACGGCCTGCATGGCGACCTGTCGCAGAACCAGCGCGACGCGGTTATGCGCAAATTCCGCGACGGCAGCATCGACGTTCTGGTTGCTACCGACGTAGCGGCCCGCGGTCTTGACGTGTCGGGCGTAACGCACGTTATCAACTTTGACCTTCCGCAGGACCCGGAGAGCTATGTTCACCGGATCGGCCGTACAGGACGGGCCGGCAAAGAAGGTTCCGCATGGTCGTTCGTGACGCCGCGTGAGATCGATCACCTTCGTCTGATCGAACGTGTGACCCGCCACCGGATCACACGCAAGCCGCTGCCGACATTGGCCGAGGCCATTGAAGGCAAGCAGCGCGTTACAGCGGAGCGTCTGATGGATACGATGGAGAATGGGGAATTGAACGAGTACAAGGGCATTGCTATTCAAATGCTTGAACAGTACGATTCCGTCCAGCTTCTGTCCGCGGCAATCAAGCTGCTGACCGGCGAGAAGAAGGACTCCGAAATTCAACTGACTCCGGAAGAGCCGATCCGCGTGAAACGGCGCGGCGGCAAGAACGACATCCGCAGCGGACGCAAGCCAAGCGGCTACAGCGGCAACCGTGGCGGCTATGGCGGCGGCGGAGGATACCGGGGGAACCGCGAAGGTGGAAACCGCGAAGGCGGAAACCGCGGAGGATACAACAGCGGCGGCTACAAAGGCAACCGTGACGGATACGGCAGCCGCGAGGGCTCGAGCTACCGCGGCGGGGAGCGCAAGTCCCAGCGTCCGGCGGACGGCGAGCGCCGCACGGCGAAGCAGGAAGACTCCTTTGACATTTAAGTCATGATCTGGGCTGACAAGCCCTGACCGCAAAGAAGACGGTGCGCATCCTTGCGCTCCGTCTTCTTTTTTTAAAAAAGTAAGAACTTACAAGCCATGCGCCTGGATGGCCGTTATGCCCGGGATGCTTAGACCTCAGTCTAAACTTGTGAACATGGGCTATGGAAATAGCCGGATGAAATAAGGTATAGTTAAGGTACGCAGTAGCGAAGAGACAGGAGGAAGGAAAGTGGAGTTTAAAGGTGCTATGGGCGGTCTATACCGCATTACGGAGTGGATTTCACGCATTGCGTTCAGCAATGTGCTGTGGACGATCTGTTCCATTCCGTTCTTATTCTTTATCTTTATGAAATTCATCATGCTGGCGACCAGTCAGGGGGGAGTTAGCGAGCAGGTAACCTTAAACTGGGCGCTTGCGATAACGGCTCCGTTTACTGTTTTTCCGGCAACGTCCGCGCTGTTCACCGTCGTCCGCAAATGGGTGATGGGCAATACGGATGTCAGTACATTCAAGACTTTTTTTAAAGGATATAAAGAGAACTACCTTAAAAGCATGCTTGGCGGCCTGATCTATACGCTGCTGTTCTTCGTAATGTATTTTGATGTGACAATTTACATGACGCGTATGCCGGATTTTAAAATCGTTGGTATTTTGATGCTGGTCTTGATGATTGTCGTGATGGTATCAATGTTCAACTTCTTCTCAGTGGTGGTTCACTATCAGATGACCTTCAAGCAGGTTATGAGCAATTCCATTCTGCTGACGATTGCTCGCCCGATCCGGGTGTTTACAACTTTGGTGGCAGGCGTGCTGCTGGCTTTTATCGGCCTGAAATATCCTGCGCTGTATCTGGTTTGCATTCCTTCGCTGATCGCAATGGTTGCTTTCTTTAATTTTTATGCGACATACAGTAAGCTGCAGCTTCAGGCAGAGCAGAAGAAACAGAGGGAAGAGGAAGAGCGCGAGGCTGAACAAGCCGACGAAACGGAAGATTCCGGCCCGCTTTCGGAAAAAATCGACGCATCCAAAGAATCGTCTGATGAAGAGCGCCCCCGGCCGTAGTTCAGGACTTCGGGGGAGAAGAGATGTCCGTCCGATTCGCCACTATGTAAAATAAAGCGCATACAAGGTTTACTTTTTCGTTAAAACGCAATATAATAATAACAAATCCTGCGATGTACGTTATCGGCTGCTCGTTGTTTTGAACCAATGACATTGTCTCGGGAGATCTATATTGGAGCGCAGCTGAAAGGCCCTGTCTATATGACATGGGGACTTCAAAAACGCGACTGCGATCACCCACCTGCTGTTGCAGGTTCAGAAGACACTGTGGCCGGACGGCATAGGCGGGTTTTTCCTTTAACATTTACGAAGGCGCCATTATCCTAACGGGAGAAGGGCGTTTTCTTTTTTGTCGAAATGTAGAGAGAAACAAGCATTTTACTTTTGTTCCGGGAGCAACAGTGATACACTTGGAATAGTGAACTTGGGATATGAGGAGGAAGTACGTTGTCTTTAAAAAGAAACCTGGTCGGCTTGTTCCGCAGCCATGAAGGGACAAGCGATCGTGCCAAAGAACCTGCTCTAAAAACGCGGTATTATAACCTCTCCAAAGAAAAGGGTTGGGAGGAAGTATCGTCCACCCTCAAGAAAATTCCTGGCTTTAAAGTGCTGCACGAGGTGAAATCCGTCGGGGAGATTACCCTGGAGAAAAAAACGGCCTTCGGCCGGACGCTCGATATCACCGTGTCCGTGCTGAGTACGTCGCCTACACGCTGCGCAGTCGATATTTATTCGGCTTCCCGGGGCTCTCTCGGCGATTTGGGCGCCAATTACCGTGTGATTCAACGTCTCTATGAGTCGATGGATAAGAAAATCGGCAAATATAAAATAGATTGAATCCTATTTTTTCAGTGTTTGGCTGAAACAACCTTCCATTGTATGCGCTTATATTTAGGGAAGAAGCGAATTTCGCCGCAGCAGGAGGAGGAAATCGTCTTGTTTTTGCTGTGAAAAAGCGGAAGAAGGTGCAGCCTTCTTCCGCTTTTTTAAAGATTCCGGTATATTTTACGTTGATTAAAGCAAGCTCTTGACCGCGGCGATTGCGGCTTCGTAATTCGGATGTTCCGCCATTTCGCTTAAGTATTCCACATAAGTAATGTTGTCGTCTTTATCCAGAACAAAAATGGAGCGCATATCCAGTTTGAATTCCTTGATCAGCACGCCGTAGGCTTCGCCGAAGGCGTTTGTTTTGTAATCGGAGAGGGTAATTACGCGGTCAATACCTGCGGCGCCGCACCAGCGCTCCTGGGCGAACGGAAGGTCGACGCTGACCGTCAGAATGGTGACCTCATCGCCAAGTTCAGCAGCCTCGCTGTTAAATCGGCGGGTCTGGGCGTCGCATACGCCGGTATCCAGGGAAGGAACAACGCTGATCAGCTTTATTTTTCCGCTGTAGTCCTTTAGCGTAACTTCCTCGAGCAGATTTTTGCTGAGAACAAAATCGGGGGCCTGATCTCCAACCTTAAGCTCGGGGCCTACAAGAGTAATCGGATTTCCTTTAAGAGTGGCTACGCCGGTTCTTTCTTGTGTCAATGTTGATTCCTCCTTGAACTAACAAAATTGGATTGTTGCTGCTCTAATAAATTATAATCTTTTTAATGAGACCATGTCCAACCGGTGACGTACATAGAAGAAAACAGAAGGGGGAGGGGAGAGGCCTTGATATTCATTCGGTACGAGAACTGGAAGAGCTATCTAAAGTATTACCCCGTGACGAGCCTGATTCTGATTGCCAATATCACAATGTTCCTGGTGCTGACGTTTAACGGTGGTTCGACCGATCCGGAAACACTGTTCCGCTTCGGAGGGATGGTGGACTCCGGATCTCACAGGGGAGAGCTTTGGCGGTATGTCGCCGCAATCTTTCTGCATAACGGATTTTCCCACCTGTTGTTCAACAGTTTTGCGATCCTGGTGTTTGCGCCGCCGCTGGAGCGGCTGATGGGCTGGTGGCGTTACGCGCTGCTCTATGTGATCGGCGGAGTTGTCGGCAATATTCTATCTCTGGCGGCATGGGGGGCCGGCCCGCGGGAAGTTATAACCGTATCGGTCGGCGCTTCAGGGGCGATCTTTGCCGTGTATGGCGCGTATCTGTATATCGCACTGTTCCAGCGTCCGTTGATGGATGAGAGCTCGCGCAGGACGCTGTATGGTTTGCTGACGATGGGGATTATAATGTCGTTCGTAACGCCTAATGTGAACTGGGCCGCACATATTGGCGGTTTAATCGGGGGCTTTTTCCTGTACGGCCTCATTATTCGGGTGTTATCCCGCAGGCGGCAGCGATGACCAGAATCCCGGCAGTAAGAAGCGTAAGACGGAGGCGGATGCGGCGTGGAGCTTAGACAACTGCAGTACTTCTTGAAAGTTGCCCAAAAAGAACATGTCACCCGAGCGGCGGAGGAGCTGCATGTGGCCCAGTCGGCGGTCAGCAGGCAGATTCGTCTGTTGGAGCAGGAGCTTGGTGTGGATTTGTTCATGCAAAAAGGTAGGAACTTACAGCTGACTCCGGTAGGGCAGCTGTTCTGCAAGCGGGTGGAGTCGATTCTTAAAGATCTGGACCGGTCTGTGTCCGAGATCCATGAATTTCTGGACCCGGAGCGGGGGGAAATCCGGATCGGCTTTCCGCACAGCATAGGGACTCACTTGATTCCGGCGATTGTCGCCGAGTTCCGGCAGCATTACCCGCATGTGAAATTCCGGTTCAAGCAGGGGACCTATCCTTCTTTAATCAAGGATGTGCTCGGGGGTGAGGTCGATCTGGCCTTCATATCGCCCTGCCCCGACAGCGACGATCAATTGACAGGGGAAGTGGTAATGACCGAGGAGCTGTTCGCCATTCTTCCGCCTAGTCATCCGCTTGCGAGGGAGAAGGTGATTCGGCTGGAGCAGCTCAAGGAAGAACCGTTCGTACTGTTTAGCCAGGGTTACTCGCTTCGCCCCATCGTGTGGCAGGCCTGCCTTAAAGCAGGCTTCACACCGCAGCTTGCGTTCGAGGGCGGGGAGACGGATACGATTCGCGGCCTGGTCGCCGCCGGAATGGGAGTCAGCCTGCTGCCGGAAATGGCGCTGTTCCAGACAAGCGCGCTGCAGCCGGCTCAGGTTAAAGTGGTGGAGCCTGCGGTCACGCGGACGATCGGTCTCATTTACCGTTCCGACGGCAAGCTGCCGCTTGTCGCCCGGTCGTTCCGCGCGTTTCTGCTGACCTATTTCAGAATGCGGCAAAATAATACCCCGGTCGGCTCCTAGAGCCTTCCGGGGTATATTGTTTTTCGCAAGATGTTTGGCAGCCTGGGGTCAATCCCGGCTGCTGGTGTAAACCATAATCAAACGGAGCAGTTCGAGCACGGAGACGAGAGCGGCAGCAACGTAGGTCAGCGCTGCGGCGTTAAGAACTTTGGCAACTCCGCGTTCTTCTTCGTTCCGGATAAAGCCCTGTTCGACCATAACTTGGCGGGCCCTGTTGCTGGCATTGAATTCCACCGGCAGTGTCACAAGCTGAAAGGCAACAGCCGCCGAGAAGAAGATGATGCCAAGTCCGATCAAGTTCAACGAACTGAAGAGGAAACCGGCCAGCAGCATGAACGGAGCGACGCCGGATGCGAAATTGACGATTGGGAACATCCGGTGGCGAAGCACCAGCATCGGATAGTGTACCTTATGCTGGATAGCGTGGCCTACCTCGTGGCAGGCTACCGAGACCGCTGAAATGGAACGCTCGTAATAAACAGGTTCAGATAAGCGGACCACTCGGTGAATTGGGTCATAGTGGTCGGTGAGGGCTCCTCGGACCGGCTCAATCGGAACATCGGAGAGGCCGTTCGCATCCAGCATGCGTCTTGCGGCGTCGTAACCGGTCATTCCGCTCAGGTTCGCGACCTCCGACCATTTGTTGAACGTTCCTTTAACCCTGAACTGCGCCCATAGCGAAAATAGAAAAGCAACTATTATTAATAGGTACATCATGGTCATTCCTCCACTTTTTGATCAGTTGTTTTACATTGGGGGTCCCTGCGCAAGCAGAATGCGGATCGCTTCAATACATGCGGCTCCCTGGGGGATCAGATGGGCCAATGCCCTTCTGGCCTGTCCCGGCTTGAGCTTGCTCAGCGCCGGCTCAAGTGCCTTGACCTCACGCTGAAGCTGCTGCATATGGGACTCGAGTTCCGCCAGCTTGCCGGAGACATCGATGTCGGATGTCGCAGCGCTCCACTTGGCTATCATGGACTTGATTTCTTCCAATGTATATTTTTCTTGTTTCAATTGATTAATACGTTCCAGGATACCCAAGGTTTCATCGTTGTACAACCGATAATTGTTCGAACCTCTGGATTCCGGCTGGATTAGTCCAAGTTTGGTATAATAATCGATGGTTCGCTCGCTGATCCGGGCCGTTTTGGCCAGTTCGCCGATCCGGTACAATTTCATATCCCCATGCCGTTCACCTCGCAGATGTAGTTTTTTTCCTGGCCGATAAAAAGTCAGGATTTTATATCCATTTATAATGATATCAATCACAAACCATACAGTCAAACGTCATGCTTTTATCAAATATATGTGTTAAACTCTTCATTAATGCTGCTAAATATTTACTGAAAATTATTTTTCTTTTCGTGAAAAATACTCTTGTCAATTTTGATGCGTTTTGCTTATAATGACATTAAGAGTTTCACGCTTTGTTAGAATATATTACATAGGGGAGTGGGGAGTAATGAAAAGAAAGTGGTTATGTTTTGTGTTAGCGATGCTAACACTGACGATTTACCCGGTCAGCGCTTTTGCCGCTGACGGTCCTACGGCTCCGGACCTACAAATCGGTCTGGACACAGCTTTTACTTATCTGGCTTTTATTCTGGTGTTCTTTATGCAAGCAGGCTTTGCGATGCTTGAAGCGGGTTCCGTTCGAATGAAGAACGCAGGCCACGTAGCCGGTAAGACGGTGCTGACGCTAGCGATCGCAAGCATTTGCTTCTGGGCGCTGGGCTTTGGCCTGGGCTTCGGCAATGGCAACAGTTTCTTCGGCACAACGGGCTTTGGATATGGCGGCGATTCGATGGCATCTTCCTTTGAATCCCTGGCATTCTCCGATGTAACGCTGAACGTGAAATTCCTGTTCCAAATGGCGTTTGCTGCTGTCTCGCTGGCCATCGTTTCCGGCGGTATGGCGGAACGCGCGAAGCTGAGCGTATACATTATCTTCGGTATTCTGTTCTCCGTCTTTATTTATCCGGTTGTCGCTCACTGGGTATGGGGCGGCGGCTGGCTGGCTACTATGGGTATGCAGGACTATGCAGGTTCGACTGTAGTCCATCTTACGGGTGCAACTGCGGCGGTCGTAGCGACTATTTTGCTGAAACCTCGTCTTGGCAAATTCAACAAAGAAGGCAAGCCGGTAATTATTCCTGGACATAACCAAGTGTTCACGGTTCTCGGCGTTATCATTCTGTGGTTCGGCTGGTTCGGCTTCAACCCAGGCAGCGCACTGAGCCCGATGGGCGGATTCTTCGGATATGTAGCCTTGACTACTAACATTGCGGCAGCAGCCGGCGGCCTTGCGGCTCTGGTAGCTTCCTGGCTGTACTTCGGCAAGTCCGACATTCCTGCAATGCTGAACGGCGTTCTGGCCGCTCTCGTAGCTATCACCGGCGCCTGCGCATTTGTTGAACCTTGGGCTGCCTTTGTTATCGGTCTTGTTGCAGGTGCATTTACGTTTATGACTTCGCAGTGGCTGGAACGCGCGGGTCTGGACGATCCGATCTATGCCTTCTCCGTACACGGCATCGCTGGTATGTGGGGTGCGGTATCCACTGGCTTGTTCGCAACTCCTGAGCTTGTTGAAACTGTAGGTATCGGTAAGGCCGGTCTGTTCTATGGCGGCGGCGTACACCAGTTGGGCGTACAAGTTCTGGGCGTAATCGGAACTTTTGCCTTCGTAGCTATCCTGTCCTTTGTCTTCCTGTACATCATGAAGCTGGTAAGCGGCATTCGCGTAACGGAAGAAGAAGAATTGATGGGTCTGGATATCAGCGAACATGGCACTTACGGTTATCCTGAGCAAATGAAGCTGATTTCGGAATCCGAATCCCAAAAGAAATAATTAGAATATTACATCAGGGAGGCGGGCCGAGTGACCCAGACGGAGTCTGACGATTGGGACTATAAGGCAGTTCATGAGTCCATCGTAACCTCCGGTTCGCCCCAGGAGCTGAAGACAAGGCGCATCGCCTGTCAAAGTATTCTCCTGGAACAGTTAAATGTTATCCCCATTGAGGAATGGATGCTGCGTGTCAATGCGATGCATGATGCTATCGCAGAAGCGGCGGTTGTTTTATCCGAGGCGCAGATGATTGAGGCGGGCCATGGCCCGCCTCCCTGCGCTTATTCCTTTATTGTGTTCGGCAGCGCAGGGAGAAAAGAAACAACGCTGTGGAGCGACCAGGATAACGGGCTGATTATCGAAGGAGAACCGGAGGAAGCGAAGGAGAAGTATTTTGAAGAATTCGGGATCAGGCTTTCCTTAATGCTGGCTGATACCGGATATGAGAAATGCGAAGGCAGGGTCATGGTATCCGAACCGATGTGGCGTAAGACCCTGACGGAGTGGAAGGAGCAGATTGAGGGCTGGAGAACCCAGTTTGAGTGGGAACCTATCCGCTATTTGATAATCTGTTCCGATATGCGCCATGTTGCGGGAGACCGCAGCCTCTCAGAGCAGTGGCTGGATTTTTATCATGAAGGGTTTATCGATAACCCCAAACTTTGGGCGGCTGTTCTGCGAAATACTGTCCGTCATAAAGCGACGCTTAATTTGCTCGGACAGGTGCTTACCGAACGGTTCGGGGAGAATGCCGGCGGATTTGACGTCAAATATGGGCTATACATTCCGTTAGTTAACGGTGTAAGATATTTTGCTTTGCAGCATGGAATTCGCAAGACCTCGACATTAGAAAGGCTGGAAATACTGAGCAAGGAGTACCAGCACCTGCCCGAAGGTGTGCGAAGCGCGTTCCTGACGGCGCTAAAGATGAGGGTCAACACTCCCTACTCGGAATATGACGGTCTCTTGTCGGGCAGCGATTTTGCATCTGAAAACGAACTGAAGGACAGGCGGCTGATGTCAGAGCTGCGGGACAGCCTATTGCTTGTAAGACGCATTCATCGCGTTCTGCAGCGCCAGCTCCGGTCAGCGGAAAGGAGACAGCTATGAAGGAGCCGAACAAAGGCGGCGGGTTTTGGAACAACCTTAGACAAGGCGGAATGCCGTCTGCGATCGCTTCGATTCGTGGCGGTGAAACGGCGCAGCAAACCGCGCAGCAAATGGCTTTTATCCGTTCTCTGATGCGGGAGAAACGCCGTCCGGAAGTGCTCCATACGCCGCTGTCCAAGCTGGAAACGGTTGTGTTCGATTTGGAGACGACGGGATTTTCCAGCCAGCATGGGGATGAAATTCTGTCATTTGGAGCTATAAAGGTTGTCGGTGATGAAATAAGGGAGGAGGAGAGCTTTTACACGCTTGTGAATTGCAGCACCTCCATCCCTGATAACATTACCGAGCTAACGGGAATTACCGAAGAAATGTGCAGGAAGGCACCTTCGCTGATGGACGGACTTCATAACTTCATGTCTTTTGTAGGCAAAAGAGTGCTGATCGCCCACGCGAGCGCTCACGACAAAGCTTTCCTGAATGCGGCGCTGTGGAAGACGTCCAAGGTCCAGCTTACGCATCGTGTGCTGGATACCATGATGCTTGCGCGCTGGCTGGAGCCTTCTAGAAGCAACTACACGCTTGATGAGCTGCTTGCTGTTCATGGCATACCCATTCACGGAAGGCATCATGCGCTTGAAGACGCGAAGATGACGGCTAAGCTCTGGGTGTCCTATCTTCGCGAAATCACCCAGCGCAAACAGGTAGAGACTTTGGGAGAGTTGTATGCCTATTTAAGCAGAACCTGAAGCTTCGATTCAATCAGAGAGATTGAACGGGGTCCATCTCCGGTTCGGGTGCGCTGAATGTGATAACCGTTCAGATGAATGGGATGCTCTGGCTCTATGCCGGGAGTGCCAATCAAATATACCGCAAAATGCTCATCCAGTCCGCTCAGCCCATCGTAATCGGCTATAGAGGGTATGGGGAGCGTTCGCGGATGGGAGTGGAACAGGCCTACCGGAGGCGGCGATAAGTAAAGCGCCGAAATCCAGTCGGCCGGATGGGGAACGAACGTATGCAGCGGGTCAGGCGCTACGTTGCGCATAGGCACATAGTTGTCGATGAGCATGCCGCCCGCTGCGGCAGCACCCAGCAGGACGCCGCACGCTTCGTGCGGAAGAGCGGATGCCAGATGCTTCCCCAGCGCTTGGTATACGGAAGGTTTCAGCCATATGGGCGGTAATTTTCCCTGGAATGCTGTCATTGTTCACCCCTCTCTCTTCATTGGGTTTCGTCCTGGACGAAATCCTCTTTTTTTTGGCCGTTTGAAACTGGCAAGGTCGGGGGTACAATAAGAGGTATCCACTCCACTTGCAAAGGATAAGCTGCGATGAAGCTTACAAAGCATAGAAACCTGATAATCACCGTTATAGCGCTGCTTGCGGCAGTCGTTATCTTTGAGCAGCATCTCGGGAAGAAGAACGAGGCTGACATTCCGCAAAATAAGGCACTGCCGGCAGCCCAGGAATCACTCCCGGCCATCGGTAAGGCTTTACCAGCAGAGAGTGGACCCAAGGCCGGTCATCTGGCGCCGTCCTTCACTATCCGGAGTGAGGATGGCACCTCTTATACCGTAGGGGGGCCAAGGGACAAGGCCGTGCTGCTTAATTTCTGGGCTTCCTGGTGCGACCCCTGTCAGAAAGAGGCCCCCGAGCTGAACAAAATAGCCGAAAAATATAGAAATACGCTTGATATCTACGGCATTAATGTCACCAGCTACGATTATAAGGCTAATGCGGAGCGTTTTGTCAAGAAATACAAGCTTGCGTTTCCGGTCATGTTCGATCTTAAAGGTGAGGTATACGCCAAATATTACGGGACCGTGTTCCCTACCAATGTCCTGATCGACCAGAACGGCATTGTTAGCGAGATCATTCTTGGCGGACTGACCGCGGAAGAAATGGATCAGAAATTGAAGAAGCTGGTCCGCGAGCAGAATGAATAACATCAGCACAGCAAAAGAGCCGTTCCTGCGCTGATAAGCATAAGGAACGGCTCTTGTTCCGGATTCAGCCGGAGCATTGAAGCATGTGGCTCAAACCGGCCGTAATTAATGATTAATGAGGCCGCACTGGCCAAGATCCAGCAATTCGGTTGTCTCAGGCGACATTTGACCGAGCAGCGCGTAGCGCATACTGTCGACCAGCGCTTCCCAGCTTGCTTCGATGATGTTGGCGGATACGCCGACGGTGCTCCAGGTGTCGGTGTAATTTTTGGATTCGATCAACACCCGTACCTTCGCGGCGGTTTGATCCTTTTCGTCGAGTACCCGCACCTTATAATCGGACAGGTGCATTTCCTTGAGCTGCGGGAAGTGAGCCAGAAGCGCTTTGCGCAGCGCATTGTCGAGAGCGTTGACCGGACCATTGCCTTCCCCGGCAGTGTACAGCGTTTCGTTTCCAACCTTAAGCTTGACGAATGCTTCCGAGACGACCGGTTTGCCGGCCGATTTCTCAACGAGCATTTTGAACGATTCGAAAGTAAACAGCTCGTTCATCTCGCCCGTTGCTTCACGAAGCAGCAGCTCCAGCGAAGCGTCGGCGCCTTCGAACTGGTAGCCTTGATGTTCCAGGTCCTTGATCTTGTCGATCACTTTACGCGCCTGCTCGCTGCTCGGGTCAAGACTCAGACCCATATCCTGGGCTTTGGACAGCACGTTGCTCTGGCCGGCCAGTTCGGAGACAAGTACCCGCTGCTTGTTGCCGACCAGTTCGGGAGAAATATGCTCGTAGGTGCGGGAATCGCGCAGGATGGCGGAGACGTGAATACCGCCTTTATGCGCAAACGCCGCGCTTCCGACATATGGCTGGTTAACCGGCATGTTGACGTTAGCGACTTCACTTACATAGCGAGCCGTATTTGTGAGATGCGGCAAAGAATCGCCTGGAATGCAGCTGTATCCCATCTTCAGTTGAAGCGTCGGAATGATGGAACACAGGTTGGCGTTGCCGCAGCGTTCGCCGTACCCGTTGATCGTTCCCTGCACATGGCGGACGCCGGCCTCAATGGCGCTGAGCGCGTTGGCGACAGCAAGCTCGCAGTCGTTGTGGGTATGGATGCCGAGCGGCGCTCCGGGCAGATGAAGACCTAATGAGGTGACGATGTCCCGGATCTCATGCGGCAGCGTCCCGCCATTCGTATCGCACATGACGAGCCAATCGGCTCCGGCTTCAAGTGCCCGCGACATGACCGCCGCGGCGTAATCGGGATTATTTTTATATCCGTCGAAAAAGTGCTCGGCGTCAAAAATGACCTCAAGCCCTTTGCTTTTTAAATAAGCGATGGAATCGCCGATCATGGCGAGATTTTCCTCAAGGGTCGTTTGCAGCGCGGTATGCACATGGAAATCCCATGATTTGCCGACCAGCGTGGCCGCGGGTACGCCTGCATCCAGTATGCGCTGAAGATTGTCATCTTGATCCGCTTGGGAGTTTTTGCGGCGCGTACTGCCGAATGCGGTAACTTTGGCGCGCAGGTTAAGATCTTTTACTCTTTTAAAAAATTCGATATCCTTCATGTTGCTTCCAGGAATGCCACCTTCAATGTAGTGCACACCCAGATCGTCAAGTTTCTTGGCGATTTTCAGCTTGTCGTCCGCCGACAGACTGATACCTTCGCCTTGGGTGCCGTCGCGCAGCGTTGTATCGAAGATGGATATGGACTTAGACATGTGCGTCCTCCTAAAAGTTTTGATAGCATAAGCTTCTTGAATCTGCTCCGCAAAACTGGCTACGGAAGCATGGACTTAGTTTTGATAGCATAAGCTTCTTGAATCTGCTCCGCAAAACTGGCTACGAAGCATGAACTTGGTTTTATTAGCCTAATCAGCTTGACCCGCAACGTAAACCAGCGGTATAAAGCGAGAAAAGCAAGGATGAATTTTTATATTATAGCATTTTTGCGCGGGAATGTAACAGAGAACCTACACAATTATAATACATTTCCATCGAAAATAGAGCGGAAAATTCCGGCGCTGACACGCTAAAATGCAGAGTCCTCGAAATTGGCGCGTCCACGTTCTCCCGATTGACCTGCCGCGCGGGGAGCGGTATGCTAAAAATCATCAGGGGAATGTGAGAATCATCCGTATTAGATGAAGGAAGAGGGACGAGCATGAGCGAAAATGTGGACCGGTATTATCCCGCGCTCGGCCGGGTCATTTTGCATGTCGATATGAATGCGTTCTACTGTTCCGTTCATGAGGCGGAGAATCCGGAAGCTTATAAAGGCAAACCGACCGCAGTAGCCGGAAGCGTGGAGCTGCGCAAAGGAATTATCGTCACCTGCTCGTACCCGGCAAGACGGCGGGGGATATCGACAGGAATGCAGGTGCAGAAAGCTTTAAGAATATGCCCCGAGCTGATTGTCATCAAACCGGATTTTCATCTCTACCGGCGCTATTCCGCCGCATTCATGCAAATTGCCTACAGCTATACGCCGATGCTGGAGGCGGTATCGATCGACGAGTGCTACCTCGACATAACCGGCTCGCGCCAGTTCGGCACACCGCCCGAGATCGCGGAGGAGATTCAGCGCAGAATCAAGGAGGAGCTTGGGCTGCCCTGCTCCATCGGAATCGCGCCGAACAAGCTGCTGGCCAAGATGGCCTCGGATCTCAAGAAGCCGAATGGCATTTCGATTCTAAGGCTGAGGGATGTGCCGAAGATACTGTGGGACAAGCCTTGCGGCGAAATGTTCGGGATCGGCGGCAAGACGGCGGAGAAGCTGAAAAAGCTCGGCATCTACAGCATCGGACAGCTGGCCGATGCGGATGAAGGGATGCTGGCCGACGTGTTTGGCGTCATGGGGAACTGGCTCAAACGCGCTGCGAACGGAATCGACGATTCTCCCGTGAATCCGGAGCGCGAGCAGAGCAAATCGATCGGGCACACGACGACGCTTCCCGGCGACATCCAGGGGATTGCCGAAGCGAGACCGGTGCTGCTCGCCTTGAGCGACCAGGTGGCAAGAAGGCTGCGAAGACAGAAGCTTGTTGCCGGCGGCGTTCAGCTTACCGTGCGAACTCCGGATATGAAGACCATCACCCGCTCGCGGCAGCTGGAGGCTCCGTCCGAAACGGCAGAGGAAATATATAAGGCGGCCTGCGGGCTGTTTCAGAGACATTGGAACGAGGAAAAACCGATCCGCCTGCTTGGGGTGACGCTGCACAGCCTAACTCCGAAGGAGAATTCCGCCATCCAGCTTGATTTGTTCGATTACGAGCGCCAGCCGAAAAAGGAATCGCTGAACCAGGTAATGGATATGCTGCGCAACAAATTTGGCGAGAACGCCGTGCTGACGGCCGGAATGTTAGGTGACCCGCATACGGCTCTTCTGAGGAACCACAAGGCACGCGGGACCTCGCTGCAGAAGGATCAACTGCGGCGGCCTTCTCAGGATGAAGAGTGACGGAATTCATGGCGGAAATGATAAAAGCGCGGGGATACGATTGAAATTGCCGCCTTTTTATATTAATATGACAAGAAGAAACGACAACTCGTCCACAAGGAACGACAATCGTTATTATAACAGCCTGCCTTGCGCGGAGCTGATTGGTCAACAGGAGGCAGAGAATTATGGCTAAATACACTTGGGTCGAGAAGGACACCTGCATCGCATGCGGAGCTTGCGGCGCTACGGCCCCGGACATTTATGATTACGACGATGAGGGACTGGCTGAGGTTATCTACGAAGCGGACGCTAACCGCGGTATTACGGATATCCCGGAAGATCTGTTCGATGACTTGCAGGATGCCGCTGACGGCTGCCCGACGGACTCGATCAAAATTTCCGATACGCCTTTTAACAAGGAAGGCTAATTGACGCTTTCGCTTGTTCAATGAATTGCTCGGCTTGTTAAGAGACACCCCGTTTCACGGATTTTTCGTGGCCGGGGTGTCTTTTTGGCGTTCTCGGTCCGATATATAGTATAAAAAAGTTGATTCTGTTCCAACTATATGGAGGTAACGATGAAAAATTCGCAGTACCTCAAGCAGTATGTGCAGAAGCACCCAGAAAATAAAATGGCGTGGTATTTGCTGGGGAAGGAATATAAAAAGAACGGGCAGGACGGGAAGGCGAACTACTGCTTCAATCAGGCCGGGGGCGTATACGAGGCCTTCGAACAGAGCAAAGTGCCGGGAGATATGCTCCGGGAGTATGAGGAAGGGCTGCTTCGGTCGGCGCGCGAGCGGGAACGGCGGACAGGCGCCGCGCGAAAGCTGCTGTTATCCTTGTCGCTGCTGCTGCTTGTTCTGACGCCGGCCGCGGCTATCGCGCCGGGTAAAGATTCGGGACCGCTTGGCCGGAAGCCTGACAAGGCTCAGTCTTCCGGCCTGCCGGACCTTTCCGAAGACCATCATGATGGTCCCGGGAAGCAAGGCGGCTCGGAGACAGCGGGGGTGGACAGCCTTCGCTTCACCGCCAGCGAGGCGGGCGGCGGGCCGTCAGTGCGCGATCTGGCGGGAATACTAGGAAGCGGAAGCGGCGGCCGGGCTCCTTCGTTGACAGCTGTGCTGGGCATGCAGCGGTCGGGGAAATGGCTCCTCTGGAAAGAGCGGCTTCCTGTCGTTTATACGGTGGATCGTCAGGTCAACGGACGGACGACGATCCAGTCCTTCGATGCCGCGGCCTGCGTTTGTAAGCCGCCGGATACCGGGCCGCTCAAGGAGAAGGCAGCCGGCTGGCAGGAGCGGCAGGAACAGCTTGCCGTACTCTGGAGCGCGCTGAACGGATTTCGCGCCGCCAAAGGCCGGCTTCCGGAATCGCTGGCCGAGCTGGCCGGAGATTTCCCGGGCAATTGGTTGGCCGGGACGACTCCGCTGATGAAGCTTGCGTTCGGGCCGCTGAAATCAATAGCGGCGGAACGGTCCGGGCGGGCCGCGCAAGGTTCTGCGGCCGTAGCGCCGGCGGCTGAACAGAATGCGGAAGCGGTGGCGGCATCAGCAGGCAATGGCGGGGCGGAGATGCCGTTCCTGTCCCGCCCGCTCGCCATTCTCATCGACAAGCAAAAACACCGCTTGGCGGTAACCAGCGGCGGGATTCTAATTCGGAGCTATGAAGTGGGTCTTGGAGGAAGCCGGACGCCCGAAGGCAGCTTCGTCATAACCGATAAGGTCGTAAATCCGAACGGACACGATAACGGGGAGTTCGGCAGTAGGGGGATGCAGCTGTCAGATACCAACTACGCCATCCACGGCACCAATGAACCAGACAGCATAGGCAAAGACGAATCCCTGGGCTGCATTCGAATGAAGCGGGCCGATATCGAGGAACTGTTCGATCTTGTTCCCAAAGGAACCCGTGTGCAAATTGTCAAAGGGGGTCTTCTGCCTGACGAAACGCTGCGTCAGGAGAAGCCTTTCTCCCTGAACGCCGCCGGGAATCAGACCAACCCCCGTAAAGAGTACCACTGGCTGAATTAACTGCCGGTTACGATAAAGAGGATGATGAAAACAAGCACAAGCAGCGCAATGCTGACGCCGACCCAGAGAATCGCTTTGCGGTTGACCTCTTCTTTTTTCTGATGCATTGTAGGCGGTTTGCGTTTGGCTGACATAGGGTTCGACCTT
Organism: Paenibacillus apii; assembly: GCF_011043685.1. Taxonomy (NCBI): domain Bacteria; kingdom Bacillati; phylum Bacillota; class Bacilli; order Caryophanales; family Paenibacillaceae; genus Paenibacillus; species Paenibacillus apii. Next base: position 45,127 of record NZ_JAAKGU010000010.1, on the reverse strand, counting down.
CCTTTTCTCTTATCGTGAATTCCATGTACCTTTACATTGTAATGCGTTTTCAATAAAAATACTATACTCCATGTCCAAGGCGAATATCTGCGGCAGTGACAAAAACTTTTCTTTTCCAGTGGAAAAGGCTAAAATTAGAATGAAACCTTATGCCTGAAGGAGCGAGAACGGTGCTGTATCGAAATATTGCTAAACCTTTTTTCTTCAACATGGACCCGGAGGCAGCACACCATCTCGTAATCGGGGGACTGGAAAAAGCGGCTGCCCTGCCGGGAGGACGCTCGGCTCTGCGCCTTATGTACGGCGTCCCGGAGACGCCGGAACTGGCCGTCGACCTGTTCGGCCTCCATTTTCATACGCCAGTGGGGCTTGCGGCCGGACTGGATAAGAACGCCCAGGCGGTGCCCGGATTTTCTTCCATCGGCTTCGGCTTTATGGAGGTCGGCACGGTGACGCCGAAGGGACAGCCGGGAAATGAACAGCCGAGGCTGTTCCGCCTGCCGTCTGATGAAGCGCTTATCAACCGGATGGGCTTTAACAATGAAGGCGCGGAAGCGATGGCGCGTCGTCTGAAGCCGGAAACCCGGCGGAGCATTCCGGTGGCGGTGAATATCGGCAAGAACAAGACGACCCCCAATGAAGAAGCGCACGAGGATTACCGAAAATGCATTCGTTCGCTGTATCCGTACGGTGATTTTTTTGTAGTTAATATCAGCTCGCCGAATACGCCGGATTTGCGCAGTCTACAGCACGGAAGCGAGTTGTCCCGTCTGCTGTCCGAAGTCAAGGAAGAGATGGAGCTTCAGCGCAAGGCAACCGGCGTCAAGAAGAGCATTTTGGTCAAAATCGCTCCCGATGTCAGCGAATCCGAGCTGGAATATATGGTGCAAGCACTGACAGAAGCGGGAATGGATGGTATCATAGCTACCAACACGACGATTAGCCGCGAGGGGCTTACGCATGAGAAGGCATCGGAGACCGGAGGACTCAGCGGGAAGCCGCTGCGGGACAGATCGACGGAGGTAATCTCCGCGATCTACCGCCAGACGAAGGGAAAGCTGCCGATTATCGGCTCGGGCGGCATTTTTACTCCCCAGGATGCCTATGACAAGATTCGGGCTGGCGCCAGCCTAGTCGAAATTTATACAGCGCTTATCTACGAAGGTCCTGAGGTAAACCGCAGAATCCACGCTGGTTTACGGAATCTTTTGCGGCGGGACGGGTTCCGGCATATCTCCGAGGCGGTGGGCGCGGACGTCCAATTATAAGCTAAAGGAAAGCTTTAAACGCTTTATCCTTGGGTGCTTATTTAAGTACGGAAACGGAGTGGTCCTTAGGAGGCGGCGCAGCCGTTACTCCATGGCAGGAGCGGCGACGAGAGACAGGAGGAAGGACGATGGACGGCAGGGATTGGGGCATTTTTTTGCTTCCTTATGAACAGACAGTAGAAGAGCTAAAGGTCAAGTTCAAAACGATGCGCGCGGAACTCAAAAAACGCGAGGAATATACGCCGATCGAATTCGTCACCGGCCGGGTGAAGAGGCTCTCCAGTATTTTGGAAAAGGCGAAGCGCCTTAATGTGCGGATGGAGGATCTGGAGCAGGGAATTGAGGATATCGCGGGCATTCGGATCATGTGCCAATTCGTTGAGGATATCCGGCGTGTGGCGGAAATGATCCGCGCCCGCAAAGACCTGGAAGTGTTATATGAGAAGGACTATATTACCAATTACAAAGAGAGCGGCTACCGCAGCTTCCATATGATCATCAAATATCCGGTACAGACGGCGCTCGGGCTAAAAATTGTGCTGGCCGAAATTCAAATCCGCACGTTGGCGATGAATTTCTGGGCGACCATCGAGCATTCCCTAAACTATAAATACCGGGAAAGCCTGCCGGATGAAATCAGGCTGCGCCTGAAGACGGCGGCGGAGGCCGCTTCGATACTGGATTCCGAGATGTCCAGCATCCGCGAAGAGATTCTGGAGGCGCAGAAGACGTTTGAGGAAAATTCCAATACGACGACCCAGGTGCTTCATGCGATACATCAACTGTACTTTTACCACCTTGTCAATGAAGCCATCCGCAGTCAGGAAGAATTCAATGAAATCTGGCAGCGCCAGGACATGGAGGCGATGAAAGAGCTGCTGCTCCGCGTGCGCGCCATGATTTCGGAAGCGAAGAAAGGTAATTTACCGGATGGTTTATGATAGGCTGTATGTTGCTTATCTGGTCTATTTTAACCGGGACCGCGATTATTTTGAGTGCCATGAGGTTCTGGAGGAACTGTGGCTCTTCAAGGAGCGCGATCCGCTGTACAAAGCGCTGCTCCAAGTCGCTGTCGGACTGTATCATTTCCGCAACGGCAACGTGCGCGGCGCCTTGATTATGCTGGAAGGGGCGGCTTCAAGACTCCGTAAGTACCCGGATGTAACGCTCGGCATTTACCTAACTAAGTTGGTCCGCGAGACCGAAGAATATGTCCGGAAGCTAAAGGAATACGAGCAGAAGCCGTTCCCCTACTACGATTTGACGATCGACATCGCGGATGAGAAGCTGGCGGAAGCCGTTCAGACCGCATCGCCTGACATCAAGCCGAATATCCCCCAGCGGCGGGGGCCCTGCAGACAGCAGTCCTGCCGCCGCTGACCGGGCACGGCTGAATAAGTTCACGGCACACGGACACCCCCTGAGGGGGTGTTCCTTCAGTTATACACCCCTTTTTGCTAATGAGATTACCGGGAGGATGCAGTATGGCGGTACAACTTCCGCGCTCCTTCTCCGAGCGGATGAGGGACCTGCTTGGACGGGAGTACGAAGCATTTGCGGAGACGTATGGGGAGATTCCTCATACCGGCGTCCGCGTCAATACATTAAAAATTCCGGTGGAAGGGCTGCAGCGATTGGCCCCTTTTCGTATGGAACCGATTCCCTGGTGCCCCACGGGATTCTATACGGCCGAAGGAGCAAGACCCGGCAAGCACCCTTATTATCACGCCGGCCTTTACTATATTCAGGAGCCGAGCGCAATGGCTCCCGTAGAGCAGCTGGGCGTCCTGCCGGGCGATCGGGTGCTGGATCTGTGCGCCGCTCCCGGAGGGAAGTCGACCCAGATTGCCGCGAAGCTGCAGGGCCGGGGCATGCTGGTCAGCAATGACCTGAATGCCGAACGGACCAAGGCTCTCGCCAAGAATCTGGAGCTGTGCGGCGCGAGAAACGCGGTCGTCCTGAACGAGAGCCCGGAGAGGATCGCCGCGGCGTTCCCCGGATTTTTCGACCGCATCTTGATCGACGCTCCATGCTCGGGCGAGGGCATGTTCCGCAAGGATGAGGACATGGTCCGGCAGTGGGACGAGAGCACGCCGGCCAAATATGCCGGCATGCAGCGCGACATTCTGCAGGCGGCGGCCCGCGCGCTGAAGCCCGGCGGCACATTGGTCTACTCGACCTGCACATTCTCGCCGGAGGAGAATGAAGGGAGTATCGCCGGGTTTTTGGCGGGACATCCGCAGTTTTCGGTCGTTCCGGCCGGAGGGACAGGCTTCTTCTCGCCCGGATACCCGCCGCTTCCGGGCACGGCGCGTTTATGGCCCCACAAGGTGAAAGGCGAGGGGCATTTTATCGCCGTGTTAAGGCGTGAAGAGGCAGAGGGAGCGGATACTTTAGCCGGAACGCCGCCCGAGGGCTCGTCCTTGACGGCCGCGCCGCGCCGGGAGAACAGCGGCCGGACAGCTGTCTCCCGCAAGGACAAGGCTCAAGAAGGCCGGGGGAGCGGCCGCGCTACCGGCAGAAACGGAAGCCGGGGACGGAATGCGGCCGTTCCATCGGAGGACGGCATGATGGCGGCTTACGCGGAGTTTGCAGCGGAGCAGCTGGGCTGGCAGCCGGAAGGCTTCCCGATCCTGTTCGGGGAGCATCTGTACATGTCTCCGCTGCCGCGTGAAGCGCTGGACGGCCTTAAGACGGTGCGTCCCGGCTGGTACATGGGGCATGTAAAGAACGGACGTTTCATTCCGGGCCATCCCCTGGCCACCGCGCTGACTCCGCAGGAAAGCCGGCGCAGTCTGTCGCTTGCCGGTGAAGGAGCGGGAGCGGTCTCCTATCTAAAAGGGGAGACGCTATCTATTCCGGCCGACCGTCTGAGGCTCGCTCTCGGCGCAGTCCCCAAGGGCTACGTGCTCGTCTGCATTGACGAATACAGCGTGGGCTGGGGGAAATGGCAGGACGGCATACTTAAGAACGAATATCCCGCAGGCTGGAGGTGGACATAGATGTCCAAGACGAAAGGAGGCCAAGGCCGAACGCAGCGGCTGGACAAGGTGCTGTCCCATATTGGCTTCGGCTCGCGCAGCGAACTGCGGAAGCTGGCGAAGCAGGGGCTCATCACGGTAAACGGCGTGGTCGTTAAAGACAGCGGCGCGCATGTCGATCCCTACGCAGACAAGATCGAGGTGGCCGGAGAGGCGGTTCATTACCGTGAGCATATTTATCTCATGATGAACAAGCCGCCCGGCGTGCTGTCGGCGACGGAGGATAAACGGGACCGGACCGTGCTGGATCTGCTGGAAGAGCGCTATGCGGTGTTCGAGCCTTTTCCCGTAGGGCGGCTTGACAAAGACACGGTGGGGCTGCTGCTGCTTACGAATGACGGGAAGCTTGCCCATGAGCTGCTGTCGCCGCGCAAGCATGTGCCGAAGACGTACGAGGCGGTTGTGGAAGGCGATGTCGGCCCGGAAGACGTGGCGGCTTTTGCCGAAGGAGTGGAGCTGGATGACGGTTATGTAACCCAGCCTGCGCAGCTGGTCATTCTAGGGAGAGAGCGCGGGAAACAAGTCATTTCGCGAATCTCCCTCACGATAACCGAAGGAAAGTTTCATCAGGTGAAAAGAATGTTTCAGGCGGTCGGTAAAAAAGTCGTCTTTTTAAAAAGAGTCTCGATGGGCAATTTGGCTCTGGACGAGAGCCTGCCCGAAGGAGCCTGCCGGGAGCTGACCGAAGCGGAACTTACGCTGCTTGGCGCGGAAATTTAACAATCATGGCCACATCCCGTGAAGGCGCTATATTATAATGAAAAGACAGATAAAGAATGGTCAAGGACGGTGGAGAATGAAATACAAGCTGATAGCGCTTGATGTGGACGGTACGCTGCTGAACGACGATCACTTTTTAAGCCCCGAGAACAAGGAGGCGGTTGCGGAGGTTACCAGGCAGGGCGGCCGGGTCGTACTCTGTACGGGGAGAAACCCGAAGAATGCTTTTCCAATAATGGAGGAGATGGGGCTAAGCGGTTATGTACTTGCGGACAATGGCGCCGTTACCGTGCGGGTGGAGGACCAGAAGGTCATTCATCAATACGAGATGGACGGGCGCGGACTTGATCCGTATATTCGGTACTGCCGCGAGCGCGATATCCATTTTGACGTGAATACCGCTTTTGAACTCTACGTAGATAATGTGGAGTACTTAACGCAAGAAGCCCGATTTATGTATGAGCATCTCGAGCTGGTTCCCGCATCGCTTCCGGCTTGGGAAGAATTCCGCGAACCGATTGTGAAATTCACCGTGTTTTCCACGGCGGACAAGATGGACGAAGCCCAGCGGGAATGGAATACGTGGTTACAAACGTTCAATATTCAGCGCAGCGGCGAGTTTTTCGTCGATTTAATGCACCCGGAAGCATCCAAGGGCAATGCGCTGAAGCAGCTGGCGAAGCAGCTTGGCATCTGTCAGGAGGAAGTGCTGTCCATCGGGAATTATTATAACGATATTTCGATGCTTGCTTTTGCGGGACTTGGAATCGCCATGGACAATTCTCCGCTGGAAGTCAAAGCAGCCGCTGACGTCATCACCGGAACCAACAATGAGAATGGCGTATCCGAGGCGCTTATTAAATACTGCCTGTCCTAACTCAGGGGCGAAAGCGGATCTTTCGGCAAAATGAACTTATGAATATCAAATATAAAGAGTGCTTTTAGCTGCGGCCAAGAGCACTCTTTTGTTATCCGGACGTATAGTATAAGGTAAACTAAATGAAGAACGAGCGGCTAATAATGACTAGCAGAATAAACAGAACCAGAATCGCTCCGGTTGAAGTGAAGCCTCCGTAAACTGTGCCCATATTGGATTCCTCCTTAAAATAAAGGGACGTTCTCCCAGCTGCCTTCTCATTTTCGGGAACGGCTTCATGGGATAGAACATCGTATGTAGGGAGGGCCCCTGCCGCTTCGGTCAGCCGCCCAGCGGCGTTAATATGGGCGGGCTTCTACGGAAGGCGCAGCCCTTTCGGGTAATGATTCTTGAGCTGGCCGGCGCTGGCTTTGCCCCAGCCCAGGGGCAGCCCGTCCACAGTGACCAGCGTCCAGCCCCGAAGGTCATCCGGCACGGCAAGACTTTCTCCCCGCAGCCAGCTTCTTGCCTCCGGGCTATCGGAGTTCAGGTCGAACATGCGGGTCGCCTGTTCCGGACGAAGCGCCATGGCGAGCGCATGGGCAGGCTCTAACCGGTTCTTCTTCAAGTGGGCCAGATGGAGGCCGGCGCGCGGAATACGCAGTCCCTTAAGGAGTTCGGGAGAAAAAGAGGCTCCAAATGAAGAAGGCAGGAGGTAGAGGGAATCGCCGAACAGAACGGGCACTCCTTCCGACCGTAAGCCCGGAACTTCCGCTGCCGCCCATTCCAGGAACTGCCGGAATGCGGCCTGCGCGGAGGCTTCCGCCTGTCCTCCCGTCCGGCCTTTGCCAGCCCGTCCCCTGCGTCTCGCGGAATCTTGTGCTGAGAAGGAAGCGTTACCTGGGCTCAAGGCTGCGCCTTTGGCCAGCAGCGCCACAAAATGCCCTTCGCCTTTTTCATAGTGCGGCCACAGCCGCTTGACTGCAAGCAGCTCTAGGTCAGGATAATTTGCCGTAAGCCGCGATATGAGTTCTTCATTCTCTTTCGTATTGAACGTGCAGGTGGAATAGACCAGCCGGCCGCCCGGCTTCAGCATGATGTATGCGTCCTGAACAATATCCCACTGTCTGGAGGCGCACAGCTCCACATGCTCCGGCGACCATTCGTTAATGGCGTCCGGGTCCTTGCGGAACATGCCTTCCCCGGAGCAAGGGGCGTCCAGCATTATCCGGTCGAAGGCTTCAGGGAAGCGGCTCGCCAGCTCGCCCGGGGTTGCGCTGGTGACCAGCGCGTTCATAATTCCCGAGCGCTCCACGTTTTCCGCCAGGATTTTCGCCCGTTCGGGATGGATTTCATTCGATACAAGCAGCCCTTGCCCTCCCATCAGGGAAGCGATATGAGTGGTCTTGCCCCCGGGCGCGGCGGCGAGGTCCAGCACAGTTTCACTGGGGCGGGGAGCCAGCAGCTCGGCGGCGGACATGGCCGACGGCTCCTGAATATAATATAATCCGGCCTCATGGTATGGATGGCGGCCCGGGCGCGCGGGTTCTTCATAATAATAGCCTCCAGGGCACCAAGGTACGGGCTGAAGGCCGAATAGCCTCACCGCTTGGTCCGCTGCGTTTCGTCCCGAATCTATCTCGGTTTTTAACAGGTTCAGCCGCAGTCCTTGGGTCCTCGGTGCTGAATAGGTATCCAGAAAGGCGTCCGTTTCGTTTCCCAGCATCTCCTGGATTCTCGCTGTAAAAGCGGCGGGCAGCATTTCCTTATTCATGGCAGCATTCTCCTCTTGCTCAAATTAATCATGTTAGTTAAACCCTTGCGGCGTAAGGCCGTAAGACTCCGTCTGCGGATCATCACGGTTTTGTGTGTTGCCGTTTCAGACGTATGCCGATAAAATTGTAAGTAGGAACATCCACAGTATCTATGTACATATGCTCAACTATAACATAATTGCCATGCAAGGCCGTTTTTTGAAGGATAAGAATTTATAGGCTCACCCGCTTATAAAATGTTCTTCTATTTCTGCGGGAAACGGCACCATCCCTGAAGGGGCGGGTGAAGTTGTATCTTCCGGTACAGGAAGGCGCAACCGTTTCATCTTAGGCAATAGAAAAGGGGACTTACCATATGAATTTGCTGCAAGCGCTCTTCTTTCCGCCGGAGCAGCCCGGTGGTGTATCCTCCATGATTCCATATTTGCAGGAACGGTTTCGATCAAGCCGCTGGGAGATGGAGCTCTTCTGGCTCCCCAAGCGTATCCGGGGGAAAGGCAGCGACGAAATCGTCTTCGAAACGTTCGATTGGACGCCTTACGGCGAAAGTCCGGTCGTGCAAAAATACATTCAGACGTACCGGGATTATTTGTGGTGGACGAAGCTGCGCCTAAACAAACGGTATGATCTGATTCATGCGCATCATCCTATCGCCGGCTTGGCGATGAAAAAAGTGTTCCCGGATGTGCCTCTCGTTCAGACGGTTCACTCCAGTTACGAACGTGAGCTAATCCTGAACGGGAAAATCACCGAGAACGGGCTGGAGCATCAGTTCCTGACCAAGATTTACCGGGAACTGGAATATGTCAGCGACCGGCTGATGACGGTGTCGCAGTCCTTTGCGGATTATATGTCCCATTATACAAAGGACCCGTCCCGCATCCAAATCATCCCGAACGGGTTCGACGAAAAACGCTTTAAGCCGGTGGCGCACGAAAACGCTGTTCCCCAATTGGTTACCGTTACCCGTCTCGTGCCGGCGAAAGGGCTCGATATCCTCTTCAAAGCTTGCGCCGAGCTGAAGAAGCGCGGCCACGAATACGTGCTGCATATTATCGGCGACGGCCCGTTCCGCGCTGAGCTTGAGAATCTGGCGATATCGCTTGGAATATATAATGAAACGATCTTCTACGGGTACACGCTTCATCCGGAAGAGTTTATGCCGTTCTTCGATATCTTCGTACTGCCTTCCCGCGCGGAAGCCTTCGGCTCGGTATTTGCGGAGGCCGCGCTGAGCTGTCTGGCGCTCGTCGGTACAGACGTGGGTGGCATTCCCGAGCAAATCGAGGACGGTGTCAACGGGTTGCTCGTCAAGCCCGACGATGTAGATGCCCTGGCGGACGCTCTGGAGAAGGTAATCACCGATCCCGCTTACCGCTATGAGCTGTCCCGGTCGGCATGGGACAAAGCCAAAAATCTGTATTCGCTGACCCGCATCGCCAATGAACTGAAGAAGACGTATCTGCAGCTTCAACCCGATCGTAAAGGGTGAACCGGATGGTTCCGTTTCGTTTTGTGCATGCCGCGGATTTGCATCTGGACAGCCGGTTCGCCGGCTTGTCGCATATTCCGGGGCCGATAAGAAATTACCTGCGCGAAGCCGCATTCGCCGCCCTCGGGCGGCTTGTTGCCGTGGCGGTGGAGGAAGAGGCCGATTTCGTTGTCATCAGCGGTGACGTCTACGATTCCGCCGATTCTTCTCTTCAGAGCCAACTGCGCTTTCATGAAGCGCTGACGGAGTTCTCCAAGAGGGGGATTGCGGTCTATCTCATACACGGCAATCATGACCCGCTGGACGGTCCGCGTCTTCATATGGATCTTCCGGAGGGCGTCACGGTATTCGGCGCAGATTTGCCGGAACAAGTGATGGCTGTACGGCGCAGCGACGGGCGGGAAGCGGCGGTTGTCAGCGGTTTATCCTATCCCACGGCCAAAGTGACGGAGAATACGTCGCTGCGGTATCGGAGGAAAGAGGGAAGCGGGTTGTTCCATATCGCGCTGCTGCACGCCAACGTGGATGGCGATCCGGCGCATGAGACCTATTCTCCATGCACGCGCCGGGATTTGATAGATTCGGGCTTCGACTACTGGGCGCTCGGTCATATTCATAAGCGGCGGATTCTTCATGAACGCCCTTACATTATATATCCGGGAAATATCCAGGGGCGCAGCGTTAAAGAAACCGGGCCGAAGGGCTGCTATGTCGTGGACGTGGACGGCGGCGGCATTGCCAGCCTGCGGTTTCGGGAGCTGGATGAAGTGCGCTTCCTGATCCGGGATATTTCCATCGACGGAATAGTCCGGGAAACCGAATGGATCGAGGCGGTGGAGCAGTCGGTCGAGGACATTCGCGCTCTTCACCCGGAGCTGATGTCCGTCGTGCGTTTCCGGATTACCGGGCGCGGTTCCGTACACCGCGTGCTGGCTGAAAAAGGAGCGGCGGGAGACCTGCTGGACGAGCTGCGCCGGCGCGAAGCGCTGCGGGCGGAACAGGGGCTGTTCCGCGGACTCGTCTGGACCGAAGGCTTCTCTCTGGAATCCGGAACGGAGGTTGACCGCGAGCGCCTGCTTGCGGAGGACAGCTTTCTGGGAGAAATGATGCGGGTGGCTGCGGAAAGCGCCGGGAACGGCCAAGCTCTGGACGAGCTTGCCCGGGCGGCGCTGGCGCCGCTTGCGGAGAATCGCGAGCTGAGACGGCTGCTAGCCGAAATCGGGGAAGACGAAATGCGCGCCTGGCTGATGCGGGCGGCCGAAACAGCCGTAACGCTGTTGAGCGATGTCATGGAACCAGGAGAAGAAGAGAGCCGTCCATTCCCTGAAGGCCGGAACGGGCAAGGAGGTCGGTAAGATGAGAATACAGCGGCTTGAAGTAGGCGGCTTTGGCCGTCTTCACGGGAAGGAGCTGGAGCTGGCAGAGGGACTTACCATACTGTACGGTCCCAACGAAGCCGGTAAATCCACGCTGCTGCAGTTTATCCGCGCGATGCTGTTCGGCATTCCCGGCCGCAGCTACCCGTCGGAAAGGCTTGAGCCACTGTATGGAGGCCGGCACGGGGGCACTCTGACCGCTAGGGACGCCAAGGGAAACGGCTGGAGCATCCGGCGGTACGCCGCCGGTCCGGAAGGCGGCAGGGGAGACAGGCTCAAGATTACGGTTAGCGGTATCGACGGAACCTTGGAAGAACTTGGACAGGACGAGCTGGAGAAGGTGCTGTTGGGCGGTATCTCCCGAACGATGTTCCGCCAGCTCTTTGCGGTATCGCTGGACGAGCTTCAGGAGCTGGGGACCCTGCAATCCGAGGAACTGGGCAGCTATTTGTTCCACGCCGGTATCGGCGGGGGCGGGGAAATTCTGCGGGCGGAGCGGCGTCTCCAGCAGGAGGCGGAGAAGCTCTATAAGCCGCGGGGCAAGACGCAGGAGGCGGCGAAGGTTCTCCAGTCGATTGAAAGACTGGAAAGGGAGATCGCGGAGAGCCGTTCATACCTCCCGCGATACAACAAGAATACCGGGGCGATGCAGTCCGCGGAAAGCGAGCTGGACGCGCTGGAGCGCCGCAGGCGGGAGGAAAGCGACCGGCTGGCGTGCCTGCGCAAGGCGCTCGACATCCGTGAGCTGTGGCTGAAGCGGGAAGCCGCGCGCCAGGAACTGAGTGAGCTGCCGGAGCTCTTGTCGTTTCCCGAGGATGCTCCGGAACGCTGGAGGGAGCTTCAGACACGGACCGCCAATGCCCGGCAGGCAGAGGCTCGCGCCGGGCGAATCGCCTCGGAGCTGAAGGAAGAACTGATGAGAACGGTTCCCGACCGGCTGCTGGAAGCGCAGGGCCCCCGGCTGGAGCGGCTGCTTCGCGCCCAGGGCGGGTATGAAAGCCGGAAGGCCGAGCTTCGGCGTCTGGAGGAGGAGCGGCAGGCGCTGCGGGAGCATTTGCGCCGCATTGTCCGCGGCATCCACCCCGGCTGGACCGCAACGGAGCTTGCGGAATTTGCCGGGGCCGCCGCGGACCGGGAGGCGGCGCGCCGCTTTGCCGCCTCATTTGCCGCCTACGACCGGCAAATGGAGAGCCTCGCCGCCGGGCGGCAGGCGCTGCGCGTGCAGCTTGCCGCGGCGCAGGCTGCGCTGCAGCAGGCCGAGCGTTCGCTCGCGCGCGAGCAGCAGGAAGCCGCCGCTTCGTTCGCGGCGCTGCGGCCCATCAGCTCGCGCGAGACGGCGCAGCTGTGGGACGAGCTGCAGCACGCCGCGGAGCGCTGGCGCGAGGCCCAGCTGCAGCCGCCGCAGCCGCGCGCTGCGGCGGCCGCCGGCGGTCGCGCCCCCGCCCGGCCGCTGCTGGCGCTGGCGGCCGCGCTGACCGCGCTGCTGCCGGCGGCGCTGTGGCTGACCGGCGCGCCGCCGGCCAGCGCCTGGCTCGCGTTCGGCGTGCTGGCCGCCGCCGATCTGGCCCTGCTCGCCGGCGGGCGCGGCGCGCGCCGGCCGCGAGGAGCCCCGCCGCTGACGGGCGGGGCGGAGGCCGCAGCCGAGATGCTGCGGCTGCGGGAGCTGCTGCTCGCAGAGCAGCAGGCGCCGGCCAGCCCGGATGCGGGCGGGCTGGAGGCGGGCATGAAGGAGCTGCGGCGGCTGATGGACGCCTGGACGGTCTGGCGCCAGCGCGCCGAGCGACTGACCGGCGAGCGGGACCTCCGCCGGACGGAGGCTGAGGCGCTGGCCGGCCAGGAGCGGGCGCTGGTCCGCGAAATGGAAGCGGCGGAAGGAGACTTCCGCGCCGCGTCGGCCCGCTTCGAGGAATGGCTTCGCCGCCGGAAACTGCCGGAGGATCTGTCTCCGGAAGGGCTGCCCGACATTTTCGCTCTGGCGGAGCAGGGGAATGAGCTGCTGCGCCGGGAGGACGGGCTTCAGCTGCGGGTTTCCGAGCTGAAGCGGGAAATCGAAGCGTTCGAGGAAGAATGCAGAGTCTTGATGGCGGAAGCCGGAGAAGCGGCGGAGGAAACGGCCTCAGCCGCCGAAGAATCCGGCCCTAAGATGGGAGCGGCTTCTTCCAGCGTGTCCTTCTCGATTTCGACCTCACCCGAAGTAACTCAGCCGGGTGATCCGCCCGCTTTGCCGATCGATTCTCCGCAGCCTGAGCGAACATTGCCTGAAGAACCGCTGGCAGGCGTTACACCTGCCGGTGCAACGCCATCAGCATCTGTCCGCTTGCCGCTTTCGATTTCGCCTGTCCGCTGGCTGGAAGACCGGGCGGCCGCATGGGAAGCTCTGAAGACGGCGCTTCTGCACCGGAAAGACCTGACGTCCCGTCTGCGCGGGGCGGAGGAGGAACGGGAAGAGATGCGGCGTGAACTGGAATCGCTGGCTCAGATGGGCGATCATCTGCTGCGCGAAGGCTTCGCCAAGGATGGTGAAGATTTGCTGCGGCGCGCCGCTGCCGTTTCCCGGCGCCGGGAACTGGAGCGGTCGCTCCGGGAGTGGGAACTGGCCATGTTCGGCGGCAGAGACGGGGAGGAAAGACAGGAGCTTTTGGATCTGCTGGAGCATAGGGATGCTTACGCGCTGGAAGAAGAGAAGGGACGGCTGGAAGCCAGCCTTTCCGAACTGGAGGAGCGGAGAAGCGAGCTGCTTCAGCTTCGGGGCAGTCTGCTGCAGGAAAGAGAGAGTCTGAGCAAGAGCTGCCGGGAGGATACCGCGCTTCAACGTCTGGAGGAGCAGAAGGCGGCGCTGCGGAGCCTCGCCGAGCAGTACGCCGTTTCCGCGCTCGCTGCGGAATTAATCGGCCGGACGAGGCGCATTTACGAGCGCGAAAAGCAGCCGCAGGTTTTAACCTTGGCCTCTTCGTATTTTGAACGATTGACCGGCGGAGAATACCGGCGGGTTGTCATGACGCTGGGGAAGAAAGAGCTAAAAGCCGAGCACCGGGAAGCGGGGCTGCTGGACAGCGGACTGCTGAGCCGGGGAACGGCCGAGCAGCTGTATCTGTCCTTGCGGCTGGCGCTCGCGGGAACGATGGATCGTCAGGACCCGCTGCCGCTTTTGTTCGACGATCTGTTCGTCAATTTTGATGAGAAGCGTCTGCATGCGGCGCTTTCTCTGCTTGGCGAGTTGTCCGGTTCCCGCCAGGTTGTTATGCTGACTTGCCACCGGCATGTCGCGGAAGCCGCCGCCAGACTGGTGCCCCAAGCCTCCGTTATTTCCGTGTAGAACGCGGTACCGATTTGGGAGCGGGGGTGGCTGTCGTTTTTTCAAAAGCGCCCGGTTTACCCGGCGGAACCATAGGGGTTACGATCAGGCGGACGGCCCAGACCAGCGACAGCGCGCCGAACATGGGATAGAACAATCCGAGCAGATTGCTGAAGCCGAATTGGCTGAAGACATAGCAGGTCAGCATTACTGCGGCTGTAATGACGGAGCGGGAGATCGGCAGGCGCTGCGCCAGTTGAAGCGTGACGCCATAAATATCGGCCACAAAGGTGCTGAAGATTTCCAGAAAAATCAACAGCAGATATACGAGCTGAACCACCGTTCCGAGCCGTAAGGCGATGCTTGCCATTGGAATTTCAAACTTCAGGATGCCCGGCATGTGCGCGCTCATGGCAAAGTGGGCCGCCATCAGCATAAACCCGATGCCCAGACCGCCGATAATGCCGCCGTAAGCGAGCGTCCGGTCGTCCTGGGTATGGCGCGCCATGGGGACGAGGACGGCCTGGGCCATGCCCAGATTGAACGCCGTATACAGAAAAGGCGACATCCAGGCGGAAAACGCGCTGCGTTCGGTCACAAGCGAAATAAAGTGGCGCGCTTCCGGATGGTCAATCGTGTTGAATATAATAATAAGGGACAGGCTCAGCATCAGAGGGACGACAACGCTGTTCATCTGCAAAATGCCGGCAATGCCCCGTCTCAGCAGCAGATAGGAGCCGACCAGTGTCACCAGCAGTCCGGTTTGGTAATGGAGGCCGAGATGCTCTTCAAACATGGCTCCGGCACCGGCGAGCATGATGCTGTTGACCCCGATGAGGATGAGCAGCGTGAACAGGCTGATAATGCCTCCTGTGTTTTTTCCGAACAGGTGACAGTTGAAATCCTCATACGATTCGGCCCCGATCCGGCGCGCCAGAATCATCATTTTGGTGCCGAGCCAGATGAAGACCCCTGTGGAGAGGATAATGGTTAGTGTCGCCCAGTGGCCGTACTGCGTAAAGAACTGGAGAATTTCCCGGCCGGTGGCGAACCCGGCTCCCACTATGGTGCCTATATAAGTAAAGGCGATTTGCAGCGTGCGGAGCGTTTGTCTCATGGGTATCCTCCTAAAAGTTTTGCAAGCGTAGACCTCATGGATATGGCGTCGGCAAAACTCGCTTCGAAAGTATGGGCCAAGTTTTGCAAGCGGTAGTCTCATGGAAGTTGCTTCGGCAATACTCGCATCGAAAGCGGCGGGAACCTCCCCGGCGAAGCGGAAAACGCGTTCTTTCGGCGATGCTTTGCCGGACAAGCTTGTGTACTGGCATAGTACAGGTTATGATGTTGAGCAGAAGGACATGACTTCCGCCTGTTTTGCATTGCAAGAATTTTACAGAGGAACGTCCGAAGAGAATGGATAATGGAGGCGTAAGCGTCATGGAATTATTGAAAAAGCGGATTTTGGAGGAAGGGGTTGTCGTTTCCGATCAGGTGCTCAAGCTTGATGGACTGCTCAACCATCAGGTCGATCCCGAGCTGACGATGGAGATGGGACGGGAATTTGCGAGGCTTTTTGCAGGCCAGGGGGTGACCCGCGTCGTTACCGTGGAGTCCTCGGGTATTGCCGTGGCATTTGCCACCGCTTATGAACTCAAGGTGCCGCTCGTTTTTGCACGTCGCAAAAAAACGCTGCTCGCCGATCCCGACGCCCTGTGCGAACGCGTTCCGTCCTTTACCAAGGGTATCGTCACGGATATTATGATTTCTAAGCAGTATATCTCGCCCGATGACAAAATCTTGTTCATCGACGACATTATCGCCAACGGCGACGCCGCACGCGGCCTGATCAAGATCATCAACCGTTCGGGAGCGGAGCTGGTCGGCTTCGGGGTCGTTGTGGAAAAATGCTTTGAAGCCGGCGCACGGACGATCCGTGAGCAGGGCGTTCGCCTGGAATCGCTCGCTAAGATCAAATCCCTGGCCGATGGCCGAATCGAATTTGAAGAGTAACCTGGTGAGTTACAAATCGTGACGAAAATGAGAACAAAGCCTATTTTTATAACAATTGCTTTCCACCCCATACTTTTTCCTTTATAATAAGGTCAGATATAGGAGAGGAGGCGTCACAATGGGGAAAGAACCGGTGACAGAGCAATTCTTTATTGATAAATTAACCGAGGCCAAGGATCACTTCGAGCGTGCGCTCGATTGCAAGCACACGGAGTTTGACGATCTGTATCCCTATATGATCGAACATCCTCAATTCTTTTGGTACAAACGCTATGTTGCCTGGTCGGAACTTCTGACTATCGCAGGCTTGTGCGAAGAACTGAATTTCGCATGGAGAGAGAAGTTTACAACCAAACAAGTGGAGTACCTGGAACAACGGGTGATGTCCGCTAAAGTGCTGGACTTCTGGTTCGAGAAGAACGAAGCGCTGATATAGGTCAACCACAAAGAGATGCATATCTCGTTTTTAAAAATAAGACCCAATGACTTGTCATTGCGGTCTTTTTTATCTAAATATAAGAAAGATAAGCTTCGCGCATATCATTTGCCTTATATTTCTACGAGAAACGATACCGTCCCTAACAGGACGGCGCAGCCGTTTCTTCTTGTATTGTAGGTCTGTACAAGCTTTACGCTTGTCCTGGGGAAAGGAGAATTCACGAAATGATCAGCGACGAAGAGCTGAATGAATACCGCCTCTCGGGCGAGAAAATCCGGATCGTTCGCGATGCTTTGGAGAGCAATGATGTGATCGGTATCGTCATTGCCTGGGACGACAGTCAGGTGATGATCCGCAAGCCCAGCCGGAGGGTGGTCAAGCTTGACCGGAATTATATATTTCAGCCCTATGCCGAGCCGCGGCGCCATATATTTGGATAAAGACCGTAGGCGGACAAGCAACATAGGACCTGCAGCGAAGACGGCTTCCGACCACGTTCGAAAGCCGTCTTTTCTTTTGTTTACGCTTTTTGCTTAGCTCCATCTCTTGGTTCCGGGTATTTGCGGAGAACGCTAATGGGTGTTTTTTACGATGTCCAGAACCGCGTCATAAAAAATATCCATTTCTTCATCCGTTCCGATCGTCACACGCAAATAATTGTCAATCCGGGGCTTGGGGAAATAACGGACGAAGATGTTTTTCTCGCGCAAAGCTTCGTAAAGCGCCTTGGCCCGCAGGAACGGATGAGACATCATGAGAAAGTTCGTACTCGAATCAATGACATGGAAGTCCGCATCCCGGAGATATTCCGTCATCCGGCTTCTGGTTGCGGTAATTCTACCGATATAATGGGAGAAAGTGCCCGTATCTTCCAGCGACGCTATGGCTCCCGCCTGGGCGATCCAATCGACGGTGAAGCAGTTGATGCAATCCCGGACGCGGATGAGCGCTTCAATGAGACTGCGGTGCCCCATGGCCATACCGATTCGCAGACCCGCCAGCGACCGCGATTTGGAGAACGTGCGGATAACGAGCAGATTATCGTATTTGGGTATCAGCCCGATCGAGGATTCTCCTCCAAAGTCAATGTAAGCTTCGTCTATAATTACAACAGCTTGGCGATTGGATTGTATCAGGGTTTCCAGATCTTCCAGGGAGAGCGCTTTGCCTGTGGGGGCGTTCGGGTTGGCCAGGATAATCCCGTCGCTACCGGAGGAGAACCTGCTGGCCGGCACCTCGAAGCTTTCCGTCAGCGGGACAGTCCGGTAGGAAACGCCGAACAGATCGGCGTACACTTCATAGAAATTATAAGTTATATCGGGAAAAAGGATCGTATCACCCGGATCGAAAAATGCCTTAAAGCAAAAAGCCAAAATTTCGTCGGACCCGTTGCCGGCAAAAATCTGCTCCGCCGGGATACCATAGTGGCGGCTGGCCGCTTCCCGCAAGCGGGAGCAGTTCGGATCGGGGTATAATCTCAGCTTGTCGGTAACGGCTGCCTTCATCGCTTCCAGCACTTCAGGCGAAGGCGGGTAAGGATTCTCGTTCGTATTTAATTTGACCAGTCTGCCTGCCCGTGGCTGCTCTCCCGGCACGTACGGCGTAATCCCCTTGATCGTCTCGCTCCAGTATTTGTTCATTGCCGTTCCTCCAATCCCCATCATATGGCAGAGATGCCGTTCTTCTTTATGTATATGTGCGGGACAGACGCGGAGGAACAGGTAAAATCGATCTTCGTTTGACGGATACCCGGCAGGTGACTAAGATTGTGGAATAGAGAGAGGGATTACCCGCTTTAGGACAAACAAAAAAACAGCCTGACATCGTTATGCCAGACTGGAAGGGCCTGCGGTTCATGACTTCTCTTACAATATCCCGTTTCCTTCAGACCAGGCAGACCACCTGATTGGATGACTCTTCACGGGCATGAATGGAGAACTCCCCGGCAAGTCCGAGGTAGGCCCGCATCCGCAGCGTCATCTCCCGGCGAAAGCTCGGCCATTGAATATGCATCTCGCCGGCGATTCCTCTGCACTTGAACTGGGCCTCGACGCCTTTCTGATCCTGCCGGATCGTTGAAACGATGATATTCTGCGACTCCAGCTCGCGCTTGACCTCCTGCAGCATGAGGGCTGTCTTCTTGGCTCCGATGGAGACCAGTTCCATATAGAGCTGGGGCATCTTGAACAGACCGCTCTTGCCGATGGCCCGGCAGTCGCGCTCGAATACTTTATGAATAAACGTTAGCAGCAAATAGCTTCTGACAAGGGACAGTTCTTCCTGAGTTGCTTCACGGTTACGCTTTGCAATCGTCGCCATCTGAATCACCTCAATTGTAGTATGCGAACCTTTGTTCTTATTATACATCCGATACAGCAGTGAAAGCAATATTCCTGTATGCATTTTATGAAAAAAATGTTATTTAAAAAAATCGTTGACTGATATTTAGCATCATGGTAAGATATATCTTGTCGCCGCAAGAGCGAGCGGCCAATTGATGAGCGGTCGTGGCGGAATTGGCAGACGCGCACGGTTCAGGTCCGTGTGGGCTAACCCCCCGTGGAGGTTCGAGTCCTCTCGACCGCATTCCCTAAAATGAAAAGGTTCATAAAACTGTTGCATAAACAGTTTTATGAACCTTTTTTTGATTGAAGATGTTGTAAATAACGGATACTTTGCAATCCTCCTGTGCAAAGTAGTGTTAAAGAAATTTGATAAGGAGGACATCATGAATAAGCTTCAGGAAGAAACCAGCGTTGGAAACTATGTTTGGCGGGGCAGAAAGAAAATTGATTTGGTTAAAGAAGAAGACCGCTTTACAGTGATATCACCTGACCCCCATATGGTTGAGAAATTGTCGGTTCTCAATGGCGTTCATGAATTGAGCCCGTTAACCCCAAATATCTATAAAATTAAAACTTCCTCAACCGAGCGGGAACAGCTTATGTCCATTATGCGTTCCCAAGATACAAATTTGGTCGTCCATCACGCTTATCGCCCCAAAGGCAGCGATGGCACGATATATTATTTAACCGATCAAATCAACGTTTCATTTAAAGCAGGCACACCTGAAACCAAAATTGAACAGCTGCTGGAAAAGTACAAATTGATATTGATTCAGGCTTACGATCAGCCCTCTTTAACTTATCTTGTTGGAGTTACATCTGACAGTAAAGAAAATCCCATAAAAGTATCCAATCGCCTGATGGAAGAGCCCGAGATCGAATATGCTGAACCTAACTTGATTAATCGCTTTCAGCCCATGTACATTCCGGCAGATAATCTTTTTCCTAAACAATGGCATTTGAACCCGACGACAGGTCTTTTTGTTGACCGGCATGCCAGCGTGTTTGCCCCGGATGCTTGGGACATTACGAGAGGGAACCGAAGTATTGTTGTGGCAGTTATCGATGATGGATTCGATCTTTCCCACCCTGACTTTCAAGGGGAAGGAAAAGTTGTCTTTCCCAAGGATTACTCAGACAATGACTCATGGCCCTATCCGGAGGGAGAGGACTATCACGGCACACCTTGTGCCGGTGTGGCGGTTGCCGAAGAGAACGGGCAGGGCGTCGTTGGAGTCGCTCCGGGCTGTTCACTCATGCCGATCCGGATCAATTTTAATCTGATTATAGATGACCGTAAATTTAAAGAAATTTTTGAGGAAACAGCCAGACATGCGGATGTCATTTCCTGCAGTTGGGGACCGGCTCCCGCTTATGCTCCATTGCCCGCAATCGTAGAAGACACGTTCACCCGAATTTCGGTTTCAGGCGGTCCCAGAGGCAAGGGCTGTGTCATTTGCTTTGCTGCGGCTAACTTCAATGCGCCCATTAATGATCCCGATCCCAACCAAGTTTTCAAATGGAGGGATTATGAAGGCCGGGCGCGTGAGACGCGCGGGGCGATTTTGAACGGAAATGCTGTTCATCCGAATGTGATAGCCGTTGCCGCTTCAACCAGCATTAACCGCCATGCGGAGTACAGTAATTGGGGAAAGGAAATCAGCGTGTGTGCTCCGAGTAATAATTTTGATTCGCGGCTAAACCGATACGCGCCTGGACTAGGCATTTGGACAACGGATAATGAAAACGGCGGATTTGATTCAGGCATTTTTACCGGACGATTTGGAGGCACTTCGAGCGCGACACCTCTTGTTGCAGGCATCTCGGCTTTAGTGCTCAGCGCCAATCCCAATTTGACAGCCAAAGAAGTCAAAGAAATTTTGCAGCGTACTGCCGATAAAATCGTCGATGATCAGCCTGATCTGGAAGGAAACAAACGGGGCAAATATGACGGGAATGGCCACAGCGAGTGGTTTGGATATGGCAAGGTCAATGCTTTTAAAGCGGTACAGGAAGCCAAGCGGTTGGCTCAACCCGCAATGGAGCCTCAAACTATTTAACTAAAAATAACGAAAGGGTTGTTGCCAAGCCATGTGCGGCTTAAAGGCGACAACCCTTCTTTATGTGAACAGGCTTTTTTGAGGAAGCCTATAATTTTATTCGTTCATCTCATGCGCTGGAAAATGAGGCAGCACGTATTCGCCCAACTCCTGAATAACTTCACCGGCGGGCCGGTCGCTGTCAAACAGGGCGAAGAACAGATGATTCACGCCAATGGAACGGTAGACTTCAAGCAGTTCGATCAGTCTGTTCCGGCCCAGGCGATATCCCAGCCGGATGGGGGTTGGCCGTTCATCCGGATTTTCCGCCAGATCGAGATGCATCGGCATCGAGAACGGACGAAAGTCCTCATTGCCGTGACGGGTGGCGGATTCACGCCATGCCGTTATCACTTCATGCTGGCGCGCCGGCGCCTGCGGGTAATACATCCAGCCGTCTCCATGCTGTCCAAGCCAGTCCAGGTCCTGCTGTGCAAAGCCGGTAACGATCGTCGGAATTCTGTGACCCGGCTTCGGGACAAGCGTTGTTTGCTCCATATGCCCATAGCTCGAATGAATCAAGGGATATTCTTCGTACAGCGCTTTTTGAAGATAGCCAAATGCTTCCCTAAACTGGGTGCCCCGGCTGGGGTGATCCACTCCAAGTCCCTGAAAGTCGGCTCTCCGGTCTCCTGACGAGACCCCCATAATCAGCCTGTGGGGAAACAGTGCTTCAATGGTGGCCGCCTCTTTCGCCAGCCTGAGCGGATGACGAAGAGGCAGGACAAGAGCGGAAGTCCCGAGAGCGATTTTGCTCGTCTGACTCAGAAGATGCGTGCCATAAATCAATATATCGTAAATCTGTCCGACCGCCGGGTCGAGGAAATTCGGATCTTTCAAGATGACGTCCCGAAGCCACAGCGCGGTAAATCCGTAATGTTCCGCAGCTTGCGCCAATTCAATCTGATGCGCCATGGTCGGTGTCTTGATTCCGTAATTCTCCAGCGGGATATGAAGACCCAGCGTCATTTGGCCTTCCCGGTACATCCTTTGATAAGCTTCATGATTCTGAAACATAGGCGGCGCCTCCGATCATTTCCGTTCAAGCTTGCCCGAAATAGCGGTGAGCACAACCGCAACGATTACCATTAAAGCGCCGATCCATGGAGTATGCACAAGACCCATCGAATCGACAACAACCCCGCCGACAAAAGCGCCGATGGCAATCCCGATGTTGAAAGCCGCAATATTCAGCGCCGAAGCGACGTCTACCGCAGTTGGAACGTATTTTTCAGCCAGTTGAACAATATAGAGCTGAAGACCGGGCACATTCATGAAGGCGAACAAGCCCATCAGAACGACGCCAATCAAACCAGCAATTTTAAAAGGAATGAGGAACGTTAACAGAATGAGAGCTGCGGCCTGTAAAATAAACATCATCAGCAGCGCGCGGATCGGGTTTTTGTTCGCCCATTTTCCGCCGATCGAGTTACCGAATGCCACGGCAACACCGTAGGCGATCAGGATAACGTTAACCGCACCTTTACTGTATCCAGTGACATCTTCCAGGAGCGGAGTCAAGAAAGTGAAAGCAACAAACGTTCCGCCATAACCAAGAGCTGTAATCAGAAAGCCCAGCAGCAGCCGACCGTTCGTGATCAGCCGGAACATATCCGAGAATTTGGCGGGAGGAGCTTGCTTTAAATTACGCGGGATCAGAATGGAGCTTGCAATGATTGCAATAACACCCAGCAGGGCGACGGCCCAGAATGTTGCTCTCCAGTTGAAAGCTTGACCAATGAAGGTTCCAAGCGGAACGCCCGTAACGATGGCAATCGTCAGACCGGTAAATACTAACGCAATGGCGCTGGCTTTTTTCTCCGGAGATACCAATTGAACAGCGATCGTCGATGCGATCGAGAAAAAGACGCCGTGCGAGAAGGCTGTAATGAAACGCGCAACGAGCAGCAGCCCAAATGACGATGACATCGCGGCGGTTGCATTACCGATGATGAAGAGCACCATCAGCCACATCAGCAAAGACTTGCGGCTCATGCGATTGGTGAGTGCAGTAATGATAGGGGCCCCCACAGCAACCCCAAGGGCATAACCTGTAATAAGAAGGCCGGCCAGTGTAAGACCGATTCTCAAGTCATCGGCGATGGCTGCAAGCAGACCTACAGGAACAAACTCGGTTGTACCGATGCCAAATGCGCTAATGGCCAGGGCGAGAAGCGCCCAGTTACCCGATTTTTGCATCTCTTTAGGCTGAGACGCGGTTTGTGCGATATTGCTCATTTGTATTTTCCTCCAATGTGATTATTTGCATTGAATCAGGTTGCTACGCTCTGCATTTCCTGTGCATAGGGCTATTATATAGCCGTACAATCTTCATGATAAGTACGTACTTTTTAGTGATATAGGCACTAAAAAGTACCTGTATAAATAATTATTTAATAGTAAAGAAGCGGCACTGATTGCAAGACTGAACGTAAGACTCAGCTTTGGGGGCTTATTCCTGCGGCTGCCGGGCTGCTCTACAATCATTTTTATAGGCACTTTTTGGTACCTATAGTACTAAAAAGTACGTACTACACGAAAAGGATGATTAAATCTATAATGAAACCTGCGCCGGGTCATCGATCCGTATGAATTAGATGTGAGAATGGAGGAAGAATAAGTGGCTAAGAATTTGCAAGATTCAGTTGCTCTCTATAATGGTGTGAGCATGCCGTGGTTTGGTTTGGGCGTATTTAAAGTGGAAGAAGGCCCCGAACTTGAGAATGCGGTAAAAACGGCGATCAAACATGGGTACCGCAGCATCGATACGGCAGCTATCTATGGAAATGAAGAAGGTGTAGGACGGGGAATTCGCCAAGGGCTTGAAGAAGCCGGCATTGGCAGAGAAGAGCTGTTCGTGACCTCCAAAGTATGGAACGCCGATTTGGGATATGAGTCCACGTTGGCCGCCTATGAAACGAGCCTGCAAAAACTGGGCCTCGACTACCTGGATCTGTACCTGATTCACTGGCCGAAAGAAGGAAAGTTCAAAGAAGGCTGGAGAGCGCTGGAAACCATTTATAAAGAAGGCCGTGTAAAAGCGATTGGCGTCAGCAACTTCCAAATTCATCATCTTGAAGAATTAATGGTTGACGCTGAACTTAAACCGATGGTGAATCAAGTGGAGTACCATCCCCGGTTGACTCAAAAGGAATTACAGCAATATTGCAAACAGCAAGGCATTCAATTTGAAGCCTGGTCGCCGCTCATGCAGGGTGAACTCCTGGATAATCCGGAACTCAAAGAAATTGCCGATAAATACAATAAATCCATTGCCCAGGTCATTCTGCGCTGGGACCTCCAGAACGGCGTTATAACGATTCCTAAGTCTACAAAAGAACACCGGATCGTTGAAAATGCCAACGTTTTTGATTTCGAATTAACTGGGGAAGATATGAAGCAAATTGACAGTCTCAATCAAAATCATCGGGTCGGCCCGGATCCGGACAATTTTGATTTCTAATATAAGAGTGAACAATCCATCCCTTGAACACTTTTGAGGGGTGGATTGTTTTTAACCTGCGAAAAGGGGATGTAAACGATGAATGGAATTGGCATAGAGGAATATGGCGATGAACAACAGCTGAAGATGATTACTGTAGAGACGGAGCCGCTCGGACCGGAAGACCTGCTGATAACCATCAAGGCAAGCGGGGTGAACCCTGTGGACTGGAAAGTACGGGAAGGGCTTTTGCGAGAAGCTTTTCCATACCGTCTTCCCTTGATTTTGGGCTGGGATGCTGCGGGTATAGTGGCGGCTGCCGGTTCCAAGGTGACTGATTTTAAAGTGGGCGACGATGTCTTTTTTAGACCGGAAATGGAAAAACAGGGCACTTACGCCGATGAAATTGTGGTTCCTGCTCGTTTTGTTGCGCCAATGCCACGAGGATTGACCTATGTTGAAGCGGCTTCTCTCCCCTTGGTGGGTCTCACCGTCTGGCAAGCGCTTGTGGAAGCGGGAAATGTTCAGGCAGGGGATAAGGTGCTCATTCTGGGGGGAAGCGGCGGGATCGGTTCGGCCGCCATTCAGCTGGCCAAAGCGCGCGGCGCCTATGTGGCGGCGACAACAAGCTCGAAGAACATTGAATTTGTGCGCGCATTGGGTGCGGATGAAGTTCTTGCCTATGACCGGGGAAGCCTGAACACAGCAACGGAATTTGATTTTATGCTGGATACGCTCGGGGGCGAGCCTTATGGGGATGCATTGAAATTCATGAAGTATGGCGGTAAGGTAGCTACCATAGTAAGCGAGCGGGATGCTGTACGTTCAGCTGCTGCGGATGTATTGGAACAAGAACGTCAATTGACCGTTTCGTTTGTTTTTACCCGCCCGGACGGAACGAATATGAATCACATCAGGGAACTGGTTGAAGCGAAAAAACTAAAACCGGTAGTAACCGAAGTCTTTCCGCTAACCGTAGACGGTGTTAGAGCAGCCCATCAGTTGAGCCGGTCAGGCCGGACACGGGGGAAGATTGTTTTGAGTAATGAATAAATACACTATTTCGACTAAATTATGGATGACTAGACTATTGAAATGACAGATACCCGATGATATATTGTTAAAATATAAAAACAAACTAAACATATTGGTGACATAGTAATAATTTATTCCTTTCGCTGCCAACTGGAAAACCGGAGGCCTGATTAATGTTCAGCATTAATCGGGTCTTCTTTATTTTAATTTTAGGAGGTTGAAGCTGATGTCTTCGGCGTTACCCTATAAGAAAGGTCTTCACAGCATTGATCCGTATATTCCCGGCAAGCGGCTGGAGGAGGTAGTGAAGGAGCTTGGGCTTCGCAAGGTCATCAAGCTGGCTTCCAATGAGAACCCTCTGGGCTGCTCCCCCCGTGTCACTGAAGCGGCGGCGGCTGTCCTGCAAGCCCCCTCCCGCTATCCGGATGGTGGCAATTCCGAGCTTAAGGCTGAACTGTCCCGGCTGACCGGGCTCGGTCCGCAGCAGTTCGTTATCGGCGCAGGCTCCTTTGAGCTGATTGCCTTTGTTGCGGAAACGTTCATCGGGCCGGGCGATGAGGCGATTATGCCGACACCTTCCTTCTCTTGGTACGGTACGGTTACCAAGCTGCAGGAAGGCAGAATCATACAGGTTCTGCTAACAACGCATAATGTCGATCTGGATGCCATTAAGAGAGAAATTACAGCTAAAACAAAGGTTATCTGGCTTTGCAATCCAAACAATCCCACCGGCACGATCTTTACAGATGAACGGCTTAGACGGTTCCTCGAGGATATTCCGTCTTCAATTGTGGTCGCCATGGACGAGGCTTACTGTGATTTTGTAACCGGCAGTCAGGGCTATCCGGATACGCTCAATTGGATCGGTCAATATCCGAATCTGATCGTTCTCCGTACCTTTTCCAAGATTTACGGGCTGGCCTCTCTGCGTATCGGGTACGCCGCTGCAAGCGAGGAAACGGCCGATTATATGAACCGATGCCGCCAGATTTTCAATGTGAACGCCGTTGCCCAAGCCTCTGCCTTGGCCGGATTAAAGGATGCCGGATTTCGGGAGAGAGTCTACGAGAACAACCGGCTGGGAAAGGAATATTTCTACAAAGCCTTCGGAGAGCTGGGATTGGATTACATTCGAACGGAAGCGAGCTTCATTATGGTGCATACCGGGCAGGACAGTGATACCTTGTATCAGCAGCTGCTGAAGGAAGGCGTGATCATTCGCCCCGGCTCGGCTTACGGCATGCAGGAGTGGCTTAGAGTCAGCATTGGAACGATGGAAGAGAACCGCATATTTATAGAGGCGCTGCGCAAGGTGCTGAAGGCCCCGGAGGCGGCCGGCAGTTCAAAGGGCTAACGTGTAAAAGGCTTGACTTATTATTGAAGGGAGAGAATGAATATGATCTTGGCAAAGGCTCCGGAGAAGTACTGGAACGAACCGGGAATTCTCGCAAAGGGAGGCGAGATTATTGCCCCCATCGGCCAGCGGGCTTGGATACTGGCGGGAAAGACGGCTTTGTCCGTCGCCGGTGAGCCGTTACTGAAAAGTCTGGACGAAAGCGGCATTGTTTATGAGATTCAAGTGTATGAAGGCTACTGTACCCTGGAAGATATCGATATTCTTGGGGCGTCGGTGCAAGCTTCGGCATCCGATGTGCTCATTGGGATTGGCGGCGGCAAAATTCTGGATACCATCAAGGCGGTGGGTGATAAACTGAGCCTCCCGGTTGTGACGGTGCCGACCATCGCGGCTACCTGCGCCGCATGGTCGGCCCTGTCCGTTATCTATACCCGTCAAGGCACCCAGACAGGCGGAATCGTGCTGGAGAGATCACCGAAGGCGGTATTGTCCGACACGGCAATATTGGCGGCTGCGCCGCCACGCTATATAGCGGCCGGGATTGCCGACACGCTCGTCAAATGGTATGAAGCCGCGCCCAATGTGGGAAAAGGACCGGGCAGCATTCACGCCAGAGCGGGACTGGCGACCTCCAAGCTGGCGCTGGACATTCTGGAGGAGCTCTCTATCGACGCATATCTGGCGTCTGGCCGCGGGGAGGTTACGGATGCTATAACCGAGGTAACCAATACGATCATTTTTCTGGCAGGCCAGGCTGGCAGCTTGAGCAGCGGCAGACCGCGAGCTTATATTGCGCATGCCATTAACAACAGCCTGACCAAGCAGCATGAGACGCATATCCGGCTGCATGGCGAGAAGGTAGCGTTCGGTCTGGTCGTGCAGCTGTATCTGGAAGGGTACAGCCAGACCAAGATTGATACTGTCGCCCACCTGCTGCATGCTCTAAGACAGCCGATGACCTTGCGCGAGCTTGGATTTAAGGACAGCTTCCGGGAAAAAGCGGCACTGGTAGCAGGCGGCGTTTCCCTTGACGAACAAGCAGCGGCCGCGCTTCCCTTCAAGGTCAATGCGGAGCTTCTGGAGCAGGCCATCCTGAACACCGACCTAACCGGACAACGCATTGCAGAGCAGGAGCAGAATGCTTTAAGGCAGGCACAGGCCGTATGACCCGGCCGCGCTTTGACTTTGACAAGCCGGTTGACAGGAACAATACCTTGTCTGCCAAGTGGAACTATATCAAGGAATCGGTAGGAGTAGAGGATGCTCTGCCCATGTGGGTGGCCGACATGGATTTCGAGACCGTTCCCGAGGTTAAGGCTGCGATCCTGGATAGAGCACAGCATGGCATATACGGGTACACAGCTCGTTCCGAGGGCTATTATGATGCGATTATCGATTGGAATCTTAAACGGCACGGATGGCAGGTGGATAAGAAGTGGATTACCCATAGCCCGGGCGTGGTCAATGCTTTGTTCACTGCCGTCCGCGCCTTCACCAAACCGGGAGACGGCATTCTCATCCAGCCTCCAGTTTACCCCCCTTTCTTTCGTGCCATCAGCATGAATGATTGCAAGACCATCCTTAATCCGCTGAAGCTGGAAGGGGGACGCTACGTTCCCGATCTCGCCGACTTTGCAGACAAGGTAGGCAGCGGCAGGGTTAAGCTATTTATTCTATGTAATCCGCATAACCC
Source organism: Paenibacillus apii (assembly GCF_011043685.1). Lineage (NCBI taxonomy): Bacteria > Bacillati > Bacillota > Bacilli > Caryophanales > Paenibacillaceae > Paenibacillus > Paenibacillus apii. The sequence continues at coordinate 16,884 of NZ_JAAKGU010000010.1, read as the reverse complement.
TGTCGGAAGGGTGTTCACGGAAGATGAGCTTCGGGTCATGGGTGAGCTGTGCTTGAAGCATGGCGTTGTCGTCATATCTGACGAAATTCATTCCGATCTGCTGTTCAAGCCGCACCGTCATGTTCCGTTTGCATCCATCTCGGAGGCATTTGCACAGAATACGGTTGTATGCACGGCTCCAAGCAAAACGTTCAATTTGGCAGGTCTCTCCACATCCAATATCATCATTCCAAATGATGAATTGAGACGCCGGTATGATGCAGCAAATGAGCAAGTGGCGCAAAAGAGTCATAACATATTCGGCGCAGCGGCCTGTGAAGCGGCATATAGGCATGGGGAGGAATGGCTGGATCAGTTGATGTCCTACATAGATGGAAACCGGCAGTATGCGGTCGAATTTATTGAAGCCAGACTGCCACAGCTGAAGGTGTACAATCCGGAAGGGACCTATTTCCTCTGGCTCGACTGCCGTTCGCTCGGTCTTGGTAATCAGGAACTGGAACATTTTTTGCTGCACGAGGCGAAGCTTTGGTTCAATCAGGGATATACTTTTGGCAAAGAAGGAGACGGATTCGTCCGGATCAACATCGGCTGTCAACGTTCGACCGTGGAAGAAGCCCTGAAGAGGCTTGAGTATGCAGTTCACTCGCCGGTACGGCAGGGATAGCCGGTCAACATCTTTTTGCTCAAAGCAATTACAGAATCGGACACCCCTAACATCTCTGCAGATGTGGGAGTGCCCGATTTTTTTTCAAAATATGGCTGATAACCAGGGCGGAAGAGTTGACCTATTAATATCCTCCACCGTACCCATACCCAGGATAGTAAGGGTAATAAGGATAGTAGTATGGATAAGGTGTGAAAAATGGAAATGCAAAGAAGAAAAATGGGAACCGTTGTCGGCGAAACCGGCGAAATCTCCTTGGACCATAGCCAAATGCTCTGTAAGTATTATCATTTTCCCGTTCTGCGGCATCAATCTCCTCAGGAACTAACATCGTGATGCCATCGTCGTCCATCCCATCGATAATTCCATCAAACTGTGACCCGTCTCTCGTCTGTGCAATGACATGGTAATTCATATACCGTTGACCTAGTGTTTTCACATCGCCCCCCATTGGGTAAGCTGCCTTACTTTGATTAGGATATGCTGGATTTGGATTGATCATTTGCCTATCCCTCCTTTACAACGTCATGATATTCGCCCATTCCGGGAAATGTTACTCTCAGAGAAAATACGAAAAAGCCCCCTAGTGAAGGGAGCCTTTTGCGTTCATCATGGTCGAATATAGGTGACTACGCTTTTTTGATTTGTCCGCGGATTTCTCCGTCCGGATGCTGTATCGTGTGGACATTCGCGTAAGTGTTGCCGCGTTTGATTTCTTCGACTAAGGATCTTAGTGTCTTCCCACGCAGAGGCCCGACTAAATCCGCCGCAGTAAGGGTTCCCCGCACAACCCCTCTTCTTACAGAGATGCCAAACTTGTTTGGCCCGAACAAGAATGCGACAACAGGACCGTTCTGGCCTCTTCTCCCCAGATGGATATGGGCTTGAGTGAACCGGGAAATGTTTCTTACGACAAGAACGAACGCCAATCTCTTGCCGTCACGGCTTAGTCTGAACGTAGCGGTTCCGAAAGCTTGTGTCCGGACTGGCGGTACCTCTTCTCTGCCAGATAAAAAAGCTCTGAATATGCTCATGATACTCTCTCCTTTCGGAATACATGGGATATCTTATTCCGGTTGAGGGAGAGTGACTTGTTCACAGGCCTAGGAGCTGACAATTGTTGACTGCCGTCCGCCCCACATAAAATTTCCTCCGTCATCAAACAATGACTGTATACCCATACTGGCGAGGGAGATGAATTCATGAACAAGAATCATTTGCGTCAGCCGAACAGGATTGGCTCGAAATCGGCCGCCCTGGTAGTTCTGATAATAAGCCTAGCAATTGTCGGCGGTAATGGAAATGCAGCAGCCTGGCAGAAATATGAATCCGCGGGACACGGCAAAGCAGCTGATCAAACGCGTGATTATTCGTTTAATAATCGGCAGATCCTGCCCGGCCGGGTGAAGACGAATACTCTGGTGCCAGCCGGACCGACGGCCGAAGGCGGACATCCTAGTGTTGCCGTTATCATCGACGATTTCGGAAACAACATGCGGGGAACAGAAGAGATGCTCGAACTGCCGATCAAGCTGACGGTCGCGGTGATGCCGTTTCTGTCGACCTCTGAAGCGGACGCCCGGCGTGCCCATGAACGGGGCTTCGACGTGCTGGTGCATTTGCCGATGGAACCTCGAAACGGCAAGCGGGAATGGCTCGGTCCGGGTGTGATAAGATCGGATATGAGCGATGAAGAAATCCGCAAGAGTGTCGAAGCGGCGATTGACGAAGTGCCTTATGCGATCGGCATCAACAATCATATGGGCTCCAAAGTTACCGGAGACGAGCGGGTCATGCGCGCCGTACTATCCGTCTGCAAGGAGCGGGGGCTGTTCTTTGTGGACAGCCACACCAATTACCGTTCGGTAGCCGGCCGGGTGGCCGAACAAATGGGACTGCCGCGAGTGGAGAATCATGTCTTCCTGGACGACGCGCATACAGCACGTCACGTCACCCGTCAGCTGCAATTGGCGGGAAAAAGGGCGCTCGATGACCACTATTGTGTCACGATCGGCCATGTCGGCATCCAAGGCAAAGAGACCGCCGCAGGAATCCGCGGCGGCATTAAGGAATTAAAGAATCATGTTCAGTTCATCGGAATTTCCGATCTGGTGAAGAAAGAGTGGAACTGGAACCCGGAGCCTACAATTCCATAAGATAAGTGGCAATGCCTTCCGAGATTGCTTCGGCGATCTTTTCCTGGCCCCTTGAAGAGGTCAGCATGGCCCGGTCAACCGGGCTGCTGATAAAGCCCGCCTCCACGATAACCGTGGGGGCGGTTATTTTGTTAAGAAGATAAAACGGCTTCCCGGGCTGGCTGTCGAGCTCTACCCCGTAAAGCCCGTTCAGCTGGTCCTGGATCGATTTGGCCAGCATAAAGCTCCGTCCTTCCTGGCGATACAGCACAATCGGCCCATGCTTCGAGGAAGAACGCGCCCAATTGATATGAACACTTACGACGACAGCTGCGGGCAGCGTCTCGGCCAATTCTTTGCGCTGGGCGAGATCGCGCATATGCCGGGAACGGCTGCGAAGCCACAAATTCTCCTCGCTGGGCGCATAATCGCCGAACCGGTTCAGGATCGTGTCGAATCCGTCCGCTCTCAGCAGCATGAATAGCTTGCGGGATATGGCAAGCGTCAGGTCTTTTTCCAGAATATCGCCGTGTGAGGTTCCTCCATCAATGCCCCCGTGACCGGCATCAATCAGGACGATGCGGTGACCATGCCCAATCAGGGACTGATGCTGTTCAGGCCGTTCCTCCGGTGTGGCGGCGAACGCCTTGGTACTGCCGGCCAGCAGGGTTCCGGCCATAAGCAGGACCAGTACCCCTCTTGCCGATTCTCTCCATTTGGTATACAGAATCAAGAGATCAACCTCCCCTGTGCAATCTTGAAGCCGAAAGCGGTAAAGCTTGCTTCAGCACTGTTCTTTTTTGGGTTAGATTGTGCACGATAAGACCGATTTATGCGGATGAAGCCCGTTTAGGGGAGGGAGAAACGGTGCAGACTAATCAATAAGGAGAGGAAGACAGGAGGAGGTGAGTGCAATGGCCTCGGACGGTGAAGATCTGGTCAAATATATAACTGAAAAAGTGGTCGTATACATGGAAAGCCCGCGTGAAAGCCGCGGCCGCAGCCGCGCCGGCAAACAGCCCTGGAGCCAAAGATGGTTCGGTATGCTGCCGGTCGGCTTGTCCATTTGGCGCAGCAGCCGAAAGGTTAGAGACAAGAGGTAAACAAAAGCGGCAGGTGAAATGGCGCGCAAATCAGAGAGCAGGTTTGCGCGTCATATTTTATCGTTCGCACACGTACGTGCGTTTTTGCGTTAATCCCCGTATTTCTTCTCCCAATGACGAAGCCATTCTTGGTAACCGAGCCCCGTTACTTCTTCCAAAGTTAAACCATTCAAGGAGTAGGGCGCGCCTAACAGACCAGCGATATCGGGAAAAGAATAGCCGCCGATCATCCGGCCTTCGCAAAGCATGATATACACGTTGGTCTTTGACTTATACTTTTGTTCCAGCGGATGATTAGAGACTGTAAATCTATAAATGGTGATCCGTTTTCCAAAAAACGCATCAGGTTGTGCCTTTTGAACGCCCCATGCCTGCCGATAGGGTGTCGATTCTGTACTGCCGATCAGCTTTCCTTTGTCCAAAATATAGCTGGACACTTCACCTTTGCTGGAAGTGATTTTATAGCCTTGCGCCGTAATGTATTGCTTCGCTGTATTTTCATCCCTCGAGATCTCTTTGCCGCAGCCGGCAAGGTTCAGCATCACGAGAGCGAGGATGAGAGCTGCAATTAATGATCTTTTCATCAAATCCTCCCGTCGAGCCTCGGTGATTACTGTCTAAACGTATGGTTCGAAGATATTGTTGCATTTATCTGTAAAAAAGCCCCATCTCTCCAAAATCGGAGGAATGGGGCTTTATCGGCTTGCTTACCGCCTTGGACTTGCTGGTTGACCGTCATCGGAGATATAGACCTGGAACTGGCCGCTTTGCTGAAGGGCGTCAAGCGGAAGGAAGCGCTGTCCGCCCATGCCTGAAGCGGCATATGCTATGGGGATGCTGCCTGCGGCATCCGGTCTGGTCCACAGCTGGTAGCCCGAGATCATCAGCGGGGCGCCTACGGTGTCGTTCGCTCCGGAACTGGACCGGAACACAAGTCCTTGCTCCCGGTGAAGCAGCTTGGCAAATTCTCCGGCTGTAAGCCGGGTAAGCTTCGGGGATGTCAGCCACAGCAAATTGTCGTACGGGTCCCCGGCTTGTCCGCTCCGGAATATCGGCTTGACGGTGGAATCCGGCAGCGCGGATGACAATAAGCCGTAAGGCCGGGCCGATTGAGCGCGTCCGGCGACCGCTTCAGCCTTGCTTTTGTCCCAGGGAAGAATCTCCGGAACGATGGCGTTCAAGTACAGCGTTTGGCCGTTCAATGTTACTTTCCAATAAGGCAGAAGCGGTGCATAAAGCGGAAACGGTTCAATGATATTGTCGGAAGAATGAATAAGGCCTTTCTGCGCCAGGAACCGGCGCAGCTCGCTTACGGAGTAGGGGAGGCTTTCATCGGTACCCGCTCCGTATTCGCTCAATGTATATTCCCCGTTGTCCGAGGCGGTAATAATCATATAGCCGATCCGCTGATCGTCGCTGAAGAAGTTAACGAGCCAGCTGTGGGTGCCGGGACCCAGCGGACCGATCGTTTGCTCTGCCGTCTTCCATTCTTTGAACGGCGCCTCACCGGCAAGCTTGTCCACCGCTTTGCGGACAAAATCCTTCAGCGACTCCGGAACGGACATATCCTGCTGCCGCTTAGGAAGCGGGGATAGGGCGGAAGCGGCAGAGCTGCTCGTCCCGCCCATTGCGTCAACCGTTCCGACAGCCCGGAAGGCGGCCGCTCCTTGCGCTGATTGGTCTGTTAATCTGACGGCTTGAGCGCCTTTCCCTGGCGGCCCCAAGGGAAATTCGGGAAAGGCCGCCGTTAGAAGAAGGGCAACAATCAAGAGAAAGCTGACGCGCAGCGCCGAAGCGATCCGCCTCATTCTGCTTAGATTATCCATTAGCGTTTTATTCACCTGTCTTTCTAAATGGCTCCGAATATTGTTTTAATGCCGCTGCTTCAGGTTCACTTCTTAAATTGTAGCGGACAAACGCTGAAAAGGATGTTGCAAGCTGTCGCGCTCCCGGGCGGACGTCTGCGCTTTTTTTGGCCGCTTTTAGCGAGCCGGGTCGCTTCCTACTGCTTTCGGAGATGAAACAGTCCATAAATGACAGGGGAAACGGAAATATGCGGCTCATACTGCCAAACCGTTTCCTTTCGGCGGCTGTTATACTGCTCTTCCACGGCAAGGCGCTTTTCCTCGTCGGGTTCTTTCAGCAGCTCGCCGTAGTAGGCGTCTATGATTTCCAACTCGCTTTGCAGGCGCCGTCTCGCCGCTTCGGCCCAGCCGTAATCCTGGCCGGACAGCTTCGAGACGATCCGGCGCTCCAGCAGATCGGCTCCCTTGACGAGGGAGAGCTCATAAGGCTGGATATGGACGTTCTCCGGGAGCCGGGGAGACAGCTCCATGGAATTCAGCCTGGACCCGAAGTTCTCCCGGACTTCCCCGGTAAGCAGGGATATGCCGATAAAATGCAGTTCCTCCCGCTTCAAATCGCAGCTGAGCTCGACCTTGAAGCAGACGGCAAGCCACGGCTCGTAAGCAGCCGAGAAGAGCGTCTTTCGCTGAAGGCTTCCCGGGACCTCGAACAAATGCAGGCATTTGCCCTCGGTCTGCGCCGCGCTCCAGATCTGGCGCAGCCGTCTGCTGCCGTAAGTGACGTCCTCCCGGCGGATCAGGCCGGGACCAAGACGCGGCAGCATCGGCGCCACTCCGAAGTAGCGCGAGAGGATGCCGTCATTCGGTCCTGCGACGGTCGGCGGGTTCCCGGCACCTTCTGTGGCGGCGCCGTTATTCGCCGCGTCGTATTTCTCGGGGTCGAACACGAAGGTGAAGGACAGCGTCTGCGGCTCTGCACCGGTCCGCTCGACAAATCCCCAGTAATACGGCCGGTCAGTCAGCATTTGATCGGCCCGGGGGGACAGCTTCACGGTCACGTGAGCGGGCGATTTTTCGATAATCTGGCATTCCGTCGCTTCCAGATAGTCCATTACATGCTTCTGCACCTGCTGAGGGGTCATGGTCATGGCGCGGCCTCGCTTTCACTGAGCATTCCGTCCTTCAGATCCGCCAGCGTCTGACCGAGATGGTCCACTTTGCTGCGGATTTCCTCGTCGCTTGCAGCCTCAAGCATGATTTTGTAGAGGCTTTTTTCCAGCGACTCTTTCTTCTCAAAGCGTTCCAGAATCGTATCCAGACCGCCGATCACCGTCTCGAACAGGTTGATTTTTTCATGAAGCAGGTGGAGAATATGCTCCTCAATCGTGCCGGTGGTGGAGAGGTTGTGAATGAGGACATCATTCTGCTGCCCCAGCCGGTGCACCCGGCCGATCCGCTGCTCAACCCGCATCGGGTTCCACGGAAGATCGAAATTGATCATATGGTGGCAGAACTGCAAGTTGATGCCCTCGCCGCCCGCTTCGGTAGCGATCATCACCTGGGCGCGGCCGCGGAACAGGTCCATCATCCAGTCTTTTTTGCCGCGGTTCATGCCACCTGAATAAGGGACAGAGTGGATGCCGTGCTCCCGAAAATATTGCAGTAAATATTCCTGCGTCGCCCGGTATTCGGTGAATACGATTACTTTATCGTTCATCTCTTTGATGAGTGATATCGTCTTCTCCGCCTTCGTATTCGCTTTTACCGTTCGGATCATTTGGAGGAGCTCGATCATCCGGTCCCGGCGCGGCGAGTCCTCAGGAAGCTTTTTCGTCAGATTCACCAGGGTGACGAACACCGCGTCCCGGCTGCTGCACACCTCCCGCTGCAGGGTGACGAGCGACAGCATGCTGCTGAGGTTCCCGCCCGACTCCTGATACTGATCTTTGACAAAGGAAGTGACTCCGTCATATAATGTTTGTTCTTCGGTTGAAAGCGTAAGCGGGACGTTCCGCACCTTCCGCTTCGTAAAAGCCACCGGACCCTCGCCCCGGCGATTGCGGATCATTACTTTGGATAACTCGCCCTTGAGCTGCTCTTCATTCTTGGCCACGCGCTTGTCCACCACGAAATTGGCGGCAAAATCCCCCTGATTTCCAAGCTGGCCCGGCTTCAGCAGCGTAATGAGATTGAAGAGCTCCCCAAGATCGTTCTGCACCGGTGTCGCGGTGAGGAGCAGGCAGTATTTTTTGCGCAGCTGCTGGACGAATTGGTAGTTGGTCGTCTTCTTGTTCTTGAGCTTATGGGCTTCGTCGATGATCAGCATGTCGTATTCGCCCGAGATCAGCCGGTCCTTGTGGGGATCGCGCTTGGCCGTATCCATGGACGCGACCACGATGTCGTTGTCCCAGGAGTAGGCTTTTTTTTGCGCCACGGCCGATATGCCGAACTTCGTATTAAGCTCGCGTACCCACTGAAGCACCAGCGATGCGGGAACGAGAATGAGCACCTTGGAGACCAGCCCGCGCACCAGATATTCCTTCAGCACGAGCCCCGCTTCGATCGTCTTGCCAAGGCCGACCTCGTCCGCCAGAATCGCGCGTCCCGACATCTCAAACAGCACCTTTTGCGCCGTGTCGATTTGATGGGGCAGAGGAGACAGCGAAGCCAGATGCTTCATGCACTGCAGCTCCTCGAAGCTCTCCACAAGTCCGGAAGCCTCGCCTTCCATTGCCAGCCGGGACAGCCTCCAGTCTCCCCAGGGACCGCCTTTGTCCAGCCGGGACTCCAGATCCTGCAGCCATTCACGTTCGAAGGAAATAGGCACGGGGAGAACGGAAGCCTCACCTGGTTCTTGCTCAGGGTTATTGCGGGGTACGTGAGTCATGAGAGCGGTCTCCTCCTGCGGGCCTAAAGTTTACATAGTGAATTGTATAAGTAGTATGCGCGCAAAAGAGAGAATTCATAACTGCTATTTTTGAAGTCTGCCTTTAATAACGAGAGAATCAGGGAGAAAACAGGGGCATCCGCCGCGATTTTTCGGCATGGTCAGCCGTATTTCGCCAAAGACTCTTTCTACAATATATGGTATAGTTTAAAGGCCGCTTCACACAATATATTGTGACAAATGCGGTAAAAGCCGTTTTATTCCGAAAAGAAGCGGTTATTTGTAATTGACAAGATGAACTTCCGGGAGTGCCTACAAAGCCGCCACGATGGTGGCAGGGAAGCTCATGTTGTGGGTGACAAAATGAAAACCCGCCTGACACATACATCGGAATACGAATCATACTTACGGGAGGTTGTTTATATTGAGTACAGTGAAGCGCAAGCAGCAGCTGGAGGGGCTAAGCGAGAAAATCTTTTTGGACCGCTATGCCTGGAAGGATGCCGATACAAATAATGCCAAGGTGGGCGACGTGGTCCTGGTACTGACGAAGGATGACCCGAAGTTCCCGACCAAGGAAGTTGGAGAAATCGTGGAGCGCAGCGGCCGGACGGTAACGGTCAAGACGCGAAGCGGCGAGCTGGTGAAATCCGATGTGGAGAAGCTCACGCTTAATATTGAAAAAACACCGGAAGAAATGTGGGACCGCCTGGCGGGAGCCATGGCTTCCGTGGAGAAGACGCCGGAGCTGCAGCGCGAATGGACGGATAAATTCCGCAGCATTCTGGATGACTGGAAGCTTGTTCCAGGGGGGCGGATCGCGGCCGGAGCGGGTGCGAGCGACGAACTGACGCTGTTCAACTGCTATGTCATTCCTTCGCCAAAAGACAGCCGTGGCGGCATTATGGAGACGTTGTCCGAGATGACGGAAATTATGGCTCGCGGCGGCGGTGTCGGCATTAACCTGTCCTCGCTGCGTCCGCGCCGTGCTGTGGTCAAGGGTGTTAACGGCTCTTCGAGCGGAGCGGTATCCTGGGGCGGTCTGTTCAGCTATACGACGGGCCTGATCGAGCAGGGCGGCAGCCGCCGCGGCGCGCTGATGCTGATGATCAACGACTGGCATCCGGACGTGGCCGATTTCATTACCGTCAAACAGACGATGGGCCAGGTGACAAACGCCAACCTGTCGGTTTGCGTCAGCAACGCCTTTATGAAGGCGGTCAAAGAGGATCTCGACTGGGATCTCGTCTTCCCGGATACGACGGAGCCGGACTATAACGAAGTCTGGGACGGTGATCTGGATAAATGGAAGGCGGCCGGCCGCAAGGTCAACCATTACCGCACCGTCAAAGCGCGGGAGATCTGGCATACCATAATTGAATCCGCGTGGAAATCGGCGGAGCCGGGCGTCGTCTTCATGGAATACTACAACCAGATGTCCAACAGCTGGTACTTCAACCCGATCATTTGTACGAATCCGTGCGGCGAGCAAGGGCTGCCGGGCTGGGGCGTCTGCAACCTGTCCGCGATCAACCTCTCCAAGTTCTACGACGAGGAGAAGCATGATGTCGCTTGGGATGATCTGGCGACGACAACCCGCTATTCCGTGCGCTTCCTGGATAATGTTATCGACAAGACGCCGTATCATTTCCCGGAGAACGAAGCCAATCAGAAAAAAGAGCGCCGCGTAGGTCTTGGAACAATGGGTCTGGCCGAGCTGATGATCAAGCTGAACATCCGGTACGGCAGCCCTGAATCGCTGGAATTCCTGGACAAGCTGTACGGCTTTATGGCACGCGAAGCTTATCTGGCCTCAGCCGGAATCGCGGCAGAGAAAGGTTCTTTCCAGGCGTTCGACGCCGAGAAATACCTGCTTAGCGGCTTTATGAAAAATATGACTGAAGTGTATCCAGAGGTCGGCGAAGCCGTCTCGAAGCAGGGGATGCGCAACGTTACGGTCATTACCCAAGCACCGACAGGCAGCACAGGAACGATGGTCGGCACATCGACCGGAATCGAGCCGTACTTTGCCTTCAAATATTTCCGTCAAAGCCGCCTCGGCTTCGACGAACAGTTCGTGCCGATTGCAGAGGAGTATCTGGAAGCTCATCCGGGGGAAGAACTGCCGGACTACTTCGTAACCTCCATGGACCTGTCCGCCAAGGATCATATCCGCGTACAGGCAGCGATTCAGCGCTGGGTGGACAGCTCCATCTCTAAGACGGCGAACTGCCCGAACGACTTTACGGTGGAAGAGACGAAAGAACTGTACGAGCTGGCCTTCGACCTCGGCTGCAAAGGCGTGACGATCTACCGCGACGGCAGCCGCGATACGCAGGTGCTGCAGACGGAGAAGAAGGAAGACAAGAAGGACGCTCCGCTGAAGGAGACGGCTAAACCCGCTGCCGAAGCGGCTGCGGAAGCTCCTGCTGCACCGGCTGTGAATGTGGCTCCACCTGCTCCGGCTCCAGCCGCGCAGGCCGCCGGAAGCGTCGTCGACAAGCAGTACAAGAAACGCCCGCAGGTGCTGCGCGGCGCGACATACAAGATCAATACGCCGTTCGGCATGGCGTACATTACCATCAACGACCTGAACGGCACGCCGGCCGAAATCTTCCTGAACGTCGGCAAGGCCGGCTCCGACGTGTTCGCGATGGCGGAAGCGCTCGGCCGCGTCTGCTCGCTGTTCCTCCGCTACGGAGACCACGGCGAGAAGGTTGAGCTGCTGATCAAGCATCTCAAAGGCATCGGCGGCTCCGGCGCCATTGGCTTCGGCGCGAACCGCGTCGAGTCCATAGCCGACGCGGTGGCGAAGGCGCTGGAAACCCATGTGCAGCAAAGCGCACATGAAGACCACGCTCCGGCGCCGATTGCCGCAACGCTCGCGCTCGAGGATTTCGAGAGCGCGCTGAATGCCGAGCTGAAGGCCGGCGGCGTCGCTCCGGCAGCCCCGGCCGCTGAGGCCGACCAAGGCCACGGCGGACACGGGCACAGTCACTCATCGTCGGCTTCCCGCGACCTGTGCCCATCCTGCGGCAGCGCCTCGCTGATTAACATCGAAGGCTGCAAAACCTGCGGAAATTGCGGGTACAGCCGGTGTGGGTAAGCTGAAGAACGGATAAATCAATATCACTACTATGTTGTGATTTTTCATTTCAAGTGAGAAATGTTTCAGTTTAATTGATAAATATGTTTCATTTAGTTTAATGATTGAATTTGTATTTAATTAATCGCATGAATATACAACGATTTTCTTGCACCTTGAACACGACAACATGTTTCTTTATGTTGTTGTGTTCTTTTTTTATACACAAGGTCAATTGTGCTTGTAGTATTAAAGGGGGGAGCAACTTGGATTCAAACTGTTACAAGATTCTGGCGATAGATGGGGGAGGAATTAAAGGTCTCTACTCTGCTATAATACTTTCGCAATTTGAGGATGAATTTGGACCTATCCACCATCATTTCAATCTCATCCGTGGCACTTCTACTGGTGGAATCATCGCCTTGGCACTTGCTTCAGGTATTAAAGCTGCTTTCTTAAAAAAGGATCTCAATCTGAGGTTCTTTTTCTTTTTTTGTAAGATTGAAGAAAATTAGCTTAAAGGAAGAGCAAAAACCTTCAAAATTAAGGCTTAGGGAGGGGATCTCAGATGAAGGATTTGGAGGTTTTGTTTGTAAGGGGAATTTAACAGCGTCGTTAACACGCTTCCTTAATGAGCTATCTTGGTTGGATACTTTTAAGGTAACTATCAGTTCTTACCTTAGCTCTTATAGTGGAGATCGAAGAATAATTAGTATTTGTATTTTCGAGTTAATCCGCAATTCAAATAAGAAATTTAAATATTTTTACAAAAGTATACAAAATATATCAGGGAATATTTTGAAATTTTGTGATAAACTCTTTGATTGGAGGGGGGTTACAAAAATGGATAAAAACTAATAATTGATATGATAATTGAGCAAGAAAAAATTTATATGGAGGGATACTTATTAAATAGCTACTTTCCAAAACAGCCATCTCGTACATTTTAATTATCTCTATTATCTTCTCCTCACTGAATTCGCTAGTGGATGCCAACGTATATAAAGCCACACCAATTACATCCTTCGAGAACTATTCAAAGGAATTGGTTATTAGTTCTACATATTCCCCATCGGTAACTAACGATGTGTATGCTAACACGCTTCAGACTCTCGCAGTAAATACAAACTATCTTGAGCCAATAAATACTTCGGGAAGTATTCTTAAGAGTTTCCAGCCAGGGTTTACAGGAGTCTATGGGAATTATAATTTTGAGATGGCAGCTGACGCTACAGATGGAAATAATCCATTGGATGTCATGAGTACTCTGGTTAAAGATGTTGTTATCACTAAATCAATCGACGCGTTAGATTTATCTTTGACCGTGGTTAATAACTATAATGCCAATACTGTTTTTGTAATCAGCGCTTACGATAAAGATAACAATATTATCGAAAGCAACAAATCTACGGTGGTTAACCCTACCAATAGTACTGTTATTAAAAAGAGTTACTCCCCGGAAGCTACGCAAAAAATTGATCACTTTGGAATTCTGAGGGTCGTATCGGACTCTCCAACTATAAGACTTCTATCTGCGTATAGCTGGAAAAGTAATGAAGGCAAAATTACTGTCTACGGTATTGTAGCGAATAGTAATGTTGAGAGTCAATCAGTAGGATTTGTCGCTACAGGATATGATGTTAACAATAAAGCCATTGAAACTAAAACTTTGAGTTCATATACATCAAAGGGAGGTAGCTCATCACTTAGCGTAATCCTTGACGCAGGCTCACAAATTAGCAGCGTAGTGGTAAAGGCAGTTGGACAGGCCCATGAGATCGAGCTGTTATCCAGTGCGGATAGACTGGAAAATGGGAAAGTCATTGTCACTGGTTCGGTAGAAAATGGGACTGAGACTGGTCAATCAGTAGGAATTGTCGCCACAGGATACGATGCAAATAACAAAGCCATCGAGACCAAAACGATAAGTTCGTATACATCGTCTGGTGGAAGCGCATCATTCAGCGTTATTCTTGATGCGGGTTCACAGATTAGTAGTGTAGTGGTAAAGGCAGCAGGCCAGGCGTCTGAGATCGTATTGTTATCTGCTGGGGATCGAATAGAGAATGGGAAAGTCATTGCTACGGGCTCTGTAGAAAACGGAACTGGTACAAGTCAATCAATAGGAATCGTTGCTACAGGATTTGATGCAAATTACAAAGCTATTGAAACTAAAACGATAAGCTCATATACATCATCAGGTGGTAGTGCATCATTCAGCGTTGTCCTTGATGCTGGGCCACAGATTACCAGTGTAGTGGTTGAGGTAGTTGGGCAGGCCTCAGAAATCGTATTGTTATCTGCAGCCGATCGATTAGAAAATGGGAAAGTCATTGCTACAGGCTCTGTAAAAACGGAACTGGTACAAGTCAATCAATAGGAATTGTCGCTACAGGATATGATGTAAATAACAAAGCTATCGAAACTAAAACGGTAAGTTCATATACATCATCAGGTGGAAGCGCATCCTTTAACGTTATCCTTGACGCTGGATCACAGATTACCAGTGTAGTAATAAAAGCAGTCGGGCAGGCTTCGGATGTCGTGCTATTATCTAGAGCTTATCGAATGGAAAATGGGGAAATTATTGCTACTGGCTCAGTTGAAAACGGAACTGTGACAAGTCAAACAATAGGAATCGTTGCAACAGGATATGATGTGAACAACAGAGCTGTGGAAACTAAATCTGCAACCTCATATACCTCATCTGGCGGTAGTGGATCATTCAGTGTTGTATTGAACGCTGGCTCACAGATCTCCAGAGTAGTGTTCAAGACTATTGGAATTGCCACAGACTTAAATCTTTTATCATTTGCCTATAGAAATATCAACACTACAATTTCAGCAACTGCGGTTATAGAAAATGGAACAAATTCATCAACGAACGTAACCGCTACATTTACCGGGTTTGATAGTAATGATAATCCGGTTGAGGTAAAGACTGCTAATGCAACAATATCAAGCAAAGCGGTTAAAGAAATGAGTGCAACGTTTAGTTTAGGTAGCAAAATCACACGTGTTGAGGTTAAGACTACACCCGAAAGCAGCGGTAATGGTGTTGAAGTACCCGACCCTAGCAAGTTTAATCAACTAGACTTGAGTGCAACCTCAACATACGATTTACCAGGTGACGTTGTTTCCTATTATTCATTTACCGCACCTACGACAAGCCTGTACCGATTTTATACTTCTTATGTTGGCAGTTCGACAATGGAAGAGGAACCGGCTACACGGATCCAATTATTTAGCGATAAGAATTTACAGAATCAGTTGGCGTCGAATGACAACAGTATAGGTAACATTGACGGTAGTCTAATTTCAAAAGTAGATTATACACTGACCGGAGGAACGACTTATTATATAAAAATTTCACCAAGCGCTCTTAGCTCTGACTTTCCGTATGTGAGAATTACGGTTGAGCAGGATGCAGATGGTTCAATGGATCGAGCCCATATTTTGGAAGACTGGGAACTGTTCAGCACCTCGGATTTTTCCTCTATATTTGATATCGACTATTATAAATTTGAATTAACAGAGCCTACCTCTGTGTACTACAACATACCGAATATTACAATAGTCCTTGAAGATGCTAACGGAGTTGAGCTTAAGAAAATGGTTCCAGGTAATAAAAATAGTTTATTTTTACAACCAGGAACTTACTTTCTTAAATCCTCTACATACTTAGGCTACAAAGATAGTGATGGAGATGGTCTGACAGACAGTCAAGAGCAAACAGGGTTTAGAATTATATCAAATGGTCAAGTTAAGGTTGTGAAAACAAATCATTTAAAAAGCGATTCAGATCAAGACGGTATTTCTGATGGCACAGAATTGTTAGAGGGAAAGTTTAGAACCGAGGACGGATATTATCAAGTAATAGATGATCCTTCAACAGTAGGGTTTGGAAGTACAGAAGGTACTTCTTTCGATCTCCCCTCTGGTTATAATTGGGATACAACTGATTTGTTGGAAATTAGAACAAACATACTTGCGGCAGAAGAATGGAAAGAAAAATTAAAAGGTTACTATAATAAGGTGGATGAATTTTCCGGTTCGGAAGTTTTAGGTGATGTCACAAAAACAGAATTGGTATACTTATCAGAAGAAATTGGAAATGCAATCATTAATCTTAATTCTGTGATTGAAGACATGATAATGTATATTAGGGATAAAGGCACCAATCCAGACCAAGTATGGTTATTAATGAACACAAACAGTATTGAATTTCTTGCTTACGAATTGAAAGATCCTGATAGGGTGGGTATAGCAAGCGCTAGAGCAAGCGCTAGAATGTCAATCTCCTCTGAAAGTTATGATTATGTATATTGGATGAAAGTTGGGACATTGGTTCATTCTGCGGTTAAGGATAGGTTTACAAAGGATAAAGGGACGCCTGCTAGATTCTCCAATACTGTAATACCTCGGACAGTTCGAATCCTTAGACCAGACTTGGTAGAAGATGCCGCAAGAGTAGATGACGATACTCCGAACAGTGGAGGAGAGGCTTACCTCTTTGAATTAAAAACACACAATAATACACCAGCTAACAGAGCATACTATCTTAAAGCGCAAAGACAATTGAATGAGTACATTTTATATTATCAAAATGCTTTCAAAAATAAGACGGTGAAAAAAGGAACCACAGGAATAACAACGGTGGATGGTCTTGTGGAACCACCAAATTGGATCCCTGACGGGAAGGTTGTACCGGATACCGGCACTATTCCTGGAACACCATTCAAAGCTGTATTATTCCACGTACTGCCTGATGAT
Organism: Paenibacillus apii; assembly: GCF_011043685.1. NCBI lineage: Bacteria > Bacillati > Bacillota > Bacilli > Caryophanales > Paenibacillaceae > Paenibacillus > Paenibacillus apii. Next base: position 429 of record NZ_JAAKGU010000010.1, on the reverse strand, counting down.
GGAATGGTATATTATAAATTAATCAAAGACACACAGGATCCTAAAGATGTTGACCCATTAATTCAAAAGCTAAAAGGCAACGATAGGAGACAATACGAGGTAGAGGTTGAAGGTGAAAAAGTGAAAGCCACCTCTGTGGTGAAAGATAAACAAAGTGGGAAAATTGCCGCAATCGCTTATGTCGGTGGAGCATTAATAATTGTGATCCTTACAAACGTCGATAACACGACGGGGATTGGAGTGGCTGATGATCCAGCTGCTTATGCAACAGCAGGAAGATTGATTAATGCAGCTATTATAGCGTGGTGAATTTAAAGTTAATACAGAAAGCCCGGCATTGTGATAACCGGGTTTTCTACTATTTTACCAGGAGGGTGTCCCATGAGTGAATTAACAACGGCTATTTTAGTGCACAATCTGGAACGGTCT